>JBBIKK010000044.1:0-24391 GCA_037445475.1 Chloroflexota bacterium
ACAGGACCGGGCCGAGGCTCATTCCCAGGGCCGGCAAAAGGCGCGCACTTTGTTTCTCGCCCCACGCAAGGTAGATCAGATAGGCCAGCAGGGGGAGGAAGAGCGGGGCAAACATCACCCATAATTGGGCGCCGCGCGTTGGGTTGATGAGGTTGGGGAGAAGGCCGCCTGCTTGGGAGGAGAAGCCCAGGTAAAAAGGCAGGTAGAGCAGAAGAGCCAGAACACCGAGCGACAGGGCCAGGGCAAATGCCTCCCGCAGGTGCTCCCAGGCCCAGCCTTCCTGACGGAGGCGCAGAAGGAGATAAGCGCCGAGCATCAGCGCCATGGCCACGAGAACATCCCAGGTGTTCAGAAAGGCCAGCCCGCCCAGAGTCAGCGCGCCGAAGAGGAGAGCCAGCGGGTTGATTGGCAACGCCAGGCCGAGGAGAGGCATCCTGCCCCGCCGGCCGCCGAGAAGGAGATTCAACGCCACAGCCACGGCCAGCAGGTTGAAAGGAATGGCCAGGACGTGGGGATGCAGGTCAGCATGGAGGAAGGAGAAGAACGGGAATTCGTCGATCACCTCCTGAAAATTGCCGGCCAGGTCGAAATCCGAGATGACGCGCGAGGCGCGCCACCACCACCAGAAGCGCTCGGGCACCCAGCCAGGAGGCGAAGCCGGCGGCTGGTTCAGGTCCTTGATCCCCAGCCAGGTCCAGAAGTTGAAGGCCGAAGGCGAAGCGGGCCAGAACAGGCCACGACGATGGAGGACTTCCAGGAAGCCTTCCAGATTGCTCACCAAGAGCAGGAAGAGGGGCGCCAGGAAGGCCAGGGCGATGCGCGCCCTGCGCGGCGAGCCATCGAGCGCCAGCAAATTATACAGAAGGCTGTAGGCCGCGACGGCGCTCAGCGCAAAGACCAGCGCGGTCATCAGATTGTGCGCCATGCTGCCGCTCAGAGCGGTCAAGCGCGCCAGCATGGCCGTCATGACGTAGCCGAAGTAGTAATACGAGATGGCATAGCCCGAAAGCCAGGAGTCGTGCGGCGGAAAGGAGGGGGAACGGAGGATCGCATTGATGAACATCAACTCCATTGGCTTCTCGGCATTGTCCAGTTCGGGGTTGCCGGCCCGCAGCCAGGCCAAGCCTGCAAAGGCGAGCGCGAACAGGATTTCCACAGCCAAAACGTAAGCACGATGCTCCGCAAGCCAGGTGCGGATGGCTTGCCGCCCGGCTGCGGTCCACGGTGGCCTGCCCTCCCTCTGCAGAGCCCAGGCGCTCCCGCCCGCCACCACGGACAAGGCGAACAGAATCCCGGCGGCGTTGTTTTGGGCAAAGCCCAGCGAGGTGAGCAGCCAGAAAACATAGCCCCACAACAACAGGCCGAGGGCACGCGCCAGGCCGTAGCCGCGATCGGCCAGCGCGGGAAAGACGAGCCATGCCAGTGGCAAGGTGAGCCACCCCAACAGGGTGAGGAGAACATACCAGGCCAGAAAGGCCGCGATCGAGTTCATGGAAGCGCCTCGCGGCGGCCCTCACGCCAGGGGCGGCAGGCTGAAATTTCCGTCCGCGTCCGCCTCGAAGTCCAGGACGCGCACAACCGCCTCGAGGTTGATCGGGCCGTAAACATGGGGGAAGGGTCCCGTGGCCGAGGCGCTCTCATCGGAGGGCGCCTCCCATTTGAGTTCGGAGGTCAGGCGTTGCGGATCGATCACGAGCAGGACGAGCCCGCTCTGCCCCTTGTAGAACCTCTCGGCCACGGCCAGAACCTGATCTGCGCGCGAGCAGTGAACAAACCCTTCGGCGGGCGAGGGAAAGTAGCGGCCGTTCGGCTGCGCAGCTTGCCATTGCCTTCGGGTGGTGATATGAAAGATATGCATTACTGAAGCACCTCATAGATCACGGTGTCGCCATCGCGATAAACCGACTTCCATAGCAGCCCATCATATTGTGCGAACTTATCGAGGCCGGGTCCCGCATATTCGAGCCGCTCCAGCTGCCCGAGGACGATATACCCGACGTTGTATTTCCTAAGGAAACGCAACGCGCCTTGCACATCGGTGGTGTTGTAGAAAGCGTGCACCTCGTCCACGCGGCTTTCAACCAGATAGGGCGTGAAAGTGCGCTGCTGACGCTGATGCCAGTTCCAGCCGACCACGCCGGGCAGCCCCGTGTAGATCGTGAAGCGCGTGCACCAGCGATACTCCGGGCAGTTGGCTTCGACAATCACCGGCGAGCCCTGGACGTGATCTTGCATCCAGCGGATGGCGCGGTAATCATAACTCAGATCCATCATCCCGCCGAAGTCGGCATAGCGGGCGTAGCGCATGTACGTGATGCTATCCAGGGTCAGCGGCACGCCGTCGGCCATGCGGTCCGAGACTTTGTCCAGCGTGGCCGAAACGGTGTACAGGGCCGCGCCGGCCAGGAGCAGCGTCGCGCCGGTTTGGAAGAAGTTGCGCCAGCGGAGCGACCATCTTGAGAGGTCCTTCAGAATCCAGGCAAAGGCCGCCGCGGCGGAGAGCGAGAGCAACGTCCAGGCCTGCAAATAAAACTTGAAGACCGTGTTCATGCGACCGATGTCGCCGCGCACCACCACCACCTCGACCATGAGAGTGATCCACAATGCCGTGCCCATGGAGAACAACACAAAGCGCCTGGCGTCCGAGCAGGACGGGCGCAAGAGCAAAATGCCCGCCCACGCCGTGAGCGGCAAGACCACCCAGGCCACGACCACGCCCTGCAAGATCAGAAGCAGCCACAGCGCCAGAAAGACCATCAGGGCCACCTCGATCAGAGCACGGTAGGGGCGCAGTTTGTTCAAGGCCGAAAGCGGGGTGGAGGCCAGCCATTCCCGCGTCTCCCAGGCCAGCCAGAATGTCACGATAAAAAGGAACACGCCCCAGTGAGAAAGATAGGACCAGAGAGGCGTGTGCGAGGCCGTCCAGGGCTCGAGCGCCCGGTAGCCCTGGCTGTAAGCCGCGTAGTACGGCTGATACAGCAGGCGAGAAAGCACGACGACGAAAGCCGTGCTGCCGGCAACACGCGCAAAACGGCGCCACCCCGCGCGCCCCTCCTCCGCCCGCAAGCAGGCATAACCCAGCGCCGCCAATCCGAATGGCAGGTAGGTGTACATATCGGAGAGGTTGGCGGGGTAGAGCGCGCCGAGGATCAACGCGCCACCGCACAGGGAGGGCCATGTGAAGCCGCGCTTTTTGACAAGCGCAAGCGCCCAGGCCAGGGCCAGCAGGGTGAGCGGCAGGGCCATCATGTGCGCATGCAGGTCGCTATACAGGAACGTGAAGAAGGGAAACTCGGTGATTTCGTTGCCCGGCCCGGCAGGGATGATGCGACTGGGATTCCAGTACCAATCGCCGCGCCCGAAGGGCAAGTGTTCACCGGCCATCAGCCGGAAAAGGCCATCGAGTGCCCAGCCCAGGCGTTGCCAGATGCCGGCCGGGTCGATCACCCCGCCGGGAGCCGCCAGGCGCTGCAGCCCCTGATAGATCATCCGCAGCGTGCCGAGGTTGCCCAGTCCGACCATCAGCCACGCGGCCAGCAGGCCGGCGATCCACGGCGAGGCTGCGGGGCGCTCCCCCCTTTCTGAGGCCCGAACTCCCTCCAGCAAATTCCATGCCACGCAGAAGGCCCCCATGGCGGTCAATGCAAACAGGGTGGGCAGAATGAAGTTGTATGCGATGGTGGGCACAAGCCCCAGGAGTTTGACCGGCATCCCCACCAGCACGAAGCCATAGTAATAGTAATTGATGTATCCGCCGGCGAACCACGGGTCGTAGGGTGGGAAAGTCGTGCTCTTCAAGACGGCATTGAAATACGAAAAATCCATCGGACGCTCGCCGCCCTTAGCCGGGTGCCACAGGTCGGGGTTGCCGAGGCGAATGAGTAAGTCGAAGAGGAAGAAGAGGAAGAAGAGGGCCTCGGCGACCAGGAACTCGGAACGCCGCGTCCTCCACTCCTCCTTGATCTCCCGCCGCTGCCTCCAGCCCAGACCCAGGCCGGCGGCTGCCAAAAGAATCGTCACCGCCGCGAGGCTCGGCCGCGTGAGCGGGAGGCCCAGCGAGCCCGCCAGCCACGAGAAGTACCCCAGCAGGGCCAGGCCAAAGAGGCGCGCCAGAGGATAGCCCCTGTCCTTCAGCCCCGGCAGGACCAGGCGCAGGGGCGGGTAGGCAGCCAGGCCGAGCAGGAAGAGAAACGCATACCAGAGCAGCAAGCCAAGCACGGGATAGCGATTTTGAGGCCAGGCGTAGTTGAACATCTCCGACCACGTGTCCCCGGCTTGCTGTTCGGCCAGCCGCGCCTCGGAGAGCATCAGGCTCTTGTAACGGCTGGCCTGCTTCGGCGTCAGGTGGACAACGTTGCTCAAGTCCACGGCGCCCAGGAGGGCGCGCACCCGCTCGGGGTTGAAGTCGGGGCGCTTCTGGAAGATCAACACCTTGGGATGATCGTATACGGTGAAGGCTTCCTCGGCGAACTGGTCGTTGATCTCCCACCTGAGCCCGGAGGGGAACTCCAGGCTGGGGAACGATTCGAAGACCGCCACCAGGTCATAGCCGAGGCGACCCTCGAAGCGGCCCGGGCGAGCGACGTTGTAGCACCAGATGACGTCTTTGTCATCGGGGCAGCCGAGGAGGGCGCGGTAGTAGGCTATGGTCAGCGGATAGCGCTCGGGGAGGCGCGTCACGCTGGCCCACTGACGATTGGATGAGATGAAGATGTAATCGCCCTGGGTGAGCGTATCCACAAAGCGCTGAAGTTTGTCGGGGGTATCGTCCCAGTAAATTTGCAGGTTGAGGCCGCCCTGATAGAGTCCGCCGTAGCCATCGTATCCTTCCGCGCCGAGACGCAGGGGCAGGCCATCGTCCCAGTCCGATTCGTTGATCGGGGCCGCGCCGCTCAGAGTCAGGGCTCCGCTCGTTTCGAAGCGCAAGAAGTAGGTCTGGCCTTTGTTCAACACAACCGGGCGATCGAGGCGCAAGCGCGCTTCTCCGCCGCGCCCATCTGCGCCGGGGTCGAAATCCGAGGTCAGGAGAGCCATCCCCAGGATTTGTTCGGGGGGCGCCTCGGGTTGGAGCGCGAGGGACAGGCGCAGGGTCTGAGGGCCGGTGGCATCGACGGCGGCGATGTGGGGCAGATAGACCTCGCTCAACGCGCCGCCGGCGTTGGCGCGGAACGAGAGCACATAGGGCACACCGGAACGAATCTGTCCGCCGGCCGGGAAGGGAAGCGGTTGCTGATAGATGGAGCAGTCGGCTGTTTTGATGCGCACATTGATGGGGCCCGGCACGTGCTGGTAAATCCAGCGCGTGGCGGCGACACGGGTCACGGGTCGGGTGTAGATGCGGGTGAAGGCGAATGCCCAGGCCGCGCTGAGGAGCAAGACCGTCAGGGCAAGGAAGAGGGGCAGGGAGGAAGGTAAGGGGGCAAGGGGTGAGGGGAGGGTGGCGCGGCTCGCCGTTCGCCGTCCGCCATCCCAGAGCCAGATGACCAGCCAGGCGCCCATCATGGCAAGCAGCGGATACACCGGCAACTGGTAGCGCATGCTGGGATTGAACACCAGCGATTGCCAGGTGAAGTAGAAAGCCGTCCAGCCCCACAAGAGGAAATGCCTCCACTCGCCGCGCAGGATGCGCCAGCCCATCGTCAGGAAGCCGGCCCAGGCCAGGATGCCCAGCGGCAGGCCCAGCCCCCACAGAGTCAGGTTTTTGAAGGCGAAGAGGGGCGAGCGCCGCGCCCACTGCAAAGCGAAGGGCACGTCCACGTCGCCGCCGGTTTGGGCGGCCAACTCCTTGATGTTGGCGATCCAGGCCGGATTGAGTCCCAGGCCCCGGAAAGCATACGGCATGAAGACGCGGAAGGCGAGCGCGGTGGCCAGAGCGCCGAGGATGAGGGGCGGAAGAAGGCGCTCGATCGCCTGCGGGGACAGAGGCCTCAGGGATTGTCCCCCCTCGTGTACCGCGTAGCGCAGCACAAGAGCCGCCGGCAAGAGCAGGATCAACGGGACGGCGTTCAGCTTCGAGGAGATGGCCAAGCCAAGGGCCAAACCGAAGGCCACACTCAAGCGGAGGAGGGGATCGTGGATCAGGAGCAGAAGGCGGCCGCGCAGCGGGGAGTCGGACGGTTGGGGGGCGGAGATCTTATCGGTGGACAGGGGCGTCAACAGGATGGCGGTTGCAAAATAGAGGGCCAGGAACATGAAGAGATTGGCCATGGTGTCCACGGTGAAGAAATGCGCCTGCTGAATCTGCAACACGGCCAGGGCCGAGAAGGCGGCCCCCAGCAATGCCACACGGCGATCGTACAGCCGCGCCGCGATGATGTACAACAGCAGAATGGTCAGCAGATCGCTCAGCACAGAGACCTGCCGCCCGACCAGATGGACTTCATCGTAGCCCACCTGCCCCAGCCACTCCGCCACGTAGCGCACCAGGAAGATAGGGAAATCACCATAGACGAAGAAACCATAGCCCCGATTGTGCGGGTTGAGCGGCGAGGTGGCCGTGTCGAAGTAATCGCTCAGGCTCAACCCGCGCTGCTGTTGCGGCGGGCAGGCCTCCAGCGGAGTGTTCGGGATAGAACATTTCTTCACCTGTAAAGCACTTTCCACCATCGTGAGAAAACGCTCGTCGGGATGCAGGTGTTGATACTCGTCCCAGTTCAGGCCAACGATGCGGAAGCAGGCGGCTATCAGCAGGACGATCAGCAGCAATAGATCATAGAGGCGGAGGTCGAACCGTCGAGATGATCGGGAGATTGTGTCTGTCATGGTGAGAACCTGTTCGCCGGGGCCACTTCAGGGTTGGGGAGTTTCCGGCAAAACCAGAAAGACCCAGAGGTCTTTATTCGGGTACTTCGATGGATATTCCCACAACCAGCCGTTGGGGTACAAAGAGCGCAGCGCCTCCAAAGAGGCCTGATCCTCCCTATACACCAGGAACAACTTCGGCTTTTGAATGGCAAGCGTGCTCTGGAACTGATCGGGCCAGATGGCATTATCCTTGTTCGGGAAGCCGGCCTGGATCATCACCAGGCGGGTATCGGCCCAGTAAGGATACCCTACCGTCCAGGCTGTATCCTGACTGCCCGTGGCCTGGATAAAGCCCTGCACCACCGCGCCCATCTCGGACGTGTTCCACGCGCCGAGGTTGAAACTCGTGCGATACTGGTTGAAGACCAGGTCGTAGTTCTGAAAGCCGGAAAAGAGCAACAGCAGGAGAAAGACGCCCCAGGCCCAGGAACGCCCGCGAGGTGATTTCGAGAAGGATTCAAGCGTGCTCATCAAGCCGTCCAGCGCCAATCCAACAATGAGAAAGACCGGCACCAGCGCGGCAGCGGTGCGGTTGAGGGTCGGGTTTTCGCCCGGATAGGCCAGAGAAAGGGTCGAAGGGAGTTGCAGGATGGGGATCGAAAGCAGCAAGACCAGGTGCGGCCAGCGGCGCCGACCAAGGTAATGCCCCAACACCAGCACAACGCCGATCAGGAACAAGGCGGCCGTGATCACGTCCAGGGCCGGGCGGTGCGTGACCGAGTGCACCCAGACCTCGCCGTCATCCCAGTTGAACATGCGCAGAGCGTTCCACAGATTCGAAAGGAAGACCTGCCACCCCGGGCCGGGCAGCGGCCGCTCCACGCTGCCGACGCGGCTGAGGGCCCGGAAGAAGAAGCCCTGCGGGTTTTCCAGCATGTAGCGCAACAAGGGCAGGAAGACGAGCAGGGCCGTCGTCGCCAGGAGGGCCAGCCAGAGCAGGGCTTGAAGCCGTGATCCCCTCGACTGCGGATGCAGCAGATAAAGCCCAAAGACCGTCAAGATCAGCAGGGGCATGATGCGGAACGGGGTATAGCCGTGCAAGCCCAGGCCGAGGAAAAGGCCCGAGAGAACGAAGTCGTTGCGCTTCTGCGTGCGCAGTCCACGCAGCAGGTAGTAAAGAGTGGGCGCGGCAAAGAGCGGATAGAGCGGGAAGCGCAGTCCGACGCGGCTGATGACATTTGGCCAGTAGCCAATGCCGGCGAAGACGAAGGCCAGCAGGCCGACGCGCCGGCTGCCAAATTCTTTGCCCAACAGATACAAATAAGGCAAGGTCAACAAGCCGAGGATGACCGTGCCGATCTTCAAGCTGAGGAAGGAGAGGCCGCTGCCGAAGAGCCCGGCCATCAGCAGCGTCCAATACATTTGAAGGGCCTCGCGGCCGGTGTTGCGCGGGAAGAAGATGCGGGTCTGCCCCTGGGTGAGGTCGTAAATATCCAGGATCTTCTCGGCGTGGTCACTGAAGGCCTCGGCCGGCACCTGGCTGAGGCGATAGACACGGAAGAAGATGACCAGCGCGAGCGCGGCCAGCCCGAGCAGAAGCGGGGGCGTAAGGCGGATGTGCACCTGGCGGTCTTGCATCCAGCGCCAGGCTTTGTGCCACCAGGGCTCGGCTTCCGCCTCCCTCAACCACACCGCCCACACGAAACAGGCCACCGCCGCGAGCCAGAGGGCGAGGTTGAAGGGGGTGAACATGTTCCCGCCCAGGAACAGAAAGGCCAGGGCAGCAAAGATCGCGGCCAGCGTCATGGGCGCGCGCCGGTAAGTCAACGGGTCCGCGCCGAGGTGGGAGGCAGGCAAGTCGGCCAGCCCCCATGCCTCGCGCCGATGCGCCCAGATCAGCAAGGCAAGCGCGGCAAGGTACAGGACGATCCCGCTCCAGGCAGCGCGCAGGGGCGGCTCGAGGAGACGCTGCCCAATCAGTGCCAGGGCAAGCGCAAGGAGGGAGCGCCAGGGGAGAGGGCGAGGGGATGCGGCACGCGCCACAGGGGACAACACTTCCTGCTCAGACAAAACGGCCGTCTCAGACAGATCAGACCGCTCCGCGCCCGGGGAGGGGGCAAAAACGGCCGCTATGAGACGGGTGAAGGATTTCCAATCTCTGAAGGCGATTTTGAGCGCCTCGAGGATACTG
Organism: Chloroflexota bacterium; assembly: GCA_037445475.1. Taxonomy (GTDB): domain Bacteria; phylum Chloroflexota; class Anaerolineae; order Anaerolineales; family Villigracilaceae; genus Fen-1038. The sequence continues at coordinate 8,936 of JBBIKK010000044.1, forward strand.
GGTTCTTCCATGAAGGGGTCTCCTTATGGTTAATATCTGCCCGCCCGGTTCGGACGGACAGCCCTCCCAAGGGGCCACGCGCAAGTCCTTCCTCAGGTCATGAAAAGTCGGACAAATCCGACTCTTGCGCCGGCCCGCATGGCTTCCATGTACGGAGGCAGGGCTTCCGGCCCACCGGGAAAGTGCGACCATGCCACAGGGTAAGCAATTACCTCTCTTGGCCAGAATTCAGATTTTACGCAATCCCCTGCCCTGGCCGCCGCACGGCCGTTGAAACGGCGTGCCACGCGGACGGTGGACGATGGACGGCGGACAGGACAGTCGGCGCAGGCCGACTTCGTGAAGGTAGCCCACAACTCGAGTTGTCGGGCGGAAATGCCACACAGTAGATGGCGGGTAATTACGATTTTACCCTCTCCGCCGGGCGATGTAGAACGTATAAACGCCCTCTGCACACGGACGCGCGTCGGCGTGGGGGCGCAGGAGACGGGCAAGCCAGTTCACGTTCCAGGCTGCGGGAGCCAGAATCCAGCGCCCGCACAATTTTCGCGCCATCCAGGAGGGCAAGCCGAAATAATGCCCCCACTCCAAAACAGCCAGCGCCGGCGGTGGAAAGTAGTGCCAGTACCTTTCGAGCACAAAGCCTGCCTGCTCCAGGCGCCCCTTCCAGATCTCCGGCCCATCCAGATGAACGTGACGAGAGATGCGGGTGAAGGCCTTTCGATAAGCCTCGGCCATAAAAGTCAGACCGATTTTATCGAAGGCTCTGGCAACGGAAAGGCCGGGATTGAATTTATCGTTCGGGACGCAAAAGACAAACATCGCTCCCGGACGCAGCAGGCGCGCCGTCTCGACCAGCACCTCCTGCACACGAGGGATGTGTTCCAGGACCGAGTTGCTGAAGGCGCTGGCGAAGTAGCCGCTTGGGAAGGGAGCATGTCCACCCTCGGCCTCCACCAGCCAGCGGTGGGCATGGCGGCGTTTTGCCTCGTGGATGGGAGCACGCCAGGGGTCCAGCCCTACCTCGATCGGGCGCTCGAAGGCCAGAGAGGCAAAATGCCCATCGCCACAGCCCAGGTCCAGCGTGGGAGGAGGGAGTTCGAGGCCCTGATAGAACCCGGCCTCCACGGCTCGCAGCAGGGCACGGAAGTAGGGCAGGTCGCGGAGGTGGAGGAAAAGAAAGTCTTTGTTGGACATGTTATAATGATAGCGGTTTTCAAAAAGTGATAGCAGAATGGAGGCCTGGATGATTAGAATGATGATTCAATTGACAGAGGAACAGGTCAGCACCCTGAAAGAACTGGCGAAGGCGCGCAAGGTGTCGGTTGCCAAACTGGTGCGCGAGAGCGTGGCGCAGTATATCGTCACCGCGCCCAAAGGAGCAACCCGCGAGGAGAAACGTCAGCGGGCGCTGGAATTTATCGAATACATCAAGAATCACCCTGAAAAATTCCGTGACATTGAAGAAAAAACGGACGTCTCCACCAATCACGACGAGTATTTCGTTCAGGCGATAGAAGATGATCTTCGTTGATACATCCGCGTTCCTTGCCATTCTCATCACAGATGATTCGAACCATCAACGCGCCTTGTCATGTTGGCGCGACCTGCTGGAAAGGGATGAGGTGTTGCTGACCAATAATTATGTGCTTATCGAAAGCATAGCCATCATCCAGAAAAGGATTGGTCTTTCAAGGGCGCGTGATTTTCAGGAAAAGATGCTCCCATTTCTGACCATCGAATGGATTGAAAAAAATCAACACGAAGCATCAATCCGCTTTGTTTTTGCCGCCAATCGCCGTCAACTCTCGCTGGTGGATTGCAGCAGTTTCGAGACCATGCGCCGCCTGAAGATCGAAAAAGTCTTCACCTTCGACGCTCATTTTATCGAACAAGGCTTCGAAGTCATTCCCTGATTTCTGTAACTGCTCAGCCTACAAGTCAAATGTCACTGCGAGGGACGGTTTTTGTCCCGAAGCAGGATCCTGTTCGTTCCAAGAGATTGCTTCAGCGAAAAAAGCACCGTTTCGCAATGACATGCCTGAGCAGTTACGGTTTTTTACTTTACCTCGGCGGTGGGTTTGACGATCCAGTATGCCACGGCGCCCAGCAAGGGGATGGCGCAAATGACCAACACCCACAGCGCCAGCGTCGTGCCGCTCATGTTTTTCTTCGAGAGGTTCAGCAGAGAAACGAGCGGCAGCCCAATCAGCGAAACGATCGAAAGCGATTGCACGAACAGAAAGCCGACGTTGATTCCTATCACGTCCACATTTACCTTCCTTTCTTCTTCAGGCGTTCGAACAGCCTTTCATATTCCTGCGCAACCGAATCGGGATTGTAGATCTTTCTGATGGCTTCGATATCGCCCCGAAATTTCTGCGGCTCATCCAGGACCTCCAGGATGGATTCCGCCAAACTGAGCGGATCGCCGATCCTGGCGACGCGCCCCATGGCGTGCATCTGGATCGGCATGCGCACCCCCGGCAGGGCCGAGGCCACGCAGGGAATGCCGTTCATCATCGCCTCGATCTGCACCAGGCCGAAGGCCTCGGTCGAATTGAGCGACGGGACCACCAGCACATCCAGATTGGGATAAAAAGCGGACATCTGCTGCGGCGAGAGGACCCCCAGAAAGGTCCAGTGTCCGCTCTCTTGATAGCGGCGGACGTGCGGCCTCAGCCGTTCATAGTAAGCCTGCTCACCAAACACATTTTCGTGCTGCCCGGCGAAGAGCACCTGAGCCTGAGGGTATTTCTCTAACACGGTGGGGAGGGCTCCCAGCAGGACCTCGACCCCTTTTTCGGCTGCCAGGCGCGCCGCCATGCCGATCACGGGGCGGCGTCCGTCCGTGCGATATCGGCGCGCAAATTCACGCACCTGTTCGGGAGAGGCAGGGGGAAGTTCTACCGGCGGGAGGATGGTGATCAACTTATGGGCATAACGAGAAAGAAAGGGGGAATGATCGGCGTAATCTTGAGTATACGTAACGATGCCGTCGGCGAGCCGCGCGGCCAGGTTGTTCTGGAAATGTACAACCCGATTGACAAAGCGATGGAACAGGCCGGGCGGCAATTGTAAGTCGCAATGATAGGTGAGCACCGCCGGCCTGCCGAAGAGCCGGGCCCGCAGGGCCACACCGGGGGCGTCGAATTGAGGCAAGTGCAACTGCACGACATCATGTTCCCAGACCAGTTTCGTGGCCACATACCCAAAGGTCGGGGCGATCACTCCCTTGCTGATGCGCAGCGCCACCGGCACGCGCACGACTCGGACGCCGTCCATCCATTCCTGGCGCGGCAGAGAGGGGTCGTATTGTGTGGTCATCACCGTCACCTGATGACCGCGTCGCGCCAGGGCGCGCGCCAGACGTTCGGAGTAGATCGTCAGGCCGCTGGTGTGAGGACGATAGTAGGTGAGCACCGTCAGAATTTTCATGTTCACTCTCGCCCAGAAGACCAGGACGGGATTATAACCCACCCGCTGCCTCTCGAGGAGCGCGAAACTCCCCCATTCCCCGGGTGTTTTCCCTTATGCCATAAAATTTCATCTTACATTAAAAGGAGAATGTAAAATGCCTGCAAAGAAACCTGCACCAACCAAAGCCCAGCCGGCGGCCGCCGGCAGCCGCGCCGTGTGGAAGTGGGTGTATCTGGTCGGCATCCTGGTCGCCGGCCTGGCCGGGGCGTTCCAATTCAAAGCCGCCGATCCCTACCTCGGGTGGCTGTTGATCCTGGCCGGCATCCTCTCCGGGATCTTCTTCCTGGATGCGGGCGACGTCGTGAACTTCGGCATTCGCTTCCTGCTGCTTGGCGCTGTCTGGAAGGCGCTGGATAGCGTGCCGGCCGTTGGGTCCTTCCTCTCGGGCTTCTTCGGCGGTGTGTTGGGGTTCCTCGCCCCGGTCGGCCTGACAGTGCTCTTCATGTATTTCTGGAAGAAATACATCTCGAGCCTGATGTAAGGGCATCCAACCAAGATCAAGAATTCCGAGGCGCGGGCTTCGGAATTCTTGCTTTAAAACAGAGCCCGGTTCTGCTGCACCCACTCGAACAGGCGGCGCACCCCCTCTTCCACTCCAACTTTTGGCCTCCAGCCCAACTCTCGCTCGGCCTTGCGGATATCGGCATAGAACACGCGCTGATCGCCCGGCCGCCAATCGCCGCGCGCGGTGGGGATGGATCTTCCCAGCAGGCGTTCCAGCAAGGGGCCGAACTCGGCCCACACCGAGATGACATTGGCCGGCCCGCCGCCGATGTTGTAGACCTGCCCGCGTGCGATTTCGATCTTTTGGATGGCCAGGTCATAGGCGTCCAACAAATCGTCTATGTAAAGAACATCCCGCACCTGTTTGCCGTCGCCGTAGATGGTGATCGGGCGTCCCAGCGCGGCGGCGATGATGAACCAGGCCACCCAGCCCTGGTCTTCCATGCCCATCTGTCTTGGCCCATAGATGCACGACTGACGGAAGACCACCGTGGGGAGGCCATAGATGCGGTAATAATCGCGCGTGTATTGATCGCCACAGCCCTTGCTGTTCCCATAGGGCGAGTGGAAGTCTAACGGCTGGGTTTCGGGGCAGCCATGGGGCAGATCGCGGTAACGCCAACGGGTGGCCTCTTCCACGACTTGCACATCCTCCATCCCGCCATAGACCTTATTGGTGGAGGCATAGAGGACGATGGGATTGCGTCCCGAACGCCGCGCCGCCTCCAACACGTTGAACGTGCCGAGGGCGTTGGCCTCGAAATCCTGGCGCGGATCGATGACCGAGGTGGTCACCGCCACCTGGCCAGCCAGGTGCACGATCACCTCGGAGGCGCGGGCGGCCGAGACAACCAGCGAGGCGTCGCGCACGTCCCCGATCACCAGGTCGAAGGCGTCCTTGCCAAAGGACTGCTCCAACCACTCCAGGTTGTGCCGCGCCCCCGCCCGCGAGAGATTGTCGAGAATGGTGACCTTTTCGCCACGCGAGAGAAGGCGGTGGACGTAGTTAGAGCCAATGAAGCCCGCACCGCCGGTGATGAGATACCGATGAGCCATATTTTCTCCGGTCAAAAAGGATAGATTCTGCGCCGAGCAAACAGCCTCACCGTCAGCATTCCAAAGATGAAGCCGCCCACATGCGCCCACCAAGCCACGCCGCCCACCGCGCCCTCCAGCGAGAACAGGCCGGCGAACAACTGCGAGATGAACCAGAACAACAGATACAGCGGCGCCGGAATTTCCACCACCGTGAAGATGAAGAGAATGGGCACCAAACTGGCGATACGGGAATAGGGGAACAAGACCATGTAAGCTCCCAGCACGCCGGCGATGGCTCCGCTCGCCCCGATCATGGGCATGCGGCTTCCCAACGTCCAATACGACTGAAGGAAAGCAGCCGCCAGCCCGCTGAGCAGGTAAAACAGCAGGTAGCGCCCATGCCCCATGCGGTCCTCAACGTTATCCCCAAAGATGAAGAGAATCCACATGTTGCTCAGCATGTGAAGCCAGCCGCCATGCAGGAACATGGCGGTGAAGATCGTGATCCATCCCGCCTGGGGCTGTGTGATCAGGCGCACAGGGACAAGGCCCCAGGTGCGAATGAAGCGGCCCAGCGTCGGAGAGGGCAGGCTGAGCTCGTAGAGGAAGACCAGCACATTGAGGGCGATCAGCAGCCAGTTCACCAGCGGAGCCCGGCGCGAGCGCGCCGTATCATAGAGTGGAAGCATGGGGTTATTCGCCTTTCAATTGCAGGATCTGGCGGTAAATTTCACCCAGGGTCTCGCCCTCGCGCGCCAGGCCGAGACCCCCGATAAGGCCGCTGTTGAGATAGTTGTACAGCCGCGCCGTGAGAGCGACCGCCAGCGCCGTGGATGGATCGCCCGTCAGCAGGGTCAACGCGCCGGCCAGCGCCCCATCGAAGGTCCCCACCGCGCCGGGCAGGGAGGGGATGGCCCCGCCAAAGGCGGCCGCACCCAGTCCGAAGAGACTCCAGACGGGACGGGCCTGCTGGAAGTAGGCGCTCATCATCAGATAGTAGGCCACCAGTGCCATTCCCCAGTTGAGCATCATCCAACACAGGAAGCGGGCGAACAGCCAGCCCTCGGTCAACACGCCGAGGCCGGCGAGGAAGGCCTGAAGGAATCCGCCGCCCATTTTTTGCAGGGCGGGCCAGCGCGCACTCAGGCGATGGAACAGGTCGAGCGTCCGGCGCTGAGAACGCGCCAGGGCATAGAGCGCCATCAGGCCGATGGCCACCCCTCCCCCAACGACGTAGCCGATGCGCTCCGCGCCCTTTGCGCCCACCACATACGGCAGGGAGGCCAGCAGAATGGCCGCGGAAATACCGAGGTCGACCACACGTTCGATGACGATTGTGGGCAACACCTCGCCGAATGGCAGGCGCTCTCCCGAATCGGCCGAGGGGGTGGACTTGCGCGTGATCAGAAAGGCACGGCCCACTTCCCCAAGGCGGAAGGGGAGGAAGTTGTTCAGCAGATAGCCTTCGCCGGTGGTAAGCAGGACGTTGCCGTAGGAAACGCGGTGGCGCAGAAGCGTCTGCCAGACGCGCGCCCGCACCATCATCCACAGAAAGGACAGGGCAAACGCCACCGCCAGATCATGATAATCTGCCTTGCGAATGGCCTCGGCCATGGCGCGCAGGTCAACCCACTTCAGGATGGCTGCGATCAACACAAGGCTGATGATCGCGCCGGGCAGCCAGCGAGGAATCTTCTTCATAGGCGTTCCATCTCACTTCCATGCCCGTGTGCGGGGCGCGGACGCGCCGAGGGTTCTCGCCCGTTCGCGCGGAAGCAAGGGGCTCACTCTTCCCCCAATCGCAGAACGGCCATGAAAGCCTCCTGCGGGATTTCGACGTTTCCAATCATTTTCAAACGGCGTTTGCCGCGTTTCTGCTTCTCGAGCAGTTTCTTCTTGCGCGTGATATCGCCGCCGTAGCACTTGGCCAGCACGTCCTTGCGTGTTGCCCGCACGTTGGCGCGGCCGATGATTCGTCCGCCGGCCGCGGCCTGAATGGCCACGTCGAACAACTGGCGCGGGATGCGTTCCTTCAGTCGAGTGATGAGGCGTTGGCCCTTGTGGTAGGCGTCGCGCTCGTGGACGATGGCTGCCAGGGCGTCGAGCGGCTCGCCGTTGACGAGAACTTCCAGTTTCTGCAATTTATCCGGGCGGTAGCCGGCGAACTGATAATCGAGCGAGGCGTAGCCCCGTGTGCGCGACTTCAGTTCGTCGAAGAAATCGACAATGAGTTCGGAGAGCGGGATTTCATAGTTCAGTTGCACGCGGTGGGGCGCGGGATATTCCTGTCCCTTGAAGAGGCCGCGCCGCTTCGTCACCAGGTCCATGATCGGGCCATAGTACTCGACGGGCGTGATGATCTGAATGGTCATCCATGGTTCCCGAATTTCGGCCATCTGGCTTTCCTCGGGCAATTTGGCGGGCGAATCCACGCGCAGGGTCGAGCCATCGTTCATGAGCACTTCGTACTCGACCGAGGGGGCCGTGAACAGCACGTCGAGGCCGAACTCGCGTTCGAGGCGTTCCTGCACGATCTCCATGTGAAACAGGCCGAGGAAGCCGGCCCGGAATCCGAAGCCCAGGGCCTGCGAGGTCTCCGGCTCGAAGGTCAGCGAGGCATCGTTGAGTTGTAATTTGTCGAGGGCATCGCGCAGATCGGGGTAGTCATCCGCCTCGACCGGATAGATGCCGGCGAAGACCATCGGCTTGGGATGGCGGTAGCCCGGCAAGGGTTCGGCGGCCGGATGCAGCGCGCCGGTGATGGTATCGCCAACGCGGCACTCATGCACCGTCTTGAGGCCGGTGGCGATGTAACCTACTTCCCCCGATCTCAGCATCTCCACGCCTTTCATCTCTGGAGCGAAGATGCCCACCTCGATGGGCTTGAACTCCGCCCGCGTTGACATCATCCGCAAGCTCTCATTGGGACGGATGCAGCCCTCCACAAGGCGCACGTAGGCGATCACACCCTTGTACGGATCGTAGTGGGAATCGAAGACGAGGGCGCGCAGCGGTGCCTCATCGGCGCTGCGGGGCGGGGGGAGACGCGTGACGATCGCTTCCAACACCTGTTCGACGTGGGTGCCCTCCTTGGCCGAGATGCGAATCACCGCTTCGGGCGGGACGCCGAGCAGGCTGCCCACGTCCTCGGCCACTTCCTCGGGACGAGCCGAGGGCAGGTCGATCTTGTTGATGACCGGAATGATGGTCAGGTCAGCCTCGAGCGCCTGATAGAGATTGGCCAGCGTTTGGGCCTCGATCCCCTGCGTGGCGTCCACGACCAGCACAGCCCCCTCGCAGGCTTTGAGGGCGCGACTGACCTCGTAGCCAAAGTCCACGTGGCCAGGGGTGTCGATCAGGTTGAGCTCATAGGATTGCCCGTCTTGCGCCGTATAGAGCATACGCACCGCAGAGGCCTTGATGGTCACGCCTTTTTCGCGTTCGAGTTCCATGCTGTCCAGCACCTGCTCGGTCATCTCGCGTTCGGGGAGAGTGCCGGTCAACTGCAGCAAGCGGTCGGCCAGCGTGGACTTGCCGTGGTCAACGTGGGCAATGATGCAGAAGTTGCGAATGGAATGTGTCATCGCGCCCGGAAGTATAACCGAAAAAGGGTCCTTCCCCGTCCTCCCCCGAGCGGACCTTCGAGGTCTCAAACACCGCGGGCCAGAACTTGATAGTTCCTGATAGACTCCGGCCGTAGAATAATATGTGCAAGGAGTGATGAGACATGGAAATTCCACGCCACTGGCGATTGAGGAAACAACGCTACCGCCTGGTCGGAGAGATCTGCCCCCATTGTGAGGCGCGGATCTTCCCGCCGCGCGATGTGTGTCCGGAATGTGGGGGGGAGGCGCGGCAGCTGTACACGTTCAGCGGGAGGGGGGAGGTCTACTCCTACACCACCATCTATGAGGCCCCACATGGCTACGAACAGAACGCGCCCTACACCGTGGCATTGGTGAAGTTGGAGGAGGGGCCACTGGTCACGGCCCAGTTGACCGATCTGGGCGATCGGCCGATCGAAATCGGCATGCCCGTAGAGATGGTCACCCGCAAGATGCGCAACGACGGCGACGAACGGGGGGTGATCGTGTATGGCTATAAGTTCCGCCCGCTTCAGACTGGACAAAACCACACCTCTACTGTAAAATAACGCCCTGCCTGTAAGGCCAAAAGATGGTTTTGGAGGAAGACTTTGGCGAACATCAAATCGCAAATCAAGCGCAATCGCCAAAACGAGAGGCGCCGCTTGCGCAACCGATTCTTTCGTGGGGCGGCGCGCCGCGCCGTCAAGGAGGCGCGCCTGGCCCTTGAAAGCGGAAAGGAGCCCGGGGCAGCCGTGGTGGCTGCCGTCCGTGCCCTGGATAAAGCGGCCGAGAAGGGCGTGATCCATCGCCGCAACGCGGCGCGGCGCAAGAGCCGCCTGATGAAGCGCCTTGCCCGCCTGGGCGCGGTTGACCAGCCCACGACTCCTGCAACGGAGGCAGCGCCCATCGAAGCGCCACTGGCAGACGAAACGAAAAAAAAGCAAAAGGTCAAAAAAGCGGCGGCCGCGAAGAAAACGGCAAAGGAATAGTTCTCCGCCGGCGGGAGTGCAGAGTACAGCCCTCCCGCTTTTTTGTTCCCTCGAGGCCCGGCAGGGAACGGTGTAATGTTATGCCAGGACCTCGCGGCACCTAAATCGGACACTGCAGGGGGAAGGCTCTGATATAATCTGCGATCATGTTCGAAGAAGAACAACAGATCATCGAAGTCAAAATCCGCCGCTTTTGCGAGCAGAACGACATTCCGCTGAGCGAGATCAAATGGTCTCCCATTCCCTTCGAGGGCGAGTGGGGCATCTGCACCTCGTTTTTTGCGGCGGCGGCCAACGAGGCGCGCAGCGGCAGAAAGATCAACGTGGCCGAGCGCGCTCAGCAGATCGCAGCATGGGTGCGGGATCAAATCGGGCAGATGGCGGGCATCCAGCGTCTCGAGGCAGTAAAAGGATACCTCAACTTATATTTCTCGACCTCCGAGTATGCGCGCCGCGTGGTGGACGAGGTGCTCCGCGCGGGCGCCGGCTTTGGGCGAGGCGCGCCGAAGAAAGAGCGGGTCATGGTGGAATATGCCCAGCCCAACACCCATCATTCCTTTCACATTGGCCATGCCCGCAATGCCGTCCTAGGCGAAGCGCTGGCGCGGCTGGTCGAATTCGCCGGCTTCGACACCCTGCGCGCTTCCTACCCCGGCGACATCGGCCTGGGGGTGATCACGGTGATGTGGGCCTACGACAAGTTCTACAAGGGCCAGGAGCCGCAAGGGATTCACGCGCGCGGGCAATGGCTGCTGAAAATCTACAGCGAGGCCACCTCCCTGTTCGAACCCAAGGAGAACGAGACGCCCGAGGAGAGGGCCCGCCGCGCAGCCTACGAGGCGGAGCGCCGTGAAATGTACCGCAAGTGGGACGCCGGCGATCCCTATGTGCGTGAACTGTGGCTCAAGACGCGCGCCTGGAGCCTGGAGGAACTGCGCGATATCCTGCGCATCCTGGATATCAAGATAGATGTGTGGTTCTTTGAATCGGAAGTGGATCAAGAAGCCAAAGCGATTGTGGAGGAATTGATCGCACGCGGCGTTGCCGATGACGAGCGTCCGCAAGGCGGTGCCGTGATCGTGAGGATCGACGAAAAACTCGGCCTCAAGAAGGAAAAATACCGCACCAACGTCATCCTGCGCTCCGATGGAACGACGCTCTACCTGACCAAGGACCTGGCGCTGGCAAAGATAAAGTTCGAGAAGTACCATGTCGATCGTTCGATCTATGTGGTCGATGTCAGGCAATCGCTGCATCTACAGCAGGCCTTTGCCATTCTGAAGTTGTGGGGCTTTGCCCAGGCCGAGAAGTGCTATCACCTTGGTTATGGTTTCGTAAGCCTGCCCGAAGGAGCCATGTCGGCGCGGCGCGGCAGGGTGGTATTGTTCATGGATGTGCTGAATGAGGCCGTCCGCCGCGTGTTGGCCTTCGAATCCGAGAAGAGCCCGCACATGTCTGAGGAACAGCGGCGCCAGGTAGCCGAACAGATCGGCCTCGGCGCACTGATCTATTCCTTGCTCTCGGTGGACAACAACAAAGACATTGTCTTCGACCTGGACGAGGCGCTCTCGTTCGAGGGACGGACGGGACCGTACATTCAGAACGCCCACGTGAGGGCAAGCAGCATCCTGCGCAAGGCTCAGCTGGAAGAGCCCCGCCTCCCCGACCCACAGCGGGAGCCGGCGGCGTTCGATTACGAACTGACACCGCATGAGGTCCAATTGATCGACCTGATCTCGCGCTTCCCGGCCGTGGTCGAGCAGGCCGCCCGCGAATATCGTCCGCTGGTCATGGCCAATTACGCCTACGACCTGGCCAACGCCTTCCACTCGTTCTACCATGCTGTGCCGGTCTTGCAGAGCGAAGAGGAAAACATCCGCAAGGCGCGGTTGAGGCTGGTCGCCGCGGCGAAACAGACGCTCGCCAACGCGCTGAGGTTGCTGGATATCCAAGCGCCAGATATCATGTGAGTTACAGGTTGAACGTTGCCGGTCGAAGGCCCCTTCGCCCCCAACCTTGAACCTTTAGCCCTTGAACCTTTAACCCTTCTAACAGGAGCAACGCATGCCAATCAAGACCATCATCATGGGCGCCGCCGGGCGCGAGTTTCACAATTTCAACGTCTACTTTCGCAACAACCGGGATTACGAAGTCGTGGCCTTCACCGCGACGCAGATCCCCAACATCGAGGGGCGGCTCTATCCACCGGAACTGGCCGGCCGGCTGTATCCGAAAGGGATTCCCATCTATCCCGAGGAGGAGCTGCCCGAACTCATCCGAAGATTCAACATCGACCAGGTGGTGTTTGCTTACAGCGACGTTTCCCATGAATACGTGATGCATCAAGCCGCGCTGGTCACCGCGGCCGGGGCCGATTTTCGCCTGATGGGCCCACGCGCAACCCAGATCAAGGCCTCCAAGCCGGTGGTCTCGGTCTGCGCTGTGCGGACGGGTTCCGGGAAGAGCCAGACGACGCGCAAGGTCTCCCTGATCCTGCGCCAGATGGGCTATAAGGTGGCAGCCATCCGCCACCCCATGCCTTATGGCAACCTGATCCGCCAGGAGGTGCAGCGCTTTGCCGACTACGACGATCTGGATGAACAGGAATGTACCATTGAGGAGCGCGAGGAATACGAACCCCATCTGAACAATGGTGTCATCGTCTATGCCGGCGTGGACTACGAGAAGATCGTGCGCGCCGCAGAGAAGGAAGTCGATATCATCCTGTGGGACGGCGGCAACAACGACTTCCCCTTCTACGTCTCCGATTTCCAAATTGTGGTGGCCGATCCTCATCGCCCCGGCCACGAGTCGAAATATTATCCGGGCGAGACCAATGTGCGCATGGCAGACGTGCTTGTCATCAACAAAGTGGATACGGCCAATCCGGAGAGTGTGCTGGCCGTGCGCGAGGCGTTGCACCAACTCAATCCGCAGGCCATCCAGATCGAGGCGGCCTCTCCGTTGTTTGTGGAGCATCCCGAGACGATTCGCGGCCAGCGCGTGCTGGTTGTTGAAGATGGCCCGACGCTTACTCACGGAGAGATGGCTTATGGCGCAGCGTATGTTGCCGCGCGGCGTTTCGGCGCCGCCGCGATCGTGGACCCGCGCCCCTTTGCCGTCAAGTCGATCGCGGCCACATACGCCAAGTATCCCAAGACCGGCCCGGTTCTTCCTGCCATGGGCTATGGGGCGGAGCAGATGAAGGACCTGGAGGCCACCATCAACGCTTCGGATGCGGACCTGGTTCTCATTGGCACGCCGATTGACCTGAAGCGCCTCATCAAGATGAATAAGCCCAGTCAGCGCGTGCGCTACGAATTGCAGGAGATCGGCCAACCCACCTTGCAAGACGTGCTGACGCAGAAGTTCGGGAAGAAGTAGGGAAAAGTGCACAAAGGGAAGGGCGGCTCGCAGGAGCCGTCCCTTCTTTGTTTTGGCATGCGCTACTTGATCTCGACGGTCGCGCCGGCCTCCTCCAGCTTCTTCTTGGCGTCGGCGGCCGCTTCCTTGCTCACGGCCGAGAGCACCTTGGCGCCGGCGGTTTCGGCCAGGGTCTTGGCCTCGCCGAGGCCGAGGTTGGTCAGTTGGCGAATGACCTTGATGACGTCGATCTTCTTGGCGCCGGCCTCCTTGATGATCACGTCGAACTCGGTCTTCTCCTCGACGGGCTCGGCCGCGACCGGAGCGCCTCCCACCGCCGCTACGGCCACCGGCGCGGCCGCCGAGACGCCCCATTTGGCCTCCAGGGCCTTGACCAGTTCCGCCGCTTCCAGCACGCTCAGGGTGCTCAGTTCTTCTACCAGTTTTTCGATATTGGCAGCCATCGTTTTATCAACTCCTCAAGTTTTTTATAGTTGCTGTGAGAATCTTCCCATGCGTTCTGCGAGTCAGGCGCTCGCCTGGGCTTTTTCCGCGTAGGCGCGGAACACCGATGCCAGGGCGCGCGCCGGCTCGGCGATCGTACGCACCAGCTTGCCGGCAGGCGCCTGCAAGACGCCCAACAACTGGGCCTGTACCACGGGCAGAGGGGGTAGTTCTGCCAGGGCCTTGATCTGCTGCAGGGACAATACCTGCCTGCCCATGAATCCGCCTTTCACCCGTATGAAGTCCAGGCCCTTCGAGGCCTCGGCCAGCGCCTTGGCGGTGGTCACCGGGTCCGCAAAGGCAAAGGCCACAGCCGTGGACTTCTCGAGGTAGTCCGGCGGCATCGCCAGTCCGCTTTCCGTGAATGCCCGGCGGACGAGGGTATTCTTCACGACGTGGAATTCGCCGCCCGCCTCACGGACCCTGGTCCGAATCCCGTCCAGGTCCTTCATGCGCGCACCGCTGTATTCCACAAGGATCATGGCCTGACTGCGTGCGATCCAGGCGCGGTACTCCGCCAGCATTTCTTGCTTGCGCTCTTTTGTAATGGCCAACGGATACTCACCTCCTTTCATCAAAAAGTCTTTGCCACTTCCCGGCAAAGACTTTTCACAGCCTCCGTGCAGGCTCAACGCTCTTGAGCCGAACTGTTTCTCAGTCCTCACCTGGGCAGGAGAATTGAGTCCTCGGCAGAGGACGCCTGCCGTCATGGGCGAAGTGGCATTGCCTGGTCAACGAGTATTCCTACTCGGCAACCTCCATAGAAAGCGCCGCGCTGGGGTCGATCCGAATGCCCGGCCCCATGGTGGCATTGACCACGATGCGTTTAATGTAATTGCCTTTCGCGCCGGCTGGACGCGCCTTGTTGATGGCCTCCATCAGCGCGGCGAAGTTCTCGTACAACCGCTTTGTCTCGAAAGAAGCCTTGCCGATCACAACGTGAATGTTGCCGGTCTTATCCAGGCGGAACTCCACGCGGCCGGCCTTGGCCTCCCGCACGGCGCGTTCGATATCCTGTGGTGGCACCACGGTGCCGGCCTTGGGGTTCGGCATCAACCCGCGCGGGCCAAGCACCCGCCCCAGGCGGCCGACCTTTCCCATCATGTCGGGCGTGGCCATGGCCACGTCGAAGTCGGTCAGGCCGCCTTCGATCTTCTTCAGGGTCTCGTCGTCATCGGCCACGAGGTCGGCTCCGGCGGCGCGCGCCGCCGCCGCGCCATCCCCCGCCGCGAACACCAGGACGCGCACGCTCTTGCCCAGTCCATGAGGCAGGACGACCACATCGCGCACCTGTTGATCGGCCTGGCGCGGGTCGAGGCTGGTGCGCAGATGCACCTCCACACTGGCATCGAACTGGGTATAAGCCGTCTCTTTGACCAGCGCCATGGCTTCCTGGGGAGTGTATTGCCTCTCGCGATCCACCTTGGCGAGAGCGGCGGTATATTTCTTTCCTTGTTTAGGCATATCATCCTCCGTGGTCCAAACGGGCCGTCAGCCCTCCCACTAATCTACGATCAGGATTCCCATCGAGCGCGCTGTGCCTTCGATCTGCTTCATCGCGCCCTCCAGGTCAATGGCGTTCAAATCCTTCATCTTCAGTTCGGCAATCTCGCGCAGTTGCTTGCGCGTTACCCGGCCCACCTTTTCCTTGTTGGGTGTGCCGGAGCCCTTCTCTACGCCGGCTGCTTTTCGCAACAGCACGGCGGCCGGTGGAGTCTTCAGCACGAAGGTGAACGTCCCATCGCTATAGACGGTGATCTCTGCTGGAATGACCTCGCCCTGCCGGTTGGAGGTGCGGGCGTTGTACTCCTTGCAGAATTGCATGATGTTGATGCCATGCCCGGCCAGGGCCGGGCCGACCGGCGGCGCCGGGTTGGCCTTGCCGGCCTCCAACTGAAGGCGAACAACTGCTTTGACTTTCTTTGCCATGGTTTCTCCTTATGTGGTTCTAGCGGGTCATGTTGGGGAGACCCTCCCACTTCTCAACAACC
>JBBIKK010000045.1:0-23427 GCA_037445475.1 Chloroflexota bacterium
TGAGTTCGCCCAACCCCTCGATCTCCACCACCACCTCATCCCCATCCCGCAAGGGCCCGACCCCGGAGGGGGTGCCGGTGAAGATCAGATCACCCGGCTCCAGTGTCATCACCGAGGAGATGTAGGCGATCAGGGCCGGGACGCTGAAGACCATATCGCGCGTCGAGGCCATCTGACGCACCTGCCCGTTGACCTTGCAGGTGATCAGCGCGTCGGCGATGTCGAATTCTGTATCAATCCACGGGCCGAAGGGGCAAAAGGTGTCGAAGCCCTTGGCGCGCGTCCACTGGTCATCGATGCGCTGCAGGTCTCGCGCCGTGACGTCGTTGCCAATGGTGTAGCCGAAGACGATGCTCCTCGCCTCCTCGGCGGCAACGTTCCGCCCGCGTTTGCCGATCACCACCACCAGTTCGGCTTCGTGTTCGACCTGCTTCGATTGGGGGGGCAGGATGATCGTCTCGCCCGGGTTGAGGATGGCCGAGGGGGGCTTCAGGAAGATCAGCGGAATCTTCGGCACTTCGTTGCCCAACTCTTTAGCGTGCTCCACATAGTTCCTGCCGACGCATAGGATCTTGCTCGGCCGGCAGGGGGCGAGCAGTTTGACCTTCTCCAGAGGCGTCCTGGCTTCGCGGCGGCGGTAGGTCCCAAACGGATCCCCCTCGATCTCGCCGATTTTATCCTCCAGAAGCCAGCCGTACTTTGGTTCCCCTTTTTCTAGTTGGTAGCGTACGATTCTCATCGCGTGCCTCTCTTTCGGCTATTTGTTGTGACTGCCCGCCCCTCCCCTGGGTAAAGTGGGCGGGCAGTGGATCCACTGGTGATGCAACGAGCTGCCATGCGATGCCGCCGCGAGCGCAGCGTGGCGGTCTCCTTTGTCAGGGAGGAGGTGGCTGCGACCCGCGGCGCGGCTCTCGCAATAACATCGGCATAGTATTCGCAATGGCATTCGGGCAAAACACGCGCTGGCGTTGGGCCGGAGAATCAGCAACGGGCCTCCTCTACGATCGTGATCCTGTCCTCCTTGTTGGGGATGATGCACAGGAATTCGAACGGCTCCTCGCCGATGTTCTGGTAAAAGTGCACCGCCCCTTCGGGGATGAAGATCACATCCCCGGCCTGAACCTCGTATATCTCCTCGCCGATGCCGATGCGGGCGCGGCCGCGCAGCACGTACTGTTCGTGTTCCACCGTGTTGGTGTGGCGCGGCATGCCTCCGCCCTTCTGCATCACGAACTTGCGCATGGCGAAGTTCGGGCCTTCTTTGGAGGAGATCAAAACCCGCATCGTCGTTTCTCTGGCGTTCAGCACCTCTCGGACTTCCACCTCGTCAGCATGTTTGACAGGCATGGTCGCTCCTTGATTTATGGTGTTGCTCGGCAACATTTACATGGAACGCGCAAATCTTTTGCCAATGTCACGGCGAGGCACGAAGCCGTCTCCCGGCTTGCCAGGAGATTGCTTCAGGAAGAACGCCCTCGTAATGACAGGCAAGGCTGGCTGCGGGATGAATCCCGCGCTACGATTTGTGGATGTTTCCATCTTGCACCTTCCAGAGTTCTGACCTTTGTACGAATTCGGGTGTGAACATTTTTACATCCGTGGCTGTGATCAGAACCTGTTCGCTCTCTCCGAGATAGCCCAACAGATCGGCGCGGCGCTGTAAGTCGAGTTCGGCCATTACCTCGTCCAGCAGCACCACCGGCCACTCGCCGCTGCGTTCTTTCATCCAGTTGACTTCTGCCAGTTTGAGCGAGAGCAATGTTGTGCGCACCTGTCCGCGCGAGCCATAGTCGCCGAGATCGAGGCCGTTGGCGAGGAAGCGCAGTTCGTCGCGGTGGGGGCCAATGGTCGTGGCGCCGCGCGCGATCTCCTCGCCGTGCATCTGGCTCAGACGTGCCCGGAAGCCGGCCTGAATGTCCTCCAGCCGCAGAGCCGAGCGATCGGCCTCGGTCGTCAACTTGAGGCGCAGTTGTCCGGCGGGCACGGGCAGGGGGTCATAGGCCGGCTCGTAGTTCAGGCGCAGCACTTCCCGGCCGTGGGTCAGTTGATGGTGCACGCGCGCCGCCAGTCGTTCCATCTGCTGGATGGCCTCGATGCGCCAGTGAATGATCTGCGCCCCCAGGCGCGCCAGGGTCTCATCCCAGACCTCGAGCGAGGCGGCATCTCCCATGCCCTCGCTCAGCGCCTTGAGCAGGGCGTTGCGCTGCGAGAGGGCCTGGTTATAGTCGCTCAACACGCCGGCGTAGGCCGGGATGGCCTGCGCCAGGGCGGCATTGAGGTAGCGGCGGCGTTCCTCCGGGCCGCCCTCGATGATCTGCGCCATCTGCGGCAGGAAGATCACGGCATTGAAATGTCCGATGCTTTCCTGCACTGCTCTCTTGACCCCATCCAGCAACACCTCTTTGCGCAGGCGCTGACCGTTGATGCCGCTGGGCTCGAGGATGAGGCGCACTTCGAGGCGGTGTTTTCTCCGGCTGCGTTCGTATTCCGCCACCAGGCGCGCCACGGCCAATGGGTTCCTCGCCTCGTGAAAATTGATCAACTGGCGCTCCGAAGCGGCCTGAAAGGAAGTGAAGGAGGCCAGAAAATAAATTGCCTCCAGGAGGCTGGTCTTGCCCTGGGCATTATCCCCAAGCAGCAAGATGAGCCCGCGCGGGAACTCCACATCCAGGCGGGCGAAACTGCGAAAATGGGTCAGGGAAAGATGCTGGAGATGCATGTTTCCCTCACGGCGAGGGTGCTCCCGGCCGCGCCTCCACGCTAGACCGCCTCTCTCTGTTCTTCGACTTCCGGCTTCCAGACGCGGCTGGCGCGGTCAGGGAAGAGGACGCCGTTGAGATGGTCGATCTCGTGCTGGAAGATGCGCGCCAGCCAGCCATGTGCCTTGAGCCGCATCGGCTGCCCATGACGATTCAGGCCGCGGATATGAACGCTGACGTGGCGCTCTACTTCGCCCACCAGGCCGGGGATGGAGAGACAGCCCTCGACGCCCCACTCGGTCTCCGCTGAGGTCCTGATGATTTCGGGGTTGACCACGACATAGAGTCTGGGCCTGGTGGCCTCGGCCGAGTCCTCCTCGGGTGGCTCGGCGTACTCCACGACAATGACGCGCTGCGAGACGCCCACCTGCGGGGCGGCCAGCCCCACGCCGGGCGCGGCGCGCATGGTCTCGATCATGTCCTCGATCAGGGTCTGTAAGTTCTTATCAAAGGCGGTGACCGGTCGCGCTTTGCGCCGCAGCACAGGCTGCGGAAGGGTGACAATGGTTCTCAATCCCATGGCGTTGAAAATTCTTACTCACTTTCCTCTTTGAATTGCTCCAGTTCTTTCTCGATCTCGCCGATGTTCTCATGGTAACTGGCAAACCAATCGGCGATGCGTTCGCGTTCGGCAGCGGCGCGGCCGGCCTCCTGCCGCGCTTTGCGCGCCAGCCGGCGGTTGTCGATGTCCTGCTGGACGGTGGCGGGGTCCCGCACATCCTCGAAGGCCAGTTTCGATCCGCCGACGGTGATGTAGACCGTGCCGTAATTGAAGAGATAGCCGAGCAAACCGAGGCGCCTGTACTCTGTGCTCAGGATGTTCTCCAGCGGAGCGGCGCGACGCTCCTCCGTGCCGAAGGGTTTCTTGTCGATGTCGATGATTTGATCCTCCGTCACCTGGAAGATATCGTTGCTCCAGTCCAGGTACTCGTAGATCAGCCGCCACAGCGGGTAGAAAAACGCCAGGAACATCAGGAGCAGGACGATGTCCACCCCCGACCTGCCGCTGCGCCAGAAGAAATCGAGGGCGCGCACAAGCATGCCCGCTAGGAAGAGCAGGGCCGCCGTTGCCGGCAGCCAGGCCTTCTTGATCAGGACAAGGGGGTGCTTGCGGTACGTGATCGTCCCGCCGACCTCGAAGCGCACCCGCAGGAAGCGCGAGTCTTGGAACAGCCGGGCGGCGAGGACTTTCAACAGGCCGGGCTTGTAGATGCTGGGGACAGGGGCCGGCGCGGCCTCGTCGCCGGCGCGGCTCGCCGCGATCTTCTCAGTCAGGCCCATCTTGCGGCGCAATACATTGCGCATGGCCTCCTTTTCGGCAGCAGACACAGACTGCCGGCTGCGGTGCCAGTATTCCTCCACCATGTGCGCGGCCTGATGGGGATGCACCACGTGATTGAAAGGAATTTTGCCAACGTAGGTGTGCACCACCACGTTGCCATAATCCAACAGCCGCCCGCTGAAGTCGGTTTCCACGCCCACCGAGAGCACGGTGGTCAAGGGGGCCTCGTGCCGGCTATCGTAGAGCAGCACCACTTTCTCCAGCCACACGACGCGCTGATTGGTGACGATGTAATAGTCGTTGCCCCAGTCTATGGCGCGCCAGATGCCCCAGCCCACCATGCCCCAGAAGAGCAGCGTGCCCCCGATGGCGGCCACCCAGGAATGCACTCCCACGCCCCAGCCGGCCGCGCCCAGCGCGCCGAGGGCGAGGAGCACGGGCAGGACGAGGCTGTCGATCAGCACCACGTAGTGCTTGCGGGCCAGAAAATAGACCACCTCGTCTTTCCGCAGCCATTTGAAGCGCCGCTGACGTGCCAGGCGGCGACTCTGGATCGAGACCTCGAAGTAGGGCCGCAGTTTGGGGAAGGTCTTGAGCAGTTCGCGAAAGACGGAGCGCGGCAGAGCGAACAGGAGCGTCTCCTCGAGCGCCTGGACGGTGGCCGAGCGCCGCTTCTCGGTGAACAGGCCCTCCTCGCCAAAATAATCTCCGCTGACCAGAGTGGCCAGGGCCTCCTCCTCCCCCCGACGGCGACGCGTGACGCGCACCCGTCCCCTGTATATCAGGTAGAAGGTATCGGCCTTGCTGTTCTCGGCAAAGACCTGCGTCCCCGCCGCACAGGCCTGCTCAGAAAGCCTTTCGGCCACGAGGCTCAGTTGTTCCTCGTTCAGGTCATGGAAGAGATGAATGTGGCGCAGAAATGCCACGCGGGCCGACAGCGGGATCATGGGATAATTCTAGCACGTTTCACATGGCGCGCACGATGGCACAGCCGTAGGTGGGGGTCTCCGTCAGGGGCGGCGGATGCCCCTCGAGCAGGGCGCCCACCACCTCGTCCAGGAAGAAGCGGGTCGGGATTCGTTGACGAAGGGTGACGTCATCCACCGCGCCGCGATAGCGCAGGAGACCCCGTCGGTCGATCACGAAGACGTGAGGGGTGGTCTGGGCGGCGTAGAGATCGGCGACCGCCTGCTCCGCATCTCTCAGAACGAGGGGCAGGCCGCGCTCTTTGGCGGCCCGCCTCAGCGCCTCGAGCGTCTCGTTGCGATTGGAGGCGATCGGCAGCAGAATCGCTTCTCTGTCCCACCTTCTGATCAGGGACAGCACCTGCTCATCGGCCCTCCTGGAGTGCGGGCATTCGCATGACCAGAAGTTGAGAATCACGATGCGCCCGCGGTAGGCGCGCAGGCGATGCACCTGCCCCTGCAGATCGGGCAGAGCGAAATCGGGAGCGAGAGCGTTGAGGTCCATGACGGGGTTACTGCCAGCTCGGCTGGAATAGCCGCGCTCGATTATAGCAGCGATGATGCCCTTTCGCGTAACTGCCCACCCCGGTTTCCTTGCTTGTATCTCGTCGGCGGGCTAACCCCCTGACGGGGGCAAGCGCCCTGCCTCGTACCCGGAAGCCTTGCGGGCCGGCACAAGCGGTCGGGTTCAGCCGACTCTTCATGACCCGAGGAAGGACCTGCGCGCAGCCCCCTGGAAGGGCAGTCCGCCCGAGCCGGGCGGGTAATTACCCTTTCGCGGCAATGACCTCCTCTGTGGTTGCCGCATGGCCCTATAGTATTGCTCTTGAGATGCTTTGTTGCAATCACCCTGACAGGCTGTCACTGCGAGGGCGCCCATGCGCCCGAAGCAGTCTCCCGAAGGGACGCTTCGCTCGCAGCGCCATGTTTGCAACAGAGCACTCTTGAGATCTATGACAGGCGTAAAGATTCTACACCGTGACACATCGTCCCCGTAGGGGATGGGCGTCGCGTTTGGGTTGCGGGATAAATTCCGCGCTACGGAATCTGAGAGGCGGAGGGGCGGACGATGGGCAGGGAGTCGGCGCAGGCCGACTTCGTAGAAGCAGCCTGCAACTTGATTTGCTGGGCGAAAGCGCCACACACGGGCCGGCAGTTGCCGCGAGGGAGGCGCAGGATGATGGTGGTGCTTGCCCGTGATACAATGGCAGCCTATGAAAAGATGGTCCTTCTGGCTGGGAATCTTGATCAGCATGGGGTTTCTCTGGCTGGCCCTGCGCGGCCTGCGCCTGGACGAGTTCTGGGGTGCAGTACAAAAGGCAAACTATGGATGGCTTCTGCCCGGCATGGCCGTTTATTTTGTCGGGGTGTGGGTGCGGGCGTGGCGATGGCATTACCTGCTCAGGCCGATCAAGGCCGTGCCCACCGCTGAAATGTTCCCCATCACCACCATCGGTTACATGGGGAACAACATCTATCCGGCGCGGGCCGGCGAGGTGCTGCGAGCTGTGGTCTTGAAGCGCCGGGAGGGCGTGCCTGTTTCGGCCTCGCTGGCTACTATTATTGTGGAACGCATTTTCGATGGCGTGGTGATGCTGGCCTTTGTGTTCCTCAACCTGCCCGAGCTGGCAGGGCTGAGGGGGGAATCGGGGTTCGTGGGCAGTATCCAGCAGGTGGCCGTGGTGGGCAGCGGGGTATTCTTCGGCGCGCTGCTGCTCTTTCTGATGCTGGCCATGTTCCCGGAGCACACGTTTCGGGTCGGGGCGCGGCTCGTGGAGGGCTTCCTGCCCATGCGTTTTCGAGCAACGGTCAGGCGCTGGATGGACAGGTTCCTGGATGGCCTGGCTGCTCTGCGCTCGCCCGTTCATGTGTTGATGATCTTTCTCACCTCGCTCCTCATCTGGCTGTTGGAAACGGGCAAGTACTGGTTTGTGATGCACGCTTTCGATTTCCGCGTCTCGTTCTTTGCTCTGATGTTGATGAACGGCATTGTCAATCTGGCGACGACGCTTCCCTCCGCGCCGGGCTACATCGGCACGTTCGACGCGCCGGGCATGGCGGTGCTCACAGCCTACGGGGTGGCGCAGCCGACGGCAGCCGCCTATACGTTGGTGTTGCACGTGGCGCTCTGGTTGCCCATCACCCTGCTGGGGGCGTGCTTCCTGGCGCGCGAGGGCGTGCGCTGGTCGGAGACGTTGAGGGCCGAGGGAGAGAGATGAGAATCGCGATCATCGGGGCCGGGTTCGGCGGCCTGGCCGCGGCCTACGATCTGCGCCTGGCCGGGCACGAGGTGAGCCTGTACGAGGCGGCCGATTTCGTCGGCGGGCTGGCCAGCGGTTTCAAGGAGCCCCATTGGGAATGGTCGGTGGAGAAGTTCTACCATCACTGGTTTGCCAGCGATCGGCATGTGCTCGGTTTGATTCGCGAACTGGGCTGGGAAGATCAGGTCATTTTCCGCCGTCCCTACACGGTGCTCCTGCATCGGGGGAAGTGGTATCCTTTTGACTCGATCCCCAGGGCGCTGCTCTTCCCCGGCCTGGGCTTCGGGCTCAACAAACTGCGCTTTGGGCTGGTGGGGCTCTTCCTGCGTCTGAGCAACAACTGGCAGGCGCTGGAGGGCTACACGGCCGAGGCGTGGATGCGCCGCTGGGCCGGGGCCTCGGTCTATGAAACGATGTGGCAGCCGCTGCTGGTCGGAAAGTTTGGTCCTTATTATAAAGAGGTCAACATGGCCTGGATGTGGGCGCGCCTCAAAGCGCGCACGACGCGCCTGGGCACGTTCGAGGGCGGCTTTCAGTGTTTTGCTGACCGGCTGGCGGAGCGCCTGCGCGGGATGGGAGTCCGGATTCACCTGGGGACGAGGGTGAACTCCATCGAGCCGCAGCCGGCCGGCGGTCTGAGGGTTGCGGCGCCGCCGGCCGAGGTCTATGATCAGGTCCTGGTCACCGTCTCGCCGCAGGCCATGGCGCGCCTGTGCCCGCAATTGCCCGAGTCTTATTTGAACAATCTGCTGGAGTTGAAGTCCATGGGCGCGGTGGTGATGACGCTGGCGTTGAAACATCAATTATCGCCTGAAGGCTATTACTGGTTCAACCTGCCGAAGGAGGCGGGCTATCCGTTCCTGGCGTTGGTGGAGCACACCAACTTCATCCCGCCCGAAAAATTCGGCGGCGAGCACATCGTGTACGCGGGCGATTATCTGGAAGCAGGACACGAATATTTTTCGTTGAGCGACGAGGAACTGCTGGAAAGATTCATCCCCGCGTTCAAAAAGTTCAACCCTGAATTTTCGCGCCACTGGGTGAAGAAGGTCTGGGTGCATAAGACCAACTACGCACAGCCCGTGCCGCTTGTGAATCATTCAAAGAACATTCCTGCCATTCAAACGCCCATCGCGGGGCTGTGTTTCGCTTCGATGAGCCAGGTGTATCCGTGGGACCGCGGCACGAACTTCGCGGTGGAGATCGGGCGGCGCGCGGCGCGCTGGATGGGCAGGGGGGAAGGGGGATAAGGGGGAAAGGGAGAGGGGAAAGGAGGCAGCCTCTGCCTGCCCCATGGCATTTTCGCGCTCTTTTCGGCGGGCCGGAAGCCCTAACAAAACTGCAAGATTTATGCCATCCCCACGATCGCCCATTGAGGGTATACTGTAGCCGCTAGCCCCTTTCCATTGATCCCCGGAACTTTGCCAGCAGGGCGGAACTAGATCCAGGTCCCCCCACATACTCGAGAACAGGCCAGGCACGCCCTAGAGACTCCAGTGCCTCCCCGCTCTGCACCAACCTTGCATCGGGAAATTGCAAATGCTGAACCGCATCATCATCCTGGGCATGTTGCGCAGCGGCACCTCGCTCGCCGCCGAACTGGTGCGTGTGTGGGGCGCCTATGCCGGCCGCGCCGAGGAACTCTGGAGCTCGGAGCCGGGCGACCCGCGGGGATACGGCTACATGGAATATATCCCGCTCCAGCAACTCAACGATGAACTGCTCGACCATAACGATCGAGTGCCGCTCCCTGTCGCTCAGATGGCCGGGAAAGCCTCCGATCCGAAGTACAGGCAGCAGGCCCTGGCTTTGCTCCAGAACATGGATCGGCAAGCCGCCCGGCAGCAGGCCCCGGCCTGGGTCTGGAAAGACGCCCGCCTGCCGCTGACGCTGCCTTTCTGGGTGAACTTTTGGGGCGACCCCGTCTATGTCATTACGGTGCGCCACCCTGCCGAGGCCATCCTCTCCGCTGCCCGCACCGAAGACCTCGAGACGGATAATCTGCCCTTCTCCGCCGGCCTGATTTACTGGCAATACAACATGCTCAACATCCTGGCCTTCACCCGCGATAGCCGCCGCAAGATTTTCATCGCCTACGATCAGCTGACCGAGCATCCGCTTCCGGAATGCGCGCGCCTGTGCCGCTTCCTGGATGAGCAGTGCGGGGCGGACGCTGCGAACGCGGATCGCAGGATCGAGGCGCTGGCCTCGCGGGTCGAGGCCGGCCGGCGGCACTACCGCTACGAGAAGGCCCTGGCCGAGATGCCCCAGGCCAGCCGCGAGCAGCGCGCCCTGTACAACTTCCTGCGGGTGAAGACGCTCTACCCCGATGAGCCCTTCGAGGCGCAGGATTTCGCCCTCTACCCCGGCTGGAGAGAATACCTTCAAGCCATGGACATGCTCCTGGCCGCCAGCCGCAAACAGGCCGCATGAGGCAGGACCCGATGGCCTCCGTCATTCCCGAAACATCCATCCCATCATCCCTGGAGGAGAGGACCCCTATGGATCCACGCCTGAGCGAGTTGCTCCAGCAGGTTGGTCAGAGCAGGATGTCGGCCGTGGCCTACGATACGGCCTGGGTGGCGCGTCTGGGTGAGATAGCCCCCGAACTCAGCCTGCGCGCCCTGGACTGGCTGTGCGAGCATCAACTGCCCGATGGCTCGTGGGGCGCGGCGCAGCCCTACCACTACCACGACCGCCTGATCAGCACCCTGGCCGCCATGATCGCCCTGGCGCGCCACGGCCGCGCCCGCGCCCAGATCGAACGCGGCCGCCTGGCTTTGGAATCCATTACCGAGAACGCCACTCGAAGACTGCGCTCATCCGGCAACGCCACGGTCGGCTTCGAACTGATCGTCCCCACCCTGGTGGCCGAGGCCGAAGAACTAGGGCTCATCAAACGCCAGAGCGAGCGCATCCTGGGACAACTGAGCAGACTGCGGGCAGCCAAGATGGCCAGGCTGGACGGCCGAAAGATAAACCGCTACATCTCCTCGGCCTTCTCGGCCGAGATGGCCGGCCAGGACGGCCGGCACATCCTGGATATCGAAAACCTGCAGGAGGCGAACGGCTCGGTGGGCTGCAGCCCATCGGCTACGGCCTACTTTGCTTTCAATGCTAGATCGGGAGACCAAAGGGCTCTTGCTTATTTGCACAATGTTGTCGATCCTCGCGGTGGTGCACCAGATTTTTCTCCAATTGATGTGTTCGAAATTGGCTGGACGCTATGGAATTTGCACTTGTTTGCTGAAATCGATAAAACCCTGCAGACATTGTATGAGCCGTACTTAGATATACTCCAACGGGCCTGGACGCCAGGGGTCGGAATTGGCATAGCCAGCAGCAGTACATTGAAAGATGGAGATGACACTGGTTTGGTTTTCGAAGTGCTCAAATTCTATGGTCGCGAGCCTGATATCGAAGCCGTGCTTAATTATGAGGAAGAGCATCATTTCCGTTGCTATGCCCTGGAGGCTGACCCGTCCATCAGTACTAATGTGCATGTGCTGGGTGCATTCTGGCGGGCAGGATTTGAAAAAGACCATCCCACAGTACGAAAGGTGCTTGCTTTCTTGCACCAGATGCGTCAAGGGGACAAATACTGGTCCGACAAATGGCACGCTTCGCCGTACTATGCTACTGCGCATGCCGTGATTCTGGCCTGCCATTATGATGACAATAATATATGCCAAGAGGCGGTAGATTGGATACTTGGAACACAGAAGACTGATGGGTCATGGGGTTTTTATGGTACATCTACTGCGGAGGAGACCGCCTACTGCCTTCAGGCGCTGGCGATCTGGCGGCGGCACGGCGGCAGCGCGCCCGCAGCAGCTATAAAGCGGGCCGCCGCCTGGCTGCAGGAGCACGGCGAGCCGCCCTACCCGCCGCTCTGGATTGGCAAGGGCCTGTACACTCCCGAACTGGTCGTGCGCTCGGCCGTCTTGAGCGCTCTGTTGCTTTCAGAGAAAGGATGACGCCATGCAAAAGTTCTTC
The DNA here is from genome assembly GCA_037445475.1 of Chloroflexota bacterium. Taxonomy (GTDB): domain Bacteria; phylum Chloroflexota; class Anaerolineae; order Anaerolineales; family Villigracilaceae; genus Fen-1038. The sequence continues at coordinate 11,264 of JBBIKK010000045.1, forward strand.
GATGCTCTCCTGAACATCCCGCTTCCCGACCCCGAAGACGCCCGCCGCCGCCGCCTGCTCAACATCCTCCTGGCCGGCACGTTCGTTTCTGGATTCCTGGCTGTGCTGACCATGCTGGGAGTGTTCCTGTTTTCCAGGGAGATGTTCAGCCGCCCGGGCATGTTGTACATCCTGCCCACGGCCGCTGCCTTCATGGGTGGTGCTTTAATAATCTATGTGATTAACCGCCGTTCCGGGCGCTGGGCGGCCTTCACTTTTCTGCTGTGGACAACCATCGCGCTTTCTTACAGCGACATCCCGGCAGAGGTGGCCAATGGCCGCTCGCTGTTCGTCTTCACCTTTCCGATCGTCATGTCCAGCCTGATTCTATTCCCGGCAGCGGGCTTCATCTTCGCGGCCATCAGCAGCGGCATCGTCCTCTTGCTGGCGGCGCTGGCCTCCGTAGTTCCAAACGTGCCTGCCATGATCGGCTTCTTACTGCTCGCCCTGGTCGCCTGGGTGGCCTCGCGCAGCCTGGAGCAGACGCTGCGGGAACTGCGCTTCATCAATGCCAACCTCGATAAACTGGTGGTCGAGCGCACGCAGGCTCTGGCCGAGGCGCTCGGCCGCGAGCGCGCCGAGGCCGGCCGCCGCCAGGCGATCCTGACCTCCATCGCCGATGGGGTGCTCGTCTTCGACAAGGACCAGGTGATCACGCTTGCCAACGCGGCCGCGGCGAACCTGCTCGAGATGCCGGTCGAGCAGATGGTGAACAAAACCCTGGCCGAGCTGCTGCAAACCCCGGCCCTCTCCGAGCGCGAGCAGGGCCTGCTGCGCAGCGCCTTCGAGAGCCGCACCCAGCCGGGCGCCTTTCGCGTCACTTGGGGGAAGCGCACCCTCTCGGTCAGCGCCGCTTCGGTGCGCATCTCCGAGGACGAGGACATCGGCGCGGTGCTCGTCTTCCGCGATGTGACCCACGAGGCCGAACTGGAGCGCATGAAGAGCACCTTCATCGCCATCGTCTCGCACGAACTGCGCACCCCGCTCAGCGCCATCATGGGGTTGGCGGAGATGCTGCGCGAGGGCGTCTACGGCCCGGTGACCGAGAAGCAGGCCACCGCCTCCGAACGCATCCTGCTCAACACGCGTCACATGCTGGCCATGGTCGGCGACCTGCTCGACCAGGCGCAGATCGAGGCCGGCAAACTGAAGATCGTCTCCGAGGCCTTCAAGCCGGCCGAACTGCTCAAGAACGTCCAGGATGTGATGAACCCGATCGTGACCGAGAAGGGCCTGAGCCTGACGACCGAACTGGACGCCCGCCTGCCGGTCGTGCTGCGCGGCGACCCACAGCGCCTGTTGCAGATCCTGATGAACCTGGTGAACAATGCCATCAAGTTCACCGATTCGGGCAGCATCCACGTGCGCCTGTTCCTGCCCGATGCCGAGCACTGGGGCCTGGAGGTCCGGGATAGCGGGCGCGGCATCCCGCCCGAGGAGATCGAGCACATCTTCGACGCCTTCCACCGCGTCGACTCCACCACCACCCGCGAGCAGCGCGGCGTCGGCCTGGGCCTCTCGATCGTCAAACAACTGGTACACTTGATGCAAGGCGAAGTCCAGGTGCAAAGCCTGCCCGGACGCGGCAGCACGTTCACGATCACCCTACCCCTGACCGATGGAGATGTGAGGAGATATGCCATGACCCCGACTGCTCTGATTATTGAAGATGATGCCGACCTGGCCCTTGTCTTTGCCGAGGCGCTCCGCTCTGCCGGCTACGAGGCGCATGTCATCCACGACGGAGCCGTGGCGCAGCGCCGCATCAAGGAGGTGGTGCCTCACATCGTCATCCTTGACCTGCACCTGCCGCACGTCGACGGCCCCACCCTGCTGACGCAGATCCGTGCCGACGGCGTCTTGAAGGACACCATCGTCATCGTCGCCACGGCCGACGCCCTGTTGGGCGAGGTCTACCGCGAGGCGGCCGACATCGTGCTGATCAAGCCCATCTCCTTCATTCAGTTGCGCGATATGTGCGCGCGCCTGCGCATGGTGCGCTGGGGTGCAGAGGCAAAAATGTGATTCCGACAACGGCCTGCCGCCCTCACCCCATCCCCAAAGTCCAGAAAAACTTGTCGTTTTTGGGTAACCGCCTGCCCTGGTTTCCTTGGAGAGGGGACTGTGCCTGGAGGCGAATTGCTTTGCTGAAATGGGCATTTTTCCGCCTCGCGCCGGGGGTGAGGGAGTGGTGACAGGCGGACCGCGGCCGCACAGGCCGTCAGCTGCCCCCAGGTTCGGGAATATTTGTGAATATTGTTACTAACAGGGCATGACATTCGGTCATGCCCTGTTTCACGGATGTCGGATATGATTCAAAAGCGAGACGGGAGAAAGACACCTCCAAGCTGCTCCTCACTGTCTCCTCCTTTGGCGAAGGCCACCGCCGAAAACAACGGCGGTGGCTCTTTTTAACGAGAGGGCGGCTTGTCCCTGGAGGCCGGCAGGAGCACAATAAAAGAGGTGGCCGAGCCGGGGGCCGATTCCACCCATACCCGTCCGTGGTAGCCCTCTACAATGGATTTGACAATGGCCAGGCCCAGACCTCTTCCCGCCACGCTCTTGTCTGTGTTGCGGGCGCGATAGTATTTGTCGAAGATGTGTGCCTGCTCCTCGGCCGGGATGGGCGTGCCGCTGTTCGTGATTTGTAAGATGAGTTGCTCCTCTCTGGCCCGCAGGCGAATGGAGATCTCTCCCTGGGGAGGCGTGTACTTGACGGCGTTGTCGATCAGGTTATCCACCACCTGCTGAATGCGGAAGGGATTGGCGTGCAGGGGCGGGAGATCGGGCTCGATCTCCTGGTGCACGCGCAGGCCCTTTTCCCGAATGATGGATTCCAGCAGACTCACCGAAGAAAGCACAAGGCGGTCGAGATGGACGAGCTCGCGGTAGGTGTCCAGACCGGCCTCCAGACGCCTCAGGTCCAGCAGATGGTCGATCAGCGCGGCCGTGTGCTGGACCCCGCTGCGCAGGCGCTGCATGAATTCCTGCTGCTGGGCGGTGAGCGGCGCGGCGCGCTCGATCAACTCTGCATAACCCAGTATGGCCGTGAGAGGCGAGCGCAGATCGTGCGAGACGGCATTGACCAGGTCGTTCTTCATCTGATCGAGTTGTTTGAGATGCGTGATGTCTTGCAGCGTGATGGCGCAACCGACTCCTGAGATGGGGGTGCGTTGAGCGTGGAAGACGCGGCCATCCTCGAGAGGAAGCTCGTAATATCGAACGGGTTGATCCTCTGCTTTTTCCAACAGCGCGCGCAGTTCGGGGTGTGAGAGGACCGCCGCGGCCGGCCGGCCCGTCAGGTCCGCCTCCCCCAGGCCGAAGAGGCGGCGCGCCGCCTCGTTGAGCAGCACAATGTTCTGCTGTGCATCCAGCACGATCACGGCCTCGCCCAGGCTGGCTAGGATGGTCTCCAGCCGCTTTTTTTCCATTTCAGAAAGGGCCGCGCGTTGCTCGAGGGAGGAGGTGGTGCGCTTGATCTCGCGGCGCAGCCAGTCTCCAAGGCCGCGGGCGCGCCTCAGGCTGTGCTCCACAGCCTGCAGCACCTCGTTCACCTGGAGAGGCGGGTACAGGCAGCCGCTCAAGCCGGCGGCCCAGGCGGCTTGCAGCGTGCGGAGGTTTCCCTCTTCGGCAAAGAGCAGGATGGGCAGGGTGGGGAAGCGTTCCAGCTGGGCGGCCGCGAGGGACAGGCCGCTTTCCCCATCGAAGCGTTCGCCGATGAGCAGCAGCGCCGGGGCGGATTCGCTCAGCGCCCTTTCGAGATCGCCACGATGGTGGACCAGCCCGCTCTCGTAGCCGGCCGCCCGCAGACTGTGTTCCAGCAAAGGGAGTAGGGAGGCCATGGCCGGAGAGGCGGCTTGCGCTTCATCGAAGGCCAGCAGAATGAGGTCAGGAGCAGCCATCAGTCGCTCGCGCCAGACGGTTGGGGCGGAACGGTCTTCTCGCCGGCGCGTCCCAGTCTCTGTAAGGAACCCTGAATGGTCCTCAACGCTTTCTCCTGCGCCTCGTTCAGGGGGCCCTGACTGCCGGCCAGCAGCGCCTCTAAGGGATAGGTCGAGGCCTGCGTCTCGGCGCGGATGGTCTCGCGCAACGACTCCAGAGCCGCGACCCGCCGCCGCTCGTTAGCCTTGGCCGCCTCGGCGGTCTGCTCCAGGGCGTGGAACAGGCGGGCATTGACCAGCGAGATGGAGGCAAAGTCGGCCACCGCCTCCAGCAGGGCCTGGCTTGACGGATCGAACTCGCGATCGGCCTTGCGCACGACAATCAACAATCCCACCACCTCATTTTGCACCTTGAGCGGCAGGACGATCGCCGACTTGCCCAGCGTGGCTACCTTGAACTTTTCGAGCGGCGCGCCGTGAATGCTCAGCGTCTCTCCGGAGAGAGCCACCAGGGCACTGAGGCCGTCGTCCAGCGGCTGATGGAGTTTCCTCGCCCAGCCGTTTGGCAGATTGGCCTGGGCTGTCAACAGATACGCCCTGGTCTTCTCATCCCGCAGCATGAGCCAGGCCATATCTGCTTCGGATACCTGAAGCGCGCCCTCGAGGATCTTATCGAACAGCAGGCGCTGGTTGGTGATGGAGAGCACGGCCTTGCCGATGGCGAGGATCGTGGTCAGCTCACGCACCCGGCGCTGGAGTTCGCGGTTGGTGGCCTCCAGCTGCTGGCTGAGGCGGGCGCGGGCGCGCGCGGCGCGCGTTTGCTGCAGGGCGCGCTCGACGACGCGCACGACTTCGGCATCGCGCGCCGGCCAGAAGAGCGCGTCCACCGCCCCCAGGCGAAAAGCCTGAATCACGCTCTGTTCCTCGCCCTTCTCTGCCACCACCACCAGTGGGGACTGGATGCCCTGCGAGGCAAGCGCGGTCAGCAGGTCCTTGCCGCTCAGGCCGGGCAGGTTGAGATTGGCCACGATCAGGTCGGGCGGCAACTGAAGCGCCTCCTTGAGGGCCGAAGCCGCATCCCCGACCACGCGCACGCGGTATCCCAGTGGCTTCAGGGCTTGGCGGCCGATCACATCGCTGATGTCGGGATCGCTCTCGACGATAAGAATCTCTTCTCCAGAGGCGGCCATGTTTCCTGTCTCGACGCGAATTTCTCCTTGTAATTCTAATCCAAAACTCCGTCCCGCCTGCGCGGCGCTGGATTACAATTGGTTTGTGAAGAGCGAGCAGATGCGTCTCCGCCATTATCATATTGCAGCTGTCATTCCGGCCTACCGGGTCGAGCGTGAGATCACGGCCGTCCTGCGCGCTTTGCCGGCCTATCTCCGGCACATCATTGTCGTCGTGGATGCCTCGCCGGATCGCACCTGGGAACGGGTGGTGGCCCTGGCGCGGCGCGAGCGGCGCATCGTCCCTCTGCGCCACGAACGCAATCAGGGTGTGGGCGGGGCGATGATCACCGGTTTCCGCAAGGCCCTCGAATTGGGCGCCCAGATCGTGGTCAAGATCGACGGCGATGGTCAAATGGACGTGAACTACCTCCCCGATCTGCTCCTGCCCCTCCTCCAGGGGAAGGCAGATTACACCAAAGGCAACCGCTTCCGCGATTTTGCCGCCCTGCGGCAGATGCCCCTCGCCCGCCGAGTAGGCAACATGGGGCTGGGTTTCCTGGCCAAGGCTGCCACCGGCTACTGGAATCTCTTCGACCCGACCAATGGTTTCATTGCCATCCGTGCTGACGTGCTGGCCCAACTGCCTCTGGAGCAGATCGACCGCGGCTATTACTTTGAGACCTCCATGCTGGCGAACCTCTATCTGCTCGGCGCGGTCGTGCGGGACGTTCCCATTCCGGCGCGCTACCAGGGCGAGGCCTCCAGCCTGCTCATTCATCGCGTCCTGGCCGAGTTCCCCCTCAAGCTGTTGGGCACCCTGGTGCGTCGCCTGCTGCTGAAGAATTTCATCTACGATTTCTCGATGGCCAGCGTTTATCTGCTCAGCGGAGGGCCGCTCCTGCTGTTCGGTCTGCTCTTTGGAAGTTATAAATGGATTCAATACGCGCGCCTCGGCGTTGCCGCGCCAACCGGAACGGTGATTCTCCCGACCCTGTCCGTTTTGCTCGGCATTCAATTTCTGCTCTCGGCCATCGAGATCGACCTGCGTTCCGTGCCCCAGGAGCCGCGCAGCGCGCCTCTGGCGCCGCGTGCGAAACCGCCTGTCTGAGCCGTTCCGGTCGCGCCCGGGCCCGGGAGGGCTCTTCACAGGATAACCTTGAATGCGGAGTCTGCCTTACATCCCCGGCCTGCGCGGGCCCTCGCCCGGCCCGCTCTCGCGCTTCACGCCGCCGCTGGAGGAGGGCGTGGTGGCGGCCTGGCTGGCGCAGCACATCCAGCCGGCCAGCTGGTTGCTTGATCCATTCGGCTTCGCCCCGCGTCTGTCTCTGGAGGCGGCGCGCCGCGGCTACCGCCTCCTGGTCACGGCCAACAACCCGATCACGCGCTTCCTGATCGAGATGGCCGCCGGCCCGCCTCCGCCATCCGACTTCAAAGCGGCGCTGGCCGAACTGGCCGTCTCGAAGAAGGGCGATGAGCGGCTGGAGACGCACCTGCAAGCGCTGTACCTCACCCGCTGTGCTCAATGTGGGCAGGAGGTGCCGGCGGAAGCCTTCTTGTGGCGCAAGGGTGAACAGAGCCCCTACGCTCGCCTCTATGAATGCAAGGCCTGTGGGGACAAAGGCGAACGGTTGATCACCCCCGAAGACATCGAACGCGCAAAACGCATCGCGGCCACCGACAGCCTGCACCGCTCCCGCGCTCTGGAACGCGTGGCCGCTCTGGACGATGCCGATCGCGTCTATGCCGAGGAGGCCCTGCAACACTACCTGCCTCGCCCGCTCTACGTTCTGACGACCATCTTCAACCGCCTCGATAGCCTGAACCTGCCCCCGCCGCGCCGCCGCGCCCTGACGGCCCTGCTGCTCGTGGCCTGTGACGCCGGCAACACACTGTGGGGACATCCGGCCGAGAGGCCGCGCCCCAAACAACTCTCCACCCCGAATCAATTTCGCGAGCATAATCTCTGGCTGACGCTGGAGCGTGCCCCCGGGCTGTGGTCCGAAACCGCCGCCGCTGTGCCCTGCGTGATGTGGCCCAAGGGACCGCCCGAGAGCGGGGGAATCTGCATTTATGAGGGCCGCCTGCGAGACCTGGCCCACCATGTCAAGAGAGAGATTCCCATTGCGGCCGTGGTGAGTTCCATCCCGCGCCCCAATCAGGCCTTCTGGACGCTCTCGGCTCTGTGGGCCGGCTGGCTGTGGGGCCGGGAGGCCGTGGAGCCATACAAGGCGGCCCTGCGACGGCGACGCTACGATTGGGCCTGGAATGCCACCGCCCTGTATGCGGCCTTCACTCATCTGTTCGAATTGCTGGCGCCGGGCACGCCCTTCTTTGGTCTGCTGGCCGAGGCCGAGCCGAATTTCCTGACCTCGGTGCTCACGGCCTCCAGCGCGGCCGGATTCGACCTGCAGGGCCTGGCCCTGCGCACCGAAAGCGACCCGATCCAGGTCTGGTGGGAGCGCGGTGAGCGACGGAAGCATGAGGCCGCCCCTCCAGATGTCGAAGCGGTGCGCGCTGCCATCGAGGCGCATCTGAGCGCACGCGGCGAGCCGGCAGGCTATTTGCACCTCCACGCTGCCGCGCTGGCCGCCCTCGCCGAGGCACAGGCATTGAAGCCGGCCCGCCAGGAGTTCGATCAGGCACTGCGGGCCACCCATGCCCTCATCGAGACGGCGCTGAAGGATGCGCGCTTCATCCACTATGGGCCGGGCGAGGGCCTCGAAAGCGGCGTGTGGGCGAAAGCCGCGCCGGAGGCCTCCTCGGAGGCCCTGGCCGACCGTGTTGAAACGGCAGTTCTTTCTTATTTACAGGAGCACCCGCGAAGCACCTGCCTCGAAATTGAAGAGCGGCTGTGTGCCCGTTTCAGCGACCTGCTCACGCCGCCCAGGGAATTGATCTATGCCATCCTGAACTCGTACGCCGAGAGGGAGGGCACCCTGTGGAAACTTCGCTCTGAAGATCGGACGGAAGCGCGCCAGGCGGACCTGCGCCGCACCCTCGAAATGCTGGAGACCATCGGCAGGCGGCTGAACTATCACGTCCGCCCTCAAGATCACTGGTTGCTGTGGGAGGAGCAGGGCGAGATCGTCCATGCCTTCTGCGTGCTGACTTCAGCCTGCGTGGACAAGGTGCTGGCCGGCAATCCTTACCCGGCGGAGCGCACGCTGCTCGTTATCCCCGGCGGGCGGGCGGCTCTGCTGGCCTTCAAGCAGCAACGCGATCCATCCCTGGCAGAGCGGATGAAAGCCTATCGCCTGGTGAAATACCGTCTGGTGCGCGCCCTCTCCGAGGTCCCGATTCTGACGCCTGAGACCTTCAACGAGCAAATCGCCAGCGACCCGGTCGAACAGGCGCAGGGACAGATGATGATGTTCTGAGTTTTTTCGGGATGCGCGTGTGAGGATGTGCCGATGTCCAATCACGGCGAGGGAAGATTTCGTTTTGTGCTCGTGGGGATGAGCCTGGCGCTGGCGGCGTGCAGCCTCTCGATCCTCACGCCGGAGCGGCTTCCCACCGCGCCCCTCTTTTCGACTGCCACGCTGCCCCCAACAAGAACGCCCGCCTCCGCTCCGGAGCCTGGGCCCCTGTCCTCCCCTGCGCCGCCGGGAGCATCCGCCTCCGGGTGCCGAGACCGCGCCGTGCTCATTCGGGACGTGACCATTTATGACGGCGAGAACATCCCGCGCGGCTCCAGGTTCATCAAGACATGGCAGTTCCAAAACACAGGCACGTGCACCTGGGTGGGATATTCGATTGTGTTCGTGGCCGGCGATCGCATGGGCGCCCCCGCGACCGCGCCCGTCCCCCTCACCGAAGCGCAGAAGAGCGTGAACATCTCACTGGAACTGACAGCCCCGCTCTCCGACGGCGCCTATGTGGCTTACTTCGAACTGCGCAATGCCGAGGGCCAGCCACTCGCCATTGGAGCGGAGAGGGTGTTCTGGGTCAAGATCACGGTGGGCACACCCGTCCCGCCAACTCTGGCCACCCCGTTCTTGCAACCCAAGGGTCCCGCGAGTTGCCGATATGCAGGCAGCCCCTCGTATCAAAACGAGATCGCGGCCCTGATCAACAAGGCGCGCGCCCAGGCCGGACGGCCCGCCCTGAGTCTCAATGCGCAGTTGACGGCGGCCGCGCAGAGTCACAGCATCGACATGGCCTGTTTCAGCCTGCTCAGTCACACGGGCTCGGATGGCTCGAGCATTTATGAGCGCCTGGTCGCCGCCGGATATACCCCCCGTCGCTGGCTGGAGGTGATCTATGCCGGTGGCTATCCTCGGGACGCTTTCGACTGGTGGATGAATCATGCCGAGCATCGGGAAGCGATCTTAGACGCGGGCGTCAATGAGATGGGGGTGGGATATGCCTATGTGGCCGACAGCGCCTATGGGGGCTATTACACTGTAGACTTCGGAAGCCGCTAGGGAAAGAGCGCTCTCAGCGCACGGTTACCTGAATCATGGCCACCTCCACCCGTTGGTCGGTGCGAACGACCTGCAATTGCACGGCGTAGAGGCCGCTCAAGCCCTGCGTATCCCATTCGGCCAGCAACCCTTCGTTGACAGGCGTGGCCGAATCGCTCCCGATCTGGACCCAGGTGCGCGGGTTGATTCCTTGGCCAATCAGCACGCGATAATGGTCGAAATCCGCGCCGCCAGCCGTGCCTTGAATCGGCACTCGCCCGCTCACCTCCGCAAACATGGCCGGCAGGGTGATGTGGACGGTGGGATTGGGAGGCGTCGGTTGAATGGCATCGTAGGTGGTGGGCGGAGTTGGGATTCGGGCCATCTCGGCCCAGGCCTGCGCCTCGGCCGGGATTCTCATGAAGACCCTCTCTTCGATCAACTGCGGCGGCGTGAAGATGGTCGCAAGCAGTCCGGTCTCGCGATTCACGGCATAGGTTCGGTATAAATTATCGGCATGCAGCGGCTCGTTGCCGCTCAGGAATACCTCGCTCACGATGGCCGGACAATCGCGGGTGGGCAGCAAGCCCGAGGGATCGCACACGTTGAGCACGCTCACCCCGCCCGGGATCGTCCAGCCATCGGCCGGCAGGGAGCGGGAGGCCCGTTGCATCAGCGCGCTCCACAGCGCGGCCGCCAGTCGCGGCGAGAGGCGAGGCGAATCGGGCTGGCGCGTGCCCAACCACACAGCCACCAGCCGCGAGGGGGTGTATCCCACCGTCCAGACATCGAAGCCATCTTGAGTCTGCCCCAGTTTCACCGCCGCCGGGCGTCCGATCTCCAGGAAACTGGGATGGCCCAGGCTGGGCCAGCGGGCGCTTTCGTCGCTCAAAATGTTGTTGATGAGATAAGCCAGCTGTGAGGTGACGATCGGCTGAGCCTGCGGGTTGCTCCAATCGAGCCACAGCGAATGGTCGCTCCCCTCCACGCGCAACACGGCATAAGGTGTCGGCTGACCATAGCGCACGCCCTGGGCCGCCAGGGCCGCGTAGGCGGCCGCGACCTCGGGCAGGGTTACCTGTTCCCCCCTCAGCCCGAAGGAGGCCAGGGTGCGCTCGATGGCCTGGCGTCCCATTTTGACGGATAATTCTGCGGCCGGCACAAGATAATCGTTGGCCAGGGCCATGCGAATCCGCACGGGGCCATGATATTGGCCATCGGGATTCTGCACATTGGCCGGGGAGGGGATGTCCCAGACCAGAGAAGCGGGGCCAAAGCCGCGCGCAAAGGCTGTCAGGTAAACGAAGGGCGTCAAGAGCGAGCCGCCTGGATGTGCGCTCAGAAGGGAAGTTTCCCTGCCTCGCCACGTCTCTCCCACAACGGCCAGAACCTCCCCCGAGCGGGGGTCCAGCACCAGCGCGCTGGCCGAGGTGTCTGGGAAGGGATTGACGGGCACCACGGAGGGCAAGAGGCGAGCTGTTTCACAAGCCGTCTCCGGTTCGGCCGCGCCCTCCAGACGTGCAACGTGAACCCGCACTGCACAGGCTACTTCCTGTTGCAGATCGTAGTCGAGGGTGGTGAGGATCGTCAGGCCGCCGCGTTCGATGCGCTGACGTGTGAATTGTGCTTCGAGGGGTTGAAGGACAAGGCGGAGGAAGGCGGGAGGGAGGTCCTCCGCCTCGCCCTCGTCCGTGCGGGAGGGAGAGAGCCGGGCTTTCTCGATGGACAGGGTTTCGGTCAGAGCGTTTTGTGCCTCCGCCTCTGAGATCCAGCCCAGGGTGTGCATGAGTTCAATGGTGCTGCGAGCGCGCTGCAGGGCCAGGTCTGGAGCATCCCGCGGATTCAGCCCCGGCGCTTGGCTGATGGCTGCCAGAAGAGCGGCCTCGGCTGGCGTGATCTCCGAGGCCGATTTATTCAGGTATAGACGTGCCGCCGCCTCGGCCCCGAAAGCGTAGTGACCATAATCGGCCGAGTTGAGATACCATTCCAGAATCTGAGTGCGTCCATAGCGGGCGGTGAGTTGGGCTGCCAGGATGCGCTCGCGCACGGCGCGTCGCAGCGAGGGCGGCTCGCGGTAAAGCAACAGGTCGGAAGCCAGTTGCTGAGCCAGGGTCGGGTGACTGTCGGGGTGTTGCCAGCCGCGCAACAGGTACCCGCCGTGAGTCCAGAAGCTAGGGTCGGCCAGAGCGAGCGTGGCCTTCGCAAGGGACTCGGGCAGGTGGAAGGGCGCCTCGGGGTTGAGAGGGAGATAGCGGCGCGGAGCGTCGTTCGGTGCCAGGCTCAGGAGCACATGCTGGCCGGTGCGATCGTAGAGACGCGTTGGCTGGAGCAGCAGGCCCTGCGGCGGGTTGAGCAGGGCTGGAACGAGCTCCACATTGGGCAGGTCACGCGTCAGTTCAGCATAGGTCAGGCTGAGGAACAGGATGGCCAGCCCAAGCAGAAGCGAGAAAGCCATCCCACAGCCCATCCCGCCCAGACGATGAACGCCTTCGCGCCTCTGACGCGCCCTTCGGGCGCGCGCACGCCGCCGACGGAAGATGGAGCTTAAACCTGACACGCAGCCGATTGTACAACGAAATCGCGATCGGCTGTGCCGCGAGGGCAACCACGGCTCCGGCGTAATTGCCCTCACCCTGACCCTCTCCCGTAGCGTGGATTTCTCTGCAGCC
>JBBIKK010000046.1:0-23301 GCA_037445475.1 Chloroflexota bacterium
GCGCCGCCTCGGTTCCACGCCCACAACCCGGACATTTCAACCCATTGGGATGGAAGTAGCTCATCAACCACTGTTCACTGAGTTCATCATCTAAAAGGTCAACGATGGGAAACTCCATATCTCACCTGCAGAAGAAGGAGTCCAGTATAGTATACCCTATTGCACCAAGTTTGAACATGAGCCAAAGAGTTTTGGCCATTCGCCAAGCACATTACAATCTGCTTACACCCCCAATGCGGCAAATTTTTTTGGGATATAATGAAAAAAATGGATCTCACTGTTCTCCTCCCGATTCTGGCAGGCTGGGTGGCGGGATGGGTCATTAACTATCTGGCCGACACCCTTCCGCGCACGCGTCGCTTCTCGCGTCCAGCCTGCGCGGGCTGCGGCAATGAATATGAGGGCGCGGCCTATCTGGCCTTTCTGGCATGTCCAAGATGCGGCCGTCGCCGCGGGCCGAGGCCCTGGATCGTTCAGGCCTCTATGCTGGCGGTCAGCCTGTATACGTGGTTCAGGCCACACAGCATGGGCTATGCCCTCGGAATGATCCTGTTGACCTACTTTGCCGTGGTGATCGTCATTGATCTGGAACACCGCCTGATCCTTCATCCGACCAGCCTGGCCGGCGCGCTGCTCGGTTTCGGGATCGGCGCCTGGGTGCATGGGGTGCGCGCCGCCTTGCTGGGCGCCCTGGCAGGCTTTGTCACCATGCTGGGGTTTTATTACCTTGGCGTGCTCTTCTCAAAACTTCGGGCGCGCCGTCTGAGAAAATTGAATCAGGAGGTAGATGCCGAAGAGGCCCTGGGCGCCGGCGATGTGATTCTGGCCGGCATCCTGGGTCTCGTTCTTGGCTGGCCGGCCATCTGGTATGGTCTCCTGCTCGGAATTCTGTTGGGTGGCCTGATCGGCGCCCTGCTGATTCTATCCCTGGTGCTCAGCGGCAGATATGGCAAACAGGCCCTCATGGTCTTCATTCCCTATGGCCCCTTTTTCGTGCTGAGCGCGTTTTTCATACTCTTCCTGCCGAACTGGATCGCTCATGTCGCTCTCCGGTAAGTAAAACAGGAGTGATGCGTATGCTCACCGGAATCCACAGATCTGAGAAAACAGCTGCACAGACCATGGTGGAGTTTGCCCTGGTCCTGCCGGTGCTGCTCCTGGTGATGTATGGCCTGATAGAGGCCGGAAGGCTGATGTTCATCTACGCCTCGGTGACCACGGCAGCCCGCCAGGCAGCGCGCTATGGATCGGCCACGGGTACAAACGAAGGGGGAACGCCATTCTATCAGGATTGCGAAGGCATCATTGCAGCAGCCAACAGGGTGGCCTTCATCAACTCGCTGTCGGACGTTCAGATCTCGTACGATGGCGGTCTGGATGGCAGTGGCAATCCCATCCCATTGAGCGGTGGCAACGATTCCTGCGTCCAGGGCTCCAAACCGTCCAACCCTCAAAACGGATGGCGCATCAACATTCAAGTCACGGCACAATATTCTCCCATCATTCCGTTCATGCCCTTCGAGCCGTTGACCATCACCACGACCAGTTCGCGCACGCTGGTCGCAGGTGTGGCGATCGACGTGCCTGCACCTCCACAGGGCTGGTCCCCCAGCGAAACCATCACCCTGACGGTGAATGCGGTCTCCTCCAGCCCCTACGCGCCCTACTATGCCGCCGTAGGGGATGTGATTACTTATACGTATATCATCACCAACGGCACGAGCCACACCCTGACCCCGCCCTATCAAATCATAGATGACAAGGCCACGGGCATCACGTGTCAGAGCGCCGACATCCCCCCCGGTGGAAGCATCACCTGCAGCGGCACCTACACCATCACCCAGGCTGACATAGACAATGGCCGCGTCACTTCTATAGCCACGGCCATTGCAGGTGGATACACCTCGAGTCCCGTGCAAACGGACGTGCTTGCCGTCTGGTTCCCAGACATCACGTTGACGAAGAGTCCCTCTCCAAACGTGGCTCTCAATGTGGGTCAGGTCGTCACCTACACTTACACCCTGCTGAACAGCGGGAACGTGAGTCTTTCCTCGCCGTTCATCGTCTCAGATAACAAAGTGGCCAATGTAAGTTGCCCGAGCGGCTCGATAGCGCCGAACGCCAGCGTGATTTGCAGTGGCACCTACACCATCACCAGCGCAGACGTGGCGGCCGGGGCCGTCACGAACACAGCCACAGCCACGGCGCGCAAGCCGAACGGCGATCCGTTCACCTCGCAGCAGGCCAGCGCGACCGTGATCACCAAGCCGCTCTTCCTCTCCGTCAGCACTTCGCCGATGGTGGTCAACAGTATCAATCAGACGATTGTGTACACCTACACCCTGAGAAACGCGGGCTCCTCGCCCATCAGTTCCCTCTCGGTCACGGATACCCGCATCAGCGTGGATTGCTCTGCCGCAAGCGACCCGCTGATGCCCGGCCAGACGACCACCTGCAGCGGCACCTACGTCACAACCCAGGCCGACCTGGATGCCGGCGTGATCACCAGCCAGGCCACGGCCTCGGGCATCATGGACGGTTCTCCTCTGACCTCCAACCAGGTCACGGCGAGCGTCACCGCCGCGCAAAACCCGCAAATCACGCTCACTGTGGCTGCCGATCCGACCAAGGCCCTTACGGTTGGGACGGTGGTTTCTTACACATACACCCTGACCAACAGTGGAAACGTGACGCTCCACTCCCCCTTCAGCGTGAGCGACAGCAAGGTCTCGCCCGTAGATTGTTCGAGCGCGCCCGCCAGCCTTGCCCCCGGTGCCTCCTTCACCTGCAGCGGCACTTATACCATCACTCAGGCCGATATTGACAACGGCTCGGTGATCGATAGCGCCACGGCCAGCGGCAAGACGCCCTCGGGTGGCACCACCACCTCCGCGTCGTCCGGCGCCACCGTGATCACCTATGACGCGCCGCGCCTGAGCCTCGAAAAATCGGCCAACCCCTCGGTGGTGAGTCAGAGCGGAGAGACCATCACTTATACATATACGCTGAGGAACACCGGAAACACCCCGCTGACCTCGCCGTTCAGCGTCAGCGACGATAAGATTCCGGGCGTGGATTGCTCCGGCGCGGTCAGCCCCATTCCCATCGGAGGCTCGACCGCCTGTACGGCCAGGTACATCGTCACCTCCGATGACATCACAGCCGGCTCGATCACGAATCATGCCACGGCCACGGCTCAGGCCAATGGGAGCCCTCTCACATCCAATACGGCAACCAAGGTGGTGCCTGTCATGGTTTGCGATCCGCGCCACAGCCCCTTCCCACCCTCGCCTTTCAATTTCAGGATGACCATTTACAACAATGGCTCCATTACGTTGACTATCTCAACGATCGTCATTTACTACAATTCGAGCACCCCCGCCAATCAATGGATTACGCAACTGACCCTCGGTGGTGCCACAATCTGGTCGGGAAAGTCGGGGCCATCTCCAGCCACATTCAATGCCTTTTCCGGCAGCGTGACCATCCCGCCGGGAGGCAACAAGATATTGACCGTCTATTTCAAAAAGAACTATACGGTCAACAACAGCGAGCGAATAACCGTCAACTTTGCAGAGGCCCAGTGCGCCTCCGTCGTGCTCGACTCCTCCAACACAGCCCGTCAACCAGGCGGCCTGCCCTAGCCTTGCGGAGGTTCGGAAATGAGAGGAATTGCAACGCCCCACGCCTCCCGCCCCCCGCGCGGACAAAGCCTGGTGGAACTGGCCTTCAGCCTGACCGCCATCCTTCTGCTGCTCTCCGGCGCGGTGGATTTTGGCATGGCGTTCTTCTCTTACGTTGCCCTGCGCGATGCGGCGCAGGAAGGTGCGATCTATGCTTCGATCAACGGCAATGGCACGGACGGCACGCTGGACAGCGACAGCGTGCTGAAGATCCGCACCCGCGTGCGGAAGGCGTCCTCGGGGCCAGTCAAACTGGGAACGTTGAGCGACAGCCAGATCACCATCACGCTCACCAACGGCGCGGGCACCTTCTGCGAGGGCACCACGGGCGGCGTGCCCAACGGAGTGCAGATTACATTGGCTTACGATTATCCGCTGATCATGCCCTTGCTCGGAGCCGTCCTCGGCACACAGACCATCCCGCTGCGCGCCACCGTGACGGACACGGTCCTCTCCCCTCCCTGCCCTTGATGCAAAAAAGGAGTTCATTTATGAAAGCCCTTCGTTTTGAACGTGCCCAAACCCTGATCTTCATTGCCGTCGGCCTGGTCGCCCTGGTGGCTTTGACGGCGCTCTCGATCGACGGCGGGAGCGTGTATGCCGACCGCCGTCACGCCCAGAACGCGGCCGACACCGCCGCCCTGGCCGCCGCGCTCTCCAAAGTCAATGGCGAAGTATGGAAGCCGGTCGGCCTCGAGCGGGCGAACAGCAATGGCTATGACGATGCGGACGCATCGGCCGCCACCACCTCGCCCACCTCGAACATAGAAATCTACAGTTGCGATGAGGCGGGTGCCAGTTGCGCCTCCCCCTACGCCGGCAAGAGCGAGTATTTGCAGGTGATCATCCGCACGCGCGTCAAGACCTACTTTGCTCCTATCGTGGGCATCGGCGAGTTGGCCAACCGGGTCATGGCCATCGCCCGCGCCAGACCGGCCGAGGTGAAACCCTGGTTCGATGGGAACGCGGTGGTCTCGCTCATGCCGGGCTGCCCCCCCAACGGCTGGCCCTCGGATCCGTTCACCCTCTCCGGCGATTCGACCTCCATCGTCGGCGGCTCGGGGGTGTTTGTGAACTCGACCTGCAACAACGCCATCACCCAGAACGGCGCAGCCAGCCTGACCGTCAACGACGGCTTCAACATCTGCTCGAATGGCCAGCCCAACCTGGCGAACTACGCCTTGGGTTCGATCAACCCGCCCCCCGTGGCCTGCAACCAGACCATGCCCTACCCGCCCGATACGCTCATCCAGATGCCCGATCAATCCATCCTTCTCTCCTGCGATCTGGAAGGGAATGGGGACATCACACTTATCAGCGCCAACCCACGCGTGTGGCGGGCCACCCCCGGCAAGTACTACGATGGCTTTCCGAGCGTGAGCCCGTCTGGCAAACTGCTGCTTGAAAAGGGCATCTACTGTATCATGGACGGCGACTTTGACCTCCACAGCAGTTGGGAGATCACCACTGACCTGAACAACAACAACCAGAACGACCCAAGCGAGGGCGTGTTGATCTACGTCCACAGCGGCAGCGTCACCTTCAACGGGAGTTCCTCACTCGAGATCAGCGCCATGTACAGCAGCGACGTGCCTGCGGCGTTGCGCGGCATACTGATCTATTTGCCGCTCAGCAACGACTCGAAAGTTACCCTGAATGGGTCGAGTGGCTCGGCGTTCACGGGCACGATCCTGGCGCCCTCCTCGTTGATCGAACTGACGGGAAACAACACCTCGTACAGCGTCAACAGTCAGTTGGTGGGCTACTCCGTCAAGACCAGCGGCACGGCCACCGTTCAGATCTACTACGATCAGACCCTGAACAACCTCGGCACGTATAACCCTCGGGTGGCGCTGATGAAATAGCCAGGACAGGAATATACGAACGCTCGCAAAGGCACGAGGGGCTGTGCATTCATTGTACATGTCCGGCGTGCCTTTCGCGATGGCACCGCTTTATGGAAACGGGTCAGGGTATACTAATGAGGCAGCTCTCTCATGGGCGCGGCCAGGCTTTGCTCTTGTTTGTGCTTGGCATCGTGGGGCTGGTCGGCGCGGTGGCGCTGGCTGTGGATGGGGGGAACGTGCTCGCCGAACGGCGGCGCGCCCAGAACGCGGCCGATGCGGCCGCGCTGGCCGGGGCGGCCGAACGCGTGCGCAACAACACGCCTTCGTGGGTGCAGGCCGTCTACGCCTCCGCCGCCCAGAATGGTTACAACAATGACGGCATCACCAACGTCGTGCGCGTCTACAGCCCGCCCGTCAGTGGCCCGTATGCGGGCAATATCGAATACATCCAGGTCCAGATCACGTCTTACACGCGCACGTACTTTGCCTCCGTCCTGGGGATCTCGAGGATCGAGAACGCCACGGAGGCTGTTGCCCGCACCAAGACGCCCCAGTATCAACCCATGTTCGGCGGCGCGGCCGTGGTCAGTCTGGCGCCCCTCAGCGATTGCAACAATTACAAGGCCTTCTGGGTGCACGCCGAAGCCACGCTGGATATCAGCGGCGGAGGCGTGTTCATCAACTCCAGTCATCCCACCTGCGCTCTGATTCAACAGGGGAACGGCAGCATCCGCATCCAGGGGCCATACCAGATTCAGATCGTGGGCGGAGCCAGCATCCAGAAGCCCAAGCTGATCACCCCCTACCCGCCCATGACGAACGCTGCTCCGATCTCCTATCCGCCTCCGATTTACATGCCCAAGGTGGGCTGCGGCGACCGGGAGGCCAAGATTCTCCCCGACGGGCATACGATGAGTGCGGGCAACTGGGGCGACGACTTCCCGCCAGAGGATGTGGATACGCTGGAAAAAGGCGTCTACTGCCTGGACGGCGACTTCATCCTCAACGACAATCAGCGCCTCGAGGGAAGCGGCGTGGTTTTCAAGATCGAACACGGCCGGGTGCGCTTCAGCGGGAACGCGCGCCTCAACCTCTCTGCCCCCCAGAAGGGCGACCTGGCCGGCCTGCTGATCTACCAGCCGATCGAAAATACGAACCTGATGGTATTGAACGCCAATGAAGATTCCTCCTTCGTGGGTGCGATTCTGGCTCCCGGCGCGCTGATACGCTTCAAGGGGAACGACTCGAGATTCGGCTTCCATAGCCAGATCATCGGCTACAGGATCGACGTGGACGGGGATAGCAACATCGTCATCCGCTACAACGACGATCAGAATTACGACGCCCTCACCATGCCGGAAGTTCAATTCAGCCAGTAGAACGGGCCTGGGACTTGTTCTCCGGTTCTACTTTCGCACCCGCCGGGCTGGCTGTGGGGTATAATTAGCGTCCATTCACTTCACGAATCCCTTCTGCAGGAGGTGAACGTCCCAATCCAAATGGAAAGAGGCAGCGCATGGACTCTTCGAACAGATTCCCGTGTTTCGAGGAGTTGACGAGGACGAGGGTTCTCCATCGCGAGATGGAGCCAACCTGCTGCTCTCTCCTGTCTCTCCAGACAGCGGAGGCGTGCAGGGAAAATCGAACGATCAGCGGAAGCCCTCCGGGTGCGCCACCACCCGTCTCTTTCCCTCCAGATTCTTGAACCCTGTGAGCAACCCTGTTCGAGCGATCGGGCCGGCAAAGGCACAGGGAGTGGCACATCGAGGCGTCGGGTCTCTCGCCGTGCGTCCATGCGAGAGGCGAGGGCCGGGCGCACGAAACTTTCCTTTCGGAGGGAACCCCTATGTGCGGAATCGTCGGATACATTGGGCCGCGCGACGCGACCCCGATTGTCCTGGGCGGCCTGAAGCGGCTGGAGTACCGCGGCTACGACTCGGCCGGGATCGCCATCTTGAACGGCAGCCGGCTCGAGGTCCGGAAAGACGCCGGAAAGTTATCGCAGTTGGTCGAACTGGTCAACAAGTCGCCCCTGCACGGAGCGCCGGGCATCGGTCACACGCGCTGGGCGACGCACGGCGCCCCGTCGGCGCGCAATGCCCACCCGCTTCTGGGAAGCAGCGGACGGGTGGTCGTGGTGCACAACGGGATCGTCGAGAACTTTCTTGAACTCAAGGACGAGTTGATAGCCGAGGGAGTGGAATTCCAATCGGAGACCGATACGGAGACCATCGTCCATCTGGTGGAGCGCTTTCTGGCCGGCGGGCTCGATTTGAGCGAAGCGGCGCGCCAGACCTTCAACTTGATCCGGGGCGCCAACGTGATCGTGTTGATGTCTGCCGATGAGCCAGATAAGATCGTCACGGCGCGCATCGGCAACGCCGGTGGCGTGGTCATCGGCCTGGGGGATGGAGAAAATTTCCTTGCCAGTGATGCGCCGGCCATCATGGAGCACACGCGCAGGGTGCTGTTCCTGGAATCGCGCCAGATGGCCATTGTGCAGCGCGAGGCGGTCAGGGTGCAGACCCTGGAGGGTGCCCCGATCCAGCCCGCGCTCCATACGCTTGCCTGGGACCCGATCTCGGCGGAGAAGGGGGCCTATCGCCATTTCATGCAGAAGGAAATCCACGAGCAAGTGCGCTCGGTGACCGATACGCTGGCCGGCCGGGTGGACTTTCGGCGCGGCAAGATCCGCCTGCCGGATCTGAATCTGACCCCCCAACTGGCCGGCCAGATCGAGAGGGTGTACATCACGGCCTGTGGCACCGCCGCTTACGCCGGCATGGTTGGCAAATATCTGCTCGAGAAGATCGCTCGCATTCCCACTGAGGTGATCATTGCTTCCGAGTTTCGCTACAGCGACCCGGTGGTGGACGAGAACACCGTGGTGCTGGCCATCTCCCAATCGGGCGAGACGGCCGATACGCTGGCCGCCATGGAGGAGGCTCGCCGCAAAGGGGCCACCCTGTGGAGCATCGTCAACGTGATCGGCTCGCAGGCCATGCGTCTGGCGGATGGATTCATCTCAATGCAGACCGGACCCGAGATCGGGGTGGCTTCGACAAAGGCCTTCACGGCCCCCCTGCTCGATCAGTACATGCTGGCCATCCTGCTGGCCGAGTTGCGCGGCGTGATCGACGAGGCACAGCGCCAGGCCCTGGTGGCCGACCTGCGCCTGGTACCCGACCTGGTCGGACGCGCCCTCGAACGCGAACCTCAGGTGGAAAGGGTGGCGCAGGCGCTCAAGGATATTCGCAATTGCCTGTATCTGGGACGCGGCATCAACATGCCGATCGCCTATGAGGGCGCACTGAAACTCAAAGAGATCTCGTACATCCATGCCGAGGGCTACCCGGCTGGCGAGATGAAACACGGGCCGATCGCTCTGATCGACGAGAACATGCCCGTGCTGTGCTTGGCGCCGAAGGATCCGTGGCACGAGAAGATGATCTCCCAAATCCAGCAGGCCAAAGCGCGCCGCGGAACCGTGATCGCGGTGGCCACCGATGGAGACGATCTGGTGGAGGGCATGGCCGATCACGTCTTGTGGGTGCCCGAGACGCCGTGGATGCTCTCGCCGGTTGTCACCGTGATCCCCCTGCAATTGCTGGCCTATCACATTGCCGCCCTGCGAGGCCTGGACGTAGACCAGCCCCGCAACCTGGCCAAGAGTGTGACGGTGGAGTAATAGCCGGATAGTCTGGGAGTCGGATAGTTAACCCGATGTGCGAGTGTTCAGGAGGCAACAGAGCGGGCGCGTAGTTGGTCGGATCGTCGCTTCTAATCGTAATGGTAGAAGCCGCGCCCGCTCTTGCGGCCCAGGTAGCCGGCGTCCACCATCTTCCTCAAAAGCGGAGCCGGGCGGTACTTGTCCTCTCCCAGATCGCGCTGCAGGACTTCCATGACAGACAGGACCACGTCCAGCCCGACCAGGTCGGCCAGGGCCAGTGGCCCCATCGGATGATTCATGCCCAGTTTCATCACCTGATCGATGGCCTGCGGCGTGCCCACGCCCTCCTGCAGGGCAAAGATGGCTTCGTTGATCATCGGGCACAGGATGCGATTCGAGATAAAGCCGGGCGAATCGTTTGCCTCGACCGGCTCCTTGCCCATGGCTTTGCAAATTTCCAGAGTGGTTTGGGTGGTTTCGTCGGAGGTGCCCAGGCCGCGAATGACCTCCACTAGTTTCATCAGCGGCACGGGGTTCATGAAGTGCATGCCGATCACTTTATCGGGGCGGCGGGTGTGTGCCGCGATCTTCGTGATGGAGATCGAGGACGTGTTCGAGGCCAGGATCGCGTGAGGGCGTGCGGCCGCATCCAGGTCTTGGAAGACCTTGAATTTGAGTTCAGGGTTCTCGCTGGCCGCCTCGATCACCAGATCGGCCTGAGCGACCCCCTCCAGAGAGTCGACAAACTCGATTCGCCCCGCTGCCTCCTTTTGCTCTTTGGTGATGGCCCCCTTTTCGAGCAATCTGGAGGTGGATTTGGCAATGGCGGCCTTCGCTTTTTCGAGGGCGGCCGGAGCGATGTCCATGCAGGTCACGCGAAAGCCGCTGGTCGCGGCCACCTGAGCGATGCCGTTGCCCATCGTTCCGGCGCCGACGACGAAAATGTGTTGGACGGTCATGTTGCCTCCTGAGGTTGTGCTCTATTCGACTTCGACGGCCATGGCCACGGCCTCGGCCCCGCCCAGGCAGAGCGAGGCGATGCCGCGCTTCAAACCTCGATCCCGGAGGGCATGGATCAGTGTGGTCAGGATGCGTGCCCCGCTGGCTCCGATGGGATGGCCAAGCGCGATCGCGCCGCCGTTGACGTTCACCTTGCTCCAGTCCCAGCCTTGCCCGGCCAGCGCGTATCCATCCGCCAGCACTTGCGCCGCGAAGGCCTCGTTGAGTTCAATGAGGTCCACATCTTTCAGTGTCCAGCCGATTTTTTCGAGCAGGCGCGGAATGGCATGAGCCGGGGCGATGAAAAGATACTTCGGCTCCACCGCGGCCTGGGCGTATGCGACGATGCGCGCCAGGGGTCGCAGGCCGTTCTTCTCCGCATAGGCGCGACTGGCGATCACCAGCGCGGCCGCGCCATCGTTGAGGCCGGGGGCATTGCCGGCGGTCACCTTCCCGCCCTCCTTGAAGGCCGGCTTCAACTTCGAGAGAGCCTCCAGCGAGGTATCGGCGCGGGGCCCCTCATCGGTATCCACCACGATCTTCTCACCCTTCTTGTTCGGGATCTCCAGCGGGACGATCTCGGCCTTGAACTTTCCGGCCTGGATGGCGGCCACGGCCTTCTGATGGCTCTCCAACGCGAAGTGGTCCATGGCCTCGCGCGTCACCTCGTATTCATCGGCGATGAACTCGGCCGCGTGACCCATGCCCCAATTCTCAAACGGATCCCAGAGGCCATCGTGCAACAAGGCGTCGGTCAACTGCGCATGGCCGTAACGCAACTCGCCGCTGCGAGCCGCAATGAGATAGGGAGCGCGGCTCATGGACTCGAACCCGCCGGCCACCAGCAGGCGCGCGTCGCCGGCGCGGATCGCCTGGGCGGCCAGCATGGCGGCCTTCAGGCCTGAGCCGCAGACCTTGTTCAGGGTGGTGGCGCCGACCGAGGCCGGCAGCCCGCTGAAGATCCCGGCCTGACGCGCCGGCGCCTGTCCCTCCCCCGCCGAGACCACGTTGCCCATGATCACCTCGTCGATCTCTTGCGGCTTTTTCAACCCGGCGCGTTCCACGGCGGCCTGGATGGCGAGTGCTCCCAGCCTCGGCGCGGGAAGGCTGCTGAGGCCGCCCTGAAATTTCCCAATCGGCGTGCGCACGGCGCTCAGTATTACGGCTTCGTTTTCCTTGTTCATAGCGCATCTCCTTATGGTGAGGTCCTTGTCTTATATTATAGCCCCCTTTGTGCTGCCGAACACAAGGGCTAGCGCTCCCGGCATGCAAGACCATCCCCTCGGCCTGCCATCTATTGTGCGCCCGGCGGCATGGAAAAATACAATTGCCAAGTAGCAGGCGAGGTCTCGATCAACCTGGAATGCGGGGTGACGATTAAGATCCAGGTGTGGCCCGGGTGAAGCGGCGCCGGCCGGCCCTCGAGGTCAAGGAAGGTGATCGGGCGACGCGGCTCCTGGCGCGCGTCCGTGCGCCAGCGAATCGTGTACATCCGTCCGTCACGGAAAAGCAGGGCCTCGCCGCTGCGGCCGGGGTCGAGGTGGATGTCCAGATTGGTGGGCGAGATCACCTCGTGTTGGGCGAAAAGGACAATCACGTTTTCGAAGTGCAGCTGGCGGCCTGTCAGACGGTCGGTATCCGGGTAGAGCAGGCCGGCGCGCTCGTATTCGGAGGTGTCCACATAGCGCAGGTAGGCCTGATACAGCGGATCGTACACCCAGCCGGATTGATTCTGATACGCGATGTACACGTACAGCCTGGAGGCCGGCACGCCGCCGGCCGGCGGCGGCTCGGAGAAGAGGTTGCTGGCATAATTGAAATCGGCACCCTTCTTGCGCCGGTTCTCCTCCGCGATCTGGCGCATCTCGTCGAGGTCCAGCATGTATCCGCCCCCCTCCAGTTGGTGGAAGACCATGAAGCACTGCGGAATGCGGCTGAGCACCTCCTCGGAAGCGCCGGCGTAGATCAGACAGCTGTTTTGGAAGTAGCCCGCGATGTGGCCGTAGACCAACCGCCCGGAGCGGATCGGGCCAATGCGGGCCGCAGGCAGATCGGAGGCGGGCCTCGTCGCGGAGGAGGGCACCAGGCCGGCATCCACGGAGAGGACGTCGGCCAGGACCTCGGCTTCGGCGCGCCCGCTGCCGGGGTCGGCGTCGCTATCCGAGGTCTCCTCGGCCGCGTGCGCGGTGGTGAAGGCAAAGCCCGGCGGCCTGACGAATTCCAGGCTGTATTTCCCCGCCTGCACGTTGAAGCCATAGTAACCGTTGCTGTCGGTGGTGGTCTGTCCGATGCGGCTTCCGGAGGCGTCGTACAGGTTGACGCACACGCCGCCAAGACCGCTCTCGTCCGGGTCCTGGATTCCGTTTGCGTTGGCATCGAGCCAGACGCGATTGCCGAGCAGGATGGCGCTTTGTGCGAAGGGTTCGTAGCGCACGGGGCAATCTCCCTTCCACAATGCCTGCGGCGCCGGGAATTCCCCGTAGAACACAGCCAGAAAGCGCGTCGCCCCCTCGGTGATGTAAATCTCGTAGACGAAGGGAGCGAACGAGAGCCCGGCCTGGGGGCGCCCGCTAGCCGGAAAGTGGGAGATGGAAACGAGCAGCGCCGGCAGTTTCAAGAGGGAGGGCTGTGCAACCGGCTTCCCTGTCAGGGGGTTGATATCGGGCGGGAAGGAGGGCGGGGCTTCCGGCGTGGGCGTATGGATTGGCAGCGGCGATGGCGTGGGCGCAGGCGCCGTACTTGGAGGCACGGTCGCCGGCTGACAGGCGAACAACAGCAAACTGCCTGCCACAATGAACTTCTTCATAGCCCATTATCTGGCTTCGCCTGCGGGAGCCGCATATCGGACGAGGTAGACTCCGTTCTGCTGTTCCTGGAAATAGCTGAACGGCGTCACAATGACGACCCAGGTGTGCCCCGGCTTGAGAGGCGCGGGCGAGCCATCCTGGTTCAGGAAACGGATCGGGCGGCGGAAGCCGCTCTTCCGCTCATACTCGCCGGCCAGAGTGCTCCAGCGAATGGGATACATCTGACCATCCCGGAACAGATAAGCATAGCCCCGATTGCCCTGCTCGAGTTTGATATCCAGAATCGTGGGAGCCACCACCTCCGTATCCGCCATGAGCACGATGACGTTCTCGAAATACAACTGCCGTCCCGTCAGGCGATCGACATCCGGATGCAGCAGGCCGGCGCTGTTTTTATCCGCACTGTCCACGTAACGCAGATACGCCTGATGGAGCGGGTCGTAAACCCAGCCCGATTGATTCAGATAGGCATAGTAAACCTTGAGTTGTTGCCCCGCCATGCCGCCCGCGGGCGGAGAGTCGGCATAGACATTGCTGGCGTAATTGAACGGCCGGCTGGCGGTCTTGCGCATGTTGTCTTCAGCGATCGCTCTCAGACGTTCCAGAGAGAGCATCTCACCCCCGTTTCCCGTCTCATGAGGCACGAAGGAGCAATGCGGGATGAGGGGCAGGACCTCCGCCGAGGCGCCGGCGTAGATCAGGCAACTGTTGGTGAAGAAGCCGGCAATGTAAGCGTAGTGCAAACGTCCTGAACGCACGGGCCCCACCTCCGGCTTCGGGTCATGTTTTGGATCGGGGGTGGAGGTTGCCAGGCTGCGGTTGGGAATCAGGCCGGCGTCCACGCTGCGGTTATCGGCGGTTACATGCAGGAGCGGGGTGCGCCCGCTGGATGGATCGGCATCGCTATCATGGTCCGCGTCGCCCACATGCGTACGGCTGAAGTCAAGGGAAGCGGGCCGCAGGAACGCGACGCTGTAAAGGCGCCCTGCCTCGACGTTGAATCCGTAATAGCCATGCGTATCCGTGGTCGTTTGCTGGAGGAACTGGCCTTCTGCAGCGTACAGGTTGACGCACACGCCGCCAAGGCCGCCTTCGCCCGCCTCACGCATCCCATTGCGGTTCTCGTCCAGCCAGACCCGGCCACCCAGAAGCGTGGCCGTTTGTTGGAACGGCCCCTGGGCAATGACGCAATCGCCATGCAGGGGCACCTCGGCCGCGGGGAATTCTCCGTAAAATACGGCCAGGAAGCGCGATTGGCCCTCTGTGATCGAGAACTCGAACACGTATGGGGCAAACGAAAGCCCTGCCTGTGGACGCGCCGTGGGCGGAAAATGGGAGATGGAGATCAAGACAGCCGGCATGCGCAGCAGGGACGGGTCGGCCACCACCTGGCCACTCAGGGGATTGACGCCCGGCGGGAAGTCCGATGGATCGGGGCCGTAGGCCTTCGGCACAGAGGTGGGCTGGGATGTCGGGGTTGTCGTAGGCGTCTGGTCAGCCGTTTGAGTAATGGTGGGAGCCGATTGGATCGGCGCAGCCGTGGTGTGAGCCGTTGCGTGCTCGTCCGCTCTTGGCGCACACGCGACCAGGAGCAGGGCGATCTCGAGGAGGAGGGCGGTGGTTTTCATGGCGGATTTCATCGAGAGCGGGGAATGACCTGCCATGGCTGCCATACGAGGGCCTCAGGTGTCGAACCCCTCTTTGACGCGCCGCCAGGTATCTTCCAGAGCCTCCGGCAGGACGCGCGTTTGACCCAGGGTGGACATGAAGTTGGTGTCGCCGACCCAGCGCGGCACAACGTGGATGTGGATGTGTTCTTTGATGCCCGCGCCGGCCGCCTCCCCAATGTTGATGCCAATGTTGAAGGCCCTGGCGTTGTACACTTTGCGCAGCACCGAGGTTGCCCGCGCCGCCAGTTCCATCATCTCGGCTCGCGTGACCGCATCGAGTTCCTCCAGCATGGCCAGGTGTACGAACGGCACGACCATCAAATGACCGCTGGTATAGGGATAGCGATTCAAGATCACGTACGCTTGCTGGCCGCGATGGACGATCAGGTTCTCCGGGCCATCGGCCTGCGCCTGCACCGTGCAGAACACACAACGATCTTCTCTTCCGTGATTTTCGATGTATTCCATACGCCAGGGAGACCACAGGTACTTCATGGACGAATTTTAGCAGAGAATCTACCTTCTGACAGGCTCTGCCTGCTCGTCCTTCGATTTCTCCATGTTGACATTCCTCGCCCTTTTCGGTTATCCTCGCCCCAGTGCAGCCCTCGCTCTTCTCTTCCGTGCAATGGACGGTCTCCGGCCTCACGCGTTATATCCGCGACCTGCTGGAAGCGGATGTGACTCTGCAGGACGTGTGGGTGGAAGGCGAGATCTCCAACCTCTCGCGGCCGGCCTCCGGCCATCTCTACTTCACGCTCAAGGACGCCGGCGCGGCCCTGCGGGTGGTGATGTGGCGCAATCAGGCCCTGCGCCTCGATCTGACCTTGCAAGACGGCGTCGCCGTCAACGTGCATGGGAAGATCAGCCTCTACGAGGTCAATGGGCAATATCAATTGTATGCTGATCAGATCCAGCCCGCCGGGGAAGGGCTGCTCTACCGGGAGTTTCTGCGCCTGAAGGCCAGGCTGGAGAGCGAAGGTCTCTTTGCGCTCGAACGCAAGCGTCCCATTCCCCGCCAGCCGGGGCGGATCGGGATTATCACTTCGGCAACAGGCGCTGCCATTCGAGACATGCTCTCGGCCATCCGCCGACGCCTGCCGCTGGCCGAGGTGATCGTCGTTCCCGCTGCCGTGCAAGGGGAGGAGGCGCCCGGGCAATTGATCCAGGCCATTGCTTCCCTCAACCAGCTCAAGCCGCCCCCGGATGTGATCCTTCTGGCGCGCGGCGGCGGCTCGATCGAAGACCTATGGGCCTTCAACGACGAAAACCTGGTGCGCGCCGTGGCTGCCTCGCCGGCACCCATCATCTGTGGAGTCGGGCATGAGACCGATTTCACCTTGTGCGATTTTGCCGCCGACCTGCGCGCCCCCACACCGACCGCCGCCGCGGAACTCGCCACTCCCATCACTTTGCTCGACCTGCGCGCCCGCATCGAAGACCTCGCCGCCCGCCTCTCGAACCAGGCGCGGCAGCAACTCCTGACTCGCCGGGCGGCCCTCGCCTCGCTTGGAGAGCGCTTGCGCTTCTATTCGCCCCTGCGACGCCTGCAGTCCGAGCGCCAGCGGCTGGACGACCTTGTGCACCGCGTCAACACGGCTGTGGCTCACCACCTGATTCTTGAGACCAACCAGCTCGAAGGGCTGAGCCAGCGCCTGGAAACGTTGAGCCCGCTGCGCGTCCTGGCCCGAGGCTATGCTCTCGTCACGCGCCGCGCAGACGGGGTCTTGATCACCCGAGTCGCTCAGGCGCGAGATGGCATCCGGGTGCGCGTCGCAGATGGCCAGTTCGAGGCCGAGGTGATCAGTCGAGAATCCTGAATCAGAATCTTTCTGGAGGTCTTATGCCCAGGTCCACATCTCCCAAGCCGGTCGAGGAGTTAACGTACGAAGCCGCCCTGGCCGAACTCGAGACCATCGTGTCAGAACTGGAAAACAATCAGAAGCCGCTCGAAGAAACCATGTCGCTCTACGAACGCGGCCGGGCCCTGGTCAAACGCTGTGCCGAACTGCTCAACAAAGCCGAATTAAGGGTGAAGCAATTATCCGCTAAGGAGTTGATTCCTTTTGAAGAGGAAGCATGAATTTGGTCGGCTTGCTTGAGAACCGGGTGTTGCTCTCGGCTCTCGCGGCGTGGGCCTCCGCCCAGATCATCAAAGTCCCGTTGGAGTACCTGCACACGCGGCGATGGAAGTGGGCCCTGCTCTTCACTACAGGCGGAATGCCCAGTTCGCACTCGGCGTTGATCGTCGGCGTCACGCATGCCATTGGCCTGAACATCGGCTTCAACAGTCCGCTCTTCGCCTTGGGGGTGGCCATCGCCATGATTGTCACCTATGACGCGGCCGGCATCCGCCGCCAGGCCGGCATGCATGCCGAGCGCATCAACGTTTTGTTCGACGAGCTGCTCCAGGGACACATCTGGGATGAGCAGGAACTGCGCGAGGTGCTGGGCCATACCCCGTTAGAAGTTATAGGTGGAATCCTGTGGGGCATCGCGGTCTCAACCTGGATGTGGTGGCAATTCTGGAGGCCCTAGAGGCGGACACAAAACTGTGTCTGAAATGGACCTCGAGCCGGCGTGCCGCTCAAGGAGCGTTTCCGAGTCCTCGACGCAATGCCCTCAGGAGCACGCTCAGTTCCGGGACGCGCAGCATACGCAACGCCAGTCCATATACAAGGCTCCCACCGAGGATGGCTACGGACACAATCAGCCCTATCGAATTCCCCCCCGCCCAGTGCAGCCAGGCCAGGAGCGCCCCGCTCATGCACAGTGTGCCGGCGGCTGCCTGCCACAGGCCGCGTCCGATGCGTCCGCCGTCCAGGCCCCTCAGGCGGCGATGCATGATCGCCAGCAGGGCTGTCATCTCCAGCGCGGTGGCCAGCGAATTGGCCAGTGCCAGCCCACCGTGGGGCATCCAGCCCAGCCTGTCGAACAGAGCCGCAAAGCCAAAATTGAAGAGGATGTTGAGCGTCATGGCCGCTGTGCCCACGAAGACCGGGGTTTTCGTATCGTGCAGGGCATAGAAAGCGCGTGAGAGCACCTCGACCACGTTGTGGCCGATCAGTCCGAGCGCGTACCACAGCAGCGCCCAGGCCACCAGTTCTGTGGAGCGAGCATCGAAGGTGCCGCGCTGAAACAGCAGGGCGATCAGGGGTCGGCGCAGCAGGATCAGCCCGAGCGCGGCCGGCAGGGAGAGGAACAATACCCCGCGCAGCGTGG
Source organism: Chloroflexota bacterium (assembly GCA_037445475.1). Classification (GTDB taxonomy): domain Bacteria; phylum Chloroflexota; class Anaerolineae; order Anaerolineales; family Villigracilaceae; genus Fen-1038. The sequence continues at coordinate 17,899 of JBBIKK010000046.1, forward strand.
TGGCCAGCGAGGCCCGCATCGCGCCGCGCTCCCCGCGCGCCACCTGAGCCGAGAAGGTCGGCAGCGCGGCAATGGCGATCGCCTGCGCAATCACCACCTGCGGCATGGTCATGATCTGCCAGGCATATTTGATTGCCGCCAGCGAGCCCGCACTCAATCCACTGGCGATGATGGTGTTGACCACGAAGTTGACCTGCACCATGGCCACGCCGGCCAGGCGCGGCCCCATCAAGCGCCCCACCTCGCGCACGGCCGGGTGAGAGAGGCCCAGGGGGCGAAAGAAGCGCTCTTCCTCTCGCCTCGGAAGAGAAGCAAGCAGGCGCAGCAGATCTGGGACCTGGACGCCCAGGTGCAGGCCGGCTCCCAATACAGCACCCCAGGCCAGCCCGTAGATGCCGAAGGAAGGGACAAGGAATAGCAGCCCGAAGATCATTCCCAGCCAGTACATGCTGGGCGCCAACGCCGGCAGCAGGAAGCGCTGGTGAGCATTCAGAACGCCCATCAACAAACCGCTCAAGCCGAAGAGGGTGGGAGCGAGGAGCAGGATGCGCAGCAGCGCGGCTGCCAGGGCCTGTTGCTCGGGTGGAAAGTCGGGAGCCAGGAAAGAACGTATGAGCTGCGGTGCAAAGAAGGCCGAGAGCAGGCTCAGGGCGCCGAGCACCATCCAAACCAGATTGGCTATGGAAAGGGCCAGATTCCAGGCGGCAACCCGTCTGCCCCGAGCAAGGAGGCCGGTGAAAGTTGGGACGAAGGCCGATCCCAGAGCGCCGCCTGCCACCAGGTTGAAGATCAGATCGGGATAGGTCGAGGCGGCGTAGAAGGCATCAAGGGCGCGCTCGGTGCCAAAAGCGCGCGAGATGAGAATCTGTCGCGCCAGGCCGATCAGATTGCTCAGCGCAAAGGCCAGCATGATCGTCCCGGCCGCACGGGCAATCTGACGATCGGCAGAGATCACAGCTTCGTCCTGACTCATGGGGAACGCTCGGATTATATCATCGGGCAATGCAGAACGAGACGGGCGCGGTAATGCAGCGGCAGAGAAATTTCAACACCCTGCTGGCAAAACCATTGAATGACAAGGTTGGCCTCCCATTCAACCATGCCGATCTGTACGTGTCAGAGCCGCGTGACCTCCGATCAGGTTAATTCAGCTTTCACCCCCAGGCCATCGTTGTCCCGAAGGCGCTCAACGCGGTGTGTGCTTTGAGCGGGATTGAGAAAGAACGGTCTGCAATTCATCGAAAACACCGATCGAATGTTGGCCCTGGGACGCGAGTTTATGGGGAGATAGGCCATATTGCTCATCCCAGGATAAGCCAAACTACGCTTGAAGGTTGTCCCTTGTGGTTCTATACTGATAATTAGATTTGGAGGGGATAATCACTTTCCAGTGTGATCTGAAGAAAGGAAAAAATACTATGAAGACTTTACGCTTCTGGCCCATCGCATGGACGCTGGCGGTATTCTTCAGCGTGGTGTACACACTCGACGTGGTGGCAGGCTTGCTGTTCCCTAACTGGTATGTCATGCAAAAGGCTTGGGAGTTAATCCTGCCTGACTATACTTTTATCAGTTGGGGTTCATTCATTCTTGGCCTGGTTGAGATCTTCGTCGGTGGTTTCCTGACGGCCGTGCTTTTCGTCCCGATTTACAACTTCTTCGCCAGCCGCGGAGAATCAAAACCCGAACCAGCCACCATGGAGACGGCCGGTGTACACCATTAAATTGCAACCGCATTAACCGCACTTCGGAATGACTGCCCGCCTGGATTGTGAACCGCCGCAAGACCGGCGGGCAGCCCACCGTCTCCGGCTGCCTCTCATCCTTCGGTGTTGGATATGAGCAGATCCCCAGCCAGAAAAAAGTGCTACGCCTGCTATTGAATATGGTTTCCTGGGAATGAAGGGGCGAGAGCCCTGTCAACGAGTCTGGTCCCAATCCGGGGGGCCAGGCTCGATTGAAAAAGAATTTCTTATGCATTACGATGTGATCATCGCCGGGGGCAGTTTTGCCGGGCTGGCTGCAGCCATCCAGCTGCGTGGCAAGCGCGTTTTGCTGGTCGAACCACATGCCATTGGGTCGGTGCAGACCTCCGCTTGCGGCACCCTGCTGGCTGTGCTGGAAGCCACCGGGACGATAGATAGCCTGTTGCAAGTCCACGATAAATTCATCCTGCATCTGGGCAACCGCGACATCGAATATTCCTTGCCCTATCCCTTCTGCACCTTCGACTACCGCGTATTCTGCTCCCGGTTGCTCGAGCAATGCGATGCGGAAATCCTGCACGCAGCCGTTCTCGGCCACCGCGATCACCGCGTGTTCACCACGCGCGGCCGGTTCGATGCCGAGGTCCTGATCGACGCCACGGGCTGGCGCGCCGCCCTGGCAACCAACTCGCGCGGACAAAAGGAGCCCCATCGGGGCAAGAGCTTTGGGCTGGAGACAGTTGTATCCGCCCGTGAGGAGGGTCTGCACTTTTACTACGACTCGCGCCGTTATGGCTTGCACAACGTGGGCTGGCTGTTCCCCACTGGCACGACCGCCCGAGCCGGCTTTGCCAATTACAAGGGTCACACCAACCTGAACCAAACCGTAGCCGATTTCCTCCGTCAGCGTTTCGGGCAGTCGCCCGCTAGGCTGCACGGCGGCTACTTCCCATACCAAAGCCAGCCATGTACCACAGGGATGGTCTTTCGTGTGGGTGATGCCGCTGGGCAGTGCTTCCCCTTCAGCGGCGAGGGCATCCGCCCGGCCCTGTACTTTAGCGCTGCAGTGGGTCGCCTGGTGCAGCGGGCGTTGGATGGGGAAATGCGTGTGGCAGATGCGCTGAAAGCCTATAGACAGTACGTTGCCAGCCACCAGACTGCTTATCGTCTGCTACGGATGGCACAAAAAACCATTCCGGGGTTGCCAATGCCCTGGATCCAAGCCCTGGCCGGACTGGTGCAACCTGAGGAACGGATCAATGCGGTGATGCGCGCTTACTGGAAAGTTATCGATCCCAATAAACTAGCCTGGACAAAAGTTGATACGCAGGCATTGGTCCAATCCCTTGCCACGCGGACGATCTCTGTGGACACAAAGGCGAGTGATTCTTGATATCCCTCCTCTACGCTGTGATGATTTCAACCGCCGCGCTTGTAGGCGGGTCGCTCCTATTGTATACCCGCCTGCGATTGATCGAGAACGCTGCCTGGTGGCTTTTGCCGGCGGCGCCGTGGTCGTTATGGCCCTGTAAAGAAGCCAGCCTGTAAAAATGTAGGCAACTGCCGGCCGTTGTCCTACATTTTCTAAGCGGTTCTACCTGCTCTGTTGCAAACATGTCATTGCGAGCGAAGCGTGGAGGAAGCCATCCCCCGCCCCTTCGGGAGACTGCTTCGGGCGCATGTGTGCCCTCGCAGTGACAGCCTGTTAGGGTGATTGCAACAAAGCAAGTTCTACTCAATAATTACCTTCATGCGTAACTACCTACCGGCAGCCAAAAGCGGGAAGAAACCCGCCACCGTATGTCATTGCGAGGGCGCAGCCCGAAGCAATCGCCAGCATTTGCGAGGAGACTGCCACGCTCGCTGCGCTCGCTCGCAGTGACAGGTAGGTAGTTACCTTCATGCAATGAATGACTTGAAGCAGGTGTCATTGCGGACCCGCCAGGGCGCAGCACCCCCCGAGGCCGTGACAAAGCCTCACGGGCAGATTGCTTCAATCACGGCGCTCTTTCGCAATCATGCTGGCGGCGCTGCTCGGTCACGCCAACCTGAACACCATCCGCATCTACGTCACCCCCGGCGAGCGGGATTTGGAAAAGGCGGTGGGCTTGCTGGAGTGAATTGTATTGCGAAAAATCTGCACCTTAGCGGGGCAAAAAGCAGGCTTTATCGGGCGAAAATGGCAAAAGTTCGCAAGACAAGGGGTATTGTGTTGCGAAAAGGTAGCAAGAGAATCTACAGCGCTTTCGTGTCAGTAAAATGTAAGAAAAATGTCATCTTGTTTGTGCGGTTTTCCCTTCTATAATTAGAGCAAAAGCCATGGATAAATATGTCATTGATCAGCAAGTCAATGTCACGGTAGAACGAGTCCTTCCATTCGGCGTCTTTGTCCGTCTGCCGGATGGGAAGCCGGGCTACATTCGCCGACGAGAATTGGACCTGGATGCGGATATGGACCCCAATCTCGTTGTCCATGAAGGCGATGTGATTACCGCCAAGGTGGTTGCGCTCGGCGACGCAGACAAAAACCTTGAACTGAGCCGCCGTGCGACTTTGCCTAATCCCTGGCCTGAATTTGCGCGGCATGTCAAAAAGGGTGACGTGGTGCGGGGCGCCGTACATGCTGTACGTCCTGAGGGCGTCTTTGTCCGTGTTGAGGCGGGAATTTACGGCTTTGTGCCGCTGGAAGAACTGGCGACTTGGCAAGTATCCAAGCCTGAAGAGTTGTTGTGGGTGGGCGACGAAGTGGAGGCAATTGTCACCCAGCTTGATGTACGCAATGAGCGGGTGAAATTGAGCATCAAGGCGCGGATGAAGCAACGCGCCCAAGCGACACGCATCATTGAGCAATTGACAGAGCAAAAGGCAGAGAGCGCGCCACCTGCACCGCAAAAAGAATTGCCAATCCTCACCGCAGAAGAACGCGAAACGGTCGGTCGCGTCATCGTGATAGATGACGATGATAGCATCTGTAAAGGACTGGTTGAGCGGTTAAAACAGCGAGGATACAACGCAAGCGTCGTACAAACCATTGATGAAATCCAGGCACAGGTTCGTGCTGAAGGACGCTGCGTGCTCTTGATTGACCTCTATTTGTCGGATGGAGATGGTCTGGATTGGATTCGGCGGTTGGAGGTGGAAGGCAACAATACCGTTGTATGTGTGATGAGTAGCCGCGAATGGCTACTGGAACGTTCGGAAGAAATTTGCACCGCCAGAGTGTGGCAGGCTTTTGAAAAACCGCTGGACTACGACGAAATTGACCGATTCCTGCGTCGCGTGGGACGCGGTGATGCTCAGCCTATCTGGAAAAGTCTGTCCCGCCGCAAGAAAGAAAAAAACGAATCACAAATCTTGAATATTGCTCTTCGCGATGTTGCATCGTCACGTCGGTTGCAGATTGCGCTGGAAAAAGTGACTGAGATGGCACATGCCGAAAAGGGCATCGTTTTTGTCAAGGATCCGATTTCGCAGACGATTTCGATAGCGGCAGAGACGGGGGCATTGTCATTGTGTCAGGAAGCATTCTATGATTTAGAAGACAGCCCCGTCAAAGATGTTATCGCCGAAAACGATTGTGTGATTGAAGGGCACGCTAAAGCGAACAAGCGCTTTGCAAAATTGCTGGGCTTGCTCGACTTTGAATCCTGTATTGGCGCGCCGATCGAGACAATGGGCGAAGTGAGACACGCCCTAT
>JBBIKK010000047.1:0-22802 GCA_037445475.1 Chloroflexota bacterium
AACTCGTCCTGGGAATCACCCCGGCGCATTTGCTCGTGGCGGGAATCATGCTGCTTTCGGCGGTGCTGCACTTCGCCAACCTGCAAGCCATCGGCGACGCGAACACATACTACACGGCGGCGGTCAAGTCCATGCTGCAATCCTGGCACAACTTTTTCTTCGTGGCAGCCGAACCGGGTGGCTCGGTGACGGTGGATAAGCCCCCGCTGGGGCTGTGGGTGGAGGCCGCCTTCGCCTTCGTGCTGGGCGTGCAAGGCTGGGTCGTCTCCCTGCCGAACATCCTGGCGGGCATCTTCAGCGTGCCGCTGCTCTACCATTTGGTCAAAAAATCGCTGGGGGAACTGGCCGGGCTGGTGGCTGCGTTGACCCTGGTGGTGACCCCGGTTGCCATCGCCACCGACCGCAACAATACGATGGACGGGATGCTGGTCTTCACCCTGCTGCTGACAGCCTGGGCCTTCCTCAAGGCAACAGAGACCGGCAGGTGGTGCTGGCTGTTCCTGGGCGCGTTCCTGCTTGGGCTGGGATTCAATATCAAAATGCTGCAAGCCTTTTTGCCCTTGCCCGCTTTTTATGCGCTGTATGTTTTGGGCGCAAAAAGCGGCTGGTGGAAGAAACTCTTCGGCGTAGGGATTTCCGGCGTGATTTTGCTGCTCGTCTCGCTCTCGTGGGCTGTCATCGTGGACCTGACTCCCGCCGAAGAGCGTCCCTACATCGGTAGCAGCCAGGACAATACCGTCATGGAACTCATCGTGGGTCACAACGGCCTGTCGCGGCTGTTCAATCCGCGCGGCGGGCAAAACGCCCCCGCCGCCAATCCCAATGGACAGGACACCCAGCCGCCCGCGCCCCCTGTGCCCGGCGTCAACCCCGGCGGGCAGAACGTTCAGCCGCCTCCCCCGCAAGCATTAAAAGCCTGCGCCGGTCAGTCGCAAAATGCGGCTTGCTCTTTTACCTTGCCAAGCGGAGACGTCATTCACGGCGCGTGCATCTTCCCGCCGGGAATGAACCAACTGGCCTGCGCCCCACAAGAGCGGCTGCCGCAAAATGCTCCAGGCGTGACCGGCGGGCAGTATGCCCAACCGCGCCCTGGCTTCAACCCGCCGCCCGACATGCTGGGCGACGGCCCCAACGCCAGCCCCAATCCCGCTGCGGGCGGCACGCCCTTCAGCCGCGAAACCGGTTCGCCGGGCATCTTGCGCTTCTTCATCCCGCCGCTCTCGAAGCAAATGTCCTGGCTGCTGCCGTTCGCGCTGGTTGCTCTGGTTGGGCTGCTCTTTGCGGCGCGTCCCCGCTTGCCGCTGGAAGCCGAACATCGGGTGTTTGTGCTGTGGGGCGGATGGCTGCTGACCTGTCTGGTGTTCTTCAGCGCGGTGGAGGGCATCTTCCACGCCTACTATGCCATCATGCTCGCCCCGGCCCTGGGCGCGGCGGTTGGAGCGGGGATGACACTCTTTTGGCGGTGGCAGGCTCAGGCTCTGGCGCGAAGCGCAACGTTCTTCCTGGCGGCGGCTGCGACCGTCGTTTTCCAAATCTACAGCGCTTTGCAGTACGGCGTCACGTCCATCTGGGTGTACTTGCCCCTTCTCTTGCTGGTGAGCGGCATGGGGATAGCGCTCATGAAACGGCTGCGCCCGGCGGCATATCTGACCGCGCTGGCTGCGATGCTCGTCATCCCGTTGACCTGGACGCTCCTGAGCGTGGTGGACGAAATGCCCGACCTGAACCTGCCAACTGCCTTTGGCGCGCGTCCATCCCAGAGACGGCCTGCTCCCGTGCGGAACGAGCCGAACCCGGCCAACGAGGCGCTCGTGACTTTCCTGCAAGCCCACACGCAGGATGTCGAATACCTGGTGGCCGTGCCCAATGCCCACACCGGCGCGCCGCTGGTGCTGGCTACCGGGCGCCCGGCGCTGTATCTCGGCGGCTTTGGCGGCCACGACGCGGTGATCGACGCGGCGGGTCTGGCTGAAATGGTGGCCGAGGGCCGTCTGCGCTATGTGCTGTCTGGTGACAATCCCGAAAAGCAAGACATTGCCCAATGGCTGCGGACCTCCTGCACGGTGGTGCTGGAGCTCAGCCGGGGCGAGGCGCGCGATACGCCGACGGGGTTGCCTCCCAACCCGAATCGTCCGAATACGCTCTACCAATGTGGGCCGTGAGAACGAATCACATTCGAGGGATAGTTTTGCTTTTTATCTGACCAGATACAACCGATAAGTGGTGGGGCATCGCTCCAGGTTCGAGCATGGCTACGAACAGACGTAAACGCGCGGCTGGATAGGCGGTCGGCGACCGCGCTTCGACCCAGGGCCGAGTTGCCTCCCAAGGCACCACCCCCTTCTCAGCGCGCAACATGATCGCAGGGGGATGCTTGTATAGAGTATGGCTCTTTAAAAACTACGCCAACCGCGAAGGTTCTGCGCCGCGACGTAATTGCCTGCCCTTTTTTCAAGAAGGGCCGTGCCGCTGCGAGGCGGGCGCTTTTTGCCCGACCGAAAGCCCCATCGCCTGCCGGGAGATTGCTTCGCCCCTGCAAAGAGCGCAGGGGCTCGCAAAGACACGCAAATTGCAGGCAGTTACCCCGCGACGCGAATGTCGCTTTTGGGTTGTGGGATAAATCCCGCACTATAGTATTGCTCTTGGTAACTACCCACCTGTCACTGCGAGCGAGCGCAGCGAGCGTGGCAGTCTCCTCGCAAATGCTGGCGATTGCTTCGGGCTGCGTCCTCGCAATGACATACGGTGGCGGGTTTCTTCCCGCTTTTGGCTGCCGGTAGGTAGTTACTGCTCTTGAGAATATCTATCACAACCGAAAGATTCTGCATCGCGACACGGAGGTTGCATTTGGGTTGCAGGATAAACCCCGCGCTACGGGATGCGCTACGGGATGGCAGCGCAGTGGTGATTTGTGCCGGTCAGCTGCCACCCGAGTCCGAACAGCCGACCGGCGGCCGCGCTACGTGTAGATCGGGCGCTGGCGGCCGGATCCCGCGCCTATGGCGGGGTCGTTTCCGGAGGGGGAGGAGTGCTTGCCGGCAGATAGAGTCTATTTGCCCTTCCAGGCGGCTTTGCGCTTTTCAATGAATGCCCTCATCCCCTCTTTCTGATCTTCGGTTGCAAAGAGGTTGTAAAACTCCTGCCGCTCGGCGTTCAGACCGTCGCGGAGAAAACTCTCAAATGCCTGGTTGATCATTCTTTTCGCGGCCTGGACTGCCAGGGGGGCGCGGTCGGCGATCTCTGCCGCCAGGCGGATGGCCTCATCCAGATGGCGCTCCAACGGGACAACGCGGTTGACCAGGCCAAACTGCAGCGCCTCTTGAGCCGAGAGCGTGCGATTGTTGAGGATGATTTCCATGGCCAAAGCCTTGCCCACGGCGCGTGTCAGGCGTTGGGTGCCGCCGGCGCCGGGGATGACACCAATGGTCACCTCGGGCTGTCCGAAGCGTGCCGTCTCCGAGGCCACGATCATATCGCATGACATCGCCAGTTCGCAGCCTCCCCCCAGGGCATATCCGGACACGGCCGCGATGACCGGCTTCCGAATCGCCATGATGCGGCTGAAGGCTCCCACCAGGTCGTGTGCCTTCATCTCTGCGGCGCTCCTTTCGGCCATCTCTTTGATGTCGGCGCCCGCTGCGAAGGCCTTTTCGTTGCCCGTGATGACCATTGCGCCGACAGCTGGATCATTGTCGAAGGCCTGCAGGGCGGTCATCAGTTCGTTTATCAATTGATGGTTGAGCGCGTTCAGGGCCTGTGGGCGGTTGAGGGTGATAAGTCCTACTTTCCCGCGCGTCTCTGTCAAGATCATTTCGTACGACATATTGGCTCCTGGTTTGAGAGAATGAGGGGTCAGGGCGGCGGTTGGAATTTTCCTTTCCGGAGCGATGTTCCACCGCGATAGCATTGCTCTTGAGAATCTATCACAATCGCAAAGATTCTGCACCGCGACGCATCGTCCCCGTAGGGAGTGAATGTCGCGTTTGGGTTGCGGGATGAATCCCGCGCTACGCTTTGGTGGCTCACTTGCCATTTCATGCCAGCACGATTCTACACGAGAAATGAATCTGTGCTACCATTGAGCATTGATGGGCGCGCATTCCAAACAGGCCAGGCCATGGAATGTAGATTCCAGGCTGTAGGCGCTCATTTCCGTAATGACCCAGGCCTTGAGCCTCAATCTGACCATGTCTAACTTCGTTGATTTCCTGGTAGTGTGGCTTGCCGCTCTGGCTGCCGGCGCGATCAATGCCCTGGCAGGCGGTGGGACCTTGATCACCTTCCCCACGCTGTTGGCGGCGGGCCTTCCGGCCGTTGCGGCCAACGTGACCAACACCGTGGCCCTCTGCCCGGGCTATATCGGTGGAGCCCTGGCTCAGGTCAGGGACCTGAAGGGTCAGACGCGACGACTGTGGCGCATCCTGCCTATGGGCGTTCTGGGAGGCGTGATCGGCGGATTCCTGCTCCTGTACACGGAGGAGAAAGTCTTTCGCTCCCTCGTGCCTTTCCTGATTTTGTTTGCTTCTCTGCTGCTGACCGTGCAAGAGCCCCTGCGCGCCTGGCTGGTGCGACGCCTGGAACAAGACCACCTGTCCACGCCCGGCGCCTCCGAGAAATGGGCTGTGATTCCGGTGGGGGCCGCAGCCATCTATGGAGGCTATTTCGGAGCGGGCCTGAGCGTCATCGTGCTGGCCATGCTCGGGTTGACTCTCGAAGATTCGCTCACGCGCCTGAACGCGCTCAAGCAGATCTTCAGCTTTGTCGTCAACGTGGCCGCCGCGACCTTCTTCGTTTTTTCTGGGAAAGTGGTGTGGGCCGCCGCGGCCGTGATGGCCGTGGGCGCCATCCTGGGGGGCGCTCTTGGGGGCCGCCTGGCAGGCCATGTTCGCCCCTCCACACTGCGTTGGATTGTGGTGGGGATTGGCCTGACGGTTTCCGCGGTCTACTTCGTGCGCGGGTGACGCGCCACAGGCCCGCCCGATCTCGGCTTCACCGCCCCTGGCTATCAAACGGCCAGACCAGGCATGGGGCTCAGGCTTGTGGAGGACGTGCGTCTTCCGGGAGTAGCACCCGATCCAGTTCGGCTGTGCTGGCCAGGAGCAAATCTGCCCCGGCGCGACGCAGTTCCCCCTCTTCCCCGAAGCCGCACAGCACCCCGACGGTCTGTGCGCCGGCGACGCGGCCGGCGCGGATGTCCACCGTAGTGTCGCCGATCATGAGACAGGCCTCGGGGGGCACCCCCATCCTCTGAGCCGCCAGGCGGAGCGGATGCGGGTAGGGTTTCGTGTGCGGCGCGCTCAGGGCGGTGATGATCACCTCGAAGTATTTCGTCAGATCAAACCGCTGCAAAAAGGCCAGCGTGCTGTTCTCGTCTCGGGCACTGATGATCGCCATCGGGTAATGACCCTGCAGGCGCGCCAGCATCTCGCTCACGCCGGGCACGATCAGGAACTCCCTCCAGGGCCTCTTCTGGCGGCGATGGAGCCAATCGATCAGCGCCATGATCTCGTCGTCCAACCCAAGACGGTCGCTCAGGCCGAGCAGGGCGTTCCCGGGTGACTCGCTCCACATCACGATTCGCCGCGCGGCGTGCCTGGGGTCGCGGAAGAGGCGGCGCGGCAGGAGGCGCGCCAGCCGTCGGGTGTACAGATCGTCGGTATCGCTGAGCGTGCCGTCCACATCGAAACACAGGGCGCGCACGCGAGCGAGATCGAGGGGCATGCCTCAATTGTATTCGATCCACGCTCCCCCTGAGTAGCCTTGTCCTGGCTCTGCTGACGTATGTTCGTGACGACAGCCGTCGCGACGCCCTGGAGAAAAAGCAGTAAAATTCAGGAATGCCTGCATTTTTTCGTTCACCTCAAGGTTGCCGTGCTGCGAACAGGCACTCCAGAGTCATCGTTGCGTTGGTCAGCTTTCAATATACTTATGGCTATCGGGCAACCCCATTGGGCTTTTATTGTTGATAGAGTGTTGGAACGCGCAGTCACACCCATGGAGGAACAATGGACGATTTCTTGCAAGAGGCCGCCTCCCTCTTCCCTTACACCCAATCTATGCGGCGTGATTTCCACATGCACCCCGAACTCGGATACCGCGAGATTCGCACGGGCGGAATCGTGGCTCGCGAACTCGAAGCGCTCGGGCTGGAAGTGGCCAGGGGCGTGGGCAAGACCGGTGTGGTCGCCCTGCTGGAGGGGGCCCGCCCCGGGCCCACGCTCCTGCTGCGTTTCGACATGGATGCCCTGCCGATCACCGAGGAGAGCGGCGCGGCGTATGCCTCGCAGAACCCAGGCGTGATGCATGCCTGCGGGCACGATGGCCACACAGCCATCGGGTTGACGGTGGCTCGCATTCTGCATCGACATCGCCACCAGCTGGCCGGCACGGTGAAGTTCTGCTTCCAGCCCTCCGAAGAGGGGCTCAACGGAGAGGAGGTGAGCGGCGCAGAGATGATGCTGCGCGACGGCGTGCTGGAGAATCCCAGAGTGGATCGAACCCTGGCCCTCCACTTATGGAACGAGAAACCGCTTGGCTGGATCGGGGTGGCGAAAGGGCCGGTCATGGCCGGCGCCGAGCAGTTCACCGTCCGCCTGATTGGCCAGGGTGGGCACGGCGCCATCCCTCACCTGAGCCTCGACCCGATTGCTGCCGCGGCCCAGATCATCACCGCCCTGCAGAGCATTGTCTCGCGCAACGTGGCCCCTCTGCAAGCCGCCGTGATCAGCGTCACCAGCGTGCACAGCGGCACGGCTTTCAACATCATCCCCCCACAGGCAGAGTTGATGGGGACGATCCGCACCTTCGAGCCGGCCGTCCGCCAAAGGGTCCTGGAACGATTCGAGCAGATCGTGCACGGTGTGGGCCAGGCCATGGGGTGTCAGGTGCAGCTCGACCTCCAGCGCGTCACGCCGGCCCTCATCAACAACGAAGAGGTGACGGCCCAGGTGCAGGAAACGGCGCGCCGTCTCCTGCTCCAGATCACGCTGGACGAATCGCCCTACCTCACCATGGGCGCGGAGGATATGGCCTTCCTGCAAGAAAAGGTGCCCGGCTGTTATTTCTTCATCGGCTCAAACAACAAGGAAAAGCACCTGGATTACGGGCATCATCATCCCCGCTTTGACTTCGATGAGCAGGCGCTGGTGCACGGCGCGGCGCTCATGGCTGCCGCGGCCGCAGAGATGTTGAAGTGAACATGGGCCACAACAGCCACATGACGCCTCGGACGAACATCGCCGCCAACAGCGCCACTATCACGGTCAGGGCCGAGACGGCGAGCATGGCGCGCGTGCCCAGTTCATGGCGCAGGACGGAAAGCGTGGCCAGACACGGGACGTAAAACATCACGAACGTGGCATAGGTCACCATCTGGGCCGTGCTCAAGGCCGAGGCAAAATCCGTGGTGCCCAATGCCTGGCTGAGCATGACCAGCGAGAGCTCTTTGCGCAATATGCCGAAGATCAGGGGCACGCCCGTCTGTAAGGGCAACCCCATCAACCACGTCAGGGGGCGCACCAGCCAGTCGAACAAGGGTGTTGCATGCACATAATTCAGCGCCGCCAGCAGGGCGCTGCCGGCCATCAGCATCGGCCAGGCCTCCACCACAAATTCCCGCACACGGAATTCGCTCTTCCGAAGGACATTCCTCAGCGTCGGCAAGCGATAAGGCGGCATCTCGAGGATCAGGCCGGGAGCGTCTTCGGACTTGAGCAGAGTCAACAGGCGCCCCGTCAGGGCCATGACCCATAGATTGAGCAGGTACAGGGCGAAAGCCGCCCAGGGGCCCAGGTAAAAGGCTACCAGGCCGAAGACGACCGCCATCCGCGCCGCGCAGGGAACCAGCGTGGCCAGTGCGGCGGCCAGATAGCGATCGCGCCGCTCCTCCAGGGTGCGGGTGGACATGACCGCCGGCACGTTGCAGCCGTAACCCAGAATGAATGGCACGACCGCCTTGCCATGCAGGCCGATGCGATGCATTAGCGCATCCATCAGGAAGGCGATGCGCGGAAGATAGCCGATGTCTTCCAGGAGGCCAAGGCCGAAGAGAAATGGCACCAGATATGGAAAGACAATCGCCACACCTGCCGTGAAGCCCTGCATGATCCCCAGCACAACTTGAGAGACGAAAGGGATGCCCGGCAGGACCGAGAGCAACTGCTGTGTGAGGGCATCGAACACGGCCAGCAGGGGCGGCTCGATCCGACGTCCCAACCCATACACCATTTGAAAGAACGTCAGCAAGACCAGCAGCAAGACGATATAGCCCCATAGTGGGTGAAGGAGAACATCGTCCAGGCGATCCATCCAGGAGATGCGCGGCTCACCCTGGGCCACGAACGTGCGCGCCAACGCCGCTGCCTTCCTGTGCCGCGCCAGGGGTGTTTGGGGGGATGGGCGGCGGTGGGTTGGAGCCTGGGGCTTGCGCGCCTCCTGCAGGGCTTTCACGAACAACTCTTTGACGCCGCGCCCTTTGCTGGCCACCAACGGCAGGACGGGGATCCCCAGGGCGTCCTGCAGGCCGCGCCCGTCAAGGCGCAGCCCGAGGCGGGCCGCCTCGTCCATCATGTTCAGGGCGAGGATCAGGGGTTTTTTTAATGCCAGCAGCTCCAGGGTCAGTTCCAGAGAGGAGGCCAGGCGCGAGGCATCGGCCACGTTGATGACCGCATCTACATGATGCGAGGCCAGATAGCGCGCCGTCTCCCTCTCGGCTGGATTCGTGCCGTTCAGGCTGTAGGAGCCGGGCAGGTCGACGATCTCAACGATTTCCCCAAGGATGCGCACGCGGCTCTCGAGGAAGGTGACCGTCGTGCCGCTGAAGTTTCCGGTCTCGGCTTGGTATCCCGCCACCTGATTGAACAACGTGCTCTTGCCGCAATTCGGTTGGCCCACCAGGGCGAATCTCATCGGAAGCCAGCTCCACGAAAATTTTCCTCGCCACGCCGCGGCCCAATGCGATCTGCCGGCCGTTCACTTCCACCAGGAGAGGCCCCCGCAGCGGCGCGGCCCGCACCAGGCACAGGCGATCCCCAACGAACAGGCCATATCCCGCCAGCCTGTCTTGCAGGCTCTCGTCCTCTAAAGCGACCAGGCGCAAGGGCACTCGCGCCGGAGCATCCACCAGACGCATCGCTGTGTTTATACCCGCCTCGCCCCGGCCTGCCAAGTGACGATTGTCCCTGCCGGCCATGATACAATAACCGCGCTTCTAAAGCATTGCTCTTGAGAATCTACCACCACCGTGAAGATTCTGTGCCGTGTCTGGTTGCAGGATAAATCCTGCGCTACGGTTGCCTGCGCTACGGTGGCAGGATGAATCCTGCGCTGCGGTGGCAGGATGAATCCTGCGCTGCGGTGGCAGGATGAATCCTGCGCTGCGGTGGCGGGATGAATCCTGCGCTGCGGTGGCAGGATGAATCCTGCGCTGCGGTTGCGGGATGAATCCTGCGCTGCGGTTGCGGGATGAATCCTGCGCTGCGGTGGCAGGATGAATCCTGCGCTGCGGTGGCAGGATGAATCCTGCGCTACGGATTCCACCCATGAAGCATTTCCTGCTGATAGGCTTCCTCCTGACCGCCTGTAGTTCCCTGCCACCAACGGCAACGCCGCCGGCGTCTCAACGCGTCGCCCCCGTGACAGCGATCGCGGTCGTGGGCAGCACTCCCACACCGTACGAGGGATGCTTCTACGTCTGGGCCACGCAGGACCTGCCCGCACTTTCCCACAGATTCGATCAGGCACTCCGGACGCGGGGCCAGGAGGTCTCCGGCCGCGCCTACGCCTATGGGGAGGACTGCGTCTTCGCCGATGGCCATGCCACGTTCAGTGCCCTGGAGACGGATTTCATCGTTCAAGTGAGGGTAAAAGACATGAGGGATGAAAGAGCCTTGGGAAATTGGATTCGGGAAGTGATGGAGGTGGTCCTGGCCCTGCCGAACGAGGAGGTGCCCGGCGCTCGGCCCGGCCGCGTGGACTTCCTGTTCAGCGCGAACGAAGCGGAAGGGCTTCCTTTGAGCGTGCCCATTGAGCGCTATCGGAGCGGGGCGAGAGGCTTACGTGGCGCGGAATTGTTCCGCTTTTTTCATAACTCCCCATGAAGATCGCGATCACCGGTGCTTTCTCCTACTCAGGCCAATACATGGCCCGGCGGCTGCTGGCGCGCGGCGAGGAGGTGATCACCCTGACCGGGCACCCCAACCGCCCCGACCCCTTCGGGGGCCGGCTCCGGGCGTACGCTCTGGACTTCGGCAACCCGTCCGGCCTGATCCAGGCGTTGCGCGGCGCAGACGTGCTGGTCAATACCTACTGGGTGCGCTTTGATTATAAAGGGAACACCTTTTCGCGGGCCATCGAGAACACGCGCACCTTGATCGGCGCGGCGCAAGTCGCCGGGGTGCGGCGGGTGGTGCACATCAGCATCACCAACCCCTCGCTCGCTTCCCCCCTGCCCTATTTCCGCGGCAAGGCCATCAATGAGAAAACTGTGATGGAATCGGGTCTCTCCTATGCCATCCTGCGCCCGACGGTGCTCTTTGGAAAGGAAGACATCCTGATCAACAACATTGCCTTCCTGCTCAGGCGCTTTCCCCTCTTCTTCATGCCTGGGGATGGAAACTATCGTTTGCAACCCATTTGCGTCGAAGACCTGGCCGATCTGGTGGTGGAGAGCATCTATCGCCGCGAGAACTCCATTGCGGATGCTGTTGGGCCGGACATCTTCCCATTCAAGGAGATGGTTGCGTTAATCGGGAGGAAGATCGGGGCGCGGCGACCCCTGATCGGCGTGCCGCCGCGCCTGGCTCTGGCGGCGGCGCGCTGGCTCGGCCTCCTCTTGGGCGATGTGCTCCTCACGCCTGAGGAGGTGCAGGGGCTGATGGCAGAGTTGCTGGTCTCCGGAGAACCCCCGCGCGGCACGACGCACCTGGCCGATTGGCTTGAAGCCAACAGGGAAGCGGTGGGGAGAGATTACGCTTCGGAGATCGGCCGGCACTACCGCTAGGGCTTCAGCCCTCGTTCGACTTTCGAATCGGCGCGCTGCCCGGACAGGTCGGATTGTCGATGCACCCATAGTACAACTGGCCGGCCTGGGGTCCGCTGCGCTGCGTGCGCAGCACCATCATCTTGCCGCAGCGTGGGCACATGGGGATGGAGTCGCGTGAGGCATCCACCTGGCTCTTGACCTGGCGGGCCTTGGTGATCGCCACCTGGAAGAGCGAGATCACATCGGCGATGGCGTAATGTTCGCCGGAAGGGATGTGCACCAGCGGCAGGCCGGCCGTGAGGAACAGGTCCTCCATGAACTGGTCGGAGGCGCGCGTCTCGTTCTTGGCGATGGGCTTCACCAGCTCAACGCCGATTTCGGGTTTGAGCGAGTGCGGGTTGCACAGCAGGAAGTCGACGTGCTTGCGAAAGATCTTGTTGAAGTAGTGCACGTTCTCGTTGGGGCGCACGATCAGGAAGATGTCGTTGAGGGCCACCTTGGAAAAGATGACGTAGCGCTCGCCCGCCATTTCCTTGAGCGTGCGGTAGAGCGAGACTTCCGGCGCGGAGAGGAAGTGCTCCCGCAGACGATAGGGGTAGGCATTGCCTTGCGGCAGGGATACATCTGTCCGCTGGGGGGGATGGCTCGCCATAGTGAGATTATAGGCCAACCATCCCAGAAATGCAATCGGGAGGCGCCGTATTCATCGCGTCAGTTCCAGCATCTTCGAGCGCAGGGCGGCGTTGCAGGCCAGGGCCTCGCCATGGGTGTGTCCCTCCTCGCCGCGCCACGAGCCGAAATATCCGCCCGCCTCGCGAAAGATGACCGGGAAAGGGCCGCAATCCCAGACGTTCATGAACGGATCCAGGCAGGCCTCCGCGCGGCCGGTCGCCACGAGCAGGTACCCGTAGGCATCTGACCAGCCGCGCAGCATGTAGGCTGCCTGGGAGAGCCTGTGCCACAAGGCCGGGTCGCGCTTCTCGAAGTTGCGATAGGTGGTGTAGCAAATACAGGCGTGCTCCAGCGCATCCACCGCCGAGACGTGGGCGCGG
Organism: Chloroflexota bacterium; assembly: GCA_037445475.1. Classification (GTDB taxonomy): domain Bacteria; phylum Chloroflexota; class Anaerolineae; order Anaerolineales; family Villigracilaceae; genus Fen-1038. The sequence goes on from JBBIKK010000047.1 coordinate 12,034, forward strand.
CGGCTGTTCCACCATGCGCCCAGCCCATCGGCAGCGCACAACATCTCATCCAGGGCGGGAAAATACGCTGCGCCGACGCGCACCACCCCCTCGATCTCCAGCCCGATCAGCACGGCATAGAGCGGCACGCCGCGCAGGAAGGATTTGGTGCCGTCGATGGGGTCGATCAGCCAGCGGAACGCACTCTCCTTGCCCACGGCCTCCCCGTATTCTTCCCCCACGATCGCATGAGTGGGGTAAGCCTCTTCGATGGCGCCTCGGATCATCTCCTCGGCGGCGCGATCGGCACGCGTGACGGGAGTGTGGTCGCCCTTGAACTCGAAATGGGGGTCTGTATGGAAATAGGCAAGCGTCAGGCGCCCGGCGCGATACGCCAGGGAGGTGGTGAAATCGAGGTAGGCTCTCAGGTCCATGGAAACACCTTGTCAGGCATGGCTTTGGCCACAGCGAATCGTGGCCGCGAAGGCGCGCTCGAACCCACACGGCTGGCCCGGAATCTCACACGAGGGCAAGTGCTGAACGTTTCGAGAGGCAGGCGCCAGAGGCCCCCGACGTTCATTACAGTTTGGGGAGCACAATGGATTGCTGCTTTTGATACTTGCCCTTCTTATCGGCATAGGAGACTTCGCACTCCTCATCGGCCTCGAAGAAGAGCACCTGTGCAATGCCCTCGTTGGCGTAGATTTTGGCGGGGAGCGGCGTGGTGTTGGAGATTTCGAGGGTGACGAATCCCTCCCACTGCGGTTCAAACGGAGTCACATTCACAATGATGCCACAGCGGGCGTATGTGCTTTTGCCGACACAAACCGTGAGCACCGTGCGCGGGATGCGGAAGTATTCCACCGTGCGCGCCAGGGCAAAGGAGTTGGGCGGAATGATGCACACCTCGCCCTTGAAATCCACCATGGATTTGGGATCGAAATTCTTGGGGTCCACGACGGCGGAATAGACGTTGGTGAAGATTTTAAATTCATCGGCGACGCGAATATCATAGCCGTAAGAGGAAACACCATACGAAATGACGCCGTTGCGCACCTGGCTCTCGACGAATGGCTCGATCATCCTGTGTTCGAGCGCCATCTTGCGAATCCAGTGATCCGGTTTGAGGCCCATAATCTCTCCCAAGCTTAGATGCCTCCGCGCTCCTTCATCGCGGCGCGGATCTCTCTTTCCAGCTCATCCGCTCTCTTTTCCAGCTCGGCCAGTTCTTTCAACACCTTCTCGCCTGCGGATCGATCTTCCAGAGAGTGGATGTTGATTCGAACGTTGTACGCGGCGGCGGTCAGGGCGGCGCGGCACATGGCGAAACCCGAGAGGGAATCGCTGATGGCACTCGCAAGGCCATGGCGGGCGCATTGGACGGCCAGTTCCATCACGTGCACCGCCTCCTGCGCGACCTGCCACGGGATGTGCATAGCGTTCAGCGTGGCCTGCTGGATGGCCGCGGCGCGCGCGCTTTGCTGCTCCGCGTTCTCCCTGGGAAGTTTAAAAGCGCTCATCACGGCCTCGAAGGCGGTGGCATCCCTCTCCACAGCCGCGCTCAGCTTCTGACGCAGTTCGGCCGCCTGGGCGCGCAGGGCCTGCATTTCGGCTTCCACTTCGGCATACCTCTTCTTCCCGATCGTCAGCCCGGCCACCATTTCCACCAGCGCTGCGCCGAGGGCGCCGGCATAGGCCGCGGCCGAGCCGCCTCCCGGGGTCGCCGTGGCCGCCGCCACCTCGTCCAGGAAGAGGAAGCGCTTTTCGGCCGAGAGCCCCAAAGCGAACAGGCGATTCTCGAGGATTTGATCCGCATGGAAAGAATCCAGTTGCATGTACCAGGCGGCCGCCTCCATCAACGCCTCTTGCGGGATGAGGCCGACCACCTCGCTGTGATGGATCGCCACACCATAGCGCGCCGCCTCGCGCCGAATCATCTCGACCACGCGGCCGATGGGGGTCTCGCGATAGTTGGTCAGGTTCATGGAGACCTGGGCGCGCCCCTCCACCAGCAGTCCCAGGGCTTTAACGTAGCGCAATCCGCCCGAGGACTGACGGATGGCCTTCGCAATCTTCCTGGCGATCGAAACATCATCGCTGGTGAGATAGACGTTGAAGGCGATCAGCGGGTGACGCGCCCCGATCACGGTCGCGCCGGCTGGCCCCACCTTCTTGGGACCGTAATCCGGGTCGCGCTGCGGGTTGACGCCCATTTCCACCTTGAGGGCCTCGTACTGGCCGCGGCGGATGTTTTCCAGGTTCTGTCGTTCAGGACGGGTGGCAGCCAACTCGTAGAGATAGACCGGGATTTCCAGCTCGCGCCCGACGCGTTCGCCCAGGCGGCGGGCCATCGCCACGCACTCGTCCATGCTCACGCCCGAGAGCGGGACAAACGGCACCACATCCGTCGCGCCGATGCGGGGATGCTCGCCCGTATGCTGATTCAGATCGATCAATTCAGCTGCCTTCCGAATAGCCCGAAATGCCGCCTCCTCCACAGCCGGCGGCGGGCCAACGAAGGTCAGCACCGTGCGATTGTGGTCCAGATCGGAGGAACGGTCGAGCAGGTACACTCCCTCTACAGCGGTAATGGCCGCCGCAATTTGATCGATTACCTCGGGACGACGCGCTTCAGAGAAGTTCGGAACGCACTCAACCAGGGAGGAGGGCATGACGCAAGCAATTATATCTGACCATCCGACTATCTGGTATGGAGTACAATGGGGCACGATCCCCTCTCCGGCAGAGCGCTGAGATGAGCGAATCCCTTCAGGAACACTCGAGGCCCCCGGCTTTCACCGCTCTATGCGGGCGCGTCTTCCACGCTGATCCCTCATACTTCCCTCAGGCATGGCATCGAGGGCGCCTGCTGTACTTCTGCACTCAGGCCTGCCTCCATGCTTTGGAAGCCCAGGCCGAGGCGTTTTGCAAAAACCATCGCCCGGCAGATGACCGTCAGTCCCAATAGATGTCTCTCCTCTCCATCATCCCCCGTTCCCTCTCTCTCGCCCGGGGAGATTGCGCCAGGTATCTGTTCCCCACCCTCCTGGGTGTGTGCCTTGCCGCGTGCTCATCTTCAAGCCTTCCCACCGCCTATCCAACTTACAATCCGTTCTTGCCGCTGAGCGAGGCCGAAGAACAGCAGGACTCTGCCACCCTGCCGACGCGCACCCCTGGTGCGACACCCACGCGCGCTCCTCTTTCTGTGACCCTCCCAGGGCTCGATCTCGACACGGCGTGGCAAACTCCCACGCCCGACGCGCCGCGCCGGCTCCCCACGCCGCGGCGCGAGGCCAATCAGTATGTGGTGCAACCCGGCGATGTGCTGGGCGACATCGCCCGGCGCTACGGCGTCAGCCTCGAGGCCCTGAAGCAGGCCAACAGCCTCCACGACGAAAACCGCATCTCGGCCGGCCAGACGTTGATCATCCCGCCTCCCGAAGCAGGGCCGCCCGGCCCGGCCTTCAAGATCATCCCCGATTCCGAACTGGTCTACGGGCCGGCCAGCGCCCTGTTCGACATCCAGGCCTTCGTTCAGGAACAGGGCGGTTATCTGGCGAGCTACACCCAGCAGATGGACGGCGAGAGCCTGAGCGGGGCTGAGATCGTGGCGCGGGTCGCCCGCAACTACTCCGTCAACCCGCGCCTGTTGTTGGCGATCCTGGAATATCGCAGCCATTGGGTGACGAAGGCCAGCCCCGACCCTGCCACGCTGGACTATCCGCTCGGCTTCGTCGCTCCCGATCATCCGGGCCTATACCGCCAGTTGACCTGGGCCGCCGATGAACTCAATCGCGGCTACTACCTCTGGCGCGTGGGCGCCGTAGGCGCCTGGGTGCTGGGCGATGGAAACATCGTGCCGATCGATCCCACCTTGAACGCCGGCACGGCCGGCGTGCAGAACATGCTCTCCAAACTCAACACCCGCCCGGCCTGGGACGTGGATGTGAGCGAGACGGGTTTGTTTCAGACCTACTCTTTGCTGTTTGGCAACCCCTTCCGCTTTGCTCTCGAGCCGCTCCTTCCGCCCAACTTGAGTCAACCGCGCCTGGACCTGCCCTTTGAGCCTGGCACAATTTGGGCCTTCACCGGCGGGCCACACGCCGCCTGGGACTCCGGCTCAGCCTGGGCGGCCCTGGACTTCGCTCCCGCCGACACGGAAGGATGCTCCCCCAGCGCTGCCTGGGTGCTGGCCGTGGCCGATGGCTTCATCGTGCGCGCCGCAGACGGAGCCGTGGTGCAGGACCTCGATGGGGATGGCTACGAACAGACCGGCTGGGACGTGCTGTACATGCACATTGCCGCTCAAGACCGTATCCTCCCCGGAACCTATGCCTATGCCGGCGACCCCATTGGCCATCCGTCCTGCGAAGGCGGGATTGCCAACGCTACCCACCTTCATCTAGCGCGCAAATACAACGGGGAGTGGATCCCTGCCGATGGGCCCCTGCCCTTTGTCTTGGGCGGCTGGGTCTCCAGTGGAACAGGAGTACCATACAACGGCTATCTCAGGCGCGGCGGCGTTGTGCTCGAAGCCGCTGAAGGTTTCAGCCCGCTCAACCAAATCAGCCGCTGATTTCCCGCCTTCCATGTAATTACCCGCCCGGTTCGGGCGGACGGAAGTCTTTCCTCAGGTCATGAAAAGTCTGATGAATCCGACTCTTGCGCCGGCTCGCCCCCGCGTACTGCGTTGCAGGATAAATCCCGCGCCACAGTTGCAGGATAAATCCCGCGCCACAGTTGCGGGATAAATCCCGCGCTACCGTGTGACCACCTGCCCTCACCCTGACCCCGATCATCCCCGAAGGGGGCTCCCAAAGGGAGAGGGAATCGGCAACCAAAATGAGATTCTGTGACCAGAAACGACAAGTTTTTCTGGATTTTGCGCCCCTCTCCCACCGTAAGAGGGGATAGGGGTGAGAGCGGCAGTTACAAGGCAGGTATAATTTGTTCGATCATCGTGAAACGCCCCTTTGCTATTTCCATCCTTGTCTTCATCGTATTGGCTTCCTGCGGAGGCGTGCCATCCCTGTGGGGCACCTATCCTACTCCGACTCTCGAGGCTTCACCCACCCTTTTTTTTACCTTCGATCCCCTGCCGGCTAGCCCCACTGCGTCTTTTACTGCCTCGCCCACCGGCACCCCCACATCCACGCCCACGCCGCCCCCTGCGGTGGAGACCCCCTCTCCGGCGCTGACGCCCGAGACGCAGCTCCCAGCCACGCCCACCCCCGACGTGCCGCTCATCCTGTACTACAGCCAGAGCGGAGATACGCTGAACGCCCTGGCAGCGCGCTTCAACGTCCTGCCCGAGGAGATGCGTGCCGAAGGAAGTCTGCCCGCCTCGACCCTGATCAACCCCGGCACCTTGCTGGTCATCCCGAGCCGCATCGCACAGCCCACCACGCCGAACGTTCAGATTCTCCCGGATAACGAAGTGGTTTTCTCGGCCAGCGCGATCGACTTCGACATGGCCGCCTACATCAAGAACGCCGCGGGCGTCTTGAGCACCTATCAGGAGTATCTCGGCTCCAGCGGCTGGACCAACGGCGCGCAGGCCATTCGTCGTCTGGCCTATGAAAACTCCATCAACCCGCGCCTCTTGCTGGCCCTGCTCGAATACGAGAGCCGCTGGGTGCGCGGCCGGCCGGTGGACATCCTGCACACCGATTACCCCATGGGCTACCAGAATCCGCTCTACAAGGGACTGTTTGCCCAAATGGTGTGGGCCGTGAATCAACTCTCCATCGGCTACTATGGCTGGCGCAGCGGCAGCCTGAGCGAACTGCACTTCATAGATGGCACAACGCTGCGCCTCGAGCCGCGTTTGAATGCCGGCACAGTGGCCATTCAGTATTTGTTCGCCCAAACCCACAGCCAGTCGCAATGGGCGCAAATGTTGAACCCGGAGAGCGGTTTCCCGGCTCTGTATACGCAAATGTTCGGCGACCCCTGGGCGCGCGCCGACGCCCTCAACCCCATCTTCCCGCCCGGCCTGAGCCAGCCGCGGCTCTCCCTGCCTTTCGAGCCCAACACCGAGTGGAGCTTCACCGGCGGCCCACACGGCGCTTGGGAGCACGATGGCGCCCTGGCCGCGCTGGATTTCGCGCCGGCCACCGAGCACAGCGGCTGCACCCTCACCCAGGCGTGGGTCACCGCCGCCGCCCCGGGCCTCATCGTCCGCTCCGAAAACGGCGTGGTGGTGGAAGACCTAGACGGCGACGGCTACGAGCAGACCGGCTGGAGCCTGCTCTACCTGCACCTCGCCACGCAAGATCGAGTGGAAGTGGGCACCTGGGTCGAGCGCGATGATCGCCTCGGCCATCCTTCTTGTGAGGGCGGCATTGCCACCGGCACCCATCTCCACTTTGCGCGCAAGTACAACGGGGAATGGGTGGCCGCCGATGGCCCCCTTCCCTTCGTCCTCAGCGGCTGGGTCGTCCACGCCGGGAGCAAGCCTTACGAGGGCACGATGACGCGCGGCCAACAGACCGTCATCGCCGACCCGGTCGGGCAGGCAAAATCGGTGATCTATCGCGACGAGAATGAACGCTAGACGAAGAGCCTCTCTCTTGACCCTCGGCCTGGTTCTGCTCTCCTGCAACCTGCCACTTCGGGGAGGCCCGCCCTCCCGAAGCGCTCCCTTCCTGCTCTCTTCTGATCCCGTCTCTGACCCGACCTCTCAGGCCCCCACCCCGCTCCCGACGCGCACCACCTACAAACCCGGCCAGCTGGTTGACTACACCGCCCAGACGGGAGACACCCTCCCGGCCCTGGCGGCGCGCTTCAATACCAGCATGGCCGAGATCATGGCTGCCAACCCGCTCATTCCTTCCGAGGCGACCACTCTGCCGCCCGGCCTGCCGATGAAGATTCCCATTTACTACAAAGCCTTGTGGGCCAGCCCGTTTAAAATCTTGCCCGATGCGGCCTTTGTCAACGGGCCGGCTCAGATCGGCTTCAACACTTCAGCCTTTGTCGCCGCCCGGCCGGGCTGGCTGAGGGACTACCGCGCCTATGCCGGCGGCGAATATCGCAGCGGGGCCGAGATCGTGGAGTACGTCGCCCAGAACTTCAGCCTCAGCCCGCGCCTGCTGCTGGCCCTGCTCGAATACCAAGCCGGCGCACTGAGTCAGCCGCAGCCTCCTGCCTCCCGCTATCCGCTCGGTTATGAGACGCTTTACTACGAGGGCGTCTATCTGCAACTGGTGTGGGCCGCCAACACCCTCAACAACGGCTACTACGGATGGCGCTCCGGCCGGCTGACCGAGTTCTACCAGACCAATGGAGCGATCGTCCGCCCCGACCCCTGGCAGAATGCCGCCTCGGTCGGGATTCAGTACCTGTTTTCCCGCCTCCGCTCCGGGTCCGAGTACGAGGCGGCGGTGGGGCCGGCGGGCTTCGCCAGGACCTATCAATCCCTGTTCGGGGAGGCGTGGAACGGCGACCTGAACCTCATCCCCGGCAGCCTGAGGCAGCCCGACCTGCATCTGCCTTTCCGTGCGCCTCAAACCTGGACCCTGACCGGCGGCCCGCACACCGGCTGGGGGCGCGGCGAACCCCTGGCCGCCATCGACTTCGCTCCGCCCTCCGAGTTTTCGGGCTGTTTCGCGGCCGAGCCTGAGGACTACGTGACGGCGGTTGCGGATGGCCTGGTCGTCCGCTCCAGCCTGGATGGGGTGGTGCTCGACCTGGACAAGGACGGCGACGAGCGCACGGGCTGGGTGATCTTCTACCTGCACCTGGCTACCCATGGGCGTGCTCCGCTGGGCAGGGAACTGAAGGCCGGTGAGCTCATCGGTTATCCCTCCTGCGAGGGGGGCGAGACGACCGGCACTCATGTGCACATTGCCCGCAAATACAACGGCGAGTGGATTCTGGCCGATGGCCCGCTGGCCTTCAACCTCGAGGGCTGGGTCTCGCACAATGGGCAGAAGGCCTATCAGGGCACGCTCACGCGCAATGGCGTGGTGGTGCGCGCCTGCGAGTGCTCCGATGCTGCCAGTCAGATCACCGCCGAGGCCGGCCCGGCACCCTAGCGCTCGCATTTCCGAAGCCGCTAGCGGGGCGTGAGAATGGTGACAAACTTGGTCCTCTGATACACCGCGTAGGCCCGGCCGTTGACTTGAAAATCATCCGCCGCCAGGGGGTTGATGGCCAGCACCGCGCAGGGAGTGAAGGCAGGCCAATCGGCGTATTTGCGGGCGGATATGTTTTCAACGTTCACAGCCTCGATGCGCACGTCTCTCCCCAGCCTCTGGTAGAGCAGCACCCAGAAGGGATACTCTCCACTGTCCAGGTCGAGGTACAGCCCGATCTGTTTACAATCGGGATCGGGCAGCAGTTGAACGGCTCTGGAATATGGAGAATGACGGGCACGGAAGTATTGCACCTCGCGCGGGGTGTTGAAGATGTTTTGCGGCGCCGCCAGCGGCCGTGCTTTGTTGAAGAACACCCAGGGCAGCGCGCCGACCAGCAAGAGGCCCAAAATTGCATTGGCCGCCCATTTCCGCCGTTCGCCGCCCAGCACCACGCCGATCACGGGCGACCCCAGCACAAACCACGGCAACTGCAAGCGACTGTGGAAGGGCTGCCACTTCAGAGAGAGGCTGAATACCAGGAAGGCCGCTATCAGGCCGAGGTTGTACAGGCGAACTTCCCGGCTCTGGCCACGCTTCCACGCAAGCACAAAAATGGAGGCCGTGAGGAGGGCAAAGTGCAAGAGGTTGCCCGTGGAATCCTCGTTGAACCAGGTGTCGGTGATCTCGAACCTTGCGCCCAGCGGCAACGTCGTCCTCGGATCGTGCGGCGAAATGCCGAGAACGCCGTGAAGGGAGATCACGCCCCTCTCAAAGAAGAGGTTGATCGGCGTGGAGGGCGTGCTGAGGTGGATGGCCGCGTTCCGAACAAGGTTGGATAGCAGGACGGGGATCGAGAGAACCTCGTTAGAAACCCGGTACTGAATGGTGTAGTGGCCAACCCTGTCCTCCTGCATCAATCCCAACGGGTTGGAGAACAGGTCAGTGTTGCGAAGAAAGTGGCCAAGGTTGATGGTCAGCGCCACAAAGGCGGTGATGCTCAATAGCAGAAAGCCCCTGCCGCCGAACGCTCGGAGGAGCAGCCAGCTTGCTCCCAGCAGGAAAGGGAAGGCATAGATATAGGCCGTTGCTTTCGTTAACATCGCCAGCCCGAGGCTGGCTCCGCAGGCCAGGGCACTTCTGGCATCGCTTCTCTCCCTCATCACGAACAAACTGTACACGAAGCAGGTGAGCCAGAAGGCAGTGACATAATCGTTCTGAGTGCTCGATCCCTGCAAGATGCCCATGGGGATGGTCATGCTCACGACGGCGCTGAAGATCTGTCCGCGCCGATCGGCCCCCAACCGGCCGGCCAGGCACGAAGCCCCAATGGCGCTGCCCAGCATGCTGAACCATTGGATGCCATTCGCCAGGCGATCCGCCCCCGAGAGAATCTGAAAATGCAGGATGGCGAATTCGCTCCACGGCGGCATGTACAGTTGCCGCAGGATGTGGGTTGGATAGTGCGCCACGCTCTTGTTCTGCATCCAGTGCACGACGCGTCCCAGGTGATAGGTCATCGCGTCCCAGGTGTTTGGAGGCGCCACCAGGGCGATGAGGCCCACCGTGCCCGCAATAAAGAGGCTGCCCATCAAGAGGAACAACTCGAAACGCGACCCCAACGCAAAATTCGTGGCCAGGGGCTTTCCCAAAACACTCTTCCTCCATGCCAGGAACACCATAACCAGCGAGAAACACCAGGCCCCCAGAAGCGGCCAGAACGCGATCGCCCTGAACAGGCTGAGCAACTCGGTGATGAGGGTGAGCAGCACTCCCCACGCCACTGCAGCAGATAGAAAGGCGGGACGCCAATCCTCCTTCCCCCTGGAGAGCATATCCCACAGGAGGAAGAAGACGAGCAAGGGCACAAGCGAAGCAAAGAGATTCAACATAGCCGGCGAGCGAGGAAACGCATTCCCGAACGTTTGCGACCTTTCTGCCGCAAGCGTCCTGCATTGTAACTATAACTACCTGCTGCCCTCATCCCACCTCAACCCGAAAGAATTTGTCGTTTATCGGTCACAGAATCTCATTCTGATTGCCGATTCCCTTTCTCTTTGGGAGCCCCCTTCGGGGATGATCGGGGTCAGGGTGAGGGCAAACGGTTACTTCCAGTCGCTCAGTTCCTCCTCGAGGGCCTCGATCAAGCGAATGTGCTTGTTGGCTTCCTCCGCTGCGGAGGCCGGCGGGGCCAGGCGGCGAAGGGCCTCGAGGGCCTGCTGCTCTTCCTCGGGGGAGAGGTTTTGCTCGAGCAGGGGGAAGATCAGGTTCTTGAGTCGATCGAGGTGGCGGCGCAGCAGGGAAGTGTACTCGCTGGCCGCCCATCCCACCTCGATGCGCGCCCCGCCCTCGCCGGCCTGCCAGGCCTGCGCCGCCTTGAGCAAGAGTTCGGCCGATTGCAGGCTCTTTCTCTGTTCGTCCCTCGTGGTGCCGAGCGGGCCGCTATCCGGCGGAAAACCGTTGTCCTCCAGCGCTTTCAGGAGCACCTCTTCCCTCTGGAAGAACTTTCCCTCGATGTACTCCCGGATGAAGGCGACAGCCGAAAGGAAGAAGTCCGGACGGGCATACCTGTTGCCGGCCGCGAGCGCCACCGAGCCCTCGCCCAGCACATTGAGGAAGCGCAGAACGGTCTCCTGATCCTTGCGCAGATCCTTGGTCAGGCGCATCTTCCACCCCGTTGCAGGATTATCGACTTTCGGCCCTGACCTGGTT
>JBBIKK010000048.1:0-21524 GCA_037445475.1 Chloroflexota bacterium
GTGAGGTTTAGAGATAGGTTCTTAATCACTATATTTTATACAAGGTAGTTACGACAAAAACAACTGCTCACTGTCTGCCAAATCTTTGCCCGTTTCCCTCGCCCCCGGTTAAAGTCTGAATTTCATGACGCGTTTCTCCCGCTGCGATTCTTGCGCGCTCAGAGCCAGTTCCAAAGCGCGGACGCCATCGTGCAACTTGCAGTGGGGCTCGACCTGGCCGCGCACAACCTGCAAGAAATGTTCCATTTGAGCAAGGAAGAGATGGTTGCGCTCGAAGCCCTGGGGCGGCGCGAACGTCTCGACGGCGGGAGCCGGCGCGGGGTCCGCGCAGGAACCGAAGGGGAGAGTGGCGCGGTAGAAGCGGAGGAGGCCGTTGGCGTTGTCCCAGTGCAACGCGCCTTGAGCTCCGACGATTTCCAATGTGTGGCGCGGCGGGCGCTGCACATAGTTGAGATGTACGCCGCCAATGGCTCCGCTTGAAAATTTGAGCCCGATTTCGGCAACGTCCTCCACGTTCAATTCAAGCGGAGAGATGTGACCGTTGAACGACCAGAGCGACTCGACTTCGCCGATGAGGTAACGCAGGTAATCGAGCGGGTGCGTGAGCGTGCGGATGACCCCGCCGCCCAACTCGGCGCGCGCCGCGTAACTTTGGCGATAGTCCTCCCACGGATGCCATTGCGGAAGGTACTCGCCCCAGTGTGCGTGTGCGGTGAGGACTTGCCCGATGGCACCTGCCCGAATCAGTTCGCGGGCTTTGTTGAGCGTGGGGTGATAACGAAACTGAAACCCGACCAGGATTTTGCTGCCGCTTTTCTCGGCGGCTTTCTGCAGGGCCTCCAACCGATCGAGCGAATCGGATACCGGCTTTTCGAGCAGGATGGCGCATCCGGTCCGCGCGGCAGGAATGGCGACATCCAAATGAAGCGCGGTCGGATTCGATACGATCACGGCATCGGGCTTATGTTTCTTCAAAGCCTCTTGCAAATCAGTCTCCTGCGGGAATCCGGCCAGTTCGTCTTCTGGCATGGTGCTTTTCCCCGTGCGATATAAGACGATATTCTTTTCGCCCAGCGCAATCAAATTCCGCATGTGGCGGCGGCCAATGGAACCGAGACCTGCGATGAGGAATTTCATCATTTCTCCGTTATATGTCATCGCGAGCGCAGGTTGCGAAGCAATCCCCGTGTTGATGAGGAGGTTGCTTCGTCGCAAAGAACACTCCTCGCAATGACATGCTTACCAATCCAAATTCTTCTCATATCCCCACCTGACCAACACCTCACCCGCGATTTCCTTGAACAGGGACTTGTCTCTCTCGGTGAAAAGCCTCTGCCAGTTGCCGGCCTGGCCTTTTGGGAGGAAGGAGGCGATGTCCTGGTTGCGGCGTTCCTGCCATTCTTCATCGGGATTGGAGGCCATCTCGGCGCGCACGGCGGATTCGAGGGCGGCGGGGGCCTCCACGCCGAGGAAATGCCACAGACGGGACATCTCGTCGAACGGGCGGGCGAGCAGGTCTTCGTAGCGCAGGGTGAAGAAGGCCTCGCCATAGAGGCGGCACGCTTCGCTCTCGATCTCGGTCAGGTCGTCGACCCAGCGACGAGCGATATTGCGGATGAAGGCCTCGGTGAAGATCGAGCGGCGGCCATCGCTGAAGGGGGTCGGATCGGCCCGCAGGTCGGCCAGGATGCGGCGGTCTTCGGCGGTCAGGAAGCGAGATTCCTCGACGAAGTTGCGAAAGCGCTCAGAGATGAGCACATCGCGGCCATCACGGACGATGTAAATCAGGCGGGCATCGGGGTAGATGGCGTGCATCTGGCGAACGGCCGAGCCGTGCAGGGTGGAGGTGGGACTTTTATCGCCGACGATGGATTTGCCCAGGCGAGCGGCCTCCCGTTCCATGATGAAATCGGCCGCGGCGCGCAGGACGAGGGGCGAGAGGTCGCGGCCTCCATTCCAGCGGTTGGATTTACGGGTGAGCCATTCCTCAATTTGGGGGGAATCCGCGAGCGAGGTGAGCAGCGGCTTGCGGGTGAAGAAATGCGCCTGGTAGTTGCAATGCACGTCGGGGTGCAGGCGCGTCAGGCGCATGAGCAGGGTCGTGCCGGAGCGGGCGTGCCCGAGGATGAAGAATTTTTGCCGCGGGAAGAATTGGCGAATCTCGGCCAGTTCTTCGGGAGTGATGGCAGGGATGGGGGCGCGGGTCCGGGCAGATGGCTCGCCCTTGAGGAGAAGGCGGGCTGCGGCTTTCAGACGATGAAGGAGATCCATGTAGTATTGCTCTTGAGTTTTGGTTGCAGGATAAATCCTGCGCTACGTTATTTCTTGAATCTTTGTAACTGCATTCTGCCTTTTGTGTGTCTTTGCGAGCCCCTGCGCTCTTTGCAGGGGCGAAGCAATCCACTGCGAGGGGGCGGCTTCGGCGGGCGAAGAGCGCCCGCCTCGCCGCGACACAGCCTTGCTTGAAAAAAAGGGTAGACAATTAAGAATTTTTATTCGTAACGATGCGTGTGCAGATGAGTGATGGCAATGGCGAGGGCATCGGCGGCATCATCGGGGGAAGGCACCTCGGGCAGGGAGAGCAACACGCGCACCATCTCTTGAACCTGTCTCTTCTGAGCGCTGCCGTAGCCTGCCACAGCTTGTTTGATTTCGTTTGGGGTGTATTCGGCCAGATCGAGTCCGGCCTCGGCAATGGCGAGCATGGCTACCCCGCGCGCCTGCCCAACGGCGATGGCCGTAGAGACGTTATGCTGAAAGAACAGTTTTTCCACCGCGCACGAATCGGGGCGATACGATTGGAGGATCTCTCGCAATTGTCGGTAGAGGGTCAGGAGGCGCTGATGCGCAGGGGCATGGGCTGGAGTGGAGATCACACCGAAGGCAACCGCCTGCAGTCCACCGTCCGCTTCGAGGCGCACCAGGCCATAGCCGGTCGTGGCGGTGCCCGGGTCAATTCCGAGGATCAGGGGCATCGGCAGCGGGAACGTCAGGCGGCCTCGAGCGCCGCCAGGGCCTCATCGGAAACCTTCAGGTTCGAGTAGACGTTTTGCACGTCATCGAGTTCTTCGATGCTCTCAATGGCTCTCATCACCTGCACGGCATGATCGGGGCTGAGCTCGATCTCCTGTTTGGGAAGCATGCGCAGTCCCGCCTCATCTGGCTGGATGCCGGCGGCATGTAAGCGATCGGCAATTTCCTTGAATGCCTCCACCGGAGCCGTGATCTCGATGAGGCCGTGATCCTCGACCACATCATGGGCGCCGACCTCGACGCCCAGTTCGAAGGCTTTCTCGTAGCTCAGGGCGCTGGAGGGAAAGGCGAAGTAGGCCACCCGCTCGAACTGCCAGGCGACCGATCCCAGTTCGCCCATGCTGCCGCCGGCATGCGTCAGAGCATGCCGCAGTTCGGCCACGGTGCGGTTGCGATTATCTGTGACGCACTCGATCATCAGTGCCACGCCGTGCGGAGCATATCCCTCGTACATGACCTGTTCGAACGCCGTTCCCTCCTTATCTTCGCCCGTGCCGCGTTTGATGGCGCGTTCGATGTTCTCCTTGGGCATGTTCTCGGAGCGCGCCTTATCCACCGCCAGGCGCAGGCGGAAATTGGTCTCCGGGTCACCGCCGCCCTCGCGCGCCGCCAGGACGATCTCACGTGTCAGGCGTGTAAAGAGCGCGCCACGCCTGGCATCGGCTACGCCCTTCTTGCGCTTGATGGTTGACCATTTCGAGTGACCAGACATATGGACTCCTTGCCAAGACCATGTGGGTGAGGAACAACACCGAGGGTGTAAGAAATTATACCATCAGCTGACACGCCATCCTGGCCTGAGGCGTTCCCGCCCCTGCCCACGTCGGCCGGGGAGTCCTCGCGTCGAGCCGTTTTCCTGGCTCTACCCCTTCAGCATATCATTGTGGTTGTTGTTCGTGGGTGTCCAATCCAGCGGCGGCAACTCGGCCATCGAGGCCAGGCCGAAGTGTTGCAGGAACTCCGGCGTGGTGGCATACAGGATCGGCCGGCCCGGTCCCTCGCCGCGTCCGGCTTCCATGATCAGCCCCTTGTGGAGCAGCGACTTCAACATGCTGTCGGAGTTGACGCCGCGCAGCGCCTCGATCTGCGGACGCGTGACCGGCTGCTGGTAGGCAATGATGGCCAGCGTCTCCAGCGCGGCGCGACTCAGGTGCGTCGTGGCCTCCAGACCGAGGAAGCGCTCGATGGTCGCGGCCAGATGCGGAGCCGTGGTCAGCTGCACGCGTCCAGCGTGCCGCTGCAGACGCACTCCTCGAGTCTGGAGGGCCGATTCGAGGTCCTGCAGCGCCGCCTCCACGTGGGAGGACGGCACATCCAGCGCCTGTGCCAGTTGAGCAATCGAGACGGGCTCGGGGGCCACAAAGAGAATCCCCTCCAGTCGCACCGCAAGAGGAATGTCGCCGACTTCGTTTTCAGCCATGCTATAATAACTCCCGTTCCATCCCTTCCGCGAAGGACGAAATGAAAGACAAGTGCCTCCTTGCCATCCTCGGGCTCACGCTCTCGCTCCTGGCCTGTTCGATCTTCGTCGGCGGGCCACCGTATCCAGCCTCCACCCCGGTGGCCGTCTCCACCGAGGCGGTTCAAAGTTTGCAAGACCAGATCAGACAGGCCGTGATGCGCGGGGCGCAGAGCGGGACGGTCACGCTGCAGATCAGCGAGTCTCAAATCACCTCTTTCCTGGCCTTCAAACTCGCAGCGCGCCCGCACCCGCTCATCACCGAACCGCAGGTCTTCTTGCGCGATGGGCAAATGGAAATCTTCGGAAAACTTCAACAGGGCATCCTGATTGCCAATGTCCATCTCACGCTTGAGGTGAGCGTGGACGAGGCCGGCAAGCCACAAATCCGAGTTGTGAAGACCGATTTGGGCCCGCTTCCCGTGCCGGGCGGATTCAACGAAGCCCTGAGCGCGCTGGTGGACGAAGCCTTCACCGGCTCGCTCGGGCCGGTTGCCACCGGCTTCCGCTTGGAGAGCATTTCCATCGCTGACGGCAGGATGACGGTCATGGGGCGCATCAAGTGAGTTGGATTATACCAGTGCTTCTCGTGCGCTCCCCCGCCGGGGCGCGGGACGCTTTCCAAAAGTTTTGGCTCCTGTTCTTGTTCGGGCTGATGTTGGGCGGCTGCCAGTTTGCCCAGGCCGATCGCGTTCCCATCACGGTCAGGCTCATGGCCGATGGGCAGGAACGTCGCCTCACCCTGCCGGCCGGCAGCACGGTGATGCAGGCCCTGCAACAGGCAGGGCTGGCCCTGGGCGATCTCGACCGGGCGGAGCCGCCGTTCTATACTGTCCTGAGCGATGGGGATACGGTGCGGCTGACACGGGTCAAGGAGGAATTCATCACCGAAACGCAGGTGATTCCCTTCGAACGGCAGATCATCCGCAACGAGTCGCTGCCCGAGGGCCAGCAGCGCCTGGTGCAAGCGGGCCTCAACGGCGAGCAGGAGGTGACCTATCGCCGTCTGTTGGAGGATGGGGCGGAGGTCAGCAAGACTGTGGTCAAGACCGTCGTCCTGAAAGAAGCGGTGGCCGAGATCGTCATGGTGGGAGCGCGGGCTTCGTTCGCTCCCCTGCCCATCCCGGGCAGGCTCGCCTACCTGGCTGCTGGCAATGCCTGGGTGATGGAGGCCTCCACCGCTAACCGCCGCCTGCTGGTCCACAGCGGCGACCTGGATGGACGCATCTTTGCCCTCTCGCCGGATGGCAGTTATCTGTTGTATACGCGTGCCTCCAAAAAGCCCGCCGATCAGCAGATCAACACCCTGTGGGTGGTCAGCACGAAATCGGCCAATCCCAGTCCGACCTCGCTGAACGTGAGCAATGTGGTGCACTTTGCTGCCTGGCTGCCCAATGCCCCCAACACGATCGCCTATTCCACTGTGGAACCGCGCGGCTCGGCCCCTGGCTGGCAGGCCAACAACGATCTGTACAAAATTACCCTCGGTGGCGCGCCGCGCAAAATCCTGGAGCCCAACAGCGGCGGTGTGTATGGCTGGTGGGGCATGTCCTTTGCCTTCTCTCCCGACGGGCGCCTGGCCTATGCCCGCCCCGACAGCATCGGGCTGGTGAATCAAGAGGGAGGCTACCTGGCTCCCATCCTGGACGTCACCCCGCTGCAAACGCACAGCGACTGGGCCTGGATCCCGAGCCTGAGTTGGGGCGGCGATGGCAAGACGCTCTACTTCGTAGACCACGTGGCCGCGTCTCCACCCCTGACGCCGGAGGAATCCCCCTACTTCGACCTCAAGGCGGCCTCGCTGGTCAATCCGTCGCTGGTGGACATGGTTCCACATGTCGGCATGTTTGCCTATCCCTCCGCCTCGCCGGCGCGCCAGAGTGGACAGGAGAAGGCCTACCAGGTAGCCTACCTGCAAGCGATCTTCCCCGATCAGAGCGAGACCAGCCGTTACCGCCTGGTGGTGATGGATCGCGATGGCTCCAACCGCCGCGTGATCTTCCCGCCGGCCGATGCGGGCGGCCTGGAGCCTCAAACGCCGCTCTGGGCACCACAACCCATCGCGGGGCAGAGCGGCGATTTCCTGGCCGTAGTGTACCAGGGCAACCTCTGGCTGATCGATAGCGGCAGCGCACAGGCCTATCAGATCACCGGCGATGGATTGATTTCAAGAATCGATTGGAGGTGAAATAAGCATGCGCATCCTCGTCACCGGCGCGGCCGGCTTCCTCGGCTCCCACCTCTGCGATCGCCTGCTGGCGGACGGACATGAGGTGGTCGGCCTGGACAACTTCATCACCGGCCGCTCCGAGAACATCGCTCACCTCATGGGCAATGAGCGCTTCACCTTCTACAAGCACGATGTCTCGAACTACATCTTCGTGCCCGGCACGATTGAGGCCGTGCTACATTTCGCCTCGCCGGCCAGCCCCAACCCTCAATCCCCGTATGCCTACTTCAACCTTCCCATCCAGACGATGAAAGCCGGGGCGCTGGGGACGCACAACACGCTGGGCGTGGCCAAGGCCCACAAGGCGCGTTTTTTGCTGGCCTCGACCAGCGAGATCTACGGCGACCCACTCGTGCACCCCCAGGTCGAGACTTACCCCGGCAACGTCGACCCCATCGGGCCGCGTGCCGTCTATGATGAAGCCAAGCGCTTCGCTGAGGCGCTGACCATGGCCTATCACCGCCAGCACGGCGTGGACACGCGCATCGCCCGCATCTTCAACACCTACGGGCCGCGTATGGACCTCGAGGACGGGCGCGCCCTGCCCAACCTGCTCAAGCAAGCCCTGCTCGGCCAGCCGCTGACCATCTATGGCGACGGCTCCCAGACGCGTTCGTTCTGCTACGTGGACGATCTGATCGAGGGCATTGTGCGCCTCTTGATGTCGGATGAACACCTGCCCGTCAACCTGGGCAACCCCCACGAAATGACCATCCTCGAATTCGCCGAGGCAATCAATCGTATCGTGGGCAACCGCGCCGGCATCACCTTCGTCCCCGACGCCCGCAGTGAACGCGACCCGCAGCGCCGCCAGCCCGACATCACCCGCGCCCGCACTCTTCTGGGTTGGGAGCCAAGAGTCAGCCTGGAGGAGGGCCTTCGCAAGACCATCCCTTACTTCAAGCAGAAACTGGGACTCGCATGACCATCCTCTTTTCCAGTCCTGTCGAGCGCATCCGCTTTCTCAAATTTGCTGTAGTGGGGACGTTGGGGGCCGTGATCGATTTCGGCGTGGCCAACCTGCTCACCCACTTCGCGGCCATGCCCCTGGTCTATGCCGGCACGATCTCCTTCACCTGCGCCGTGATCAGCAACTTCATCTGGAATCGCTACTGGACCTACCCCGAGTCGCGCTCCCGCCATCCGGCGCATCAACTGGCCATGTTCTTCTTGGTCAACACGGCCGGCGTGGCGATCCGCATCCCCATCTTGCATTTCACCGAGCCGCCGCTCGTGCGCCTCTTTGAACAGCTGCACGTGCGCTTCTTCACGCCCGAGTTCCTGGCCCGGAACACGACCCTGGCGCTGGCCGTTGGAATCGTGATGTTGTGGAACTTCTTCGCCAATCGCTACTGGACGTACAACGATGTGGATTGAAAGAGGGAACGCGCTATGACCATCATTCCCATTTACACTTCCAGAGGGGATGCAGAGGCCTTTCTGGAATACCCGTACATTTTCAACCGCAATGGGGAGTGGATTGGCTGGGTGACACCCCGCCGCGAGGTCTACTCGGTGCTCGGCTATTACGTTGGCTATCTCTCGAACGACCCACGCATCTTGCGCAAGCGGGCCACCTCCACCCTGCGCCCGCGCCTCAAACCCCCGCCTGCGCCGCAGAAGATCTATCCCCCGGCCACCGTGCCCCTGGCGCCGTTGATGAGCGAACTCACCCACAGCGTGATCGACGTGCTGCTCGAGGAGCCAGAGCGCCTGCACACGCTGGATGCCGGCGAACTGCGCCCGGACCTGGATTGAGCCTATGCCCGAAACCCTGGAACCCAGGCCGATGCGCGCCTCCCGCATCAGCATTGCCCAATTGATGCAGCCCGAACACGCCAACAACGCCGGCAACGTACACGGCGGCTGGATCATGAAGCTGGCCGACGAGGCCGGCGCCCTGGCCTCCATGCGCCACGCCCGAAAGCGTGTGGTCACCGTCGCCATCGACTCGATGGTCTTCCGTCAGCCCATTCGCCTCGGCGATCTGGTCATCCTCACCGCCGAGGTCACCTACGTTGGCCATACCTCCATGGAGGTCGAGGTGCAGGTACAGGCCGAGAACCCCATCAGCGGCGAACGCACGCACACCAACACGGCCTACCTGGTCTACGTGGCGCTCGATGACCAGGGTTTGCCCACGCCCGTCCCGCCCCTCCTGGCCGAAACCGAGGACGAAAAGCGCCGCCTGGAACAGGCGCGGGAACGCCAGGCACGTCGCCTGGCCAGCCGAACATGAGATGGCACTCGTTCCTCTCGCAGAGGCCGATCCTCTTCTTGCTGCTGGCGTGTTTGCTCCTCGGCGCGCTCACCTTTCGCGCTTACGGCCTGGCGTGGGATGAGCCGCTTTTCTATAAGTATGCCGACGCGCTGGGCTACGCTTACACCCCTGCCAACTGGTTCAGTGGCCACTTCGATCTGAATCAATCCTACGGTCCAAGCGGCAGCGACCACAAGAATCGCGGACCGGCCTACCTGCTCCTGGCCCGCCAGGCGGTCTACCTGCTCGAGAAACTCAACCTCGACCCGCCCTCGGCCTGGCACCTGGTCAACTTTCTGGCGTTTCTGCTCGGCGTGTACTTCGTCTATCGTCTGGCGGCGCGTTTCGTGCGCCCCTGGGCCGCGCTGGGGGCCTCGGCCCTCTTTGCCTTCCAACCCCTCCTGTGGGGACACGCCTTTATCAATCCGAAGGACATCCCGTTCCTGACCTTCTTCGCCGGCTCGCTTCACTTTGGATTCGAGATGGCGGACGCGCTCGCCCGGCGCGCGCCGCGCGCGCCTGCCCGCCTGCTGCTGGCCGGCCTTTTCCTCGGCCTCACCACCTCGATTCGTGTCCTCGGACCTCTGGCCGGGCTGCTGGTCCTGGTTTACTCCATTGCCCGATCTCCCACCCGCTGCACAGTGCTTTGGATGGGGCTCTACGTGCTGCTGGCCGCCCTGCTCGCGCTGGCCACCTGGCCTTATCTTTGGGAGAATCCGCCGCTGCGCTTCGCCCAGGCCTTTGGCTTCATGTCCGAGAATCCCACCGTGTTGTCCGTCCTGTTTTACGACCAGACCTATCGCGCCTACGAACTGCCGCGCCGCTACCTGCCGTTCTACCTGTTCTTCACCCTGAGCGAGCCGGTCTGGCCCCTGTTTGGGCTGGGGCTGCTGGCTGCCTATCGCAAACTCAAGCGCCATCCCCTGCCGATGCTGCTGGCCGTGTTGCTCCTGACCTGGTTCGCTCTCCCGTTTCTCTATGTGATCTGGCGTCGCCCGCCGATGTACGATGGGATGCGGCATTTCCTGTTCATTCTCCCGCCGGTCTTCATCTTCGGCGCCTTCGCCTTCGATTTTCTTCTGGAGAGAATCCCCTCTCGCTGGCCTTACGTCTTCCTGATCGCACTGCTGCTCGCGCCGGGCCTGGTGGGGATGATTCAACTTCACCCTTACGAGTATGCCTATTATAACGCCTTCCTCGGCGGGACGCGCGGCGCCTTTCGGCATTTCGAAACGGAATACTGGCTCACCTGTTATAAAGAGGCGGTGGAACAGTTCAATCGCGCCCTCTCCAGGCCGGTGAATCTGTATGTGCATCGCGAGGCCTACATTGCCGCGACCTACGCGGCCGATTATGTGCGCGTGTTGGAGGAGCGCGAGGCGCGCTCTCAAATTACATCGGGAGATTTCATACTCATCAATACCCGCCTGAACGAGGACCGCCGGACCTTTCGCGATGCACCCATCTTTCTTCGTGTTGGGCGCGGCGGGGCAGATTTTTGTGTCATCAAACGCATCCCATGATCAGTCCTCGCGAACGCCTGCGCGCCTGCCTGAGCGGCCAGCAACCCGATCGAACGCCTGTGGCCCTCTGGCGGCATTTCCCCGGCGATGATCAATCCCCCTCCTCGCTGGCTCGCGCGCACATCGCCTTTCAGCGCCAGTTCGACTTCGACCTCGTCAAGGTCACGCCGGCTTCGTCCTTCTGCCTGCGCGATTGGGGCGTGGAGGACGAGTGGGACGGCGACCCGGAAGGGACGAGACGCTACACGCGGCGGGTGATCACCCGTCCGCAGGATTGGGAGCAGTTGCCGGCCCTCGATCCTACGGCCCCGCATCTGGCCGGACAACTGGCCTGCCTGCGCCAACTGCGGGTCGGCCTCGGCCCGCAGGTTCCCCTCCTCCAAACGATCTTCAATCCGCTGGCGCAGGCGAAGAACCTGGCCGGCGAGGAGGTGCTGCGCGTGCATCTGCGAAAGTTCCCCGAAGCGCTGCTCAAAGGTCTGGAGACCATCGCCCTCACCACCCAGCGCTTCATCGAGGCCGCCATCTCCTGCGGCATAGACGGCATCTTCTACGCCGTCCAGCACGCGCAGGCGAGCCTGCTCAGCGCCGAGGAGTTCATCCGTTTCAGCCGTGCTCTGGACCGGCGCGTTTTGGATAGCGCCCGACCCCTCTGGTGCAACATGCTCCACCTGCACGGCACGCATATCTACTTTGAGCTGGCGGCGGAGTACCCGGTGCAGATCATCAACTGGCATGACCGCCAGACGCCCCCCTCGCTGGCAGAGGCGCAGAGCGTCTTCGGCGGGGTGGTGTGTGGCGGCCTGAGCCGCGAGACGCTCGTCCTGGGCCGCCCGTCTGAGGTGCAGCAGGAAGCACAGGAAGCCATTGCCCAGACGGGAGGCCGGCGCCTCATCCTGAGCAGCGGTTGCGTGGTGCCCCTCGTCGCTCCATATGGCAACCTGCGCGCCGCGCGCGAGAGCGTGGACGAAGGACGCCGCCCCTCTTCGCCATGACCCCGCGCGTGATCTCCGGTCTGGCCAAAGGCCGCAGACTCAAGAGCGTCCCCTCGGAGGCAACGCGCCCCATCACCGACCGCGTGAAGGAGGCGCTGTTCAACATCCTCGGCGGCGATGTGGTGGGCTCAGCCTGGTGGGACCTGTTCGGAGGGACGGGGGCCGTGGGGATCGAGGCCTTGAGTCGCGGCGCAGCCTTTGTGCGCTTCACGGAGACGAGCCGCGCGGCTGTGGAAACCATCCGCTGGAACCTGCAGCACACAGGCCTGGCGACGGGAGCCGAGATCCGCCGCGGCGATGCCTTCGCATGGTTGAACGCCCCGCCCGACCGCAAATTCGACTACGTGTACATCGCTCCGCCCCAGTATCAGGAACTGTGGTGGCGCGCCCTGCAGGCGCTGGATGCCCACCCCGAGTGGCTCAGCGCCGATGCCTGGGCGATTGCGCAAATCCACCCACGCGAATACCGCATCCTGACGCTGGAACATCTGGAGGAATTCGAACAGCGAAGGTATGGGAGCACGCTGCTGGTGTTCTACGTCCGCCGCTGAGAAGGCAGGGGTCGCGGACAGCCCGGGGCAAGGGGCGGACTCACTTCCAGGGCGCGAGGATCAGGTTGGTCTGGGCGTCGGCGGCATGGCCGATGTAGGGAAGCCCCCATGCGGCAGCCATGGTTTTCAGCAGGGAGTAGTGGCTGTAGGGCGTATCATCCTTGAAGCCGCTCTTCGCCTGGGGCGAGATCAGGATGGTGGCAACGCGCCCGCCGGCCTGTTCGGGCAGTCCACAACACGAACGCGTCCCCTGCCCTTCGTCCCAGGTCACGATCACCAGGTAGGGTCGGGCGCTGCGCTCGAGCGCGGGGAGCAATGGTTGCAGGAGGGTGCGCAGCCATTCGTCGGCTACGGAGAGCGGGCAGTCGTGCGCGCTGTGGCATAGGTCGGGGGTGATGAAGATGAAGTTGGGCAGCGCGTCCGCCTCGAGATCCAGAGTCAGTTGCGTGAGGGGCACCACGCTGCGCTGGCAGCGCGCCGCGTCCAGCCGAATCGGCCGGAAATACATGAACGGGTTGTGTTTGATGGCGTAGGTGTCGGCGTACGGCTTTTCGAAGCACGGCGCGGGCATGTTCTCCTGATACGTCTTCCAGGTGCGGCCGGCCGCCTCGATCAGGTCCGGCAGGCTGGGGGCGGAGATCAGGCAGGCCTCGCAGTTGAAGGTGATGTCAAAGGTCTCCCCGCCGATCAGGGCAAGATAATTGGGCAGGCTGGGATGCGTGACGGCATAATGTTGGGTCAGGAGGGTATAGGTTGTGGCCAATTTGTTGAAGTAAGGCATTTGAGGATTGTTGATGACTGTGCCGAACTCTTTGTTCTCAAAGACCACGATGACGATGTATTGAAATTCCGGCAGCGGGCGCGGCGTTGAGGTCGGGAGAGGCGGGGTGGGGGTCTCGGTCGGGGAGGAAAGGAGCCGGGTATCGATTTGCGCAAGGGTGGGTGTGGTGCTGAGGGCTGTCCCCTGCCCACCCGGCAGGGGCAGACAGGCCGTCATCACGGCCAGCGAAATAACGCCAAGAGCGCGCAACATGATGATCTCCAGGGATGAGCGGGGGGCACAGGAGGCCAGAAGGTCTGGCCGCCCTGAGAGAGGCCGCGATTTCCTGCGCTATTTTGGCATGCGCGCTGCCCGATGTGTCGCGAAACGGTCGAGGTGGATGCGGGCGTATATCACTTTCGCTCTACCACGTGCAAATTGTAGCGCGTTCCCCGAAAGTAACTCAGCGCGAACTCTGCCACATCCTGCGGATCATAGGGGGCGCAACTGAACACGTCCAGGTAGATGGCGCGGCTGGCCTCCGCAAAATGGGCGGAGATCAGGGAGGTCTCGATCAATTGCATCATGCTGTAGCCGTTCACGCGCGGGTCTGCGCCAAAGTGAACCAGTTGCGTCTCGCCATAGCGCTTCATTCTGATTCGCTCACATAAAAGTCTGACGAACTCGCGGATGGCCTCTGCGCTCCTCATCCGTTCCAAGTCGCACCCGTACAGGTCGATGCAGGAAGAGAGTCCCCAATAGAGCTGAGTGCTTTCCGACTGGAATGAATTTTCTTTGTTGAGGAACTTCATATATGTGCTGTCTCCATGTTAAGGATTGCAGCCTGCTGTCGGTGCAGCCGCTGGGAGGGCTCATCGCAGGTGTATGTACGGCCGCCGGGCAGAGCCATGATCTCAAACACTGTTTGTATTATACAGATAACGCCGAATAAGTAAATGATTTCGGTGCCTCGGGAATCGCCCTGATAAAAACATTTTGGAGTATGGATAAGACGTGCTCCACGTCGATTCGGGATAACCGCATCGGGACGCAATTGCTCCCTCTGCGGCATGGTTGCACTTTCCCGGCGGACTACCCCCCTGACGGGGGCAAGCGCAGAACGCCCAAAGTGCGCCACAAGGTGGTCAAAAAGAGCAGCTCCGCAGCCTCGTCCCTTGAAATTCGATTGGTAAGATACAAGTTCATGCCCCGACACCTGGTCGGGCGCAAAACGCTATAATGTGGACATGAACCGACGTTACCTTCCTTTCCTTGCCTTATCCCTGCTTGCGCTTCTCTTCGCGTTGTGGGCGGGACTGTTGCGGCTTGGCTGGGCTCTACCCTCCATGCGCGGACTGACGCTCGCGCACGGTCCGTTGATGGTCTCTGGATTCCTGGGCGCGCTGATCGCGCTGGAGCGCGCCATCGCACTGAAGTTGCGCTGGATGTTCGCCGCACCGCTTCTCGCCGGACTGGGATGGTTGTCCAGCATCCTCGCGCCGGCCCTGCCCTTTGGGCCGCTCCTGCTCACCCTGGCCAGTTTGATAACTGTTGCGATTCTCGTTGCCATCGTTCGCCGCGAGAGGGCCCTGCACACGGTCACGATGTTGATCGGCGCACTGACCTGGCTGGCCGCGAACCTGCTCTGGCTGGGAGGCTGGCCCATTTTCCAGGTGGTGTACGGATGGCAGGCCTTTCTCATCCTGACGATCGCGGGGGAACGGTTGGAACTCAGTCGAGTCCTGCATCCCTCGAAGACGCAGCGGAACCTCTTTGCCGCGTTGGGTGCGCTCCTGCCCGCGGGCGTCGCGATCACTGTATTCGACATGCACCTCGGCGTTCGACTCAGCGGCGCGGGAATGCTGGCACTGGCGGCCTGGTCCGTTCCCAGCGACATCGCCTGGCGGAACGTCCGTCACAAACTGCCACTGACGCGTTACATTGCCTTCTGCCTTGTGTTGGGGTTCATCTGGCTAGGCATCGGAGGCGTGCTCCATCTCGTTTTCGGCGCGCAGGCCGCGGGTCCGCGATACGACGCGCTCCTGCATGCCGTCTTCGTCGGCTTTGTCATCTCGATGATCTTCGGACACGCGCCGATCATTTTCCCTTCCATTCTCGGCGTGCCGATCAATTACCAGCCTGCCTTCTACATTCAGCTTGCGTTGCTGCATCTTTCGCTTGCATTGCGCGTGATCAGCGACTTTTTGTCGTGGAGCGCGGGCCGCATGTGGGGCGGCCTTCTAAACGAAATCGCCATCCTCTTGTTTCTGGGGATGACGATTTACTCGATGCGCCAGGGGCGGAAAACCGCTCGCTGATTACCGAACACCGATCGCTTTTCTATTCCTGCCATTCCAGTTCGAATTCCCCGATGTATACGGTGTCACCGGCTTTTATGCCGGCCTTGCGTAGCGCTTCATCCACGCCGAGTCTCTCCATCAGTTTTTGGAAGCGGCGCAGCGAGCCCTCGTGCTGCCAGTAGGTCATGGCCGCAGCGCGCTCAATGGCTGTTCCCGAAACGCGCCAGGCGGCGTGGCCCTCGCGGGCAACAGTGAACTGCCGGGCGTCCTGCGGCGGACGGTAGACTGGCAACGGCGCTTCCGGCGCGCTCGAGACGGGCATTCCCTCCAGGAGGTGGGCGGCTTTGAGCAGCAGTTGGCGCGTGCGGATGCGCGCCAGAGCCGAGATCGTCATCAGTTCGAGGCCGCGTGCTCTGAACTCCTCCTCCAGGCGCCCGGCGCGCTCCTGCACTTCCGGTCGATCGATTTTATTGAGAGCCACGATTTGTGGTTTCCCCGCCAGGTGCGGGTCGAACAAGGCCAGTTCGCTATTGATCTGGCTGAAGTCGGCCAGCGGATCGCTCGAGAGGCCGTCCAACAAATGAATGAGCAGGCGCGTGCGCTGGATGTGGCGCAGGAACCCGTGCCCCAGCCCGGCCCCGTGGGAGGCGCCCTCGATCAGGCCGGGGATGTCTGCCAGGACGAGGCGCGTCTCATCATCCAGCGTGGCAACGCCGAGATTGGGCTCGAGCGTGGTAAAGGGATAGGGGGCGATGCGGGGATGGGCGTTGGTCAGCGCCGCCAGGAGCGTCGATTTGCCGGCATTCGGCACGCCGATGATGCCGATGTCGGCGATCAGTTTCAACTCCAGGCGCAGGCGGCGAGATTGAGAGGGCTCTCCGCGCTCCGCCGTGCGCGGCGCCTGATTGCGTGAGGTGGCAAAATGCTGATTCCCGCGCCCGCCGCGGCCACCGCGGCATACCGTCAGGCGCTGGCCGGGCCGAGTCAGGTCAGCCAGCAGTTCCTCGCTCTCTGCATCGTAGATCATCGTCCCAGGCGGGACGAAGATGACCAGATCCTCGCCATCCCTGCCGGTCTTGTTGGCGCTTCCGCCGCGGCTTCCATCTTGTGCAGCAAACAACTGGTTCGGCCGGAACGGGGAGAGGGTGTGAAGGGTGGGTTTGACCTCGAGAATCACATCTCCCCCCCTGCCGCCGTCCCCGCCATCGGGGCCTCCGCGTGGCACGAACTTCTCGCGGCGAAAATGAACCATTCCATCCCCGCCCCTGCCCGAACGAACGCGAATCTCAACCTGATCGACCAACATACGGCCGCGATTATACCGGACAAAGCGCGCCCGCTGTTCAGTGCGTCGGGGCTTCGGAGGGCCGATCCGTTCCTTTGAGCAGCCTCCATGCTGCAGGCAGGGCCAGGGCCGCGGCGAGGAGTTTGACAGCGTCGCCGGGCAGGAAGGGAAGCAAGCCCAGGATGATTGCCTGGCGGAGGCTGCCGCGCACAACCGTCAGCCAGGCGAGGCCACAAATGTAGATGACCAGTGAGCCAGCCACAAAAGGGAGGAGCGAGGTGCGCACGTTGCGTTCCAGGCCGCGCTCGGCCAGGCGGCCGGTGAGCCAGGCGGCGAGGACGAACCCGAATAAATAGCCAGCCGTCGCGCCGCTCAGGACGTGCAATCCACCTCTGCCGCCGGCGAAGAAGGGTAAGCCGAGCGCGCCCTCGAGCAGGTAGAGGGTCAGTGCGGCTGCGCCGCGCCGGGCCCCCAGCGCCGCGCCGACGAGCAACACGGCGAAGGTCTGCCCCGTGATCGGCACCGGGGTGAAAGGCAGGGGGATGCGGACCTGGGCGAAGAGGGCGACAAGCAGGCTGCCGGTCAGGAGCAGTCCCGACTCGCGCTGCCAGGCAGCCATGCGCGGGAAGTAGCGGTTGGAGAGAGCGAGGGCAAGAGTGCTCATCTTTGAGCCTCCCATCAGGCCTTGCCGAGCACCATTGCCAGCAGCGCCATGCGGACGTAGAGGCCGTACTCCATCTGACGGAAGTAGGCGGCGCGGGGATCCTCGTCGAAGGCCGGATCGATCTCCCCAACGCGCGGCAGGGGATGCATGACGATCATCTCTTGTTTGGCAGTTTTCATGATCGAGGGGTCGATCACATACGCGCCCTTGACCCTTTCGTACTCGGCCGGGTCTTCAAAGCGTTCCTTCTGGACGCGGGTGACGTAGAGCACATCGGTCTGCGGCAGGACTTCATCGAGGGTGGTGTATTCGGCCTGGGGTATGCCTTTCGCACTCACCTCGGCCATGACTTCCTTGGGCATGCGGAGGATTTCGGGGGAAACATAATTGATCTTGACGTTGTAGAGCGTCAGCAGCCGCGCCAGCGAATGGACGGTGCGCCCGTATTTCAGGTCACCGAGCATGGTGATGGTCAGGCCGTCTACCACGCCGACGCCCAGTTCCTCGAAGATGGTGAACAGGTCGAGCAGCGCCTGGGTGGGATGTTCGCCGATGCCGTCGCCGGCGTTGATGACCGGCTTTTTCGCCGCGCGCGCGGCAATCTCGGCCGAGCCAGTTTCGGGATGGCGCAGCACGATGACATCGGCGTAGCACTCCAGCGTGCGAACGGTATCGGGCAGGCTCTCGCCCTTGGCCACCGATGAATAGCGCACCTCATTGATGGGAATGACCGAGCCACCCAGGCGTTCCATGGCCGCGGTGAAACTGGACGAGGTGCGGGTGGAGGGTTCGTAGAACAGGTTGGCGAGGATCTTGCCCTTCAGCAGATCGAACGTGCCGATGCGCTCGACCATGCCGCGCATCTCGTGGGCCACGCCGAAGATGTATTCCAGATCGGGGCGGGTGAACTGCCTGACCGAGATAATGTCTTTGCCATACCAGTCGGCCTTTTTGTTCTCGCCGAACGGCAAGTGAGGGGAAAGAGAGGGGGTGGGCATGTTTTTTCTCCTTGTCTGAGAGCGGGTGATCTGATCGTTGACAGCCTGGTCCATGGTACGCAGGATGTGCCTGAATCGGAAGGTCTCTTTAGAGGCTGGGAAGGTGGTGGAACCCAACCTCTCCTGCCGAGATCGCCCCAATGTTACGTGAACACGACCCAACTGGCAAGCCCTTGAACGGAACCTGGGCTTTGGGGGCGCGGTTCCGCTGGCGAATGGTTCCAGGGCACAGGGATGGAAGCCCGCCGCAGGTCATAAGTATGTAGGCGCCCGGCCTGGGGGCAGGCTGCCGCTGGAGGTAGGGCAACCCCGGCGTTGCACCTTGCTTGTTTGTCGATTCAAACTCTAATCTTTTTCCTACACTTACCCCCTGGCTTTTTGGTAGAATCTCTGTTGGTCCGATCAGATGGATGCGGGCCGAGGAGATTTCGTATGCCTGGAATGGAACGTTTTACTCAGCGTGCGCGGCGGGTGTTGAGTCTGGCGCATCAGGAAGCCGAGCGCGCTCGTCAAAGCAGCATTGGTACCGAACATTTACTGCTGGGGTTGATGGAAGAGGAAGGCGGAGTAGCCGGACGGGTGCTGCGCGAGTTGGGTTTGGAATCGAGCCGGGTGCGCGAAATGATTGGGCGCGTGCGTGTCGAGAGCCGCTACGGCGAGGGCAAGATCGAACTGGCCCCGGATACGCAACAAGTGCTCGAATATGCGGTGGATGAGGCGCGTCGCCTCGGCCACCATTACATTGGCACGGAGCACCTCCTGTTGGGACTGGTGCGCGTGGAAGGGACGGCCATGGAAGTCCTGCGTCGTCTGGGCGTGACGGCCGATCAGATCCGCCGCCAGACGCGGCGAGTGCTGAACGAGTCGGCCTCGGCCCCGGCCGCGGTCGGCCCGCATCCGTCCACGCGGACCCCCACCTCCGGGCCAAAGACCCCGCTCGTGGATCAACTGGCGGTGGACCTGACCAGTCTGGCCGAGGAGAGAAAACTCGACCCGGTCATTGGCCGCCAGTTGGAAATCGAGCGCGTGATCCAGATTCTGGCGCGGCGTACCAAGAACAACCCGGCCTTGATCGGCGAGCCCGGCGTGGGCAAGACGGCCATTGTGGAGGGGCTGGCCCAGCGCATCGTCGAGGGGGATGTGCCCGCCCCCTTGATGAACAAGCGTGTTCTGCAACTCGATGTCGGTTCGCTGGTTGCCGGCACCATGTATCGCGGCCAGTTCGAGGAACGCCTCAAACGCGTGATTGATGAACTGAAACAGTCGGGGGCGATCCTGTTCATCGATGAGGTGCACATGTTGGTCGGCGCCGGGGCAGCCGGCTCCTCGGTCGATGCGGCCAACATCCTCAAGCCGGCGCTCTCGCGCGGTGAGCTGCAGGTCATTGGCGCCACGACCATTGACGAATACCGCAAATACATCGAGTCGGATGCCGCGCTCGAGCGCCGCTTCCAACCCATTCAGGTGGATGAACCCTCGGAAGAGGAGACGATCGAGATCCTCAAGGGCATCCGTCCGGCATATGAAGAACATCATCACCTTGTCATTTCGGACGAGGCCCTGGAGGCGGCGGCCCATCTTTCATCCCGCTATGTGACCGAACGTTTCCTGCCCGACAAGGCGATTGACCTGATCGATGAGGCAGCCTCGCGGGTGCGCATGTACAAGAGTCCCGCCGCCAAACAGGCCAAGGACCTCTTCGGTCAACTGAGGCAGGCGCGACAGAACCGCGCCCTGGCCCAGGAAGAGGGCAACGCCGAAGACATCCGCGAGTGGGCCGAGCGCGAGATGGAACTGAGCGAACAGATCGAGCGCTTGCGCTCCGGTTGGGATCGCGCCACCAGCCCGGTGGTCACGGCGGAGGACATCGCCGAGGTCGTCTCGATGTGGACCGGCGTACCGCTCATGCAACTGGCCGAGGAGGAGAGTCAGCGCCTGCTCAAGATGGAAGAGGAACTGCGCAAATCGATCATCGGGCAAGATGATGCCATCGTGGCCATTGCGCGTGCCGTGCGTCGGGCGCGCGCCGGCCTGAAGGACCCGCGGCGGCCGATCGGCTCGTTCATGTTCCTCGGTCCGACCGGCGTGGGCAAGACGGAATTGACCAAAGCCCTGGCCAAGTTCATGTTCGGCAGCGAGGATGCCGCCCTGCAACTCGATATGTCCGAGTTCATGGAGCGACACACGGCCTCGCGCCTGGTGGGCGCCCCGCCCGGCTACATCGGGTACGAGGATGCCGGCCAGCTCACCGAAGCCCTGCGGCGCCGGCCGTATTCCATCGTGGTCTTCGATGAGATCGAGAAGGCGCACCCGGAGGTCCACAACATGCTCCTGCAGATCATGGAAGAGGGCCACCTGAGCGATGCCAAAGGCCGCAAGGTGGATTTCCGCAATGCCATCATCGTCATGACGTCCAACATTGGTGCGGACATGATCAAGCGGCAGACGGGCATGGGCTTCCTGCTCAAGCATGAGGAGGAGGCGGAAGAACAACTCTCGTACGAGGAGATGCGCAAGAAGCTCCACGAGTCGCTCAAGCGCACCTTCCGGCCGGAATTCATCAACCGCCTGGATGCCGTGGTTATCTTCCGCTCCTTGAACAAGGAAGACATCCAGAAGATCGTTTCGCTGGAATTGAACAAGGTGGCCGAGCGTCTCAAAGAACACGCGCTGACGTTGACCGCCACCTCTGCGGCCATTGCGACCCTGGCCGAAGAGGGCTTCGATGTAGAGTTCGGCGCTCGCCCTCTGCGCCGCGTCATTCAGCAGAAGGTGGAGGATGTTCTATCTGATCGCCTGCTGGCCGGAGAATTCAGCAACGGCGATACCGTCCTGGTGGACGTCGACGCCGCGGGCGAGATTGCCCTGATACGAGTGGGAGAGAAAGAGGCCTCGCCGGCCGCGTAACGGCTCTTCGGCTCTGTCGGTCAGGCCGCTGGACTCTCTTCGCTGCCTGGGTGCAGGACACGGATGGCCCGGCCCTCCGGCTTCCTTGAGAGTTTTTGGGTCTTGAGGGGCCGGGGGGCAGGCGTATCAACGCCTCTTTGCCCCATAATGACACAACTTCTTGATTGGGCAGATGGGGCAGTTGGGCTTACGCGGATGACACATCTCGCGTCCCAGGCGAATCAGGTTCAGATGAAGAGGGTAATACGTCTCGGGTGGAAAGAGCCTTTCCAGGTGAATATGCG
This sequence comes from Chloroflexota bacterium, assembly GCA_037445475.1. Classification (GTDB taxonomy): domain Bacteria; phylum Chloroflexota; class Anaerolineae; order Anaerolineales; family Villigracilaceae; genus Fen-1038. The sequence continues at coordinate 21,250 of JBBIKK010000048.1, forward strand.
TCTGCTCCACGCCCATGGCCGCAGGACGCAAGCCAATCCTGCCGCTAACGCGGTAGATATGGGTATCCACGGGAAAAGCGGGTTTATTGAGGGAGAAGAGCAACACGATGGCGGCCGTTTTGGGACCGACGCCATCGAATTTCATCAGCCAGGCACGTGCCTCCTCGAGCGGCAATCCGGCCAGGAAGTCCAGGTCGAGCGCGCCGCGCTCGTTTGTAATGGCGCGCAATATTTTCTGAATGCGCGGCCCCTTTCGGTTGGCAAGCCCTGCCGAT
>JBBIKK010000049.1:0-21430 GCA_037445475.1 Chloroflexota bacterium
CAGGTAAATTGTGGCGATGCTGAAGAGGGCGGCCGGGATGCGCGCTGTGAAGTCGCTGACTCCGAAGAGGAAGTACGTCAGGGCGATGAGGTGAAATTGCAGCGGGCCGTGCATCATGGGGTTGTGTTCGTAGCCCTGGCCGCGGTACAGCAGCCACGAGAAATATGTGTGCAGGCTTTCGTCGTGGCTCATGACTCGGGTGCCCAGGTCGTAGAAACGGGAGAAGATGGCCGCCAGCAGGATGATGGCGAAGATCGCCATTTCCTTCGTTATCGCTGGAAAGGGGGGAGGGGTGAGGTCTTTGGGGTGGAGCGGATTGTTTTTCATCGTAACTACCTGCCATTCCTCTGGCGCTTCTGCCCGGCAACTCAAGTTGCGGGCTGCTTCTACGAAGTCGGCCTGCGCCGACGGCCCTGTTCACCGTCCGCGTGGCACGCCGTTTCAACGGCCGTGCGGCAACCACAGGGCAGGTCATTGCCATTTCTTACACGAAAGAGCCGGCCAGCTGGCCACAGCCTGCACGAATCTCGATCCCGCGACGCACGCGAAGGGTGCAGGGGATGCCGGCCTGCTCCAGGATTTCCTTGAAGGCCAATGCCCGTCTGCGTGGAGTGGCCGCCCCCGAATAGCCATCGGTGGGGTTGAGAGGAATGATGTTCACATGACAGAGCAGGCCCGATAGCCGCTGGGCCAGTTGACGGGCCACGGCGGGCGTGTCGTTGAAGTCGCGGATGAGGGCCCACTCAAACGTGACGCGGCGATGGGTCTTTTCGACATAGTAGCGGCAGGCCTGAAGGATTTGTTCCACGCGGTAGCGTTTGGCAACGGGCATGATGCTCAGACGGGCCTTGTCATCCACGGCGTGGAGAGAAACGGCGAGGTTGACCTGCCGGCCCTCGTCGGCCAGACGCCGGATCTCGGGCACCAGTCCGACTGTAGAGAGGGTGATGCGCCGCGCGGCAAAATGATATCCATCGGGATCGTTCAACCGGGCGATCGCCGCCATGACGTTTTCATAGTTATGCAAGGGTTCACCCATGCCCATCAGGACAATGTGGGTGACGGCTTCTCCTCGTTCTCGGAGCCAGCGCGTGTGATCCAGGGCCTGGGCGACGATCTCGCCTGCTGTCAGGTGGCGTTGGAATCCCATTTGTCCTGTGGCGCAAAAGGCGCATCCCATGGCGCATCCCACTTGCGTTGAGAGACACAGGGTGCGGCGCGGCTTTCCCTCGCGGCCGTTCCCAGAAGCAGGGGAGTCGGGCGGGTCGCCGTAACGCATCAGCACGGTCTCGATGAGCAGGCCATCGTTCAGACGCAAGAGCGTCTTCACCGTTTGGTGATCGGCCGATTCTAAGCGCTTCACAGGGGCAAAGGGGATGAACTGGAATTCCTGTGCCAGGCGCGTCCGCAACCAGGATGGCAGGGTGGTGAATTGATCGGGCGAGGTGTAAAGCTGCCCGTACAGTCCCTGCCAGATTTGTCTGGCCCGATAGGAGGGCTCGCCCCAGGCACCCAGGACTTCGGCCAACTCGAGTCGATCGAGATCGTATATCAGCCTCATGAGACCACCCCAAGCAGCTCGGCCAGGTCCCTTGCGATCAGAGTGGGTGGAGGCGTCCAGGCCTCGGCCTCGGCCGGGCGGCTGACGCCTGAGAGGACAAGGGCCGTGGGGCTGCCCAGGGCCTGGCCTGCGGCGATGTCGGTTTCGAGGCGGTCACCGATCACAAGGACCTCGCCGGCGGGGAGCCTCAGACGTTCGAGGGCAATTTCGAACATCAGAGGCGAGGGCTTGCCGATGATAACCGGCCGGGTGTCGGTTGCGGCTTCCAGGGCAGCCAGGATGGCGCCCGCTCCAGGAACCAGGCCGGCTGGGGTGGGGAAGGTCTTATCCGGATTGGTCCCGTAGAAAGGCACGCCGGAGCGGATATGGAGCGTGGCGCGGCGAAGCTTGTGGTATGTCAACGTGCGATCGATCCCGGCCACGACTGCCAGGGGGCGGGTTTCCTCCTCGGGGTCGGTGATGGGGGTAAAGCCGGCCTGTTCGAGGGCGGCCACGATGCCGCGCTCGCCCACGACGAACACCGGCCCTCCCTGTGGGAAGGTTCTCGAGAGAATCTGGGCGGCTGCTTCTGAGGACGTGACGATGTTTCGTGCCTCGAGGTGCACGCCAAACCCGTTCAACTTGGCCAGGTAGTCCTGTGCTGTCCTGGAGGCGTTGTTCGTCGCGAGCACCACTTCAAGGCCGAGATCGTGAATGCGTTGAAAAATAGCGGAGAGATCGCCGAGTGGCTGGTCGTCCCGCCATAGGACGCCATCCATGTCCATAATCAGGCCGCGCACCCGAGGGGAGAGATGTGCCAGCATGAACCCGGCTGCTATCGGCTGAACTTGCGGATCAGGTATTCCAGGACGGGGCCATCGATCCAGCCGGCGTCTGGGTTGGCGCGTTCTTCAAAATTTTCGTTGCCGATGAAGGCGCGGAAGGCGGCTCGGGTGGCGTCGTCGTAGTTGCCGTGGGTTGGGGTGTAATAGCCCAGTTTTTTCATGATGTGTTGTAAATCCTTCACGATCCCACCCGTGAGTTTGACGCGTGCCGAGCGGGGACTTTTGCCAAAGTACAGGCGATGCAGTTCGAGAAGTTCGCCGAGGCGCGCAATGGGGTTCAAATGGTCGTCCACTCGATAGTCTATCCAACGATCACTGTAGCCGCCATAGCCGCCCTTGGGCTTGGCCACGTAGATGGCCGCGGACTGGCGCCCGCGTCGATCGCCGCCGGCCTGAGCGCCGGCAGAGAGTGCCGCGAACAGTCGGGTGGGCAGGTCGCCCCTGGTTTCGAGGAAGGCGTGTTCCATGGCCTGGATCACCTGCGGGCCGGCCAGGATGTTGCCTTGTACGGCATAGCCCGGGCCGGTCAGGCTCCCGGCCCATTCCAGGCACGATTTTCCGGTGAAGGAGGCCGAGCGCCCTCTGGCGTCCACCACTCCGACCTGGCGCGTTTCGCGCTCGCGATCGCGCCCGAGGAGTTTTTTCAGTGTTTCCTCGGCCGAGAGCCCGCCGGCCATCAGTTCCAGCCCGCGCGGCCCATAGGAAGGATTGGCGAGCGCCTGAGTGGCTACAGCGCCGACCCTGGCGCGCGCCCACGGCACCACGGCTCCCACCGCCGGGAACTTGGAGGCGACAGCCACTCCCCAGGCTTGCTCTTTCAGATCACATGCCACAATGGAGAACGTAGAAATTTGAAACATGGATTCCGAATTATACGCGCGCAAAGATTATTCAGCCTCCGGCGTGAAACGGGCCGCCGGGCAAACCCTGTGCAGGTTTTGGGCTTGTCTGCGGCTGAGCGGATATGGCGTGGAAAGGGCGGGTTGCTGACAGGCCCGCCCTCGGGCTGCTTTATAGTATTGCTCTTGAGAATCCATCACAACCGTAAAGATTCTGTGCTACGACGTTGAGGTCGCGTTTTGGGTGCGGGATGAATCCCGCGCCACGGCGTTTTGGGTGCGGGATGAATCCCGCGCTACGACTTGGCTTTCTGTTTTACCGGCGCTTCCAGGACCTGATCGACCAGTCCATACTCGACGGCCGACCTGGCATCGAGGTAGAAGTCGCGATCGGTATCACGCTCGATGACTTCCAGGGGCTGGCCGGTGTGTTTGGCCATGATCTGATTCAGGAGTTCTTTCAGGCGCAATATCTGCCTGGCCTGAATCTCGATGTCGGTCGCTTGCCCTTGTGCGCCACCCAGGGGTTGATGCATGTGTATTGTGGCGTTGGGCAGGGCATAGCGCCGGCCCTTGGTTCCGGCTGTCAGGAGCACGGTTCCGAACGAGGCCGTCACGCCGACCGCCACTGTGCTGATGGGGTTGGAAAGCATCTGCATGGTGTCGTAAATGGCCAGGCCGGCGTAGATTTGCCCGCCGGGCGAGTTGATGTACATTTGAATCTCCCGCTCGGGGTCCTCGTGGTTCAGGAACAGCAGTTGGGCGATGATCAGATTGGCCACCTGATCGTCAATCGGCGTGCCGAGGAAAATGATGCGCTCCTTGAGCAGCAAGGAGTAAATGTCGTAGGCGCGTTCACCGCGCCCGGACGACTCAACGACCATAGGAATTACGTTCTCGAATCGGGGGATCATAGTCTCTCTCACTTGAAATCAGGATGGAGTTATGCTTCTTTCACACGGACGGAGCCGGCTTGGCCGGGGCGGCGGATTTGGCGAGCCCGGCTTTGCTGGCGGCTGAATTATACTCGCCTGTGGCAATGGCCTTCAAGCGCTCGAGGGCGTGCCGCCTTCGCACGCGCAAAGCCGACTTGTGCACAATGGCCTCGAACGATAGTCGGTGGTCCTTCTTCCGGCCGAGGAGGCTTTTCAAGGATATTCCGTGCATTTCCAGGTCTGTGATGGCATCGGCGATTTCTTCTTCCAGAGAGGCTCTATCAACGTCGATCTCCTCGCGCCGCGAAATTTCTTCAATGATCAGCGAATGTTCAAGACGCTCGCGGGCGATTGGCATGGCGACCTCCTCGAAGAAACGTTGGGCATCGGTGTTCTGCATTTTGTAATATGTTTCCGGGTCGAGGCCCTGTTCTGCCAGATGCACTTTGAAATCCTCCACCACGTGTTCGGCCTCGTGCTGCACGGTCTGGGGGGCGTATTTGATCGAGGCGTTTTTCTTCAGGAGGTCTAGCAGCTGATGGTAGTATTCATCGTCGTACTTGTCGTGTTCATAGGCTTCGATGCGGGTGGCCAGTTCGGCTTTCAGGGCCTCCAGCGAGTCGAACTTGCCCACCATCCTGGCAAAGTCATCGTTCAACTCTGGCAAGATCAGGGTGTGCACGGCCTTGAGGCTCGCCTCGATCTCGAGGCTCTGGCCGGCCAGATTTTTGTCTTCGTAATCCGGGGGGAAGGTGTGGCGGATGATCTTCGTCTCGCCGGCCCTCATTCCAAGCAGTTGCAGAGCGAAGCCGGGGAACGGGAATTTATCTTCCGGGTCTGCTTCGATCATGAGGCCGAGGTCCGTGCCCGTCAGGGAGGGGTGGGTCGATTTCAAATCGACCAGGACGAAATCGCCCTCTTGCGCCTCGCGCTCGACGGTCTGGGTCGAGGCGAATGCCCGGCGCAGCCTCTCCAGCGCCATGTCGGTTTTTTCGGGCCCCGGAGGGGTGAACTGGTAGGGCAGGCGGATGCTGTGATAGTCGCCCAGTTCCACCTCGGGGGAGAGAGGGACGCGCAGGATCAGCCTGGGGGTGTTCTGCCCTTCGACCCCTTCCAACACACCGGGAGCTGCCGGCTCGATCTTGGCCTCTTCCAGGATTTTGGGGTAGAGCTCGTCCAGCAACAGAGTAATGGCTTCCTGGTAGATGGCCTCCTCGCCGTAGTGGCGGCGGACGAGTTCGTACGGCGCTTTGCCCGGACGGAAGCCGGGGATCGGGTCGCGCTCAGAAAGCCTCCGCACGGCCTGCCTCCGGGCAGCCTGGAATTGCTGGGCTTCGATCTCCACCACGATTCTGGCCTGGTGGTCATCTTGAACGGTTTTTTCGAGTTTCAAGGTTTTGCTCCTCTTCCAACATCGAATGCTGAAATGGGGACGGTGGGACTTGAACCCACACGCCTTTCGGCACATGATCCTAAGTCATGCCTGTCTGCCACTTCCAGCACGTCCCCTCGGGCGTGGTTCCCGAAGTGTGCTGGGATTATAAAGCAGGGGAGGGAGTGCGTCAATAAACGGGTATAATGCTACCCTATGTCCCGCGTGATCCATTACCAATCCTCCGGCAAGCAGCGCGCCCAACTGGTCAAACTCATTGTCGTTGCCCTGCGTGAGCTGGCACGGCAGAAATCCGTGAGCGAGGAGGCCCGCGATCTGGCGGCCTTCTTGTCTCTCGCTCTGCAGGCCGTTGCCGATGGAATCGATTCTACGGTCGCGGCCTGGGAGAAGCGCGATTACTGGGTCAAGGCGGATAAGTTTCGCATGGAATGGGCCTGGGCGGAGCCGGCGGCTAGAGAGATGCGTCAGGCCGTGCTCTCCGAGGATTGGGTCGCCATTGCGCGGCTGGCCGCGCACATTGCCCAGAAGTTGAACAAGGTCAAGGTCAGTGAGAACGCCCGCAGCGGCAAGCCCTGGGTGGGGGCATTCAAGGAGCTGCGGAAGTGAAGCGGCTTTCGAGTTTCCCCCTCCGGCAGTCTACTCCCCTTTGTTCGCCGGGGCGTGGAGGCGTTCCTGCTCCAGGCGCATCAGGTGCATCTCTGTATTGTTGAGCAGTTCGATCATCAATTCGCGGATGTGGCGGTTGAGGAAATGTTGCTCAAGCGTGGAGAGTGGCAGGAAGCGCGCTCCGGCCACGACATGGATGCAATTCGGTGCCCCACAGAGGCAAATGAAGGGCGCGCTCATCTCCCATTCCGTCGAGGGGTAAAAGAAGGTCAGTTCCTCCCCCGCCGCGATATCGCGCCGGGCGATGACCAGCATGCGCGTGGTGTCTAAAATGGTGCTTGGATCGCAAGAATGATTCATGGAGGCCAGTTCTTTGACCTCCACATGGCGATGCCGCCCAACCTGCACGGTGAACTGGGTGGGTCTGTCGTAAACGGCCTCGCTCGGAATCGGGCAGATGATTTCTCCTTTCTTGAACGGGCGGCGCGTGATCAAACTACGATATTTGTTTTGAGTGCGCACAACAAGCGGGGATGGCGTGTTCATAACGATCGCTTCTCCTTCTTTCGATCTCGTTGTTCATACGTTCATAATATATAACGTTCCGTTATGGATGACAAGATGTCAGAAGGAGGATTTTGAAAACTTTAAGGTAAGCGTGCATCGTTCCAGAACTTTTCTCAATGGCGTTATCGAGGATGGAACAGAGCATTCAAAGCAAGGCCTGTTGATAGGGCGCTCTTTTGCCGTCCAGGAGGATGTACGGCGCAGCGCGTTCTACTAGGATGCCAAGCCTGCGCAAGGCGGAGAGATCGCGCAAGGTGCTGAGCCGGCGCGCGTTCAGGATGGCCTCGGCTCCTTTTGGGCCGATGCCGGGCACGCGCAGGAGTTGAGCGCGTTCGGCGCGGTTGATCTCGAGCGGCGCCGCGAGCAGATTCTGTCGCGCCCAGGCCAGCTTGGGATCGCTCTCGAGCGGTAGAAAACCGCCGGCTTCAAAGGGCAATTCTTCCACCTCGAAGCCATAGTCACGCAGCAAAAAGGAGGCCTGGTACAGGCGCTGGGCACGCGGAGGCGGTGTGGGTGGATGGCTTTCCAACGGGGTGCCGGGGACGGGATGGAAGGGGGAATAGTAGACGCGCTTCAACCCCAAACGGTGGTAGAGGTAAGCGGTCATGGAGAGCAGTTCCAGGTCACTCTCGCCGGCGGCGCCGGCGACGAACTGGGTGACGAGAGAAGGGGGGCGCGTGGAGGAGGCGCGGCGACGGATTTCGTCCATCCATTTCAGTCTCTGCAACAGTTCGGCGGTGAACTGCTTGTGCGGGGCCAGGCTCGCCAGGCGCGCGTCGTTGGGCGCTTCCAGATTGATGGAGACGCGGTTGGCCAGTTGCATGGCGCGTTCCACCTGCGCCCGTTCGGCCCCCGGCATGATCTTCAAATGGAGATAACCGCGAAAGTCGAGCTTGAGGCGCAGGATCTCGGCCGTCTCGATCAGCCGGTCTTGAGTCTGGATGCTGCCGCCGGCGATGCCCGAACTGAGGAAGATGCCCTCGGCCAGGCCGCGCCGCTGCAGGTCCATGAAGAGACGGGCGAATTCTGCAGGACGGAAGGTCGCGCGGCGGGCATCGCGCCCGGCGCGGAAGGGGCAGTAGTAGCAATCCCGCTCGCAGGCCGAGGTGAGCAAGGTCTTGAGCAGTCTGATCTGCTGGCCATCGGGCAGTTGAGCGGGATGGATGAAGACGGCCTGCGGGCAGTTCTCGGTGCGGTCGAGATAGGGCGTGGCGAGTCCCTGCTCGGCGTCTGGCTCGAGGGACATCGGCTCGCTCAACATCTTCAGGCGGGCGAGGGCATCCATGTCTGAATTATAGAACAAATATTCTCACAGAGCAAGCCCGCTGTGTAAGGCAGAAGCCTATCTCCTGTTCCCGGAGCGGCAAAGGCGTTCCAGCCTCAAACTCAACTCGATGTGCTTGTGCTCGATCTGCCTGCGGAGGGCGCGGCGTTTTTCCTCATCCCTCGTGAGCGCTTCTTCCTGCCTGAGTTCGGCCAGTTCCTGAAGCAATTCTGCCTCGCGCGGCAACAGGCGGGCATTCTTCAGCATGGAATACGCCAGGCGCAGGTCTTGCGGCGTGTTGAAATAGTCGCTCAGGTCGATCGGCCGGCCCTCGCCGCTCAGATTATCGAATTCGCCGCGCTGCATGGCCTCTTGGATCAGGGCCTCGATGATTGGCTCGAAGGGCACGCATGGATTCTACACGAGAACGATCTGCCGTTGATGAGCGCGAGCGGGCGCAATGACCCACCCTGCGCAAGAGGCGCAAGTAGATGGGGAGAGGGTGGGGGCGCGCGTGGCGGTCTTTGGACGAACGATGATACAATCTCAAAGGCTTTGCCGTGAATTGAGAACGAGGAGAAGGATGCGAAGTGCACGCCTGCGTGCCCGCTACTGGCACATCATGAGTTTCTTTGCTGCCACGGCAGCCAGCCTGATATTTTGGGATGCCATCCTGCCGCGCCTCGGTTTGCGGAGGATGGCGCGCCGCACTCGCCCGGGGCGCCTGAGGCGGATCGCGGCGCGCTTCCGCGCCCTGGCCATCCACCTGGGCGGCGTGATGATCAAGGTGGGACAGTTCCTCTCGGCCCGGCTGGACATCCTGCCTGTGGAGATCACCGAAGAATTGGCTGGCCTGCAAGATGAAGTCCCCGCCGAGGATTTCGAGGCCGTCCGTCGCCTGGCGGAGAGGGAGCTGGGGGCTGCCCTGGAGGAAATGTTTGAGCACTTCGAGACCGAGCCGCTGGCAGCGGCCTCGCTGGGGCAGGTCCATCGTGCCCGCATGCGGGCCGACGCGCCGGAGGCGGGCGAATTTCGCGAAGTGGTGGTGAAGATCCAGCGTCCCTTCATGGATCAGTTGATCGAGGTGGATTTTTCGGCCCTGCGGCGCTTCGGCGGCTGGCTTCAACGCTATGGCCCCATTCGCCGCCGCGTGGACGTGCCCGCCCTGATCGAAGAATTGTCGGAGGTGGTTCATCGCGAGATGGATTACTTGCGCGAGGGAAAGAATGCCGAGCTGTTCGCCCGCAATTTTCGCAACCGCCGGCGTGTGCATGTGCCGCGCGTCGCCTGGAGCCGAACAACGCGGCGCGTCCTGACGCTCGAGGACGTGTACGCGATCAAGATCACCGACTATGCTCAGATCGCCCAGGCCGGCATCGACCGCGGCGCGGTCGCGGCCGTCTTGCTGGATACCTATCTCAAGCAAATTTTTGAAGACGGATTCTTCCATGCTGATCCGCACCCTGGCAACCTTTTCGTGACCCCTCTTCCGATGGAGGGAAAGAGAAAAAGGCCCTCTTGGGTGCTGACGTTTGTAGATTTTGGAATGGCCGGCAGCGTCCCGGCCGAATTGAACGCCGGGTTGCGCGACCTGCTCATTGGCGTGGGGACGCGCGATCCGTCCCGGGTCGTGCGCGCCTATCAAAAGCTGGGCGTCCTGCTGCCCGGCGCAGACCTGCAGCGCATAGAACAGGCGGAGGCCCAACTCTTCGATCGCTTCTGGGGCATGTCCATGAGCGAATTGCGCCGGGTGCATTATGCCGAAGTGCTGCAGTTCGCCATGCAGTTCCGGGAACTCATCTACGAGATGCCCTTTCAGGTGCCGCACAATCTGTTGCTGCTTGTGCGGACGGTTGCCATTCTATCGGGGATTTGCACCGGGCTCGATCCCGATTTCAACGTCTGGGAGCACCTGGCGCCTTATGCCAAAAAACTGGTGGCAGATGAGGGCCTCTCGAATTGGGAAGTGTGGATGAACGAGATCGGGAGCTGGGTCAAAGAATGGGTTGCCCTGCCGACGCAGGTCAATCGGACGCTGGCGCGCCTGGAGCGTGGCGAATTGAACGTGCGCATGCCGCAAGTGAGCAGGCAGATTTATTACCTGGAGCGGGCGATCAACCGCTTGAGCGCGGCCGTCCTTGCCGCCGCGCTGCTCTTCGGCGGCGCCATGCTGTATCGAAGCGGCGAGGCCCTGCCGGCTTATTTGTTCTGGGGCCTCTCCGCTTTGAGCCTGTTGGGGATGGCCTTTCTCTCGCGAGGCCATACGCCGCGCGAGTAAGTCGCTGCCTCACGAATATGGCCAGACAGAGCGACTGTTACAACTGACCGTTTTCTCTCCAATGCTCCAGTTTCTGTTGATATTCGGGGTCAGCATAACGCGCCGGGGAGAATGCTTTTGCATAGGATGGCAATGGCCCGCCACTGATGTGAAGCGCCAGGAGTTCGCCGGCGCTACAGGCCGACATGATGCCGAAGCCCGAAAGTGCTCCGATAACGTAGGCACCCTCCACAGGCAGCGGCCCGATCAACGGACGGTTCTCGCGCGTGCGGGTATAGTATCCGCCATCTATCTGGGGGCGAGGCATCTTTCCAAAGTATTGGTGCAGTCCCGGCAGCATGGTAGAGAGGCCGCGCAGAGCGATCTCCGCATAGAGGTCATCGAGCGGAGGTGGAAAGATGGCCTCTATCCTCCGTGGCTGATATTCCCACAGCATCAGAATGGTCTGGCTTTCGTTTCCGCCTTCCGGGCGTGTGTGTGCGCCGGGCGGGAAGGCTGCGGTCAGCCAGCGCGTTTCGGGGTCGGCGTATAAGGTGGCGTGCTCCTCGGCGCTCCATGGCAGAAGCTGAGCATCCTCCCAGATCAAGAGTGGCGCCCCGCGTCCGACCACGCCGAGCGAATCTTTGAAGGCCACCTTTCCGTGCAGTTCGGTGTACACCGGCAGGCTCACGCCGAGCATTTCGCCCACCGGCTTCAGGAAAGGGCCGGCCGCGTTCACGAAGAGCGGACAGTGAACGCGCGTGCCTGTGCTCAAGCGGACGGAGCGAACGCGAGCGCGGCGCGTTTCTACGGCCTCCACCCGCTGCAGCTCGAACCGCACCCCGAGGCGGCGGGCGCGCTCGAGCAGGTACATCCCCAGTTGCTGGGCGCTCAACCAGCCGGCGCGTCGCACATGCAGGCCGGCGACGACGCTCTCCGTCAGGTAGGGAAAGTACAGGCGGATCAGTTCGCTGCCAAGCAGCAGGTCGGCGCCGTCGGGCTGGCCGCCGAATCCTTCGGCAGGCGCAGGCTGGTACATGGCTTCGCCGGAGGGGTGAATGCGCAGCGGGCCGGCGCCCAGGTTGGCAATGTGGCGGGCGCGTTCCTGGAAGGCCGCCAGGCGTTCCTCTTCGGCGGTCAGATAGAGGTAGCCCCGCCGATTCATCCGAAAAGCGTTTCCGCTTGCTTCTGCCAGTTCCTCCATCAAGTCAATCGAGCGATTCATCAGGGCCACCATTTCGGCCTCCGGCCACCAGTTGCGGTAGCACTCGGTCGAATGGCTGCTGGTCAGGGTGAGAGGCGGACGTTCATCCAGGAGCAGGATGTCCTTGAATCCTGCCCGGGCCAGGAAATAGGCCGCGCTGACCCCGGCGATGCCGGCCCCGCAAATCACAACGTCTGCCTGACGAGTCATGGAGAGAGGAGGCGCCTTTTCTCTTCCGCGGCACGCTCGAGGATGTCAAAACCGCCCTCCATCAGTTCGTGCAGACGTGCATTGTCCGCCGCGTGCTCGTTTTCGACTTGCTCGAGCAGATGCAGGAGAGCCCCGCGCATCCCGCTGGCGCGATGCGCCCAGTACGAATCTGCCGAGACGCGTTCGAGGCGAGAGAGCAGAATTTGGATCAGGGTCGTGTCGCACGCCGACATAGCAAGGCGCCCCCGGAGAGGCTCGAACTCTCAACCACCAGATTCGAAGTCTGTTACTCTGTCCATTGAGCTACGGGGGCGTGCTGAGATTATACCCGAATGCTCGGTTGCGGACACCTTTTCAACGGCTGGTTTCGCCCTCACCCCGGCCCCGATTTGTCGTCCTCGGAAGTGCGCAGGCGGATCCTCCGCCCCGCCCGTCGAAATCTGTGGCCGATAGGACTGTTGCAGGGTAGAATTGATTCATCCCGGCGGTCAAGGACATTGCATGGTAGATGTTCAAGCTTTTGGCGAGCGCCTCATCGGAAATTTAGAAAAGGTCATCATCGGCAAGCGGGGCCCCCTTGAACTGGTCGTCATTGGACTCTTGAGTCAGGGGCATATTTTGATCGAAGACGTGCCCGGCGTGGGGAAGACCGTGCTGGCGCGCAGCCTGGCGAGGTCGCTGGCGTGTACATTCCGCCGCATTCAGTTTACGCCGGATATGCTTCCGAGCGACGTGACCGGCATCTCGATCTACAATCAACAGAAGCGCAAATTTGAATTCCGCCCCGGCCCGATCCTCGGACAGATCGTCCTGGCCGATGAGATCAATCGCGCCACGCCCAAGACTCAGGCGGCGCTGTTGGAGGCCATGGAGGAGCGGCAAGTCACTGTAGATGGCATCACCCATGCCCTGCCCCGACCGTTCATGGTGCTGGCCACGCAGAACCCGATTGAATACGAGGGGACGTTCCCTCTGCCCGAAGCGCAACTCGACCGTTTTCTGCTGCGGGTGCGCCTGGGGTATCCTCATTTCATGGATGAGATCAGCATTCTCGACAGCCAGCGCGTACGTCATCCGATCGAGGACCTCCAGCCGGTGGCCAAAGCCCGGGAAGTGCTGCAGGCCGCCGAGGCCATCAAGTCGGTGTACATCGCTCCTGTGGTGAAACGCTATATCACGGACCTGACGCGCCGCACGCGCCAGACGAGCGATATCTATCTGGGGGCGAGTCCGCGCGGAACCCTGGGCCTGGCGCGCACCTCCCAGGCGCGGGCGGCCCTGCGAGGTCGTAATTATGTCCTGCCCGATGATGTCAAGAGCCTGGCCGTGCCGGTGCTGGCGCATCGCATCATCGTCAGCCCGACGGCGCGTCTGCGTGACCTCAGTTCCGATCGCATCATCGAGGAGATCGTCAGCGCCACGCCGGTGCCCGGCGGGGATTTCCGATCGCCGCCCGAGGAGGAGAGTCCTGTATGAATGCAGGACGCGCGGCCATTGCGCTGATGCTTGTTGTCGGCCTGCTGGGCTCCTGGATCAGCGGCGCCGCCTTCTATACCCGTTTGCTGATCCTGTCCCTGCTGCTCGGCGCGGGTTCTTGGCTGTGGATCAGGCTGGCGGCGCGCGCCTTGCACTTCCAACGCCGGGCCGAGACCGCGCGCGCCCGGGTGGGCGACCTGCTGAGGGAACAGTTCGAGGTGTATAATGCGGGCCGCCTGCCCATGCTATGGCTGGAAGTGCGCACGGCGCCCCTCTCTGGCTCGCGCTTGCTGACCCTCGTGGGCGGGCGGCAGAGGCGCTTTTACGTGGCACGCACCTGGCTCACGCGGCGCGGCAGTTTCCCGCTCGGCCCCACCACGCTGATTGTCTCAGACCCGCTTGGCTTGTTTCGCGTCCGGAGACAGTTCCCGGCAACCAGGTCGCTGGTTGTGTTCCCGCTGATCTACCCGATTGCGGCCTTCCTCTCGCCGGCAGGCTTCCTGCCCGGCGGACATGTGATTCGCCGCAAGACCATGGAGATCACGCCTCACGCGGCCGGCCTGCGCGACTACCTGCCGGGCGACCCCTTGAAACGGATTCACTGGCCGACGAGCGTGCGACGCGGGCGGCTGATGGTCAAGGAATTCGAGCAGGACCCGCAGGCGGAGGTCTGGTTGCTCCTCGATGCCCAGCAGGCCGTCCAGGCCGGGCGGCCCTTGGCGGGCTCCGAGACGCTGATCGAGAGTCAGCCCTTCATGCGCAGGCCGAAGCTGAGCCTGCCGCCGGCGACGCTGGAATACGGCATTGCCGTCGCGGCCTCGTTGGCGCATTTTTTCATTGCCCAGAAGCGCACGGTGGGATTGGTGGTTCGCGATCGGACCTACACAATGCTCCCAGCCGAGCGCGGCGAACGCCAGGAAAACAAAATCCTTGAAACGCTGGCTTTCCTGGAAGGCAGAGGCGACTTGCCCATTTCCGCCCTGCTCCGGGCGCAGGCGCCTCGAATCCCGCGCGGGGCAAGCGTGGTTCTCATTACGCCGAGCACCTCTGGCGATCTCTTGCTGGCCACGGCCGAGGCCCAACTCCGCCACCTGCAGGCGCTGGTGATTCTGCTCGATGCCGGGACCTTCGGCGGCGAGCCGGGCGCCGCCTCTCTCGCTCGAGAGTTGCTGGCGCAAGGGGTGCCCGTATGCCTCATCCCTTGCGAGGCGGAGATCGGCCAGGTTCTTTCGGATTTTGCTGCAAGCACCCTCTCTCAGGAGATACCCACATGGCACAGACCCGCGTTATCCTCCTCGATTTGAACTTTCAGGGACGGCCGCACACCATCGCTTCCTATTTGATCAAAGGATCGGAGGCAGTCGTGCTGATCGAGAGCGGCCCCGGCACGACTCTGCCCGGACTTCGGGCCGGGCTGGCCGCAAACGGCCTCTCTGCCTCGGATGTGACCCATGTCCTGCTGACGCACATTCACCTCGACCATGCCGGCGCGGCCGGTTGGCTGGCGCGGCAGGGGGCGCAGATTTACGTTCACCCGCTGGGCGCGCCGCACATGACGAACCCAGAAAAACTGCTTGCCAGCGCGGCGCGCATCTACGGTGATTTGATGGAAACGCTGTGGGGAGAGTTCCTCCCCGTGCCGGCCGAAAAGATGACGATTGTGGAGGACGAGCAGGAAATCGAGCTTGGCGACCTGCGCTTCGTGGCCCTGCACACCCCTGGTCATGCCGAGCATCACTGCGCCTATCTGTTTGAAGGGGTGTGTTTCAGCGGCGATATCGGTGGCGTGCGCATGCCGGGCATCCCCTATGTGCGCCTCCCCATGCCGCCGCCTGAACTTCACTTCGGCAAGTGGCGCGATTCGCTGAAGCGCCTGCGCAAGGAGCACTTCCGTTACATGGCCCCGACGCATTTCGGGCTCTTCGACGACCCCGCATGGCATTTGGAGGCGCTGCGAGAGAATCTCGAGGCCACCGAGCGCTGGCTGGAAGGGATCATGGCCGGCGACCCATCGTTGGAGGTGTTGCGCCAGAAATTCGTGGATTGGATGAACGAACAGAGTCGCCAACAGGGCCTCAGCGCAGAGGTGATGCAAACCTATGAACTGGCCAATCCGCTGGCCATGTCCGCCGATGGGATGATGAGATACTGGAAAAAGCATCGCACTCTCTGAGGCGTGGGGCCGAGGATGTTCCCTCCGCCGCGACAACTCTTGCGTGCACACCCTGGACATGGCTTTCTCAAACTCCGGGAAATGTCACTGCGAGCCGCTCTTTGGCGAAGCAGTCTTCCACAGAACGGGCAAAACTGACCTTTTGGAGATTGCTTCGGGCAAAAAACACTGCCCTCGCAATGACATCATTCTTTTGTCGAGCGACCTTGAGAAAACCATAACACCCTGGAGAGGTGGGTTTTCCCAAATGGTTGCGAAGGGGGTAAAATTGGAAGCCCCCAGCAGGAGGAAGCATGCCCGGCATCCCTGTAGCCCCGAAACGTCCCCATCCGATCCTCCAGCACGGCCGATTGCGTGTAGATAACTATTACTGGCTGCGCGAGCGGGACGATCCGGAGGTGTTGAAATACCTGCGCGCCGAGAGCGACTACCTGGAGGAGGTGATGGGACACACCCGTCGCCTGCAGGAGACGCTCTTCGAGGAAATGAAGGCGCGCATCAAGGAAGATGATGCCTCGGCTCCCGAAAGAGAGGGGGGTTACTTCTACTACACGCGCTATGAAGCCGGCAAGCAGTACCCGTATTACTGCCGCAGAAACGGCCTGCCCCAGGCGCTGGAGGAGATACTGCTCGATCAGAACATGTTGGCCGACGGCAAGACTTTCTGTCGCATTGGCGCCTTTGCTATCAGCCCCGATGGAACCAAACTGGCGTACTCGTTGGACACCGACGGGTCGGAGGTTTGCACACTATACATCAAGGACCTGCTCACGGGTGAATTGTTGCCCGAGCAATTCCCCAACACCTATGGTGACGTTTACGCTCACGGCGGCGTGGAATGGTCGAACGATGGGCAGAGCCTCTTCTATCAAACCCTGGACGCGGCTCACCGCCCCTATCGAATCTACCGTCATCGTCTGGGCACGGCCCCATCCGAGGACGTCCTGCTCTACGAGGAGCGCGACGAGACGTATTTCCTGTTCTTGATGAAGAGTCGCAGTGATGAATACATCTTTGCCCACTCACACTCCACTACCACAGACGAGTGGCGCATCCTGCGCGATGACGGAAAGAGCAACGAGTTCCACATCTTCCAGCCGCGCCGCAAAGGCATCGAGTATCAGATCGATCACCTTGGAGAACGCTTCTTTATTGTGACCAATGAGGAGGCATTGAACTTCAAACTGATGGAAACGCCCGTAGAAGCAACCTCCAGGGAGAACTGGCGCGAGGTGATCCCTCATCGTCCCGAAACGCTCGTCACGGGCCTGGATGCCTTCGCCGATTTCCTCGTCCTGTACGAGCGACAGGGGGGCTTCAAACAGATTCGCATCTCCGACCCCGACGGCCTCAGCCATGTACGCTACGTGGCCTTCCCGGAGCCCGTCTACAACGTGCTGCGCATGCGCAATCCCGAATACAGGACGGACAAATTGCGCTTTACCTACACTTCCCCGGTGACGCCCAATTCGGTCATTGATTACGATGTCCATCAGCAGACCTGGGAGGTGATCAAGCAGGATGAGATTCCCAGCGGCTACGATCCGGGCGAGTATGTTTCGGAACGCGCCTATGCCACCGCGCCGGATGGGGCCAGGGTGCCCATATCGCTCGTATATAAAAGGGGCCTGCCACGCAACGGGGAGAATCCAGCCCTGCTCTACGGGTATGGAGCCTACGGTGCCAGCAACGATCCTGGTTTCAGCGCCACGCGTCTGAGCCTGCTCAACCGCGGCTTTGTTTTTGCCATTGCTCACGTGCGCGGCGGCTCCGAAATGGGCCGCGCTTGGTACGAAGACGGCAGGATGCTGAAGAAGAAAAACACCTTCACAGATTTCATTGCCTGTGCGGAGTATCTCATTCGAGAAAAGTACACCCGCCGAGAGAAATTGGCCATCATGGGTGGCTCGGCCGGCGGACTGCTGATCGGAGCCTGCCTGACGATGCGCCCCGATCTCTTCGGCGCAGCCATTGCCCATGTGCCGTTTGTGGATGTGGTTACCACGATGAGCGATCCCACCATCCCGCTCACCTCCTTGGAATACGATCAGTGGGGCAACCCCGACGACCCGCAGGCGTTCGAGTATATGCTCTCTTATTCCCCCTACGACAACCTCCGCCCTGCGGCTTATCCTCCCGTCCTGGTCACGACGGGGCTGAACGACCCCCGCGTGGCCTACTGGGAGCCAGCCAAGTTCGTTGCCAAACTGCGGGAACTGAAGACGGACGACAACCCGCTTTTGCTGTACACCAATTATGATGCCGGGCACGCCGGCGCTTCGGGCAGGTATGATTACCTCAGGGAGATTGCTCTGGATTATGCTTTCCTGATCGATCGCCTCGGCGTCGGCCATTGAGAGAGCGTTGCGCGAGCAGCGCCTCGACGAACAGGAAACCCGCCCTGGAAGATGCAGGGCGGGTTGACCTTCGATTGACCTCGGTGAGCGGGGAGCCGCCGCGCCGGCAGGCTCAGGCGGGTTGAGGTTGAGCCGTTGCCCTGGCGACGATCTCCTCCAGCATCTTGGTGGTAACCGACTTCGGGCGTTCGATCGGCCAGCCGAGGGCGCGTGCCCAGACGTAATTGGACGTCACGCCCAGGGCGCGCCCAATTCCAAAGAGCACGGTGTAGAAATCGAACTGGCGCACGCCGTAGTAGTGTTGCAAGGTGCCGCTGATGGCATCCACGTTGGGGGCAGGGTTCTTGGCCTTGCCCTGCTCTCTCAGTACCTGCGGCACGACCTGATAGACCAGATCGGCCAGCTGCACCAGTTCGTCCTGCGGGAAGCGTGCCTTCGCGAAGTCCATCTGAGCCGTGTAGCGAGGATCGGTGACGCGCAGGACGGCGTGACCATAGCCGGGGATGACTTTGCCGCTGTTGAGGGTGTCCCAGGCGAATTTGTAGAGGTCCTCACGAGATGGCACGCCGCCGAACCTGTTCTTGACCTCGATCAACCATATCAGGCATTCCTGGTTGGCCAGGCCATGCAGCGGTCCTGCCAGGCCGTTGAGGGCGGCGGAGAAGGCCAGGTAGGGGTCGGAGAGGGCCGAGCCGACCAGATGCATGGTGTGGGCCGAGACGTTGCCCGACTCGTGGTCGCTGTGCAGGATGAAGTACAGGCGCGCCAGGTCGGCATATCCGTTCTGGTCTTCCACGCCGATCAGGCGGGCGAAGTTCGCGCCGTAGTCCTGCTTCGGGTTGTATTTTGGCTTCTTGCCTTCCTCGAAGTACTTCAGGCGGTAGATGAAGGCGGCCAGCATCGGCAGGCGGGCTGTCAGGTCGAGGCTGTCCTCCAGGGCGGGGATCCAGTAGTCCTCTTTCTTCATGCCCTCGTGATACTTGCGAGTGAAGACCGAATCTCTGCCCATGGCCAGAACGGCCTGGGAGAACAGGATCATCGGGTGGGTGTCGCGCGGCATGGCCTTGAGCATTTTGTAGACGTAATCGGGGACGAGGGCGCGCCGCGCCCACTCGGCTTCGACTTCGAGGGCCTGTTCCTGGGTGGGGATCTCTCCGACCATCAGCAGATAATACAGTCCACCGACGAGCGGCATCTCGCTGCCGGGCGCTTTGGGCAGGGCCTGGAGCACTTCGGGGATGGACAGGCCGCGGAAGCGGATGCCCTCGGCCGGGTCGACGTAGGAGATATCGGTGAGCAGCACTTTGACATCGCGCATCCCGCCCACGATCTGTCCCACCGTCACGCGATCGGCGACCACCTCGGCGTGCTCCTTTGCGAGGGCTCGCATACGCTCGCGCCATTGTGGGAGTTGTTGAGCAATCTTGTCGTGGATAATCATAGGGGGTCTCCTCTCCAGGAGGCGAACATCGAATGCCTGTGCAGCGTTCGACGTTCGCGGTTTAGAGTTTCACCAGTCTCTTCAAGGCTTCGTGTGTCTCTCGCACGGCGGCCGCCGATTTATCGAGGGCGGCCTTCTCCTCGGCGTCCAGTTTGTATTCGATGATTTTCTCTACGCCGGCGCGTCCCAGTTGAACCGGCACACCAAAGAAGATGTCGTTCAATCCATATTCGCCTTGCATGTAAGCGGAGCAGGGGACGATCAGGTGCTTATCCTTGAGAATGGCTTCGGCCATTTGGGCGACGGCCGCGGAGGGGGCGTAGTAGGCCGAGCCGGTCTTGAGCAGGTTGACGATTTCCCCACCGCCCTTGCGCGTGCGCTCGACGATGGCTGCCAAGCGCTCGGGGGGCAGGTAGTCGCGGAGGGGCACGCCGGCCACGTTCGAGTGCCGCGTCAGGGGCACCATCTCATCGCCGTGTCCGCCGAGGACGTAGCAGTGGATGTTCTCCACGCTTACGCCGCTTTCCAGGGCGACGAAGGTGCGCATGCGCGCCGAATCCAGGATGCCCGCCTGTCCAACGACGCGGGCGCGCGGCAGGTTGGTGACCTTCAGGGTCAGATAGGCCATGGTGTCCAGGGGATTGGTCAGGACGATGTAGATGGCCTCGGGCGAATGTTTGAGGGTCTCGCGGGCCGCTTTGGCCACGATCTCGGCGTTGGCGCTCAACAGGTCATCGCGGCTCATGCCGGGCTTGCGCGGCAGGCCGGCGGTGATGATGATGATATCTGAGCCCTGGGTGGCAGCATAGTCGTTCGAGCCGACGATTTCCACGTCCTTGTTGATGATCGGCATGGCCTGGAGCATGTCCAGTCCCTTGCCCTGAGGCATGCCTTCGATCACGTCCACCAGGACGAGGTCGGCCAGTTCGCGCTCGGCCAGCCAGTGAGCGGTCGTGGCGCCCGTCATGCCCGCGCCGATGATGGAAATTTTGCTCATGAGGTCCTCCGCTTTTGGAAAGTAAGAGACACCGCCCCGCGGCGCGCTGTTCAGCGGGACGTGTTGCCGGGATCTCTGGGTGTATTCATTTTATCCGAAAAATAATTGAGAAAAAAGGTACATTTGTCATTTTTCGGAGGGACGAAGGACAAGAAAAGGGCCTCTCGGCCATTGTCGAGAGGCCCCTGGGTGTGTTTCTGAGCTGGACCTCAGGCGGACTCTGCTTCGAGGAAGCGCGCGGCCTGGATGGCGGCCGCGGCGCCCATGCCGGCCGAGGTGACGACCTGTCGGAAGTGCGGGTCGGCCACCTCGCCGGCCGCGAACACTCCGCGGCGGCTGGTTTCCATTCTGTTGTTGACCTTGATATATCCGAGGGCATCCATCTCCAGTTGGCCCTGGAAGAGGGCTGAGTTGGGGGTGTGGCCGATGAAGATGAAGATGCCATCGGTTTCGGCGATCGTTTCGGCGCCGCTGTTCACATCCCGCAGGCGCACGGCTTCGACCTTCTTCTCGCCGAGGATGTGGGTGACAACGCGGTTCAAGAGGAAGTTCATCTTTGGGTGCTGGCGGGCGCGCTTTTGCAGGACGGGGCTGGCACGGAATTCCTGGCGGCGATGGACGATGGTAACCGAGGAGGCGTAGCGCGTGACGAACAGGCCTTCTTCGAGGGCGCTGTCGCCGCCGCCGATGACCAGGACTTTTTTGTCTTTGAAGAACCAGCCGTCACAGGTGGCGCAGTAGGAGACGCCGCGTCCGGTCAGTTCTTCCTCGCCGGGAACGTTCAGTTTGTTTGGGCTGGCCCCGGTGGCGATGATGAGGGCTTGGGCGAGGTACTCACTGTTATCGGTCTTGATTCGAAATGGGCGTTGGGACAGGTTAACTTCGTGAGCCGTATCGAATGCGACTCGGGCGCCGAAGCGTTCGGCCTGTTTCTGGAAGAGTTCGCCGAGTTGGGTGCCACCCACGCCTTCGGGGAAGCCGGGGTAGTTTTCTATGGTGTAGGTGAGGGCCGCCTGGCCGCCCAGCTGAAGGCCGGTCAAGACGACGGGCGCGAGTTCGGCGCGCGCCGCGTAGAGGGCCGCCGCGAGCCCGGCGGGGCCGGCGCCCAGCACCAATACCTTGACGTGTTGTGTATGGTTGTTCGGGAGCATGGAGCCATCCATGTTTGAGGAGTTGTAAATGCTCTGTTGCAAAGATGAGTTCTAGCGCCTGTTCCTTTGATGTGCAGGCAGGCAAAAAGTTGCATGTTTGTCAGGCATCGAGCGGACTTTTCACGGCCAGGCCGCCGCGCTGCAGGACGTGGGTGTAGATCATTGTGGTGCGCAC
>JBBIKK010000050.1:0-19706 GCA_037445475.1 Chloroflexota bacterium
GGCGCTTTTGCTTGAACATTCCGCTGGATAAAAACAAAGGCGGTCAACAGAGCGTAGGGGCGGACATTACAACGATTGCCAAGCAAATCGGCTTTCAATATCATTCGACGATTATATGGAACGAGGGCAATATCTCACGACGCACGGCATGGGGCACCTGGATGAGCGCTACCGCTCCGTTTGTGATTGCTCCCGTTGAACTTATCGTGGTACTGTATAAGAAACGCTGGCGCAAAACCAGTGGGAGCGGAAAGTCAGATATCACCAAATCTGAATTTATGGAGTGGACGAAGGGCGTTTGGGCATTCAGCGGCGAAAGCAAGAAAAAGATAGGACATCCAGCGCCGTTCCCCCTTGAATTACCGCGTCGTTGTATACAGCTCTTCAGCTTCGTTGGCGATACCGTATTAGACCCGTTCGCCGGCAGCGGCACTACTCTGATTGCCGCAGCCATGCTAAACAGGATTGGGATCGGAATTGAAATTGACCCTCAGTATTGTGAACTGGCGAAACGGCGAATTCTTTCTGCTCCCGAATTGATGCAGCAAAGTCTACCTCTTGGAGAGACGCATGGTAGATAAAACC
The DNA here is from genome assembly GCA_037445475.1 of Chloroflexota bacterium. Lineage (GTDB taxonomy): Bacteria > Chloroflexota > Anaerolineae > Anaerolineales > Villigracilaceae > Fen-1038. The sequence continues at coordinate 586 of JBBIKK010000050.1, forward strand.
ATCAGCGAACTTATCATGGAGTACTTCTATGCTCATCCAAATGAAGACCTTGAACATGGACCAGTCGTAGATTGGGTGACCGAACAGTGGCTGAAATCACATCGCACTCCACCCCGTGACCCGTGATGTGCGATCCGAGCATTACATTTGAAAAACATCACATTACGATCATATCGAGTGGAAACGATAATGCCTGCCCAACCCGCGCTTATGCCTGACGCCTCGCTGCGCTCGTTCCGCGGCGGCTGAAGCGCAAGCCATTAGAAATCGTTGGCGAGGTCCGCGCGTGACGCTCACCCTCACCCCTCTGGCGCACATCCCCTTCATTCGCCGCGGCGACGACTTGGCGGATATTCTTCTGGCAGCGCTTGGCGCCTCCCGCCTCGAACTGCAAAACGACGACATCCTCGTCATCACCTCCAAGATCGTCAGCAAAGCCGAGGGGCGGATGGTCAACCTCGCTTCCGTCACTCCGAGCGAACGGGCCCTGGAACTGGCGCGGCAGGCCGAAAAAGACCCGCGCCTGGTGGAGCTCATCTTGCAGGAGAGCGCCGAAGTTCTGCGCGTGCGCCCCGGCCTCATCATCGTTCAGCACAAACTTGGCTTCGTCTGCGCCAATGCCGGGATCGACCATTCCAACGTGAAGCCCGAAGCCCGGAACCCGGAACAGGGAACATGCGACGAATGGGTCTTGCTCCTGCCTCGCGACTCCGAGGCCTCTGCCTCTGCCGTGCGCGCCGAAATCGAACAACGAACGGGCAAGCGCATCGGCGTCCTGATCGTCGACTCGCACGGACGCGCCTGGCGCGTCGGCACCGTCGGCACGTGCATCGGGCTGAGCGGATTGCCCGCCGTAATCGATGAGCGCGGCTGGAAGGACCTGTTCGGATACGAGTTGAAAATCACCCTCGTGGGCGTCGCCGATGAACTGGCCGCGGCCGCCAGCCTCGTCATGGGACAGGCCGCCGAGGGCACGCCCGCCGTCCACGTGCGCGGCTTTCCATACCCGCTGCGCGAAGGCTCGCTCAAAGAACTCCTGCGCCCGAAGGAGCAGGATCTATTTCGCTGAATTTGTAGCGCAGTCCCAAGAACTTGCGTAACCGCGCGCATAAGGAAATAGCCATGGACATTCCTCCCGCATACCACGACCTCCTCCAAGATGAAACCAAAGCCTTTCTCTACCTTGCCACCCTCATGCCCGATGGCTCGCCGCAAGTCACGCCCGTCTGGTTCAGCACCGAGGGCGAGCATATCCTCATCAACACGGCCCGGGGTCGCGTCAAGGACCGCAACATGCGCGCCCGTCCGCAGGTGGCCATGCTCATTCAAGACCCGCGCACGCCCTACCGCTACCTGCAACTGCGCGGCCGCGTGGATGGCTTCACCGAGCAGGGGGGCGACGAACACATCAACGCCCTCTCGCTGAAATACGATGGCAAGCCCTGGAAAAAAGTCGAGGGGCAGAGGCGCGTCATCTATCGAATTCGGATCGAGCATGTGGACGCCCACTGACGCCGATGACCTCCACGCCTTCCTGCGGACGCGTCGCTCCATCCGCCGCTTCAAACCCGACCCTGTGCCGGCTGCCGTCATCGAGCGCATCCTCACCTCGGCAACCTACGCCCCCTCGGCCCACAACCTGCAGCCATGGCGCTTCGCCCTCGTCCAGAACGCCTCAGCCCGCGCCCGCCTGGCCCAGGCTCTGAGCGGCAGATTGCGCCTGGATATGACCGCCGAGGGCGCTCTGGAAGCCGAGATCGAGGCGCGCATGGCCCGTTCCCTGCGTCGTATTGTAGAAGCCCCATTGCTTCTCTTGCTCTGTCGAGATATTATGGCTATGCGCAAAGCCGGACGGGAAGAGGAGATCATGGCAATCCAATCGGTCGCCAATGCCGCCACCTACCTCCTCCTCGCCGCACACGCGGAAGGCCTGGGCGGAAACTGGATCTGCTGGCCGCTCTACGCCCAGGAGCCAACCCGCGCCGCGCTCAACCTGCCCACAACCTGGCAACCGCAGGCGATGTTCTTTATCGGGTATGCAAACGAGACGCCGAGGGAAAAGACGCTCAAGCCACTGGAGGAGGTGACGCAGTTCCGTTGACCGACTTCCCCTGGGAGGGGGCAAAAAATCGTAACCACCTACCACCCTCACCCCGATCTCCTCTCCCACTGGGAGGGGCACAAAATCCAAAAAATTTGTCGTCTTGGTAACTTACCCGCCCGCTTCGGGTGGACTGAAGTCCTTCCTCAGCCATGAAAAGCCGGATGAATCCGACCCCTGCGCCAGCCCGCCGGGAAAGTGCCATCATGTCACAGGGTAAGCAATTGCGGTAAAATCGAAGAGAAAGCACCCTGCCAAAAAGGCCGGCTGCTCCGCCTCATGCGTCAGCGCAGCCAGGCAGTGGAAGCCATCCCCTTTGAGGTCTACGCCCCGGTGCTGAAAAGCCACCTTCCGCGCCGCAAAGACAGCGACTGGTGGAAATACCTGCAGGGGATGAAAAGCAAAGGGATTATTGCTGCTGAAACCGGCAAGCCGCATGAATGGCATTAATGCCATGAAAATCACTGCCCTCGCCGGCGGGGTCGGCGGCGCAAAACTGGTGCATGGCCTCGCCCAAATCCTGCCTCCCGAAGACCTTGCCATCATCGTCAACACCGGCGATGACTTCGAGCATTTCGGCCTGTATATCTGTCCCGACCTGGATACCATCTGCTACACACTGGCCGGACTGGCCAACCCCGAAACGGGCTGGGGGCGCGCCGATGAAACCTGGCGCGCCATGGAGAATCTGCGCCGCCTGAGAGCGCCGGACTGGTTCAATTTGGGCGATCAGGACCTGGCAACCCACCTCGAACGCACACGACGGCTCAGAGAGGGCGAAACCCTCTCCCAAATCACGCGTCACTTCTGCCAGGCCTGGGGCGTGAAGCAAGCCGTCCTGCCGATGAGCGACCAGCCGGTGCGCACGATGGTGGACACAGTCGAGCATGGTGAGCTACCCTTCCAGGAATACTTCGTCAAACATCGCTGCGAGCCGCGCGTCAGGGGCTTCCGTTTTGCAGGCCTCGAATCCGCCCGCCCCGCCCCCGGCGTGCTGGAGGCTCTCGAGCAGGCTGATGCCATCGTCATCTGTCCTTCTAATCCCTGGGTGAGCATTGACCCCATTCTTCGCACCATCTCCACCCCCCCTTCACCCCTCTCGCAACAGGTGGCATTAATGCCACAGGAAAGGGGATGGGGCATGAGAAAACCCATCCTTGCCGTCTCCCCCATTGTGGGCGGCCAGGCCATCAAGGGCCCCGCCGCCAAGATGTTTGCTGAACTGGGCATTGAACCTTCGGCGCTGGCTGTGGCCGAACACTATGGAACGCTGCTGACAGGAATCGTCGTCGATGCGGTGGATTCAGAAATTGCAAAAGGGATTAAAATCCCACTGCGAGTGACCCATACCATCATGAACTCGCCACTCGACCGCGCACAACTGGCGCGGGAAATCATAGAATTCATGGCATTAATGCCACGAATTGGCACCCTTCCATGACCCTCTGGGCGATTGTTCCTGTAAAACCTTTGCGGCGCGGCAAGTCGCGCCTGGCCGGCGCGCTGAGCGAGGACGAACGCGCCGAACTCAATCGCCGCCTGCTAGAGAACACCATCCACACCCTCCACGAACTCCGCGAGATCGAAGAAGTGCTGGTCGTCAGTCGCGATTCATCCGCCCTGTCGCTGGCGCGCGAGCTCGGCGCCCGAACGCTCCAGGAAGATGGCGCGCCGGCATTGAACACTGCCCTGAAGCGTGCCACAGTGGTCGCTCAGGTTCATGCCTCCCACGGCGTGCTCATCTTGCCGGCCGATCTGCCTCTCGTGAGTCGGCAGGACATTCTCACCCTGATTGCGCGCGCCACACAGCCGCCCGTCGTGGTCATTGCGCCCGATCGCCATGAGCAAGGCACGAATGCCCTGCTCCTCAGCCCGGCAGATATCATCGAATATGATTTTGGCGAGAATTCATTCAAGCGCCACTGTGAACGCGCCCGCAAGGCCGGCGCACGGCTGGAGATCGTGAAGCTGCCCTCGCTCGGGCTGGACCTGGATCTGCCCGAGGACCTCGATCTCATCCGCAACCTTCCATTTTCGGACTTCCACCTCTAAACGCAGCCGCTATGGAATTCCAAAGCACGCTAAAAACCCCCGACCTGGAGAGAGCATGAGCGAACGAGTGGCCCTCTACCTGCAAGACTCGCATGACCTGCGCGACGGCCTGGACTACGTGCGCTATGCAGAGCAAAAGGGATTCGAGGCCGTCTGGCAGGCCGAATCGCGTCTGGTGCGCGATGCCATCGTCCCCATGGCCGCCTACGCCGCGGTGACCAGCCGCATCAAAGTCGGCTCCGGCGTGATCAACAACTGGACGCGCAACATCGGCCTGCTGGCAGCCACCTTCCTGACCCTGGACGATCTGGCGCCGAACCGCATCCTCTGCGGCATCGGCGCCTGGTGGGACCCTCTGGCAAAGAACGTCGGCATCGAGCGACGGAAACCCCTGAGCGCCATGCGCGAGACCGTCACTGTGCTGCGCAAATTGCTCAACATGGAGCGGGTGACCTTTCACGGGGAATTCATCCACGTCGAGGGCATCGAACTGGACGTGGTCTACGGGCGCCGCGCGCCGCGCAACGTTCCGATCCTGATCGGCGCCACCGGAGACCAGATGATGGAGCTGGCCGGAGAGATCGCCGACGGCGTGGTGCTGAATTACTGCGTCTCTCCCGAATACAACGATCGCGCCATGGAACTGCTGGAAAAGGGGCTGCGGAAATCCGCTCGCAAAATGGAAGACTTCGATCGCCCGCAGTTGATCGTCTGTTCGGTAGATGAGGATCACGAGCGGGCCGTTGATTACACCAAAATGCTCCTGTGTCAGTACATTGCCCAGCAGCCACACATTGCCAAAGCCTCGAAGGTCTCCGCCGAGGTCGTCCACGAGATTCAATCCATCCTCGGCTGGCCGGCCACCAAGGAGCAGGTGATGAAAGCCAAAGACCTGGTGCCCGATGAGCTTGTTTTCAACATCACGGCCTCCGGGACGCCCGAGGAAGCCAGGGCCAAAGTGGAGGAATACAAAAAGCGCGGCTGCACCTGTCCGATCCTGTATCCCGTCGGCGGGAACTTCAAATTGTTGATCGATACCTTCGCCCAAAATTAACCCTCTCCAACCTCGGCTTCTGGGAAAAAGCGCCGGCAACGGGCGGACGGTTTCGCATTGAGTGTCCAGGCAGAGGTCCAGAGAGAGAGCCATGACGGGCTTCGATCTCAATGATTCGCAGCAACGGCGACCGGGTTTTCGAGGCGCGCCAGGACATCCAACAATCTTTCTTTCCAGTTCTCTGCCGCGAACGTACACCAATAGGCGCCCCTTCCGCCGCGCACATCGGGGGCCAGGTCGGGTAAGCGGGTTGCCGCTTTCTCCTCGGATGCAGGATAGCGCAACACAATCTGCCCTGCCTCCCACCCGACCGAAGCCAGGCCGGCCCGCTCTGCCCGCAGCTTGACTCGCATCTGATAGAACAGGTTTTCCACCATTTCGGGCACGGCGCCGAAGCGATCATGGAACTCGGAGGCGAGCGCCTCGATCTCGGTTTCGTCCCGCAAATCTGCAACGCGCCGATATAACCGCAGACGCAAATCCTGGTCGGGAACGTAATCGGCCGGGATGCCAACCGGCAAGGGCAGGTCCACATTGACAGGCAGGGAGATTGGTTGAAGATCAAAGGCCGGGAACGGTGCGGCCGGCGCAGCGGGCGAGCCAGCCTGGAGGCCGGCACGGGCATGTCGCAAGCGCCGGACCGCATCGGCGAGCAGGCGCGTATAAAGGTGAAAGCCCACGGCTGCGATGTGCCCGTGCTGGCGCGTGCCCAGCAGTTCTCCGGCGCCGCGCATCTCCAGGTCGCGCATGGCGATCGAAAAGCCGGCTCCCAGTTGCGTGTGCTCGGCCAGCACTTCCAGGCGCTGCTCTCCATCCGGCGTGGGAGCAATCTTGGGATGGCGAAAGAAATACGCATAAGCGCGCATCGCTCCGCGCCCCACCCGGCCGCGCAGTTGATAGAGTTGGGCCAGGCCAAAGGCGTCGGCGCGATCCACAATCAGGGTATTGGCGTTGGGGATGTCCAGTCCCGACTCGATGATCGAAGTCGAAAGCAACACATCGATCTCGCCGGCCGTGAAGCGATGCATCACATCCGCCAGCTGCTGTTCCGGCATCTGCCCGTGGGCGATCTCGATGCGCGCCTGCGGGACGAGTTGGCGAAGGTGAGCCTTCATGGCTTCGATGGTTTGTACCCGGTTGTGGACAAAGAAGACCTGCCCACCACGCTCCATCTCCCGCAGAATGGCCTGGCGCACCAGCTTGGGTGAATACGGTCCAACATGAGTGGCAATCGGCAAGCGATCCTCCGGCGGCGTGCTCAGGCTGGAAATGTCGCGGACGCCGCTCAGCGCCATGTACAACGTGCGCGGGATGGGTGTGGCCGTGAGGGTCAGCACATCGACCTCGGTGCGCAGCCGCTTGAGGTGTTCTTTGTGCGTCACGCCGAAGCGTTGCTCCTCATCGATGATGACCAGTCCCAGGTCCTTGAAACGCACATCCGCTGAAAGCAAACGATGGGTGCCGATGATCACATCGACCTGCCCGCTTTCCAGTTCGGCCAGGATTTGGGATTGCTCGCGCGGCGTGCGGAAGCGCGAGAGCATTTCCACCCTCAGCGGGAAGGCGGCCAGGCGTTGGGAGAAGGTTTCATAGTGCTGCTGCGCCAGCACGGTAGTGGGCACGAGCATTGCCAGATCGGAAGAGCCCATGACCGCCTTGAACGCGGCGCGCAGAGCGATCTCCGTCTTGCCGTAGCCAACATCGCCGCACAACAGGCGATCCATCGGGCGCGGCCTCTCCATATCGCGCTTGATCTCCGCCAGGGCGCGAGTTTGATCCTCGGTTTCCACGTAGGGAAACGAATCCTCCAACTCCTTCTGCCACGAAGAATCGGGGCTGAAGGCATAGCCCGGCGCCAGTTGCCGGCGAGCGTAGAGGTCGAGCAACTCTTGCGCCACCTCCAGAGTCGCCTCCCTGGCGCGGCGTTTCTTCTCGCTCCATTCCTGCCCTCCCAGACGATCCAGAGACGGCTCGAGGCCCTCCACGCCCACGTAGCGCGTCAGGCGATCGCTCTGATGCACAGGCACATACAATTGTCCGCCATCCTCGTACTCGATCGCCAGGAACTCGCGCTCATGCCCATCCAGAGGACGCGTGACCAGGCCGAGGAAACGACCGATGCCGTGATCTATATGCACGACGTAATCCCCCACCTGCAAATCGGCATAGGCCGACTCGGGTGTCTCTGCCATCCGCAGCGGACGGGAACGCGGCCGAGGGCGCTCCCAGCCGAAGATCTCCGAATCGGTGATGAGATGGATGTGGCCCAGGACGAAGCCCTCAGAGAGGGAGGCCTCCACAAAGAGCGGAGACGGATGGCTATTGGCCTGTCTCTCGTTCCACAATTCCTGCAAGCGTATGGCCTGACGCGAGACAATCATGGCCACCTCACCCTGGGAGATCAAATTGGCGATGTGCTCGATAAAGGGCTTCAACCTGCCGGCAAAGCGCTCTCCCTTAGCAAAGGCAGAGGCCAGCGAACTCTCGTCGCCCGCCGGCGGCCCATCCGAGTAGCCCAGATCAAGGCTGGGGTGGGCGCACAACCCCTCCTCCACTTCAGGCCACGTAATGTAGGGAACAGGAAAATCCGGCGGGAGTGTGCCCTCCTGGATGCTCTCCTGTCTCATCTTGACGGCCTGCGCCTCCACCTCGGCCACCACACTCTCGATGAGAGAAAGATTGTCAAGGAGGATCACGGCTCCGTCCGGCAGATAATCCAGCAGGCAGGCGCTCTCGGGGTGGAGCCGCGGGATGTGGAACTCGCTGAACTCAGAATCCCCACCGGCCTCACGCACCAGGAACTCACGGGCCGGTGTAATCCAGGCTGCGCTCAGCAATTCCACGGTGCGCTGTGAAGTGGGATCAAAACGGCGGATGGTCTCGATTTCATCTCCAAAGAACTCCAGGCGCAGAGGCAGGGGCTCTGCGGGCGGCCACACGTCCAGGATTCCACCGCGCCGCGAGAATTGTCCGCTTTCCAGAACTGTGTTGACCCGAGAGTAGCCACTCCTTGCCCACTGCTGCAGGATGGCCTCGATGGAAAAGCGTTGCCCGACGGCGAGTTCCTGGCACGCCTGGAGGAATTCGCGGCGCGGCAACGTGCGCGTCATCAGCGAGCGCACCGAAGTCACGATCACAGGCGGCGGCTGCAGCTTCTCGATGGAGGCGAGATGGCCTCTGGTCAGAGCGGTCAACGTCTGCAAACGCTCGCGTCGCGTGGTGGCATTCCAGGCTGCGGGCTCATAGAACAGCGGAGTGGGCTCAGCAAACAGGTAGCGTGGCGATTCCAGCCAGAAGCCAAGCTCATCGAAGAGCGAGAGGGCGCGATCGGCACGGTCGGTGATGAACAAAACGGGCCGGTTTAAATCTGCGTGCAGGGCGGCCAGCAACGGCAAGTGCACGGCACGCGGCAATCTCAGCCCGACCCGCTCTCCACGCGGCTGCAACGTCTGCGTCAAAGATTTATATGGAGGCAGGGCCCGCAGGGCTTCGAGAAGAAATTTCACGCCGCGCTGCTCACGTTCTTCGGACATCGCCGTTAAACCTGTTCATCGCCGCCTCCAGCCCCTCGGCCACAAAGGTCAGGGCAGCCTCTGCGGCGCGATCAAGGATCTCGGAAAGAAGCGCAGTCTCTTCGCGGGAGAAATCACGCAGCACATAATCTGCCGCTTCCATACGACCCGGCGGGCGTCCGATGCCGATGCGCAGGCGGGGGAAATCCTGCCGGCCGAGGCGCTCGATAATCGAGGCCACGCCGTTATGCCCCCCTGCCCCTCCCGCCGGCCGCAGGCGGATCACGCCAAACGGCAGATCGAGTTCATCGTAGATCACCAACACGCGCTCCAGCGGCAAACGATAGAAGTGGATCAGTCCCTGGACGGACTGCCCCGACAGGTTCATGTACGTCTGCGGCTTGGCAAGGATGAGCGAGTGCTGATCGTGGGCAGCGGTCATGACAAGCGCCCGGGATTGCAGTTTCATCCCGCGCGCGTTGAGACGCACGGCCAGGCGGTCAATGACCATGAAGCCAGCGTTATGGCGGTTCCATAAATATTCGCGGCCCGGATTCCCCAGTCCGACAAGCAGAAATGCAGTGCTCATTCCCTATACGAATGGCGCCGGCGAAGGATCAGGAGGAAAGCCATGAATACCACACCGGCTACCAAAACGCCGCGTCGAAAGCCGGCATAGACCTGAGGCGGGGTCAACGCGGCCGGATTGGGGGGCAACGGCCTCGGCGTGGGGAAGACGGGATAGGCCGTGGCCATTGGGGTCGGCGTGGCGGCCAGCCGCATCGGGCTTGGGAGGGCCAGCGCCGGCGCAGTAGCCGTAGGAGAGGGCGTCTGGGTCGGGAGCGGCGTATAGTTCCGCACCCGCACCGCGACCGTCGCCTCGCGAGAGGTCCCATCCAGCAAGAACACCCGCAGGCGCAGCACGTAATCGCCGTCGGTGATGGAGGTAGTGTCCCAGGTGGCCAGCAGGCCATCCGCCACCGGCTGGGAAGAGGTTTGAATCAGGAACCAGCTGCCCAGCAGATTGGGGTCATAGGCAAAGGCCACCTCGGCCGAGGAAAAGTTCGGCATCTCGCTCGTGCCCATGACGGCGACCTGCCCCTGCACTACCTGACCCGCAAGCGGGGCCGTGATGCGCGGCGCCGCTTCCTGAGCCGAGGCAGGAGCCGGGCACAGCAGCCAGAGCAAGGCCAAGCAGATCGTTCGCCGGACGCGCATCAGAACAAACGCAGCCAGTTGGTACGGGCGATGATGGAACAGGCAAAGACGATGAAGCCAAAGAGAAGGAGAACGCCGCAACCCAGGCCGCTGCACGAGCAGCCGCGCCCGAACCCGAAACGCCTTTGAAGCCAGCCGAAGAGTCTCTCGAGCAGGAAGAGTTCAAACAGGCCGGCCAGACATCCCTGACGACGATGCATCGTGTCCTCCGTCGCGCGGGATCTATCCCGCAACTCAAAAGCAGAAATGTCGTGCCACGAATCTTCGCGCTTGCGACAGATTCTCATGCGAACATATAAGTCTAACACGAAGGCAGGCCAGGGTCAATTTTTTATGGTAAACTACTCCACAGCAAGTATTCAGGCAATCCCTAACACGAGCAGCGTTCACCCGCTGGACTGTGTGCAGTGCGCCGGCAACAATGGGAATTGCTGTGCGCTCAAACAGACCCTGTCGGAGGAGATCGCGGCATGGCTCAATCTCGCGCCGAACAAATGATGGAACGCCTGCGCTCGATGCAAGCCGCAGCGCCGGATATCGAGGCCTCCGCCGTCGTTTCCGTAGACGGCCTGATCATGGCCTCCGCCCTGCAACAGGGAGTGGAGGAAGACCGCGTCTCGGCCATGTCGGCGGCAATGCTCAGCCTCGGAGAGCGCATCGCGGGAGAACTCAAGCGCGGCGCCCTGGAGCAAGTTTATATCAAAGGCAACACCGGCGCCATCGTCCTGACCTCCATCGGGCAGGAAGCCGTGCTGACCGCCCTGGCGCGACCGGAGGCCAAACTGGGCCTGATCTTCCTTGAAATGCGGCGTGCTGCTGAGGACCTGGTGAAATTAGTCGGATGAAATCAAGTGCTCGTGCTTCCTCCTGGACCGGCATTCCCCAATGGGGAGGGTTCAAACGCCCTCCCCATCATCGTTTCCTCCGTCGCCCCTGCTTTTTTCTCGGGCCGAAAAGCAGCATGGAGAGGTGTCCATGACAAAATACCTGTTTTTCACAGGCGGTGTGGTTTCCTCGGTCGGCAAGGGTGTGACCGCGGCGGCCACCGGCCTGCTGCTCAAAGAGCGCGGCTTCAAGGTCGCGGTGCAGAAACTCGACCCCTATATCAATGTCGATCCGGGCACGATGTCCCCCTACCAGCACGGTGAAGTGTACGTACTCGACGACGGCGCCGAGACCGACCTCGACCTGGGTCATTACGAGCGCTTCATCGACATCCGCCTGACGCGCGTGTCCAACTTCACCAGCGGACAGGTCTATGCCGAGATCATCCAAAAAGAGCGACGCGGCGACTTCCTGGGCGGCACCATCCAGGTCATTCCCCACATCACGAACGAGATCAAGCGCCGCGTCGGCCTGGTGGCCAAGGAGACGGGGGCCGAGATCGTCATCGTCGAGGTGGGGGGCACGGTGGGCGACATCGAGTCCCAGCCGTTCCTCGAGGCCCTGCGTCAGTTGCGCAACGAGGTGGGGCGCGAGAACGTCTTCTTCGTCCATGTCACCTGGCTGCCCTACATCGGCGCCACCGGCGAACTCAAGACCAAGCCCACCCAGCATTCCGTGGCCGCTCTGCGTTCCATCGGCATCTCGCCGAACATGATCATCGCCCGCTCCGACTACCCCATCCAGGGCGATATTTGCGATAAGATCGCCCTGTTCTGCGATGTGGAGAAACGGGCGGTGGTTCCCATCGTTACCACCGACGTGCTCTACGAGGTGCCCCTGCTGCTCGAGAGGGTGGGCGTGGGCGATTACCTGGTGGAGAAACTCAATCTCCATCCCAGCCGCAAGCCCGATATGCAGCCCTGGGAGAGATTGGTGGAAAACGTGCGTCGCCCGAAGCCCAGGGTGAAAATTACCGTGGTGGGCAAGTACGTCGAATTGCAGGATGCCTACATGTCCGTGCGCGAGGCCATCCGACACGCCTCCCTGGCCGTGGGTGTGGAAACGGAAATCGGCTGGGTGCATTCGGTGGACCTAGAGAAGGACAAGGGCTGGGAGATCGTGCAAAGCGCCGATGGCATCATTGTCCCGGGCGGCTTCGGCTCGCGCGGCATCGAGGGCAAGATCATGGCCGCTCGCTATGCACGCGAACGTCGGGTGCCATACCTCGGTCTGTGCCTGGGAATGCAATTGATGTGCGTGGAATTCGCGCGCAACGTCCTTCAATTAGAAGATGCCCATTCCACCGAATTCGATCGCAGCACCACAGCGCCTGTGATCGACCTGATGCTCGAACAACGCGCCATCACAGACATGGGCGGGACCATGCGCCTCGGACTCTACCCCTGCGTGCTGCAAAAGGGAACCCGGGCAGCTGCCGTCTATGGGGTGCCCCAGGTGGAGGAACGTCATCGCCATCGCTTCGAGTTCAACAATGCTTACCGCCGGGCCTTCGAGCAGGCCGGCATGATCTTCTCCGGGTTATCACCCGATGGCAAACTGGTGGAAATTGCCGAACTGGCCGACCACCCCTACATGATCGGAAGCCAGTTCCATCCGGAGTTCCTCTCAAGACCCATGCGACCGCACCCGCTGTTCGTGGGCCTGATCCAGGCTGCGAAGGAAAGAAAAAGCAAAATGAGCGAGGCTGTTCAGGCTTAAGGCGGGATGAAAAAATACCTCTACTTCACCGTCTTCATTTCGGGGATGACCACCCTGGCCGCCGAACTCGCCGCCTCCCGTCTGATCGGGAACGTGTTCGGGACCTCGAACCTGGTCTGGGCCAGCATCATCGGCCTGATCCTGATCTACCTGACCTTGGGCTACTTCCTCGGTGGTCGTTGGGCCGATCGTTGGCCGCAGGCAGCCGCGATGTACCGCGCTCTGGCCTGGGGCGCTTTCACACTCGGCCTCGTGCCATACGCGGCCGCGCCCGTCTTGCGTCTGGCCGCCAGAGCCTTCGAGGGCCTCGACCTGGCTGTTCTGCTTGGATCTTTCCTCACCGTCTTGATCCTGTTCAGCCTGCCGATCACCCTCTTGGGCACCATCTCCCCCTTCGCCATCCGCCTGAGCGTAGAGGACCCCAGAACCTCTGGCGTGACCGCCGGGACGATCTATGCCGTTTCCACGCTGGGCTCCTTCATCGGAACCTTTCTGCCCGTCCTAGTGACCATTCCCACCCTGGGAACACGGCTGACGTTTCTCGTCTTCAGCCTGATTCTGCTGGCAGTGGCCCTGCTGGGACTGGGGCGTTTTGCAAGCCGCTCCATGCTGCTGCGCTATTTATGGATGCCGTTGATATTGATCCTGATCGCCTGGCTCTATCGCCATCAGACTCTGAAGAACTCGAGGGGACAGATCTACGAAGCCGAATCTGCCTACAACTACATTCAGGTGCAGGAGAGCAACGGCTTCATCCTGCTGCGCCTCAACGATGGAGAAGGAATCCATTCCATTTATCACCCACAGACTTTAGATTACGGCGGCCCCTGGGATAAATTCCTCGTGGCGCCCTACTTCTATGCCGGCATGGCTCCTTCCCAAATCAAGCGCATGGCCATCGTCGGGCTGGCCGCCGGAACAACCGCCCGCCAGGCCACAGCCATCTACGGCACCATTCCCATCGATGGGTTTGAACTCGACCCCAGGATCATCGAGGTCGGGAAACGCTTCTTCGACGAGAACCTTCCCAACTTGAAAATCCTCCTTGGGGACGGACGCTGGAATCTGGAGCAAAGCCCATACACATACGATCTCATCGCCGTGGATGCCTATCGCCCGCCGTACATCCCGCCGCACATGACCACGCAGGAGTTCTACCGCATCTGCTTTGAGCATCTCAACGCGCGTGGGGCGCTGGCCATCAACGTTGGCAGCGCGCCGGGCGATCGCCGCCTGATCAACGGCCTGGCAACGACCATCGCCACCCTCTTCCCATCCGTCTACATCATGGACATCCCCGGCACGTTCAACACCATGATCTTCGCCACAAAGGAACCCACGCGGATAGAGGATTTTGCCGTCAATCTGCTGCTCCTCTCGCAACGCTCGGACGTCCACCCGCTGCTGCTGAGCGCGATGCAAACCACCTTCGCCAACCTGAAGCCCTCCTACGAGCGAACGCAGGTCTTCACCGATGATCGCGCCCCTATAGAATGGATCGTCAACGACATGGTCATCCGCTTTGTCCTGAGCAGCCCGCCGGACGAGTGGAAGCCCTGAGCGCGCGCCTCAAAGGGCCCGAAGGCTCAGCAACGCATGGGACAGGACCTGCACGGCTCTGGCATATTCCCCAAGCGCAATATGCTCCTGCGGCGTATGGTCGAGGGTCGAATCGCCGGGACCATAGACCGCCGCCGGGCAACCCCAAACCGGCGCCACGATGTTCAAATCGGCGGTTCCGGTCTTATAGACGAACGAAGGCGTCCCACCCTCACGGCGGATGCTGTTCAACAGGGCACGCACCAGCCGCGTGTTCTTCTCACAGACCCAGGCCGGAACGGGGAAGCCGACGCGGGCGACCTGCGCCCCCTCCGCGAGCTGCTCCACCCAACCATACCACCGCTCCGGCGTGACCTCGAGCGGCAGCCGCGCCCCGAGCGTGAGTCTGGCCCACTGCTCGAAGGCCTCTTCCCCGCTCTGGATGGCACGCAACGTGGGCACAATCTGATCGAAAAGCCGCACCTTGCCCTGATTGAACGCTTCTGCCCGCGCTCGGATTGCCCGCCAGGTCTCGACCGCCGCCTCTGCTGCCGTCTGCTCGGCGCCGGCGGTGTGATGCTGTTCCCGCCGCATCGTGATCTCGGCCCAGGCAGAGCCCTTGTACCCCAACCCGACGCGGTCCCAGCGATTCGGTTCGCCGACGATAAGAAAATCGGGATGGTATTGAGCGACAACGTAGCGCGCCCCGTCCGAATCGCGCTCCTCCTCCACCGCCCCAATCACCACGAACTGCCAGCCCTCCACCGCGCCGACCTGCGCCAGCGCGTCCACAAAACAGGCCAGCGGACCTTTCGCGTCCACGCTGCCACGCCCGTAGAGCCGGTCTCCAACCTGCTCCACTTTTATTTCCCCGGGCACTGTATCAATGTGCCCCAGCAAAACCACCTGACGGGGCCCAGCCCCCATCACGCCAACGGCATTCCCAGCGCCATCCACAAAGGCAGCCTCATAGCCGAGCGCCTTCATCCGCGCCACCAGCCACTCCACCGCCGCGTCCTCCTGCCCGGAGGGACTGTAGTGTGAGACAAGCCCAATGAGGGTTTCTGTCATAACACCCCGCCCGTTGTCCTCCGTTTATTGTCCATCGTCCACGGTCATTTGCAACACCTCCTCCAGCGCCGACGCCACCCTATCCAACTGCTCATACGTGATCACCAGGGGCGGCAAGAGTCGCATCACGGTCATCCCCGCGTTCAATGCAAGGATTCTTTTCTCCTGCAAGGCCCTGATATACGGTGCCACCTTTTGTTTAATCTCGATTCCGATCATCAACCCCAGGCCACGCACCTCGCGCATGAGCGGCGAGCGGATCGTCCGCAACTTTTCCATCAGGTAAGCGCCCTTCTCGGCAGCCTGACGCGGCAGGTCTTCTTCCTCAAGAGCGGTCAGTGCCGCCACCCCCGCCGCGCACGAGAGCGGATTGCCGCCAAAGGTTGAGGCATGCACGCCCAGCGTGAGATTCTGCACCTGCTCGCCAATCAGCACAGCTCCCATCGGCACGCCGCCCGCCAGCGACTTTGCCACGCAGACCATATCGGGGGTGATGTCATAATGCTGATAGGCGAACATCTTGCCCGTGCGTCCGAAGCCGCTTTGCACCTCGTCTATCACCAGCAGCGCGCCGCGTTCAGAGCAAATTCGCCGCGCTGCCTGCAGGTAGTCGGCGCGGGCTGGATAGATTCCGCCCTCGCCCTGCACCGCCTCCAGCAGGACAGCAGCCGTCTGTTCGGTTACTCCCTTCTCCAGCGCTTCGAGGTTGTTGAAAGGCACGTGGCTGAAGCCCGGCACCAACGGCTCGAACGGCGCGCGGTATTTCCTGTTCCAGGTAGCCGAAAGCGAACCAAGCGTCCGCCCGTGAAAGCCGCGCCTGGCCGCCACAATCCCCGTCCTGCCGGTCGAAAGCCGGGCAAACTTAATCGCCGCCTCGACCGATTCGGTGCCGGAGTTGCAAAAGAACACGCGGTCGAGGCCGGGCGTGAGGGCAGTCAGTTTCTCCATCAACGCGGCGCGTTGATCGTTCGGAAAGGTCTCGAACAGCGTGATGAGCCGGGCAGCCTGTTCGGCAATCGCCGCCGCCACCTTCGGGTGGGCGTGGCCTAAATTCGCCACCCCATGCCCCGACGAACAATCAATGTACTCCTGGCCATCCGCATCGAACAGCAAAGCGCCCTGCCCGCGCACGATGACCAGTGGTTGTTTGGCGTAGGTGCCTGCACCACGGGTGTTTTCAATCTCGATGATATTCATGGGTCTTCCCTTCTGCGTTCTAAATTTATTCGATCACCGTTCCGTTTCCGGCTAGGGCGCTGGAAATCGGCTTTTCCACACGTCCATCGGCGATGATGATTCTGCCGACCCCGCCCCGCAGGGCTTCCTCCGCCCCCAAGATTTTCTTCTTCATGCGGCCTTGCGCTATCTCCAGCGCGGCGGACAGACGGGAAGCCGGCAACTGCCGAATGAGCGTGGAGGCGTCGGGGAATTTCTCCAGCAGCCCTGGCACGGCGGTCAGCAGGAGCAGCGTCTCCGCTTTCAGCGCCGAGGCGACCATCGCCGCGGCACGGTCGGCATCCACATTCAACGCTTCCCCCTTTTCGCTCACCGCCACCGGCGCCATCACCGGCAAGAAGCCCATCTCCAACAGTGCCAGCAGCAAACGGCCATTCACATGCTCAATCTTGCCAGTGTAATCATCACGGATGATTTTGCGCTTGCCGCTTTCCACACTCTGAATGGCATCCTTGCGCCTTGCCACCATCAGCCGTCCGTCCAGCCCGCTCAGCCCAAAAGCATTGATTCCCAACTGCTGTAATTGCTCCACCAGCAGCGAGTTGACCTTACCGTTGACTGCCATCAGGAAAATCTCCAGTGTTTTGCGATCGGTGTAGCGCGAGGTATATCCCGAAGGCGAAGTGATGAACTTTGGCGGCGCGCCGAGCGCCTCACCCAGGGCATTGGCCTCCGCCGAGCCGCCATGCACAAAGACCAGTTTTTGTCCGCTCTTGAGAAATTCCGCAGCATCGGCACAAATGGCGGAGAAGTCCACACCTTCCGTGCCGCCGAGCTTGACGATTGCAATTGGATTGTTCATTGCTTATTCTCTATAGCAGGTAGACACGGAGACGGAGACATTTGTATACTTGTACCTGTCTACCCGTAACTTATGCACCTGTGTACTAACTCGGATGCAACCCCATAAACTCCAATCCGAGCGTCTCCTCCCAGCCCATCATCAGATTCAGGCACTGAACGGCGGTCCCCGCCGCGCCCTTCATGAGATTATCAATCGCACAAATAGAGACCACATGCCCGCTTGCCTCATCCAACTCAAAACCCAGGTCGGCATAATTTGTCCCGGCCACGATTTTCGGCTCCGGCAGGCGATAAATGCCACGCTGTTCCTTCACAATGCGGATGAACGGATTTTCGTTGGCGGCGGTGCGATAGGCCTTCCACAAATCTTTCGTCGCCACCCCCGGCCTGACCTTTGCATGCGCCGTAGCCAGCGCGCCGCGCACCAGATCAACGGCGGTCATCGTCAAGACCACATCTTGCACACCCATTTCCTGAATCACCTCGGCGGTGTGACGATGCCCAAACGCCGAAAACGTGCGAATCACGTTGGCGCGCTCGGCATGGAGTGAACCGGCGTTCCCCTCCGCCCCACCCTCCGACGAACCCACTTTAACTTCGATAATGACCGCTGTCGAACGGTCAATCAAATCCGCCTTCACCAGCGGCAACAATGCCAGATTGGCGGCAGTTGCATTGCACCCCACCCCGCTGATGTAATGCGCCATTCTGATCTCCTCGCGGTGCAACTCTGGCAGGCCATAGACGAACTTGCTCAACCACTGCGGCGCGGCATGCGGTTCCCCATACCACTCTTCATAATCCGCCGCGCTGCGCAGGCGGAAATCCGCCGAAAGGTCAATGATTCTCGGCGCCAGCCGGGCATATTCTTCGATGTGCCTTTGCGCCTCGCCATGCGGTTGCGCCAGAAAGAGAACCCCCACCGCCTCCAGCGCAGATGGGTCGCAAAACTTCAACGGAGTCCGCTTGCGCAAATTGGGGTGGACCTGATAGACGTACTCGCCCACATGCGAGCGCGACGTGACCTGCTTCACCTCCACGTTGGGATGTCCCAACAGCAGGCGCAACAACTCCCCGCCGCCATAGCCCGAACCGCCGATGATCGAAACCGATACCATCTAGCCTCCATTCCGCCTTTTGCCTTCTGCCTCCGTCGTTCTGCATTTCCTCACCACATACTCCACGATCTCCCCGGCGATGTCGATTCCGCTCAGGGGTTGCATCGTGTGGAACTCCATCGTGTGATTGATCTCGTTCACCAGCAGGCCGCGCTGCGGATGTTCGACCAGGTCCACTCCGAAGAGGCCGTCGCCGACGGCCTGCGCGGCCCGCAGCGAGAGGTCCTCAATTTCTGGTGTGATCGGGCACAACATTCCGCTCCCGCCGCGCGCCGTGTTGGTAATCCAGTGCTCGGATTGGCGGTACATGGCCGTCAACACCCGGTCGCCGACCACAACGACGCGGATATCGCGCCCCGGCTTGGGGATGTACTCCTGGATATAGAACACGCTGTGCTGCACCGACCCCAACGTGGCCTTGTGCTCCAGCACCGCCTCCGCGGCCTGGCGGTCATTGATCTTTGCCAGCAGCCGCCCCCATGAGCCAACCACCGGTTTGAGCACCACCGGATAGCCGAACGCCTCGATGGCCTCCAGCGCCGCTTCGATGGAAAAGGCCACCCGCACGCGCGGCTGCGGCACGCCGGCCCTGGTCAGCATCGCCGAGGTCGTCAATTTGTCACCGCAAATCTCGGCCACCTGCAGCGAGTTGACCGTCGGCACGCCGAAGGCGTTTAAAATTCGCAGCGCATACAGCCCACTGGTGTAACGGATGGAACGCTCCAGCACGGCATCAAATTCGCGCCAGCGCGCCGGCTTCTCCAGGTCAAAATGCATCTCGCGGTCATCCAGACGCTCATAATCAATGCCGC
>JBBIKK010000051.1:0-19441 GCA_037445475.1 Chloroflexota bacterium
GGATGGAGGCATGAGCCTTGAGAGTATAAACGGAGAAGCGCGCCGTGAAAAGGGAAGCCTCGGGACTCAGTGGGGCAGCGGGACGCCATGGTAGCCCTGCAAACTCATTTCTACGTACACGCGACGAATGCTCGTCTCCAGGGCATGCTTGATGCGCCGGCGCTCATCGACCACGAGATTCTTGTGATTGAAGACGACCGGCCGGCCCACGTTCACCCGTCGCAGAGGCGGATGAACCACCAGCGGATAGAAGCACAGGGCTTTCCCCGTGCGCTCGAAGAACATCTCGCCCAGACGGGCAAAGCCCTTTTTGAACGGACTCATGTGGCATTGCTCGTCCAGGGGTTGGGCCGGATCCTCGGGGAAGATCAGGAGGTAGCGCCCCTGTTCGAGGTATTCCAGGCTCATGCGATAAGTTTGCAACAAACCTTCGCCCTGCCATACGGGGATGCTTCCAATGGCCCTCAAGAGGCGCACAGAGGCCTGAACGAGCAGGCGTGAGACCGTCATGCTGAGCGGCGGAGGAATGTGCAATTGAGGCTCCACGAAGTCCTGGTTCAGGTAGGCAGGGGCCCTTTCCCAATCGAGCATGTCGCCCACCACCCAGGGGTACAATCGCAACGGCAGCGAGGCCACGATGGCAATCGGGCCGAGGGCCAGGGCGTGATTGGCCACGAACACGGCCGGCCCCTCTTCAGGCAAGTTCTCTTCCCCCACCAGTTCTCCACCCCAAAGGAAGGCATCGAGCAGCCCCCGAAGAACGTGGTAAGACGCATCGCTGAGCATGGCTCTTCTCCTTTGGTGAAGCGGGCTGCTGTCAGCCTGGAGTATAGCAATGAAGAGAAAAAAATTCCACTCTTCAGGGGTTCCCCATGAACTCCTCGGCCGTTGCCTGGCCGGGCTGGCTGATGCCCTCGCGCTTCCATATCTTCCAAAGGGTCAGGAGAAGGATGCGAACATCCAGCCAGAACGACCAGTGATCGGCATACCACACATCCAGCGCGAATTTATCCTGCCAGGTCAGAGCGTTGCGGCCATGGATCTGCGCCCAGCCGGTCAGGCCGGGGTAGACGTCGTGACGGCGCATTTGTTCCGGGGAGTAGCGCGGCAGATATTCCAGGAGCAGCGGGCGCGGCCCCACCAGGCTCATCTCGCCGCGCAGCACGTTGAACAGTTCCGGCAGTTCATCCAGGCTCAGGGCGCGAAGGAAGCGCCCAAAGCGGGTCAGACGCGCCGCATCTGGCAACAAGTTGCCTCCGGCGTCGCGAGCGTCCGTCATCGTACGAAACTTGTAGATCGTGAAGGGCCGCCCCTTGTAGCCGGCCCTCTCTTGACGGAACAGAACTGGCTTGCCGAGCAGGAGGCGAACCAGAAGGGCCAGCAAAAGAAACAGGGGCGAGAGCACTACCAGGCCCAACGTGGCCAGGATCAGGTCGAGCATCCGTTTGCGCCGCGGCATGCTCCCATTCTACCACCCCTCAATTTATGGTATATTTCATCTCGGGAGCACACCATGAATGAACGCATCCTCGTAATCGAAGACGATCAGGCCATCCTCAAACTTCTGCAGCGCGGACTGACGTATGAGGGCTACACGGTGGACCTCGCTACCGATGGACACAGCGGCTTGATCCTGGCACGCGACCACACGCCCGATTTGGTGATCCTGGACTGGATGTTGCCGGGCATGGACGGGCTCGAGGTCTGCCACCGCCTGCGGATAGGCGGCTCGATCCCGATCTTGATGCTGACGGCCAAGGATCAGGTGCCGGACCGCATCCAGGGCCTGGACGCCGGAGCAGATGACTACATGGTCAAGCCGTTCAACCTCGATGAGCTCCTGGCACGCGTGCGCGCCCTGCTGCGCCGCACCCAGCCCGAACGCGTCCCGATCCTGAAGTTTGCCGATTTGACCCTCGACACCGGGACGCGTCAGGCCTCGCGCGGCAACCGCGTCATCTCCCTGACGAACAAAGAATACGATTTGCTCGAGCTCTTCCTGCGTCATCCCAAACAGGTTCTGACGCGCGAGATCATCTTCGATCGCGTTTGGGGATATGACTTTGGCGGGGAGAGCAACGTGCTGGAAGTCTACATCCGTTATCTGCGTCAGAAACTGGAAGCCGAAGGGGAGCCGCGCCTGATTCACACCGTGCGCGGCGTGGGATACGTGCTGCGCGAGAATCCATAACCAGGCAGAGGGCGAGCGCCCGAATCAGGGCTCAAAGGTTGGGATATCCTTGTGTCGCTGCGCTTGCGTCTGACCCTGCTCTATTCAATGCTGGTGGGGGGAATCCTGTTCATCTTCGGCGCCGCCGTGTATGTCCTCGTTCACATTGCTCTCTACAACCAGGTGGATGATCTGCTGGCAGCCACCGCGCACGACATCATCGGCATGACCACGGTGAGCGCCGGTGGTGAGGTCACCAGCATCCGCCTGCCCTCTCTGGACATGACGGCAAACACGTACGTTCAGGTCTGGGGGCTGGATGGAAAACTCAAGTCCACCTCGCCTGCCATCGCCATGATGAACGAGCCGCTCGATCCGCTCGGGTTGCAGGTGGGCCGCCCGGTCTACCGCGAGAACACCCTTCAGGGCGTACACCTGAGGGTGCTCAGCATCCCGCTCGTGGTGGGTGAACATCGGGTGGCTCAATTGCAAGTGGCCACCAGCCTGACGGTGATCGATTCGGCCAGAGCAAGCCTGTTGAGGATCTTGCTCCTGGTCGCCATCCTTGCCATCGCACTGGCCGGCCTGGGCTCCTGGATCGTATTGGGGCGTCTCCTTTCCCCCCTGGAGACAATCACCGAAACCGTGGAGGCCATCAATCGCGCCGACGACCTGGCGCGCCGCATCCCGATGCCGGGCCGCCCCCAGGATGAGATCGGCCGCCTGATCGAATCGTTCAACCAAACCCTGGAGCGGCTGGAGAGCCTCTTCAACTCGCAACAGCGCTTCCTGGCTGATGTCAGTCACGAACTGCGAACGCCCCTGACGGTCATCAAAGGGAACGTGGACCTGATGCGGCGCATGAAAAAACTCGATGAGGAATCGCTGACCAGCATTGACCAGGAAGCCGGACGGTTGACGCGCCTGGTCGGCGGACTGCTGCTGCTGGCACAGGCCGAATCGGGCAGGTTGTCGCTCACCCTCCAAACGGTTGAGCTGGACACGCTCCTGCTCGAGGTCTTCCACGAGATGCGCGTTCTGGCTGGCAACAAGGTGAGCCTCAAAATCACCGACATCGACGAGGTGCACGTCCAGGGCGATCGCGACCGCCTGAAACAGGTCTTGCTGAACCTGGTGGGGAATGCCATTCAATACACGCCCCAGGGCGGTGAAGTATTCCTCAGCCTGGCCAGAGTGGGTGAGCAGGCCCGCATCATCGTGCGCGACACCGGAGCGGGCATCCCGGCCGAGGATTTACCCCACATCTTTGAGCGCTTCTATCGCGCCGAGAAATCGCGCTCTCGCTCCAGGGCTGGCGGCTTCGGCCTGGGCCTTTCCATTGCCCGATGGATTGTGGAAAATCATGGTGGCACGATCAAGGTCGAATCGAAAGAGGGCCAGGGGACGACGTTCGCGATCTGGTTGCCTCTGAGTGGACATCCGCCCCCGAACATCGCTTCCTGAGTGCCCCGCCTCTATCACGGATGCCCATCCCCTGCTGCCCGACACAGCCCGGCGCCGTATTTCGTATACCATTCGGTGAGCGCCGCGCTGGAATCCTTTCCCTGGCGTGCATCGGCATAGATTCCCTCTCCAAAATCAACGTAGCGGATGGTCTCCGCGGGCCAGAGGGAGGCCGGGCGGGAGATCACGCCGAGGCCTCCGTTATACCCGGCCAACGCCAGACGAACATCGCCGCGCGCGGCCCACAGGGCGCGCTGAAGGTACCCCAGGCCGCGGGCCGCGTTGGTCTCCGGATCGAACGGATCCTCCAGGGCCGAGAAGTGATAGGGCATGACCTGAAACAAACCCAACGCGCCGGCCCGCGAGCGCGCCCGTGGATGGCCACACGATTCGATCTGCATCAGCGTGGCAATCAGGTTCGGATCCATGTCCCACGTCTCTGCCCAGCGCAGAATGGAGGCTGCCCAACGCTGCACCTGCGGCGTAAAGATGGGAGAGAGACGGTCCAGGCCGTTCCCTTGCGGCACAGGAAAGCGGAGCACCAACCCTGCCAGCAACGCCCCCACAAGCAAGACGGCCAGCGGCGGCAGGAGAGCAGAAAGACAGCCGCCCTGTCCTTCCAAAGAGACGGCTGTCGACACACCCGCGCGCCCCATATTTGTGTCCGTGTCTCACAAACAGGTGCGGCCGCCCTCATTGCCGCCGCGCGTCCGCATCGTATGGCGCAGAGTCGAATGACACGTTGTGATACGTGGGCTCAGCGCGATTGTAAGAATTTTGCGATACGGGCTTCGGCGCCGGGCGATACGTTTGGGGAGCGGGGCGCGGCAGGGACGAAGCCGGGCGCAGTCCGGCAGGCTGACCGGCAGTCCGAGCGGGAGAACGAACCTCGGCCGTCGAAAACAGCCGCTCTCCTGCCAGCGAGAAAGTGCCAATGATCAACACGCGAATCAACCAGACCATGACGGCAACGAAAATCGGCACACCCTTGATGAGCGTGGCGCCGCTGATGACCTTATCACTGGCGAGACTCGAATGGTTGACGATCGCCACGGAGACCCCCCACCAGGTCAGGGTGGCATTGAAGCCCGCAGCCAGCAGCCACGCCCCGAACAGATACCAGACCTCAGCCGGCTCCTCCCGGCCCTGTTGAGGAGTGAAAATGCGGGCGATGCCGGCAAAGTCGATGCCACAGAAGGCAATCGCCAGGATCGTCGCCCAGCGGAGCCCCCCAAACGCCAGATCGCCGAGGACATCTCGCAGGGCAAATTGGGTGGTGCTGAAGTTGAAAACCTCGAAAGCCACCAGGGCGCCCAGGATCATCAGCCCCCAGGCGGCTCCCCGGTTGAGACGCCGCCCGCGCGCCAGGTCCCGCCAAAGTGCCCACAGGCCATCTCCCGCGCTGCGCGTGGCACGAGTAGTGTTCATCGGCTACCTCCTTCAGATAAACACATTATAGAACACATGTTCTATTTTGTCAAGAGGCAGCGACCGAGTGATTCTCCTAATGTCCCAATTTCAGTGCATCTCGGTTTCCGCTTCCTGGCGGGCCTCTCAATGTGGCTCCCCGCCGAGGACGAGTCTGTCCACGCCGCGGTCGATTTCCCACGGATAGACGATATAGGCATCCGTGATGGCGGCATAATAATCCGGGCGAAGCGTGCCGAACAGGTTGCGGTAGGGATTGAAGTGCAAAACGCAGGTCTCGGGGAACCCACCGGCGGCCGAGACGCGGTTCTTGACGGCCGTGATCGTACGGCCCGACCCCCAGACATCGTCCACGATCAACGTGGGACGACCGCGCAGCTTGTCATCGGCTGGGAATTGTATGAACTCAGGCCAGGCCATCCACGAGGACTTCTGGCTGGCCCAGCGCGCCGGGAAATCCACAGCCGCTGTGAGGATGTGCGTGATGTTCATGGCTTCCGCCAACAATCCGCCAGGGATGATCCCGCCGCGCGTGATCATCACCATGGCTGTGAACTCACGGCGGAATTGTGGGAGGAGGTGATCAATGAGGCGATCCACTTCCTCCCAGCTCACGATCTCGCGGCGCTGTTCGGGCTGCATTTTGCCTCGTTCCATACGACTAAAGCAGCAACCCATGGCGCAGGAGGGAGCCCTGGCACCAGCGGGTTCTCCTCACAATTTCCCCGATTATAGCAAACTTATAGGGTCCACTTCAACGCGCCACCCCTTCGTGAGTGGCTGGTATTGCAAGAACAGGGTGGGGTCGGCTCCGCGCAGGATGATTTGCCAGCGATATTCATTGCGGATCTTCTGGAAAAAGCAAGGGGCGGGGCCGATCATCGTCAGGTGCTTCTCCTGTTGGATTTCGATTTGATTCCGAAGTTTGGCGGCCAGGGCGGTGGCGGCCTCTTCGGCCCGGAGGGCATCGTGATGACGGAATTCCAGGCGCACCAGTCGCGCAAAAGGCGGATATCCCAGGCGCAAGCGCTGCTCCAGTTCGAAGCGATAGAAACTGTCGACATCATGCTGGGCGGCTGCTTGAATGACATAATGCTGTGGAGCGAAGGTCTGCAGGATGACCTGACCGCCGCGCGGCGAACGCCCGGCGCGCCCGGCTACCTGGGTCAGAACTTGAAAGACGCGTTCCGCCGCGAAAGGGTCTGGCAGGAATAGCCCCATATCCGCCAGCACAATGCCCACCAGGGTCACGCGCGGCAGGTCCAGTCCCTTGGCCAGCATCTGCGTTCCGACCAAGACGTCGGCACGGCCGGCAACGAAGTGAGCCAGGATGATCTCATGGGCGCCCTTCTGGCGGGTAGTGTCCCAATCCCAACGCAGCGTACGCGCCTGAGGAAAAAGCCTTTGCACCTCCGCTTCCACCTTTTCGCTTCCCAGCCCATAGGCGCGTATGTCGGGGCGGCTGCATTCGGGGCAACGCTTCGGCAGCTGCCGCTGGTAGCCGCAGTGGTGACAGATCAGGCCGGGCGTGGGCGATGCCTCGGCCCTCGGTTCATCCACCCCCACTTTGTATTCCTTCTGGTGGCAGGTCAGGGGAGTTTCACAGCGCGGGCAGCGCAGCGCGTATCCGCAATGGCGGCAGAACACATACGTCGCGGTACCGCGCCGATTCAGGAACAGGATGGCCTGTTCGCCGCGCTGCAGCGTCGTTTCGAGCGCCTCGATCAGCCGCCGGCTGAAGACGTGGCGGTGGCCGGCCTTGAGTTCCTGGCGCATGTCCACCACATAGACGGGGGGCAGATCGAGCCCCTGAGCCGAATCCGCGGCCGGCTGCGAGGCAATGCGTTGTTTCAATTCCAGGCGTATGCTTTCTCCAACCTGTGCCTGGTATTGTTGCACCACCGAGGGCGTGGCCGATCCCAAAACACACACCGCGCCGCAGAGGCGAGCGTACATTTGCGCCGCCGTGACGGCGTGATAAAAAGGGGGTGTGGACTGGTAGTACGAGGCGTCATGGCATTCGTCCACCACGATCAGGCCAGGATGCGGCAAGGGCGCGAAGAGGGCGCTGCGCGGCCCGATGATGATCTGCAACGAGCCGGCGCGTGCCCGCCGCCAGGTATCGTACCGCTCGCCATCCGAGAGACCGGAATGCATCAAACCCACCCGGCCCGGAAAGCGCCTCAAGAAGCGCTGGACAGTTTGCGGCGTCAGGGCGATCTCGGGGACCAGGACGATCGCCTGACGTCCGCGCTGCAGGGCTTCCTGCGCGGCTTGCAGATACAGTTCGGTCTTGCCGGAGCCCGTCACCCCTTGCAGGAGCAGAGGAGGATGTTCTGAAGGGGCCTCCAGGGCGCGCACGATCTGTGTCAGAGCGGCCTCCTGTTCAGAGGTCAGGGTCTTTGGGGTCTCGGAGCGGACTGCCTCCTGCACCCGGCGCAGCGGATCGCGGAAGATCTCCGTCTCCCTCAGCCAGACCAGTCCCCGTTCGGCCAGCGCCTGTAGATCGGCGAGGTTGCAGCCGCTCTCAGCATACACCCAGGATACGTTGATCGGCTCCGGGTGCTCGATGAGAAAGCGCAACGCCTTTTGACGGCGCGGCGCGGCCGGGGCGCGCCCCAAATCTTGCATGGCCTGCTCGGCTCTCTGCGGAGCGACAGCCAGTTGTGCGGTACGAACGAATTTGGGCCGCACGCTGGGCGGCGCCAGAATCGAACGCGAGGCCAGCAGGCCGCGTCGCACCAAAGATCGGGCCACCGGGCGCCATTCCACGCCGGGCAGGGCACGATCCAGCTGGCGGCCGCGCGAGGGGCCGTGCGATTGAAGAAAGCGGAGGAGGCGTCCTTCAATCGTTGCCGCACGGACCTCGGTCGGAGGCTTCGTGGCCGGCCGCAGCTCGTACAGGGTGTCCACCTGTTGGTTCAGGCCAGGGGGAAGAAAGAGGGAAACGAGGGCCGCCGGCGGTGAAAGCGTGACGGCGGAGAGGGCCTCGGCCAGGGCCACCTGGGCGCGCGTCAGGACGGGGGCGGGGTCCACCAACTCGCCGATCTCTTTGACCTCGGGAGCGGCCGGCCGATCCACGAAGCGCAGCACCACCCCCTGAATCGTTTGTCTGCCGAAGGGCGCATAAACCAGGCTTCCGACCTCGAGGCGCCCATCCAGCGTGGCCGGCACGGCGTAGTCAAACACGCCTGCCGCCGAGGGGACATTTACAGCAAGCCGGACGAAGGCTGGCATTCCCTACTTCGACCTGAGAATCGCCGCCGCGCCATACCCCACAACCGCGCTGTAATCGCCTGTCACGTCGCCCGAGGTGGCATAGCGCAGAAGCCGGGCCGAGTCCGCGCCGAGGCCCTGAGCGGCCCACAACATCGCGGCCAGGGCGCCGAGGCCACAGGCGTAGCCCTTGCCGTTTCGTTCCACGCTGAAGACGCCTTCCGGGCTGAAGGCCTCCACCTGTGCCAGCATGGTGCGATCCAGGACGATGGCGACACGTTGATCGTAGTAGTGCGAGAGGTCGGTGCTGGCCACCAGCAAGGCATCCCGGTCTTTCAACACTTCTGCAAGCGCCTTGCCCAGTTTCATGCACACGCGTGGCTCCTGCGCCCGAACCATGATGGGCAGGAGTTTCCAGGTCGAGGTCAGCACACGCTGGAGAAAGGGCAGTTCGATTTCGAGTGAATGTTCGGAGTCGTTCGCAATGGGCGTCAGGCCAAAGCCAAGTTCCGCTCGCAGGGTGGAATCCAGGGCGGCGACCGCTTCGCTATCGATCGGCACCGCGCCAAGCGGCGTGGCATAGGCCTCGTGCGCCGATGTGAGCAAGGGGGCGCTGTGATAATTATGAAATGGCGAGAGCACGGCCACCAGTCGGGGCGAGCGGCCGCGCAGCGCGGCGAAGGCATAGCCTGCGACCGCGCCCGAATAACGATGACCGGCGTGAGGCGCGATCACACCAATGACTTCCCCCTTCAACTCAGGCAATTTCGCTTCGTTGACATAAGCGTCCACGGCGCGGGCCAGGGCCTTGGGATCCCCTTCGTACCATTGTCCGGCGATGGGCGAGGGACGCACGTTCGTGCTCATGGAGTGATTTTAACACAAACGCCGATGAAGCAGAGATGGGCACGCGGCGATTCTTATGGCTTCCTCAAAGTCCGGGAAATGTCACTGCGAGCCGCTCTTTTGCGAAGCAGCCTTCCACAGAATGGGCAAAACTGACCTTTTGGAGATTTCTTCGGGCAGAAAAACATTGCCCTCGCAATGACCTCATGATCTTGTCGAGCGACCTTGAGAAAACCATACGGCGATTCTTGCGATCGCCCTCTTCTCAGGCAGAGCGAAGGATGACGAGCCGCCCGTTCCTGTCGCGAATGCGACTCGGGTTTGTCAGGTTTGCGGAAGCAGAGAGGGAACGCGCCGCCTTGACACTTCAAAACGGCCATGATAATCTTGTGTTGCGTCCCGTGATCGTCTGATTCGAAAACGACACCAGACGAACGGGATAATTTTTCAGCAGGAGTAGTAAGATGGCAGAACGTTATGTCGGCACCGTCAAGTGGTTCAATGCCACGAAAGGCTACGGCTTCATCGGCCGCGAAGGGGGAGAGGACGTCTTCGTCCACTACACCGCCCTGCAGATGGACGGCTATCGCAAGCTGGAGCCCGATCAGAAAGTAGAATTCTCCATTGAGGAGGGTCCAAAAGGCCTGCAGGCCGCAAACGTGGTTGTGATTTCATAACCCCCTTGCAAACTACAAACAGGGTCGCCATGCGCGGCCCTGTTTTTTTCGCCATCGGATGGCTGCGGCGGAGAGTGCGAATGAGAGGCGCGCCTCGTCCCCGGCCTCGCACTTCTTAGAGAACGCTCGCTCATTGCATGTCGCCTCTGCGGTGGCTTGAAAATCTACGGCGCCGATCACGGAGATTCGCTCGAAGTGGACTCGAGGTCGGCTTCCGCCCGACCGGCAAGCCATGAGGTGGAGGGTTGCATCTGGGGCGGCCTCCGTAACGACTTTCGAGTGCGCGCCCATGCTCCCGTTCCCTTGCTCCCTGCTTTCCCGCTCCGCATAAATTGACATCCCGGCCCGACTCAGGTAAACTCTTTCTATGGACATTGACCTCGACCTTTACCGTCATGAGGTACGTGTCTCTGCCAATCCGCTGGTGCGCCTGTCGGTTATCGATATTTCGCCCGATCGTCCCCAGCGGACGTTTGTCTTCCTGCACGGCTTTGGGGGTCAGGCGCAACAGTGGCGTTATCAACTTCAAAAGTTCGCGCTGGAGAACCGCGTCATCGCCCTCGACTTGCGCGGACACGGCCTCTCTGACAAGCCGGCGCAGGACTACGATATGCCGCGTCTCCAGGCAGATATAGAGGCCACTTTGAATGTTCTCAAGGTGCGAGGCAAGATCGTCCTTGTGGCGCATTCGTTCGGCGGCGCGATGGCCACGGAGTATGCGCTGCAGCACGCGGAGGCCATGGAGGCCCTGGTGTTGATTGCCACGGCCGGAGAATTCAGACTGCAGCCTCTCTTTCGCCTCGGTTTGAATCTGCCGAACTGGCTGCTGCACATTGCCGGATGGTTTACCCGCCGTTGGCTCTCGGCCCCGCCGCACGTGCTGAAGCCGCTTTATCATCAGAGCCTGTCCAGATGGGTGGGCTGGGATCGCTTCCGGGCCCTGAGCATCCCGACCCTGGTCATCCGCGGCCATCGTGATCGGGTGTTCGAACGCGGCTATTTCGAGGACGTGGCGCGCCTCATCCCGGCGGCTGAGGAGGTCGATATCGGCGCTTCCGGCCACATGGTGATGCTGGAGCGGCGCGAGGCGGTGAACCGCGCCATCGAGCGTTTCCTCGCTGGGCAGGGCCAACGCTCGTGGCGGGATGCCCCGCCCTCCGTCCGGGGGCGAGGCGG
This sequence comes from Chloroflexota bacterium, assembly GCA_037445475.1. Classification (GTDB taxonomy): domain Bacteria; phylum Chloroflexota; class Anaerolineae; order Anaerolineales; family Villigracilaceae; genus Fen-1038. Next base: position 10,978 of record JBBIKK010000051.1, read on the forward strand.
ACGCGAGCCCTTGCGCAAGGAGCGGCCCTGGCTCGTTCACTATGAGGCAGGCGTGCCGTACACCATCGGCATCCCAAACATCCCCCTGCACCATTTGCTGCGTTCGGCCGTGAGGCGTTTCCCGCACCGCCCGGCGATTCTCTTCGAAGGGAGTCGCTATTCGTACCGCGCTCTCAATCACGAAGCCAACCGCTTTGCCAATGCCTTGCTGGAATTGGGCATTGGCAAAGGGGCGCGCGTTGTGCTGCTCCTGCCCAACCTGCCCCAGATGGTGATCGGCTTCTTCGGCACGCTCAAGGCCGGCGCGGTGGCCGTGCTCATCCCGCCCACGATTGAGCCGGAGGAAATCATCCGCCAGGTGCAGGACGCAGAACCCAGCGCATTGATCACCCTGACGCTGTGGGCAGGGCTGGCCTCTCAAGTTCAACAAGGGAGCGGCGTGCCGCATGTGATTCTGACCGACCCGGCGGAATACCTGACCTGGCATAAACGCCTCTTCTCGCGCGGACGTCATGGCGGCGTTACCCTCCCCAACGCGCTGCGCTGGAATCGCCTCCTGTCCGCCCAGAGTCACAGATCGCCCGGCCTGGAAGTCAGCCCACAGGACCTGGCGGTGATTCAATACACCGGAGGGACAACCGCCCAGGCCAAGGGAGTGATGCTTTCCCACCGCAATCTGGTCGCCAATGCCTTGCAGACCCGGCATTGGATGCCCGATGCTCAGGAGGGTCAGGAACGCTTCCTGTGCGTGGTACCCATCTTTCACAGCTACGGCCTGACGACGGCGCTCAACGTCCCGGTGGCGCTGGGAGCGGCGATGATCCTCAAGCCGCAGTTCCAGGTGTTCGATATCTTGAAGACCATCAAACGATACCGCCCGACGATTTTCACCGGCGTGCCGAGCATGTACGTGGCCCTGAGCAATTTTCGCGGCGTGCGTCGCTATGGCATTCAATCCATCAAGGCCTGCATCAGCGGTTCTGCGCCGCTGCCGGTCGAGGTGCAGGAGTCCTTCGAAAAACTGACGAAGGGCCGCCTGGTGGAAGGATATGGCCTGACCGAGGCCTCCCCTGTGACCCATGCCAACCCTCTTGGGGGGCGGCGGAAAATCGGCAGCATCGGCATTCCCCTCCCATCCACCGAGGCCAGGGTGGTAGACCTAGCTCATGGCAAGAAGACGCTTGGAGCGGGTCAGATTGGTGAACTGGCGATACGCGGCCCGCAAGTCATGCTGGGGTACTGGCGCAATCCCCAGGCAACGCAACAGGTCCTGACCGAGGACGGCTGGCTGCTGAGCGGCGATGTGGCCCAGATGGACGAGGACGGCTACTTCCGCATCATTGCCCGCAAGGCTGATATGTGGTATCCTGCCAGGCCGGGCAAGCCGGCTTTCCCGCGCGACGTGGAGGAAGTCATTTACGAAGTACCTCAAGTCAAGGAGACCGCCGTAGTGGCCATTGCCGCGCAGCCGATTGCCTTTGTGATCGCCGGCGGCGAGCACCTGACGGCGGAGGTCATCATCGCTTATTGCAAACGGCGCCTGCCCCCGCACCTCGTGCCGCGTTGGGTTTTTTTCGTGGACGATTTCCCACGCACCTTCATCGGCAAAGTGTTGAGAAGAGAGTTAGCCAGACGATATGCGCAATACCTTGTTGATCGGGGATGAGATAGAAGTTCCAGGGACGGCCAATTTCATTTCGCAGGGACAGGGCTCGCCGGTGGTTCTGATCCATGGGCTGGCCGCCTCCCTGCATGATTGGGATTTCCTTCTGCCCGAACTGGCCCGCGCCGGCCACGCTGGATATGCTCTCGATTTGCTCGGCCACGGCGATAGCCCCAAACCCCCCGGCCGTGCCTATCACGTGAACTGGCTGGCGACCCATCTGCAGATGTGGGTAGATTCGCTCCATCTGGAGGAACCCGTGACTCTGGTGGGGCACTCCCTGGGAGGGTATCTCGCCCTCGACTTCGCCCGCCGCTTCCCGGAACGGACGCGCGCCCTGGTCTTGATCAACCCGTTCTACTCGCTCACGCAACTGCCGGCCGCTCTGCGCGCCGCCTATCGGCATCGGCAGGTGGGAGAACTGGTCTACAAAGCGCCCTCCTGGCTGTTCCGCGCCATCCTTGACCTGACCAGCCTGGCCATGGGACATGCCGGCAGGGCCATGCACGGCCTGACCAGGGAGGTGCGCCTCCAGACGGCGCTGGACTACGCCCGCACCGCGCCCGGCGTCTACAACGTGCTTGGCACGCTGACGGATTTGAGCCCGTTCTTTCCCTGCGTGCTGGCCCCGACTCTGGTTTTGTGGGGCGACCGCGATCAGACGCTGGCTCCCTCTTCGTTCTCGAAATTGCTGGCGGCACTGCCCAATGCCAGAGGGGCCTCCATCCACTGTGGGCATGTCCCGCATCAGGCACGCCCCAACTGGGTCAACGCCCAGGTGCTGGCCTTCTTGAAGAGCCTGAACTCGGCGCGTCCCCCTGCCGAGCGCAGTCGCAAAGGATCGGCCACAAACGAGGCCGGCAACCCTGTGGCCGGGGGGTGAACGTTTTCCCTACGCGCGCCTTAAGAAGCGCGAATTTTTAAGGTGAAAGCCAGGCTGGCCTCTTGAATCTCCTGCGCAACTGTGCTAAAATGGGCTCCACACGCCCGTATATATAAGGGTTGCTGTTTATGTTGCCACCATATCTGGCGGCAACATATGTTCTATCAATGAAGCCCGCTGCTTATGCAATGCCCCTACTGTCATTACCACGATTCAAAGGTGCTGGACACCTCACACGATAGCCATGGTGGCATTCGCCGCCGGCGCGAGTGCCTGAAGTGCAAACAACGCTTCAGCACCTATGAGCGCCCGGTCCTGGCCACCCCTCTGATCATCAAACAGGATGGCACGCGCGAGGAGTTCGATCGCGAGAAGCTGGCGCGCGGCATTCGCATTGCCTGCGCCAAGCGCCCGGTTTCGGCCGCGGACATCGAGCGTCTGGTGGGGCACATCGAGGCCGAGTTGCAGAGGCTGGGCAAGGCCGAGGTCTCCTCGCGCGTCATCGGCGACATGGTCATCGCCGGCTTGAAGGAACTGGACCAGATCGCTTACATCCGTTACGCCATTGTCTATTTGCGCCTGGACGATCTGGGCGCCCTTCGCAGAGAGATCGATAACCTTCTCAAAGGCTAATTGATGGCAGAGCCACCTCCCGCTTCCGGCGGGGACGTGTCTCTGCCGTTTTGTCTTTGTTTAGCGGAAAACCCACGACGAGGAGAATCTCATGGTTACCAGGACTGCCCCTTCCAAGCAGGATTTATTGCCCACCCCCCCTTTGCCCAAAGGCCTGCCCAAGGCCCGCCTCACCGAAAACGCGCGGCAGGTACTCGAACGCCGCTACCTCCGCCGCGGAGAGGATGGCCGCCCCGTGGAAACGGTGGAGGAAATGTTCTGGCGCGTGGCCTATCACGTGGCCAGAGCAGAGGAGCAGTGGGGAGGGGAGGTTACGGAACGCGCCAGGGAGTTCTACCGCCTGCTGGTAACGAGAAAATTCTTCCCGAACTCGCCCACCTTCACCGGGGCCGGCACGCCGCTGGGACAACTGGCCGCCTGTTTTGTGTTGCCCATTTCGGATGACATGGGACGGCGCGAGGGCGGCATCTTTCAAACCCTGCGCAACGCGGCCTTGATTCAACAAACCGGCGGCGGCAACGGCTTCGCCTTCTCGCGCCTGCGCCCCAAGGATGCCCTGGTCAAATCCTCCGCCGGGCGCGCCACCGGCCCGGTCGGCTTCCTGCGCGTTTACGACAAGGCCTTCGGGGAGATTGCGCAAGGCGGAACCCGTAGGGGCGCCAACATGGCCGTGCTGCGCGTCGATCACCCCGACATTGAAGAATTCATCACCTGCAAGACCGATGAAAACGCCATTACCAACTTCAACATCTCGGTCGGCATCACCGATGCCTTCATGCACGCTGTGGAAAACGACGAGGAGTGGGAGTTGCGCTTCCCCGATGTGAGCGACCCGCGCTATCGCGACTTCGAGGGCACGCTCGAAGAGGCCGAAAAGGCCAGCCTCCCGATCAAGGTCTATAAAAAAGTGCGGGCGCGTGAGCTCTTCGATAAAATCGTCCGCCAGGCGCATCACAACGGCGAGCCGGGCGTCCTCTTCCTGGACGCGGCCAATCGCAGCAACCCCGTTCCCCATTTGTATGCGCTGGAGGCTACCAATCCATGCGGAGAGCAGTGGTTAGGGCCTTATGAAAATTGCTGTCTCGGCTCGGTCAACCTGAACGAGCATTGCGGTCCGAACGGCACGGTGGATTGGGAAACCCTGCGCCAGAGCGTGGAGACGGCGACGCGCTTCCTGGATGACGTGGTGGAGGCCAATGCCTACGTGCCGGCCGTGCCGCAGTTGAAGGAAGCCGCTCACCGCGCCCGGCGCATCGGTCTGGGCATCATGGGGCTGGCCGATCTGATGTATCACGTCGGCGTGCGCTACGGTTCTCCCGAAGGGCAGGAGTTCGCCTCGCAGGTGATGGAATTCGTGCGCTACCATGCCATGCGTACCAGCCTCGAACTGGCCAAGGAGCGCGGCCCCTTCCCGGCCATTCGCGGCAGCATCTATGACCCCCAAAACCTGAAGTGGCGGCCGCCGCACTCGATCGTCCCTCACCGTCGCGATTGGGGGCGTCCGCCAGTGGACTGGGAGGAGATCGTGCGCGGCATCAAGACCTTCGGCATCCGCAACGCCGCGCAAACCACCATCGCCCCCACGGGCACCATCGCCACCGTTGCCGGAACGGAGGGCTACGGCTGTGAGCCGGCCTTCGCCCTGGCCTACATCCGTCACGTCAACGACAACGGGCGCGACCTGCCACTGACCTACGCCAGCCAGCGCTTTGAACAGGCGCTCATCCGGGCCGGCCTCTCCCCCGAGCAGCGCCAGTCCATTTACGAGCGCGTCCTGCAGGAGGGCACCTGCCGTGACCTCCCCGAGGTGCCGGAGGAAATCCGCCGCGTCTTCGTTGTCTCGGGGGATGTTCCTGCCGAGGAACATGTGCGCATGCAGGCCGCACTCCAGGCTTTTGTCGATAACAGTTTGAGCAAGACGATCAATTTCCCGGAGAATGCCAATGTGGAGGATGTGGCCCAGGCGTACACGCTGGCCTGGAAACTGGGTTGCAAAGGGATTACAGTGTACGTGACCGGCTCGCGTGAAAAAGTCGTGCTGGAGACGAAGGCTACCGCCGAGAAGAAACAGGCCTCTCTTCCCGGACCCCGCGCCGGCTCCGCCGAAGAGGGCGCGCTCTGGGGCGAGAGCAAGCGCCCGCGCCCGCGCGAGTTGAAGGGGGCCACCTTCAGCATCGAGACGCCGGTTGGCAAGGCCTTCATCACGATCAACGAGAATGGCGGCGGGCAGCCGTTCGAGGTCTTCATCAACACCGCCAAAGCCGGCTCGGAGACCGCCGCCGTCTCGGAAGCCATCGGACGCCTGATCTCTTACATCCTGCGCATGGCCTCGCCGCTCGTGCCGGTGAACCGTCTGCGCGAGGTGGTGCGTCAATTGAGCGGCATCGGCGGAGGGCGCTCGCTTGGCTTCGGCCCCAACCGCGTCCGCTCCCTGCCGGATGGGATCGGGCAGGTGCTCGACTTCTATCTGCGCGAGAAGGCCGGCCTGCCTCCCCTCGAGGAGAACCCGAAAGGCAACGGCGCGCACTCGATCGAAGCCGAGATGGCCGAGAACAATCCGCAGCAGAACGGCGACCTGTGCCCCGAATGCGGCGAGGCGGCGCTGGTGAACGAGGAGGGCTGTCGGAAGTGCTATGCCTGTGGATATAGCGAGTGTTGATGTGCTGCGTCCGCAGGCCAGGCGCACCTACCCTGCCTCTGCAATCCGACGCACGAGCTCAACCATCCGATCATAGTGCGAGCCTTTCCAGTAAATCTGTCCGCAGGCAGGGCAGATGTGAAATTCACCGAAGTATTGTCGGGTCAACGGCTGCAGACGATGCAGGATGGCCTCCTTGCTCACCGCCTCGAGCAGATGGTTGCAGCGCAGACAGCGCCGGAACGGTGTGATGCGACCCGCCAGGTCGAAGCGCCGCACGACCTCCAGCACCTGCTCACGGGGCTCGAGCGAGCGCAGGCAATAGCCATACCTGACAACCTTGCGCATGAGCAGACGGCGGTCGCGCGTGAGCAGGAGGCGCGCCTCGTGCTGGAGAATCTCAGCCAGTTGCTCGTCGCGGTAATCGTTGCGGTAGAGGCAGTCAAAACCCAGCATGCGCAAATAGGCAGTCAGGCGCCCGAGGTGATTATCCAGCAGGAAGCGCGGGGCAACGGACAGACCGCGGCCGGCAGCATACACCGCCACCTGCTCGCCGTCGCGCGCCAGGCGATCCAGGCTCACCTCCTGACCGTCCACCGTGATCCGACCGACTTCGGTGTGCGGCACGCCCAGCGATTCGATCAGATGTTTGAGGGATTGCCTGCCCCGGAAGTCCAGCGGGATGCGCTGCCCGCGTTGTGGACGGGGCAGGAAAAACTGGAGCTCTTCGGAGAAATCAAACCAGGCCCGACTCATGGGATGCGCGACCCCGATTATACGCCCCAAATCTGCTATACTTGAAGATCGTTGAGATGAAGATGGCCAAACATCTGGTGCTGGTGGCCGGCAACATCGGAGCCGGCAAGACATCCCTGACCGAGCGCATCGGCGCCCGCCTCGGCTGGTGGACGGGGTACGAATCGGTGGCCGATAATCCATACCTGCCGGATTTTTACGCCGACATGCACGCCTGGGCCTTTCACCTGCAGATCTTCTTCCTCGGCCACCGTGCCGAACAGTACCTGGCCGCGCTCCACGATCCCCGCTCGGCCATCCTCGATCGCAGCATCTATGAGGATTTCTACATCTTTGCCCGCGCGCTGCATCATCTGGGGAATTTCGCCGAGCGCGATTATCTTTCCTACCGCCGGCTGTTCGATCTGGTCGTGGAACGCTTGCCGAGGCCCGACCTGCTCATCTACCTGAAGGCTCCCGTGCCCGTCTTGATGGATCGCATTCGCCGCCGCGCCCGCAACATCGAAACGGGCATCACCCCCGAATACCTTGCCCTGCTCGATTCTTTCTATGACGAGTGGCTGGCAGCCTTCGATCTGTGCCCGGTCCTCACCATTCGCAGCGATGACCTGGATTACGTGCATCGGCCGCAGCATCTCGAAACGGTCGTGCAGAGGATCCAGGATAAGCTCGCCGGCAAGGAAGTTGTGGATCTGCGCGGTTGAGAGGCGCCAGCGCACGCTGTGCTCGAAGTCCTTGCCGCTCTTCGCGCACAGGTTTCATACTCGCCGAGAAGGCCCGCCCCCCCGGCCTTCTCTCGCCGGCGCTCAGGGCGAGCCCTGCCGAGCGTTTCTGCTAAAGTTACGGGCTACTTCTACGAAGTCGGGCCTGCACACCCGACGGCCCCGTCCATCGTCCGCCTCTCCGCCTCTGCCCCATCAGACTCCAGCCTATATGACCTTTTCAACGGCCGCGCAGCGAAGCGGGGTAGAGAAATCCCTCTCGAAAGAGGACGATGCCAGGCCGAGCAGTCGGGGAAGAAGGTGATTCCGTCTGTCTTGAATACTGTTCTCCAATAGCATTGCTCTTGAGAATCCGTTACGACCGTAATGTTTCTGTGGCGCGATGCAGATGTCGCCTTTGGGTTGCAGGATAAATCCCGCGCTACGAACAGGAAGTGAGTTCCACATCCTTGATGGCGGAGGTGCCATAACTGTTGAAGGAGGCCACCCCGTAGGTGTGGGTAGTGTTCATGAGGAGCACGACGGTGAACACGTCCGTATAGGAGGTTGAGTTGACCGGCAGCGTGGCCACGATAGAGCCATCCTTATAAACGTAGAAGCCACTCTCGTTGTCGGAGTTATCCGTCCATTTCACTTTCACCGTCCATTCGAACGAGATTAGAAAGAAGTTACCTACCTTCTTGGACTTATTCACGCTGGTGCAACTGAGGTGCACGCCCTTGGGCGGGTTTGGCGCGGTCGGGGCCGAGGTGGCTGTGGGCGGCAGCGGCGGTGGCACGCCCTCCGGCAGGCCGTTGGTATCTCCGATCACGGTGGCATACTGACCCCACAGCCAGCAAGTGGCACCGTTGCCGCCGGGGTACTTGATGATCCAGTAGTTGGCGGGCGTGTACTTGGCCACCACCTCGGCGCTCATGCCCGGCTGAAACAGCATGACAAAGGCGTAATACTGGCTGGGGCCGGTACGGCAATTGGTCTCGGAATTGACGGTGACCGTCGGCGGCGAGGCAGTGGGGGAGGCGGGGACATTCGTGGGTGTGACGGGGGTGTTCGTGGGGGCATTGGCCGCGGCCTGATTTGTGGCCGCCTGAAGGGTCTGCACAGCAAGGGTCAGCGCCTGGCTCAGGTCTGTGCCCGGCGAGGGGGGTGTGCCTGCGCCCAGATTGCAC
>JBBIKK010000052.1:0-19311 GCA_037445475.1 Chloroflexota bacterium
CTCGAGATCTTCACCACCCGCCCCGATACGCTGTGGGGCGCGACCTTCATGGTCTTTGCGCCTGAACATCCCCTGGTGGATAAGGTCACGACGCCGGATCAACGTCAGGTCGTCGAGGCATATCGGGCTCAGGCAGCGCGCGCCTCGGATATCGAGCGCGAGGCTGTGGACAGGGAAAAGACGGGTGTTTTCACCGGCGGCTATGCCATCAACCCCGTCAACCAGGCGCGCATCCCGATCTGGATCGCCGATTATGTCTTGATGACGTACGGCACGGGCGCCATCATGGGCGTCCCGGCCCACGATGAACGCGACTTTGCCTTCGCCCGCAAGTACGACCTGCCGATCGTCCCGGTCATCCAGCCCCAGGGCCAGGAGGCTGTGGGGGAGATGCAGGAAGCGTATACAGGCCCAGGCATCATGATCCACTCCGGCCCGCTGAGCGGCACGCAAATCACCGACCAGAAGGGGCGGCAGAACCCCGGCCTCGCCCGCGTGATCGCCTGGCTGGAACAGCAGGGCCTGGGGAAGTTCGCTGTCTCCTACCGCCTGCGCGACTGGCTGATCTCGCGTCAACGTTACTGGGGCGCACCGATTCCCATGATCTATTGCGAAAAGCATGGCTGGAATCCTGTGCCGGAGGAGCAATTGCCCGTCTTGCTGCCCGATGACGTGGAATGGAAGCCCACCGGCGAATCGCCGCTGAAACTGCACCCCACATGGAAGAACACCACCTGCCCGATCTGCGGCGAGCCGGCCGTGCGCGAGACCGATACGATGGACACCTTCATGTGCTCCTCGTGGTACCACCTGCGCTATCTCAGCCCTCGTTACGATAAGGGGCCCTTCGACCCCTCCGAGTACGACTACTGGATGCCCGTGGATACATACACCGGCGGCGCCGAGCATGCCACCATGCATCTGCTGTACACCCGCTTCTTCCACAAGGCCATGCGCGATGCGGGCATCGTGAAGGGCAACGAGCCGATGATCCAGCTGCGCAATCAGGGCCAGATCTTGGGGCCCGATGGTCAGCGCATGAGCAAGAGTCGCGGCAACGTCATTGCGCCCGACTCGATCGTGGAGCAGCACGGCAGCGATGCCCTGCGCGTCTACATGATGTTTGCCTATCGCTGGGAGGAGGGCGGCCCATGGAACAGCACCGGCATCGAGGGCGTCGTGCGCTGGCTACGGCGCGTCTGGACGTTGTTCACGGATCGCCTCGAACCCGGGCAGGCCTCCGCCGAAACGCGGCGGGCACTGCGCCGACGCGTGCACCAGACCCTGCACTCCGTGACGCGCGACTTCGAGCAGTTCGGGTTCAACACGATCATCTCCTCGCTGATGGCGCTTCTGAATCACATGTACGATGCCCGCCAGGCCGGCGCGGCCGGCACGCCCGAATGGGACGAGGCCGTCGAGACCTACCTGAAGATGCTGGCGCCGGTCGCTCCGCACCTGGCCGAGGAGTTGTGGACGAATCACCTGGGCAAGCCCTACTCCATCCATCAGCAAGCCTGGCCGCGCTTCGACGCCGAGGCGGCCAGGGAGGAGCTGATCGAGATCCCGGTTCAGGTGAACGGCAAACTGCGCGACAGGGTGCTTGTGCCTGCCGGAGCGGACGAAGAGGAGATCAAGGCCGCAGCGCTGGCCAGCGAGGGGGTGAGAAAATATGTGGCCGGCCATGCGCTGAAGAAGGTGATCGTCGCCCGGGGCCGCCTGGTGAACGTGGTGGTGTAAACCCGTTGAAAGGGCGTCGCGCCGGATTTATCCCGCAACCTGAATGCGATACCCATCTCCTACGGGACAATGTGTCGCGATACAGAATCTTCACGGTTGTGATGGATTCCCACGGGCAAGGCTGGTTTTTCGTCTTGGCCAGGGCGCGTCGAGCAGCGAACGAAGTGAGCCTACCGAGACCCGCCGGCTCGAGTGTATCGAAACCCTGTCGAAGCGGGCCAGGGTGAGGGCGAAGCCATCCCCTGTGAGGGGACTGCTTCGTCGGGCAAAAGCGCCCGCCTCGCAGCGACACGGCCTTTCTCGAGAAGAAGGTGGGCAATCACACAAAAAGACAGTATAATTTTTCGCGCGGGCGCATAGCTCAGTTGGTCAGAGCGCTTCTCTTACACAGAAGAGGTCAGGGGTTCGAGTCCCTTTGCGCCCACATCGTTGGTTCTTTCAGGCAACGACTGCCTGACCATACAGCTGTTGTTTCACGTTGATCACCCGCTTGCGCAGCTCGGGGTGGGTTTCGATTTCGCTGGCGATCTTCTCGATGGCATACATCACGGTCGTGTGGTCACGCCCGCCCAACACTTCGCCGATCTGGGGCAAAGAGGCGTCGGTCTCTTTGCGCAAGAGATACATCGCCACCTGACGCGGCTCGGCAATCTTCCGAGAACGATCGCGGCTCAGGAGGGCATCCACGCTGATCTGCCATTCGCGGGCGACCAGTTCGATGATCTTCTCCGGGATCACGTTCTGACGCTGGGGAAGGAGGTCCGCCAGGGCCACCTCCACCAGTTGCGGAGAGAGGGGCTGAGCGCTTAAATCGGCAAAGGCCAGGATGCGATTCAACGCTCCCTCCAGCTCGCGGATGTTGGATTGAACGCGGCGGGCAATGAGATCGAGGATCTCATCGGGGACGAAGCGGCCGGCGCGCTCGGCTTTGGCGCGCAGGATTGCCAGACGGGTCTCCAGATCGGGGGGTTGGATGTCCGCCGCCAATCCCCATTCGAAGCGAGAGCGCAGGCGTTCCTCGAGGGTGACCAGGGCCTTGGGAGGGCGGTCGGAGGAGACCACAATTTGCTTATCCTGCCCATGGAGGGTGTTGAAGGTGTGAAAGAACTCTTCTTGCGTGCTTTCCTTGCCGGCGATGAATTGGATATCATCGATGAGCAGCACATCCATGGAGCGATACTTCTCGCGAAACGCCTGGGTCGTGTGGGTGCGAATGGCGTTGATTAAATCGTTGGTGAATTCTTCCGATGAGACGTAAAGCACGTTCAGGCCGCGTGCCCAGCAGAGGTTGCCGATCGCGTGCAGGAGATGGGTCTTTCCCAGCCCCACTCCCCCATAGAGGAAGAGTGGATTGTAGGCGCGGGCCGGCTTCTCGGCTACAGCCTGACACGCCGCGTGCGCCAGGCGATTGCCCGAGCCCACCACGAATGTCTCGAAGGCGTAGCGCGGATTGAGCGAGACATTGCGCGCCCGCGCCTCGCCCCTCTCCGCCTCGATGCGTGCGGGGGACTCCGCCTCGGCCTGGGCATTGGCTTCGCCCTGATGAACCACGAAACACACCGAGACATTGGAGTTGAGAATGCCTGCCAACAGGCGGCTGACGGTGCTCGTCAGGCGGCTCTCCAGCCAATCGCGTGCATAGGCATTGGAAACGCCGACAGTCAGAACCCCGTTTTCATAGGATAAAGGATGCGTATCTCGCACCCATGTATCGAAAGATGCTTTGGGCATTTCCATTTGGAGCTGCCCGATCACGGATTGCCATGCCTGTTGTGGATTCATGGTTTGCTTCCTCGAGTGAGAGACAGGAGTGATAGGACCAAACCGCCGATCCCTGCGGCTTGGCGAGGAGCTGGTTTTTTTGATGACACTTCTTTACGTGGATCCGAGCGGCTGGATAATCTCTCAGCGTGATGTTTATTCTAACAGAGAAGTTTGCGAACACGCAACACCGTTGATCTACGCCAGGTTAAAAACATCCATTTTTTTAAGATGATGTGATGTTAAAAGACAGGCCTCGAAGCACATCCTTTCCCTCCAGGGTGTAGAACACGCGTTTCGGCCAGTGATGGTGTCCAATGGTTGGCCTTTCCCATATATAGGGGTGGGGAGAGGGACGCGGTCGATGTGAAAGAGAATTGTTAAAAAGTCGCGCTGGAGATATTCTTGTTGGCAACTTGGGGGAATGTCTGAAGTGTGTGATTCAAGGTTAAAGGATCGCGCTTTTGACCCCGCTTCATGCTGAATGCCGTGGAACCCAGGCAAGAATGGTTGTGCCCTCGCCGATGACAGAGGCAATATCCACTTCGCCGCCCACGGAACGGGCACGTGTCTGCATGTTCGACAACCCATGACCAATGGTCATGCTCATCTTGCTGAGGTCGAAGCCCCTGCCGTTGTCTTTGATTTCCATCCATACCCGATCGGAAGTGACCCACAGAGTCACATCCGTGCGTCTGGCGTTGGCATGTTTGGCGGCGTTGGCCAGAGCCTCCTGACAGATATGAAACAAGGCCAGGGCCTGGGCCTGAGGCAGGTCCTCCAGTTCCTTTTGCGGCCCTCTGAGGGAGGCTTCGGAGAACGTGTTGGCTCGATACTCGGCGATCAGGCGTTTCAAGCCGTTCATCAATCCCTCATCTCCCATCTGGCGCGGGCGCAAATCCAGAATGTACGTGCGGATGTCGCGGATGACCTGGTTCAAGCCGTTGAGCGCCTCCTTGATGCGCACCCTGGCGAGGGCCGCGTCTTCGTCTAGAGTGTGCAAAGCATTTTCCAACGACAACCCAACCCCGTAAATGGACTGGATGATGCCATCGTGCAGGTCCATCCCGATGCGCTCGCGCTCCTCCAGCACCGCCAGGCGGCGTGCGCTCTGGTGCAGGCGGGCATTTTCTATGGCCAGGCCGGCCCAATTGGCCACAGCGGTCAGCAATTGGATGCTGCGCTCATCGAGCTGTTCCTGGTGGCGCGTGGCCACGCTCATCACGCCCAACAGAATCTCTCCCGACTTCAAGGGGAGGCATACCAGTTGACGAAAGCCGGCCTCGACCACAGCTTGTCGTAGAAATGAGGTCTCCCTTTCCAGGTCGGAACTCACGATCGGGCGCCCGCTCTGGGCAGCCTGCCCGATGAGGCCCTCTCCCATTTTAAAGCGGCTGTGCGCCCAAAATGCCTCGGCGGCCTGTCCGCGATGCAAGACCATGTGCAAAGTTTCGCGGTCGTCTTCCAGCAGGAAGATCTCGCCTGCCTCCACTTTCATGTAACCCATCACGATGGAGAGGGTCTTGTTCAGAATCTCGTCCAGCTCCAGGGATGAGGTCAAGGCGCTGGCAATCTCATTCAACAGGGCCAGGTCCTCGCTGCGGCGCGTCAGGGCCGCGTCGCGCTCTTTCATGCGCTCCACCAGCCGCGCGTTCTGAATGGCGGTCGCCGCGTAGGCGGCCAGCATTTGAATGATCATCTCATCGTCGGCTGTGAACTCGGGAGCGCCGATCTTGTCGGCGAGGTAGAGCTGCCCCAACTGACGGTCGCCGGCCCGGATCGGCGCGCCCAGGAACGAAGTCATGCGAGGATGATGGAGCGGAAAGCCGGCTGACTTCGGATGCGCCTCGATCACGGGAATCCGCACAGGCTGTTCAGCGTTCATCAATTCCCCAAGCAGGCCGCGCCCGACAGGAGGATGGCCAATGCGCTGTATCTCCTCCTCGCTCAGGCCGAGCGGGATGAACCTCACCAGATTCCCTGCCTCATCCAGGACGCCCAGCGCCGCGTAGCGCGCTCCCACCTGCTCACGGGCCACTTTGACGATCTGCTCCAGGAGATGTTCGAGAGAGACATCCTTGACCAGCTCCAGGCTGGCGCGGTGCAAGGCAATCAGGCGCTCCTGTAACTGCTCACGCGTTAGGAACATGCGAAGACACCTCGGCATTATTAAACCACAGATTTTGATAGGTTTTGGCAGGTACGGCCAATAAAATTGTAAGTTGTTTCGCCCTGCGTGTCATGAGTGGTTCCCGCATTCCCGGCTTTTATAACCTCCCCCTCGCGCAGCGCCGCGCCCGAGTCGCGGAGGCGGCGAATCTGCGCCTGGACGAGTTGCTGGCCTGCTGGTCCCAGGGCGGCCTCACGGCCGAGGCCGCCGATCACATGATCGAGAACGTGGTCGGCCTGCATGCTCTGCCGCTCGGCATTGCCCTGAATTTCGTCGTCAACGGTAGGGAGGTGCTGGTGCCAATGGCCATCGAGGAGCCGTCGGTGGTGGCCGGCGCCTCGTTCATGGCCAAACTGGCCCGCGCCGGTGGAGGTTTCCATGCCGCCAGCGGCGAGCCGCTCATGATCGGACAGATGCAGGTCCTTCACCTGCCCAACCTGGAAGAAGCCCGTCTGAAGATTCTGGAACACAAAGCTGAACTGCTGGCGGAGGCAGATGCCGTTGACCCGCTGCTGAAGGAATTCGGCGGCGGCGCGCGCGACCTGGAAGTGCGCCTCATCGAGGACTCCCCCATCGGCGGCTTCCTGGTCGTCCACCTGATCTACGACGTGCGCGATGCCATGGGTGCCAATGCGGTCAACACCGCTTGCGAAAGACTCGCCCCCAAAGTGGAAGCCCTCACAGGCGGAAAAGTCCATTTGCGTATCCTCTCCAACCTGGCAGACCGGCGCATTGCGCGCGCGCGCTGTACCATCCCTGTGAAAGAACTGGCGTTTGAAACCGTAGGGCAAGATAGTATCTTGCGTTACACCGGCGAACAAGTGCGCGATGGCATCCTCGCCGCCTGGGCCTTCGCGGCCGCCGACCCCTACCGCGCCGCCACCCACAACAAGGGCATCATGAACGGCGTGGACGCGGTGGTCATCGCCACCGGCAACGACTGGCGCGCCATCGAAGCCGGAGCGCATGCCTACGCGGCGCGCTCGGGCCGCTACACTTCCCTCTCCACCTGGGGCAAAGACGCGAACGGAGACCTCGTCGGCACGCTGGAAATGCCCATGGCGGTGGGGATCGTCGGCGGCGCGACCAAAGTCCACCCTGCCGCGCAGGCGGCGCTCAAACTCATGGGTGTCCAAACCGCTTCCGAACTTGCTGAAATCATCGTCTCTGTGGGACTTGCCCAGAACATGGCGGCGCTGCGCGCCCTGGCCACCGAAGGCATCCAGCGCGGACACATGTCGCTGCACGCGCGGCAGGTCGCAATGGCGGCCGGCGCCAGCGGAGAGTTGATCGAGAAGGTCGCGGCGCAGATGGTGGCGGAGAAGGTGGTTAGAATTGATAGAGCGAAAGAGATTTTGAAAGCATTTTCAGAAGATTTTATGGAAGAGCGAAATCAACCGCCTGTACAAGATAGAGAAAATCCGTTTTCATAAACGGGCGGTTTGTGTGCCGATTATTGAAGTTGAAGTTCTGGTATATTCAACAGCAACTATGGATAAACAACCCCTCACACCAGAAGATATTTCGAAAATCGTAAGCGGACTCGACCCCATTGACTGGGTTCAATTGGAATTGCTTGCCAAATTGCCACCCCAAAAACGTCTCATTCCTGGTTTGGTTGCGCAGGAATTTGCGATGGCGACGTTTGAACGCCGAGTGCGCCGCAATTTACCCTGCGGGCAACGCATTTACCGCCTGGGTCGTACAACCGATGCACATCATCATTGGAAAATTGGAAGCATGGCATGAAGGCAGGTTGGATAAACATCCAAACGACATTCGCGCTATGCTGGTTTTTGACTTACGCGGCGCAAGCGACCTGCTCATTGATTATGATCTGGTCACACAAGAAGCCGCGCGCATTGGGCAAGAAACTCTCGAAATGTGGAATCAAATCCCTGCAAAAGCAAAAGAAGAAGTTTAAAAACACAAGCAATGATCCGCGCCTCTCCCCGCGAAGCGGAAGAGGGGCAGGGCGCCGCGCTGAGCTTCTGGAGCAATGAGGTCAACCACGCTGGACTGATCTCAGCGTTTTGGATTGGTAAGGCTTATGAAAAAACTTCTTATTATTGCAAGCCTTCTTGTTTTCATTAACACGTGTAGAAGTGCAGCACGAGATAACACCCCACTATCTACAACCAACATTACCCCAACCGAAACGACCTTTACTGCCACACAAATCCTTGAAACACCAATTTCAACATCAACCTTTCAAATGAAAACCCTTGAGGCGATACCAAGGTTTACTCCACTGCCTGGTCCTTGTGCAACACCATTGCCAAATGAGTTTGATGAATTTATCAAACAATCTATCACAATACAGGACAACGGAAAAACTTTCGTTTCTCGCCCAGGGTCCCGCTTTTGGATTTATTTGGATGATAGAGTGTATCCACTTGACGAATTGCTAAGGACCCTGCCCGATGGACTTATTGGATATGTATCCAATGGTTCTATAAGGGGACCTCAGTGTTATCCGATTATGTTTGAAACCGTGCGTGAAGGAAAAGGACTTTTGCAAATCAAGGATTTTCAACTTTGGATAGTTATTGACAACGACGCCCCGCTGGCCACTTTCCCTTTGCATTGAATGAAAAGGTAGATGGATAATCATGACCACCTCACACCCCCACTCCCCCACCCTCCTCAAACCCGCCAGGCCCGTTGGCATCATCGGCTACGGTGCCTACGTACCGCGCTATCGTCTGCCTGCGAAAGAAGTCGCGCGCGTATGGACCGGCGGCAAAGGCGGGCTCCCCATCAAGGAGAAAGCCGTGCCCGGGCTGGATGAGGACGTCGTCACCATGTCCATCGAAGCGGCGCGCAACGCCATGAAGCGCGCCCAAATTGATCCAAGCGAATTGCGGGCGGTCTGGGTTGGGTCCGAGTCGCATCCGTATGCGGTCAAACCCACCTCGACGTTGGTCGCCGAAGCGATTGGCGCCGTCCCCAACACGCAGGCTGCCGATTGGGAGTTCGCCTGTAAGGCCGGCACCGAAGCCATGGTCGCGGCGATGGGTCTGGTCGGCTCGGGCATGGGAGGCTATGCCATGGCCATTGGGATGGACACCGCCCAGGGCAGGCCGGGAGACGCCCTGGAATACACCGCCGGCGCGGGCGGCGCGGCCTTCGTCCTCGGTCCGGCTGAGGAAGCATTGGCCGTGATCAATGCCTCATATTCCTACGTCACCGATACGCCCGACTTCTGGCGACGCGCCGACGCCAAATATCCCGAACACGGCATGCGCTTTACCGGCGAGCCGGCCTACTTCAAGCACATCGGCGAAGCCGCCACACGCCTCATGGAAGCGATGGGAACAACGGCGAAGGACTACAAGTGGGCGGTCTTCCACCAACCCAACACCAAGTTCCCACAGCGCGTCGCGGCTCAACTGGGATTTTCGATGGAACAGATTGGGCCAGGACTGCTCGTTCCGGTGATCGGGAACACTTATGCCGGCGCGGCGCTGATCGGCCTGACGGCCATCTTCGATGCTGCCCGCCCCGGCGATCGCATCCTGATGGTCTCGTTCGGATCCGGGGCCGGCTCCGATGCCTTCGACCTCATCGTCACCGACGCCATCACCGCCCGCGCAGGACTCGCGCCGAAGACGCAGGATTACATCTCCCGCCGCACCGAGATTGATTACGCCACGTATGTGCGGTATCGCGGCAAGCTGCAGATGAAGTAAGGCATGATCCTGCCGCTCCTGCTCTCCTCTCCGCCGTGAGGATTTTTCGCGAGGGCGTCACGGCGAACAAAGCGCTTGCCCCGAGCGAAGCGTGGGGGAAGCAATCCCCTGGCGGAGGAGACTGCTTCGTCGCGGAGTTTACGCTGAGCCTGGCGAAGTGCTCCTCGCAGCGACATTTGGTCGCGGTTGGAGGCCGCGCTATGGTATTGCTCTTGAGAATCCATCACAGCCGTAAAGATTCTGTACCGCGACGTGGATATCGCATTTGGGTTGCGGGATAAATCCCGCGCTACGTATTTTGAAATGAAAAAGACTATCACAATTTGCATTGGTTTGCTCATTACAGCAATGACCCTTGCCGCCTGCCTTTCGCCTTCTACGGTCACCGCTTCCACGCCCACCCCGCCCGTCCTTGCGGATTCCTTTTTTTCGGGTCAGGCATGGCTCGATGTCAACGCCAACGGGCAGGTGGATGCGGAGGACACACCCCTTGCAAACGCGACCCTCATCGTCTCCCTCCAAGATGGAACGGAGTTCGGCGCAAAAACCGACGCGGACGGCAAAGCCTTCGTCTCCATCCCGGCCCGCGTGGACTATCCCATCACGCTGCGCATGGAAGCGCCCGAGGGCAGCATGCTGAAACCCGTTGAACCTTCAAGGGTCACGCTGAAAGAAGCGGCGGGCGAAACCGTTCTATTTCTGTTTGAACAGGGACGTTGGAGATCGTCCTCTACGCCAGAAAAAAAGAGAACGACCCTTACGCCAGAAGCAAGAGAACAGGCCCTACGCCAGAAATGAGCACCACCGCGTAATCGACATTCTCCCATGCTAACGGATATGGTTGTGGATCGAAACACACACCATCCTCAGGATAAACCATGACAGACGTAATCATCGCAGGTATCGGACAAACGGCGGTCGGCGAGCACTGGGACATCGGTCTGCGCGACCTGGCCTTTGCTGCCATTCGGGAAGCCATCCAGGATTCGGGCGGATTGAAGCCACAGGTGCTCTTCGTCGGCAATATGCTGGCACCCAATCTGTCCAACCAGGCGCATCTCGGCGCGCTGATCGCCGATTTCGCAGGGCTGAGCGGTATCGAGGCCGTCACCGTGGAAGCCGCTGGCGCCTCGGGCGGCGCGGCGCTGCGGCAGGGCTATCTGGCCGTCAAAAGCGGGCTGGTGGATGTGGCGCTGGTGGTCGGCGTGGAGAAGTTCACCGACCGGATCGGCGCGGCGGTAGAGGCGGCGCTCGCCACCACCGGCGACTCCGATTTCGAAGCCGTGCAGGGCCTGACCCCGGCGGCCCAGGCCGCGCTGCTCATGCGCCGCTACATGCACGAATACAATGTCCCCGCGGATGGCTTCGCCGGCTTCGCGCTGACCGCTCACGCCAACGCGGTCGGCAATCCGCACGCCATGTTCCGCAAGGCGATCACGTCGCAGACTTACGCCAGAGCCGAGAAGATCAGCGACCCGCTCAGTGTGTTCGATCTGGCGCCCAATGCGGACGGCGCCGCGGCGCTCGTCCTGACTCGCCGCGACTTGCTGCCATCGAATCATCTGCTCGTGAAGATCGCCGGCTCGGCGACCTCGTCCGACACACTGGCGTTGCACGATCGGAAGGACATGTTGTATTTCGAGGCTGCGCAACTCTCCGCAGGCCAGGCCATGAAACAGGCTGGCCTTGTTCTGGACGAGATCGATCTTTTCGAATATCATGACACATTCAGCATCTTCGCGGCACTGCAGCTCGAAGCAGTTGGCTTTGCGATCAAAGGCGGGGGGTGGAAACTGGCCGCCGAGGGCGAGATCGGCCTGAAGGGCAAGATCCCGTGCGCCACGCTGGGCGGCATGAAGGCGCGCGGCTTCGCGGGAGGGGCTGCCGGCGTGTATCAGGCCGTCGAAGCGGCGATCCAGCTGCGCGGTCAGGCCGGAGCGAACCAGGTGGAAGGGGCGCGGGTAGCGTTGATTCAATCCCTGGGCGGGCCGGCCTCCACGGCGGTGAGTCACATTCTGGAGAGAATGGATTGACCCCTCATCCAACGCGTTTCATACGGCGCGAGCGTATGTCCCAAAGCGGACTGCGCTTGCGCCGTGACGTTGTGCAGGCATAAGACTCGCTCTCGCCCATCCGGAGAGGTGCGCCAAAGGGCAAAGGTGTGTTTGCCTGCATCCAGAATCTCTTGTCCTCCGTTTGGATGGAAGGCTGCGGAAGATGCCCGTGCCTGCAACAAGCGGCGATAACGAAAAAAGACCTTCGCTCGCAAGGAACGAGGCTCGGCTAGTTCGGCCTCCAGAGCAGGGCGCAGGAATTTCTGTCGGTTGAGGGTGCGGTTGTGTGTGGTGATTTCCACGCCCTGGCGCCAGTTGCGCGCGCCAAACAGGCTGTGAAAGTAAATGCCGGGCACGCCGACGAGGGAGAGCATGATGGCTTGCGCCGCCATGAAGCGGTCCACTTGCAAATCGAGCGGCTCATCGCTCGATGGATTGGATAGCGCGTCGAAGTAATTGATGTTCATCTCGTAGGGGCTGGTCGTGCCGTCCGCGTTGTGTTTATAGGAGATCAAGCCGCCGTGCGCGAGAGTCTGCTGGACGAGGGCGTCAATATCGGCGGAGGATAAGATGCCTCGAGCGGGATTCAACCCCACCCCGTCGTGTGATGCGAGGAAGTTGAAGAAGGTCGTTCGCTCGGAGGGAAGCCTCAGAGTCGAAGCCCATCCCGATAGAACGCTTGCGTCCCCCGTGCGGAAGGTGTGAAGCGTGAGCGGCGGGAGCGCAAAGTTATAGACGAGCTGCGCTTCGTTCGTGCCATTTCCAAAATAGGAGATGTTCTCTTCGTGAGGCACATTGGTTTCGGTGATGAGACGCACGTGCGGAGCAACTTCGTCGAGAACGGCGCGCAAAAGTTGAATGACGGCGTGTGTTTGCGGCAGGTGAATGCAGGGCGTGCCGATTTCCTTCCAGAGGTAGGCTATCGCGTCCAGGCGGATGAATTCGGCCCCGCGCTGAGCATACAGGAGCAAGATGTCCAGGATTTCGAGCAGGACCGCCGGGTTTTTGAAATTCAGGTCCACCTGGTCGGGGCTGAAGGTCGTCCACACCTTGCGTTTGCCTGCGGCGGTTTCGAATTCGGTCAGCAGAGGCAGGGCGCGCGGACGAACCACCATCGAAAGATCGGGATTGCCCTCAACAGCAATAAAATAATCGCGGTACGGTTTTTCATCGCGCAGAAACTTTTGAAACCACTCGCTCTGTGCGGAAGCATGGTTGATGACGGCATCGAACATCAGGCGGAAGGACTTCCCCAGCCGCTCGATGTGGTTCCAATCGCCCAGGGCGGGGTCCACCGTGCGGTAGTCTTTGACCGAGAAGCCGTCATCGGAAGACCAGGGGTAAAAGGGCAGGATGTGAATGCCGCTCACGATGCCGCGCAGATGCGCTTCGCAAAATTCAGCGAGGGTTTGCAGGGGCGGTTTTCCCTCTTCGCACACCTGATCGCCGTAGGTGATCAAAATCGAATCGCGTTCGCTTAACGATGGGATAAGGGGTTTGGGGATCCGTCCGCGGTACCGTTCGATGAGCGCCTGCAAGCGCGCGTGCAGCGCGGAGGCGGATTCACTTCCATATATTGCAATGAGATGGGCCTGGATGTTTTCCTTTTCGCTCATGAAGGGTATATTGTAAAAGAAAATCTATCCCTTTACGCCTCCTGCCGTCAAGCCTTTCTCGAGGAACTTTTGCATGCTCAGGAACAGGATCAGGACCGGAATGGTCATGACGGTGGAGGCTGCCATGACCACATGTGGACGGGGGATTGGATCGGTGAAAATGGTGTTGACCTTGATGGGCATGGTGAACATGTCGCGGCTGTTCAGGAACACCAGCGCGTACAAAAATTCGTTCCATGCGATCATGAAGGTGTAGATGAAAACCGAAACCATGGCGGGAATCGCCAGTGGAAGCGTGATCTTCCAGATCACCTGAAGGCGCGTGCAGCCATCTATCAAGGCGGCCTGCTCGATCTCGTCGGGGATGGTACGGAAGTAATTGGTCAGCATATAAAGCGCCACCGGCAGTGTTTGTGCAAGGTAAGTCAACATGAGGATGAACAAATTGTCCTGCACTTCGAATCCCAGCCGGTCGCCGATATTGGCCAGCATGGCAAAGAGCGGAATGATCAGTAAGACTCCCGGTACAAGATAAACCAACAAGACGCTATTAAGCAAAAAGTCCTTGCCGCGAAAATGCAGGCGCGCGATGGCATAAGCGCCCAACATGGAAAGGACGACCGCAATCAGCGCGGTCGGAACCGAGACCATGAGGCTGTTAAGGACATTGACGCCAAAATTCTGAAAACTGGGATGGGCGGGATCGAATAATTCGCGATAGGCATCCATGCGAAGGTGCGCCGGGATGTAAACCGGTTCGCGTCCGCCGATCTCGGCCTGAGATTTGAACGATGAACTAACCATCCAATAGAACGGGAACAGGATGCCGGTCAGGAAAAAGGCGAGACCAAGGAACAGGATCAATTGTCTCAGCGTGAAACGGTTCGCCATCAGACCGATGAAATTGTCGCGTGGTTTTTTCATCGTCTCACTCCTCCACATTTCGCATGACAACGAGAATGTACAACAACATAAAGACAACCAACACCGCCAGCAGAATCATGGCGGAGGCGGCGCCTTTTCCAAAATCATAGAGCCGGAAACTGAACTCGTAGGTCAAAACGGGGAGGACGCGCGTCCCAAAGCCGCCGCTGGTGAGCAGGAAGATGTCATCGAATTTATTGAATGTCCACATCAGGCGGAGCAGGAAGATCGCGCCGATCACGTATTTGAGCTCAGGCAGCGTGATATAGAAGAATCTCTGAATTGTGCTGGCGCCATCCACTTTGGCCGCCTCGTAAAGGGTATCGTCAATGGCCTGGAGCCGCGCCAGGATCATCAACATGGCAAAGGGAAAATAGCGCCAGGCTTCGAACAGGACGACGAGCAGCAGGGCAAGCCCGGGGGTGGAGAGATATCCGAGCGGTTTATCCACCAGCCCGAGGCGCATTAATAAGTCGTTGGCGACACCCGATGGGCGCGGGTCGAGGATCCAACGCCATACAAATGCGACGCTGACGATGGGGGCGACATAAGGAAACAGGAAAATCGCCCTTGCAAGCCCGCGCCCGCGAATCGGTTCATTCAACATGAGCGCGGCGATCAAACCGACCACGATCGTCAGCAGCGAACCGGTAAATGAATAAACGATGCTGGTAAGAGCCGCTCCCAAATTGGTTGGGCTTTGATATTTGAAGGCAAAGTCTTTGAATACGCCAATGTAATTCTCCCAGCCCAGGGATGGCGCATGAAACACATCGTTGAGATTGCCCAGCCGAACATCGTGGAAACTGATCCACACGCTGAAGAACGCGGGGAAAAGCACCAACCCGAAAACAATGATCAGGGTTGGCAGAATAAAACTCCATGCCAGCCGCGCTTCACGCGCCTGCAGGGAATTCCACCTGCCGATGAGCATGTTCATGAGATTGACAAGTGAGGGGAGGGTATTCGCCTCCCCTCACACTAAATGAAACTTACTTGGATCGTTCAGCCAGGAGCGCTTCCACCTGCGTTTGCAGGAATTCCGCGCCGGTTTCGGGCGTCATTGTACCTTCGAGGACGATACCGCTCAACACTTGCGGGATGAGCAATCTCCCTTCGATGTCGCCGATCACAGCGCGCTGCGTGGCGTTGTAATCTGGGCGGAAGAGCCAGCGCTGCATACTATCGTAGCCGTTCGCGATCTGATCGAGCGTCTCATCGGAGTAATTGGCAAAGAACGGACTCAGGGTCTTCCAGTTATCCACGGCGCTCTTCAAGACGGGGACCTTGCCAAACGGGGCAAGCGAGAGAACATCCTGATAGTTCTGACCCGTCATGAAGTACTTGACCACGTCCTGCGCGACAGGATCCGCGCCTTTCATGATGCCAAGCGTTACCAATTGTCCATAGACCGCCTTGCCGTTGGGCTCCTGCATGGTAGAGGCAAAGCCGGTATTCTTCGCCAGTTCGGGAACCGCAATGGCAACATTGCCGCCGCCTTCCAAGCCCGAGCCTTCCACCAGATCATCCATAATGTAGGTGCTGTAGAACAACATTCCAGACTGATCGAGTTCGTACATTTCACGTGCGCCACGCCAGTATTGAGGTCCGGGAGGAGCGCAGCGTTTGAGCTCGGTATAGAAGCGCAGGGCCTCGATCATCTCCGGTGTGTTCATCGTGACTTTGCCATTGGCGTCGAAAGGCCATGCGTTGTTCGAGATCGCCACCTGTTCAAAGACCTGATGCGGATAGTTCTGGCCCGGGTCATCAGGCAGAACCAATGCATACAACAAATTGCCGGTGCCGGGCAGGGCATCGCACGCCGCGTTGATATCATCCCAGGTCAATGGCGCATTCAAATTCAATTGTTTGAACACATCCTCGCGATACCAGATGGCCTGAATCCAGCCATCTATCGGAACCGCGGCATACTTGCCTGTGGCAGAATCCGTCACCATATCCAGCAAGCCACTGCGGAAATCGTCCTTTCCTATCGAATCAATGGTGGTGCTGACGGCATCTTCATCTATGATGCCATCCGCTGCAAATGCCGCCACGCGTTCCACACCCATGCGGACAATGTCGGGCAGACGATTGGCGGCCCGGGCGGTCGCGATGCGCTGGCTGATGGTCGCTTCGTCAATCGGGACAATGCGAATCTCGACTTCCGGGTGCTCGGCCATATAGCGGGCCGCGATCTCTTCGTACTTGCTCACCCGGGCTTCCTCGTTATCTGTCGTCCAGAATTCGACGACCGATTCGGGCTTGACCGTAACTTCCTGGGTCACAACCACTTCTTTTGTAACCGTCACCACCTGAGGCTGACAGGCGGCCAGCAACATGCCGAGGGCAGCCACAAGTGTCAGCGTTTTACCCAACAGTTTGGACATTTCTCCTCCAGTTCAAGAAAAGTTTATTTACTACGATCAGCAGAAAACAATTGAAAATTTTGAGAGGCGCCTCCTTTCGTGAAGATCATGGCATCCGGTTCCATACTAACGGAGTGTGGAAGCACGGATAATCAATTCTGGTTGTAAAAGGATTTGTTGTTCGGTCAGTTCCTGATGATTGATAAGAGCAGTCAATATGCGGACCAATCGTCGGGCGCAATCATAGACGGGCTGGTGGAGTGTCGTCAGCGGCGGGACGGAATGTTCCGTGTCCTCGATGCCATCGAAACCGGCAACCGCCAAATCGCGTCCAACCGTGATTCCCATTTCGCGCGCCGCGCGCAAAACGCCGATCGCGGTCAGATCATTGGCGCCGATGATCGCCGTTGGGGCAGGCCGCAAAGCCAATAATTTTTGGGCCGCAAGATACCCCCCGTCGCGGGTGAGATTACCGTCTGCAACATACTTCTCATCAAAGGTCAGGCCAAAATCGTTCAGTCCCTCCTGATAGCCTCTGAAACGATCCACCTGCAGGGATAGATCGGCCGGCGCGGAGATAAAGGCAATGCGTTGATGTCCCTGCTCGACAAGATGCGCGACCAAACGACGGATTCCGCTGGCTCCATCCACGCGAATATGCGGAAACTCGAATGGGACATTGGTCCGCCCAAAACATACAAAGGGAAATTTCGAATCATGCAGATAATGGACGCGCCAATCATCCACGCGCATTCGGCTCAGCACAATCCCATCCACGCGGCGTCCCTGAACCAGCCGCTGATAAGCAGCGCGTTCGGCCTCCTGGTTGGGGGAAGCAAGCGTGACCAAAAGATCGAAGTTCTGCGCGCCGCTTTCATCGCCGAGACCGGCCACGAACTCGGAAAAGAACGGATCGGTAAAGCGCGGTCGCGGCGTCGGCATGATGTAACCGATCGTGTCCGTGCGTTGACGCCGCAGTTGGCGCGCGCTTCGACTCGGCACATACCCCATCTCTTTCGCAGCCTTGATCACACGCTGACGCGTTTTCTCAGAGACATCGTCATACCCGTCCAGTGCGCGCGAAACGGTTGTAATCGAAAGATTCAGTCTTTTGGCAACATCGCGGATTTTTACAGGCATAATTATCCAAAACGTTTTGGGTTTCAATGGCAAAAATTTCAATTGCCTGGTTGTCAATTTACGGATCGGCGCTTGTCACCTCCCTCGCCCGAGGCATGAATCGCACCACAAGCGCGGATAACTTGTGTGGTATAAAATCGTATTACACACAACTCCGCGTAAAAACAGGGGATTCATCATTTATCAGCAAGGAGACAACATGACATCTTCACGAAAAATCGGCTTTATCTCCACCCGCTTTGCCGGTACCGACGGCGTTTCGCTCGAAACAAGTAAATGGGCAACCGTCCTCGAACGGCTGGGGCATGAGTGTTTCTACTTCTGCGGGCAGTGCGACCGCCCTCCTGAAAAAAGTTATGTGGTTCCCGAAGCCTTTTACCGTCACCCCGAAATAGATGCCATCAATCAAGTGGCGTATCAGGGCACATGGGGCAAACTGCACGAAGGGCGCAAAATGCACCCTGAAATTCACGTCCACCGCAAGGATTTCTTCTCGGTCTATATCCGTCCCGCGCGTGTCACCCAGCGCATTCAGGAACTGCGCTTCTACCTCAAGGAGGAACTCTACAAATTCGCGCACAAGTTCAAACTCGAGCTGCTCATCGTGGAGAATGCGCTCACCATTCCGCTCAACCTGCCGCTTGGGCTGGCCATCACCGAGTTTGTCGCCGAGACGGGCTACCCTGTCATCGCGCATCATCACGACTTTCATTGGGAACGTCAGCGCTTCCTGAACAACTCGGTTCACGACTACATCGCCGCTGCGTTCCCTCCACGCTTGCCTTCCATCCGACACGTGGTCATCAACTCGCTGCAGGCGCAGCAACTCGCCTCGCGGATCGGCGTCACGGCGATGATCATTCCCAATGTGATGGATTTCGATTCCCCGCCTCCGCCCCTGGATGAATACGCGCGCTCGGCTCGGGCGGATCTCGGGCTGGATGCCGGTCAATACTTCTTCCTTCAGCCGACGCGCGTCGTCCAACGCAAGGGCATCGAACACGCTATCGAATTGACGCGCCGCCTGGGCCTGCCCGCGAAACTGGTCGTCTCGCACGCCACGGGGGATGAGGGCAGCGACTACGAAAAACGCCTTCGTGAATTTGCTGCGCTGCTGGAGGTCATTATCCACTTCGAAGCGGACATCATCCACGAGACCAGGGGCGTCACTCCGGACGGACGAAGAATCTACGCCCTGAGGGATATCTATCCCCAGGCCGATCTTGTGACCTACCCCTCCACCACCGAGGGGTTTGGCAACGCCTTCCTCGAGGCGATTTACTACAAGCGGCCGATCGTGGTGAACAACTATTCCATCTACGAGGCAGATATCAAGCCGAAGGGCTTCAAAGTGATCGAGTTCGATGGCTTCATCAGCAACGCGACGCTGGAAGAGACGCGTTACGTTCTGACGCATCCTGAAGAATCCGCGGAACACGCCGAACACAACTACGAACTTGCCCGTCGCTACTACTCCTACACCATGCTCGAGCGCCGTTTGCGATTATTGCTGTCCGATTGTTTCGGCGAGACGGTATAAAGATCGGCCTGGCCCATGTTCTTGGCTTTTCTCGTCACGGCGTAATTGCCGCCCTCACCCTGACTCCAAAATGAGATTTTGCGGTCAAAAGTGACAAACTTTTCTGAATTTTGCGTCCCTCTCCCACCAGGAGAGGGGATGGGGGTGATGGCGGGTAGACAGTTACTACTGATGTTATGCACCGTTCCAAAACCTTCGGGATGGTGCGCGTAAGGTGAGTGAACAACAAAGACACCCCATTGCGGGGTGTCTTTGTTGTTTGTTAGTGATTTTTATTCCGCTTCCACCTTCACCAGCACCGCCCG
>JBBIKK010000053.1:0-19113 GCA_037445475.1 Chloroflexota bacterium
GAAATCGTGGGTGCGATGTTGGACGAACGCATCCACTTCCCGCAGGGAGCCTTTATCGAGCAACAGGTCGAGTCGCTCGCGCGCCGTCAGGCGGCCGCGCTGGTGCTGGGCCTCGATGCGTTCCAGGCCGCCGCCCAAGCGTGACCTGGCCTTCAGATCATGCAACTGACGTATCTTTGGATTCTCGTTCATGCGCCTCTCTTTCGAAATAAGTGCGATAACGGGGAAGGAGAGCGACCGTCCACAGGAAGCCCAGCAGGAGGCCGGTGAGGGCCAGGTCGAAGGGCCAGTCCGCCCGCCTCTCGGCCTGGACGAAAAGCCGGTCGGCCCAGAGCCACAGGGCGTACGCGGCGGAGGCGGACAGCCAGGCAAGGCGGATGCGGCGCGCTCTCCTCCAAAAACCCCATAGCAGGAGAATGCCGGTCAACGTCCAGAGTCCGCCGCTCGCCCCGATGTAGAGGTGCCCCGGCCAGGGGGCATACCTCTCGAGTGCCTCGCGCCACAAGAGGCTGGTGAGGAGGCGGGTGGCGTTCCAGCCCGTCAGGATTAACACCTGCCAGATGGCAAGAGTTATAGCAAAAGGAGGCTTGCATTTTCTCTCAAGCATGCCTGCGGCCTTCATGGTTGCTTGGGCGAGGCCCGCTGCCTGAGGCGTGTTCATGGCGCCCGCGCCGGCAGCAAGCGCATCAAGTCCTTGCCCCCCAACTCGGCCAGGAGTTCAAGGCGCCGGCTATATTGGCCCCGATAGGGAATGGCTTCGAGCAGGTAGGGGTTGGCGAACACATAGCGCATGCCATTGTTGTAGAGATAGTCGGCGCCTTGTCCGTTCTTCAGCGCCTGAAAATACTCGTAGCTGTTGATGAGCCCGTCCATGTTCACGACTGTCCTGTCATGAATGAAGTAGCCGAAGTTTCCGCCGCCGGTCATGCCGATCACTGCACCGGGCTCCGTCAGGGATTCGAGGGTCGGCAGCACCGAGATGTAGGGTGTGTCGGCCGGCCACGCCCCGTGAGGCATCTGGAGGCGCACCGTGTTGCCGTAGCCGTACGCGGCGCGCACGCTGAAGAGCGTCACCAAAACCCACATCACGGCGCGCGTGAGTGCCCATTTTTTGAGAAAGACGGAAAAGGCCACGTCCACAACCAGGGCGGCTGAGAACACTCCTAGAAGTGGCTCGCTCAGCCAATACCAGCCTTTGAACGAGGCGTAGCCCAGCGTGTTGTAGAAGAAGATTTGCAGCCAACTGCCCGCAAAGAGCAGGAGCATGCCGCTCTGTGAGATGGCTCTCAGGACCTTCTTCGAGCGCAGACGCAGGAAGGCGTAAACAACCAGGCCGAGAAGGACCGTGAACATCAGGAAGCGCCATTCCGGCGGTATGGAGTGGCTCCATGGAAACTGAGCCTCGATCAACTGGCGCTGCCAGTTCTGAAGCGTGCTGATGGCCGGCTCCCAGGCATTGAACTCACTGTTGGGATCGAGCATGAAAAAGGCAAGGGGCGTCCTGGCCGGGCCACCGTAGATGTTGATCAGGAACGTGCCCCACCACTGCTTGATCTGCCCGCTGACCGGTGTGAAGGTGCCGAAGGTGAGCCTGTTCCACAGCATGTAGGCCGCCAGCAGCCCGCCCAGGACGCCATAGTAAGCCGCGCCGTCCCTGAGCCAGAGCCTCCAATGGGCTTTCAAGGAATCCAGCGGTGAGGACGGCGCGGCCTCGCGGCCGGGGCTTTGCAGCCCGAAGACCAGCAGGCGGTTGAGGAGCACGCCGCTCAACGAAAAGATCGTCTCCAGCAGCAGAATCACGAGGGAAAAATCCGGAAGGAGGCGCAGCGCCTTTCCGGCCGCCAGGAGAGCGAGAAGCAGGAGGCTGCTCAGAGCGCTGGCCAGCACAGCCTTTCTCACCAGCTCCTTTGGGTGACCATCGCCCGGCCTTGTGTAAAGCCCGAAGAAAAAGAGAATCAGAATCTTGATTGGCAGTCCCAGGGCAACGGTGGTCAACGCCGCCCGGGAGGCCGAGTAATAGTTGGGAAAGCCCAGGCGGAGGACGAATCCCAACAGGGTGGCTGCTGCCAGAGTGACCATATCGAGCGGCAGCAGGTAGCGCAGGGGCGTCTGACGGAAGACGAGCCACAGACCCGCGATGAACGCCAGGAAGACCAGGTCCAGACGGCTGAACATGGTCAGCGCGGCGACCAGGCCGAGCCAGGCCAGGCGACGTACGGAAGGGATGGCGTGGTGCCATTGCGTTTCAAAACGACGGGTCTCGAAAAGCAGCAGGGCCATGAAGAAGATGGCCAGGCCCGATTCCAGCCCGGTGATGTAATAGGTGCCCTGAATATACGGATCGAACACCCAGTAGATGGCTGCCAGGACGCCGGCCACTTGCGAGAGACTCTGCCGCAGCAGCCTGTAGATCAGGAGGCCTGTGGCCACGTTCAGAGCGCTCATCACGATCAGCAGCACGCGCAGAGGCAGGATCACATCCCAACGGGCCAGGGCGAAGATCGGCACGCACACCAACAGCCACAGGGGATGATAGCCGTTGGTGGGATGAAGGCCGTCGAAGGTGCTGCCGCGGCCCTCGCTGATGTTCTGGGCCACTTTGAAGTAGTAGTAGGCGTCATCGCGGATGAACCACGCATTCGGCAGGTTGTACGCGTCGGAGGAAGCGGCGTACAGTTGAATGCCCATGTACACGACGACCAGGAACACCTCGAAGCGCAACAGGCGTCTCATGGGCTCAACCGATCTCCAGCGTGATCTTCCCGAATTGTTCTCCCCTCCACAGGCGTTCCTGTGCCCGCGCCGCCTCCTGGAGCGGGTAGCTCTTATCCAATACGGGCGTGAGCCGTCCGGCCACGATCAGGTCCATGACGGTGTTGAAATCGCTACGGGGGCTCATGGTCGAGCCGATGATGGAGAGATGTTTGGCGAAGATATAGCGGTTGTCGATTTCGAACCTGGGGCCTCCGCTGTTGCCGACCGTCAACAGGCGCCCGCCCTTCCGCAGGCAGCGCAGGGACTGCATGAAGGTCGTGCCGACATTGTCCACGACCACGTCTACGCCGCGTTTGTGCGTGGCGAGATAGACGGCCTTCGACCAGTCTTCCTCTTTGGAGCGATCGATCAGGATGTCGGCGCCGAGGGCAGCGGCCTTTTCCAACTTTTTCGCCTCGGAGCCGACGACGATGATGCGTGCGCCGCTCAAGCGGGCGATTTGCATACTGGCGGTGTTCACCCCTCCTCCGGCCCCGACGATCAGCACTGTCTCCCCTGGGCGCAGGCCGCCGCGCGTGATCAGGGAATGCCATGCGGTCTGGAAGACCAGCGCTCCTGCCGCCGCCAGGCGCAGGTCGAAATCGGGCGGCAGTTTGTACAGCTGGCGGGCCGGCAGGGCGATGTATTCGGCGTAGGTGCCGCGCACGCTCTCGCCGAGCAGGTGCCAGTCGCGGCACATGTTATCCTGGCCGGCCAGGCAGGCCTCGCACTGTCCGCATCCCAGGTTGGGGTTGATGACAACATGGTCGCCGAGGTTCAGATCGCCGACGCCCGCGCCCAACGCCACCACCTCGCCAGCGCCGTCGGCGCCGTTGATGTGGGGCATTTCCAGCTCGAGGCCGGGCCAGCCGTTGCGCACCATGATATCGACGCGGTTCAGCGCGGCCACGCGCAGGCGCACCAACACCTCCCCGGCCCCCGGCTGCGGGGTGGGGAAGTCGGCATATTCCAGCACTTCGGGTCCGCCGTGTTTATGAAACAACATTGCCTTCATGGCTTCTCATCTCCACAACGTATGGCCGGGCGCGCCGGAAACAGGCGCCCCGCCGTTTCTCCAGAGGGCGTTCGAGGCAATGACTATTTGAACCCCAGTTCGGAGCGGCTGATGACCAGTCGCTGAATCTCGCTGGTGCCCTCGTAAATTTCGGTGATCTTCGCATCGCGGAAGTAGCGCTCTACGGGCAGTTCTCGGCTGTACCCCATGCCGCCATGGATCTGCACAGCGGCGTGGGCGCAGAACATGGCTGTCTCCGAGGCGAACAGTTTGGCCATGGAGGCCTGGAGGGTGTAGCGCTCGCCTGTGGTTTTGGCGCGTTCCTTGGCCATGGCGGCGTTGAAGATCAACAGGCGCGAGGCCTCGATGCGCGTCTTCATGTCCGCGATCTTGAAGCCCGTGCCCTGAAATTCGCCGATCTTGTGCCCGAAGGCCTCGCGCTCGCGGGCGTAAGCGACGCTGGCTTCGTAAGCTGCCTCGGCGATGCCCAGGGCCTGGGCCGCGATGCCGATGCGGCCGGCGTCGAGCACGGTCATGGCGATCTTGAAGCCTTCGCCCTCCTCGCCCAGGCGATTTTCCACCGGAATGCGGCAGTCCTCGAAGATCAATTCGCTGGTGGCCGAGGCGCGGATGCCCAACTTGGGCTCCTTCTTGCCGCGCGTGAAGCCCGGGGCATCTCTGGTGTCGATCAGGAAGGCACTGATGCCTTTGTGTTTCTTTTCCGGATCGGTGGACATGAAGACCACGATGTAATCAGCCACTGGCCCGCTGGTCACCCAGGACTTGCGGCCGTTCAGGATGTAGAAGTTCCCCTCGCGGCGGGCGCGGCTCCTCATCGTCCCGGCGTCGGAGCCGGACATCGGTTCGGTGAGCGAATAGGCGCCCACGGCCTGTCCGGAGGCCACCGGCCTGAGGAATCTCTGCTTTTGCTCTTCGCGGCCGAACTTCAGGATGCCATGACAATAGAGAGAGTTGTTCACGGACATGATCACGCCGTGTGCCGCGTCCACTTTGCTGATCTCTTCCAGGGCCAGGACGTAGGCCAGGGTGTCCAGGCCTGCGCCGCCGTACTCTTCGGGCACCTCGATCCCCATGAAGCCCATCTCTCCCATCTTCTGGATGGTTGAGTGGGGAAACTCGCCGCTTTCATCGCACTGGGCTGCGATGGGAGCAATTTCGTTTCGGGCGAACTCGCGCGCCGCGTCGCGAATCATCTTGTGTTCCTGACTGAGAGGAAAAAGAGCCTCGCTCATGGGATGGAAGCCTCCGAGTGTAAGTTGGTGTGATTATACCGTGTAAAAAGGCACAATCACAGCCGGGCGAGAGCGCCATGCCGTCCAGGGATTCGCCGCTGTGGAGCTCCACCGCCAGGCGACGGGTGCCTTCCGCAGCGAAGCGTAGCCCGGCAGGATCACGATCGGCCCGGCTTCAGATAGTCGTCCAGGTGGAGGCGTTTGAACAGACGCTCGCGCACAGCCTCGGGCATGGCCGGCTGCGGTCCCGGCGGCAGGCGGACCAGGTCGATCGTTCGCCGGGTGGTGTTCAGCACGATGCGACAGTTTTCGCACTCGGCCAGGTGTTTTTCAAGTTCCCGGCACAATTCGGGGCGCAGTTCCCCGTCAATATATTCCGATAAAGAGCCCAGCAACTTGCGGCACTCAGCGTGAACAGCACTACTCATTTTTCTCCTCGCGAATCAGGCGCTCGCCAAAATACTCAGATAATTGCTCGCGCAGGCGCAGGCGGGCGCGCAACAAACGTGCCTTGACATTGGTCTCGCTAAGATGGAGCGCCTCGGCTGTCTCCTTGATGGATAGCCCCTCCACGTCGCGCAGAATGAACACCATGCGCAGGTTTTCCGGCAGCGCTTCAATCGCCCGTTCGGTGGCCCGCCGACCCTCGTCCGAGAGCAAGCGTTCCTCCGGAAGATGGCTCCAGTCTACGAAGTGCAGCGGCACGAGGTCCTCTTCCGAATCGTCCGCCTCGTCATCCTCGAAGTTGACCTCCGGCTTCTTGCGGCGGATGAGCATCAGGGCTTCGTTCGCGGCAATGCGGTACAACCAGGTCGAAAGGCTGGAGCGTCCTTCGAACTCGGCCATGTGCGTCAGGGCCTTGAGAAACGTGTTCTGGAGCACGTCCTCTGCGTCCTGGGGATTGCCCAGCATGCGCAGTCCGAGATGGTAAATGGGGCCCGAATAAGCATCAACGAGGCGGGCAAACTCCCGACGATCCCCGCGGCGAAGAGCATCGAGCGAGAATTCGAGCGAGGGCGGCTTTTCCATTAGATACACCCATTCCAGAAAAGTTGCAAAAATGTGCGCGGCCACGCGCAGCCCGCTTGCCGGCCGGCTGTTGGACGCGGCCTCGAGCAGGCCCCGCCAGATGCCCGGCCAGCGCTCGCCGTGAGCACTTCTTGAGAATGGACAGCCGGGCGGAGGCTTGTAACTTTTTTGAGCGAGGCTCATCAAAGAGAAAGCGAGTAGATTATAAACTCAAAAGGAGCAACGTGAACTTCTATGGAAATGCTGATTGACTTTCCCGGCGGCCTGCGCGTGGACGCCCACTTCAACGGCTTCACCGTGCCTACCGACCAGCCCCCCTCGGCCTCGGCCCCCACTCCCTTTGCCGTCTTTCTTTCATCCATCGGGACGTGTGCCGGCATTTACGTGTTGGGATTCTGTCGCCAGCGCGGCCTGCCCACCGAGGGCATGTATATCGTCCAGCGCATCCACAGCAATCCGGCTAGCGGCATGGTGGAGAAGGTCGATCTGGAAATCGTCGTCCCACCCGGCTTCCCGGAGAAGTATCGCGCTTCGCTCATCCGCTCGGCAGAGCTGTGTGCCGTGAAAAAGCACCTCGAACACCCACCGACCTTTCATATTACGACGGCGGTGGCCAGCGACATTCCCCAGAAGTAAGGAGATCAACATGGGAAGAGTTCTCAACGATCCACTCATCCAGCAAATCGGCGAGGTCTTTGCCGACTTGCAAGAACCGGTTCAAATTCTCTTATTTGAGACCCGGGACAATTGCGAGTATTGCGAGGAGACCAGACGCCTCCTCGAAGAAGTCGCAGCTGTTAACAGCAAGGTTGGCTTGAACGTGTATGACCTCGAAGCAGATAAAGAGGTGGCCGGCCGTTATAACGTCACGAAGGCGCCGGGCCTGGTGATCGCTGCCAGGGATGGCGAGCAGATCACCGACTACGGCATCCGTTTCTCCGGCATCCCTTCGGGCCATGAGTTCAGCACCCTGATCAGCGATATCTTGCTGGTCTCGAAGCGGGATTCAGGCCTGGCTCCCGAGACGCGCAACTTCCTGAAGGCCCTGGATCAACCCCTGCTCTTGCAAGTGTTCGTGACCCCCAGTTGCCCCTATTGCCCGCGTGCTGTTTACCTGGCTCACCAGATGGCGCTGGAGAATCCCCGTCTGGTGCTTGCTGAAGGCGTGGAGGCCATGGAATTCCCCGATCTGGCCGACCAGTTCAACGTCCAAGGCGTGCCTCAAACGGTCATCAACTCCGGCGCGGGCATCGTGGTCGGCGCGGTGCCGGAATCTTATCTGGTGAACGAAATCCAGCGCGCTCTTCAGAATTAATTCTGCCTTGACGTGCTATGAGCAAACGGATCGCGCATCGAAGAAATGCAACCAACGCCGCGGCGCTGATGGCCGGCCTCGGGCTGATCCTGCTGGGGGCGGCCTTGTTTCTGCTCTTGCTGCGCGCCTCAGATGGAACAGCGGCCTCCTCGGCGGAGGAACCATTCTCTGCCATACCCGTTGTACGCAACACTCCCGCCCCGCAGCTTTCCTTGAGGAATCTTCGCGGCGAGATCGAGTCGCTGGCCGATTACCGTCAAAACGTGGTCATGGTGAACAACTGGGCAACGTGGTGTCCACCCTGCAAGGCGGAAATGCCGATCCTGCAGGCCTACTACGAGGCGCATAAGGATCAGGGTTTTGTTCTCATCGCCATCGAGGCCGGCGATCCGCCGCCCCAGGTGGCCCAGTTCGTGCAAGCGTATGGCCTGACGTTCACCGTGTGGCTGGATGCAGACAATGCCGCCCTCACGGCCTTCAAAAATCCCAACCTGCCCAACTCGTATGTGATCGATCGCGCCGGCCTGATTCGCTATGCCTGGACGGGCGCCATCAGCCGCGCCATGCTTGAGAAATACGTCACTCCGCTTCTCGGCAACAACTGAAGGTTGATCGTTACCTGCCCGGCCCGCCGCGGCGTCTCGTCAGCATGGCGGGCAGTTCCGAGGATTGGAAGAGGGCGGGGCAGCCCGATTTTGCATAGGGTGAGCCGCTTCCCCACTTTCGCAGTAGAATGGGGCTATTGATGAGACCATGAACCTCACAACCGATGAACAGGAACGTGTTCAAAATGTGCGCCGCATGTTCGCTCGCATTGCGGCCCGCTACGACCTCATCAACCGCCTGATGACAGCCGGACAGGACAGGCGCTGGCGCAAGCAGGTGATCCGCCTGGCGCGCCTCCAGCCGGGCGATTCTCTCCTGGACCTCGGGGCCGGCACCGGCGACCTGGCTTTCGAGGCTCTCCGGCAACAACCGCAGGCGCGCGTCGTTGCCGTTGATTTCACTCTTGAGATGATGCGCCTTGGCCAGCGGCGTGGAACTCTGCCCTGGTCATCCGCCGACGCGCTTTGCCTGCCCTTCCCAGAGGCCGCCTTCGACGCGGTGGTTTCTGGCTTTCTGCTGCGAAACGTGGTCGCTGTGCAAAAAGCCTTGCAGGAACAGTATCGTGTTTTGAAACCCGGCGGGCGCATTGTGGTTCTGGACACAACACGCCCCAGGCGGAGTTGGCTTTCGCCGTTGATCTGGATTCACCTGCACTTCGTCATTCCTGTTCTCGGTGGCCTGATCTCCGGCCAGCCCGAAGCCTATCGCTATTTGCCGGCCTCGACCGAGAACTTCCTCACGGCCGAACAACTGGCGGCGCGCATGGCCGTGGCAGGTTTTCGCAACATTGCGTTTCGGCGACGGATGCTCGGCACGATTGCCATCCATTGGGGGAGGAAGTAGAGGCGGTCTCGCGGCACACTCGTTGTGCCCGGCCGAGAGCAGGGCATTCATTTTTGAGAGCGCTCGGCTCGCAGACCATCGTCAGTGGCCCGCCCGGCGGCGTGACCAACGATTCGGCCACCCCCACCCTGCGCGTCACCCGGGGCGCCCTCCTGCTGCTGACCGGCGACGGCCACAGCGGAGGCGGCGAGATCACCGCAGCAGTTCTTCGGCTTTGGTGTAGGCGTCCAGCGCCTCCTGGAGGCGGTTGGCGCGCATGTAGGCATCCCCCAGAGCCTGCCAGAGTGAGACATCCACGGGGTAGCGATAAAGCGCTTCCCGCAGTTGGCGGATGATCTCATCGAGCAGCTTGCCTTTGCGAATGAGGCGATTATAGGTTTGCAGAGCGGCCGCGACGTTGCCGCGTCCCAACTCGGCGTTGGCGGCTTCGAGCGAGGTTTCTCCTGCCTCCGTGCCGGGAGCAGCGCGTGAGCGTGGCGGTGCAGGAGGGGCTTTCTTTTCTGCCGGGGGTGCAGGCCGTTCCACCCGCGCTGGCTGGGGAGGGGGAGCCGGCGGCAGGTCGAGGGACGGCTCGGTCAGCGGGCGCCAATCGGCAGGGCGGGCGCGCTCCGTGGTCTGGGGCTCTGCTTCAGCCTCCAGCCAGGGAGGCACAGTCTCTGGAGAGGGGGCAGCGGGTTCTTCGTGCTCCAGGTCCCTTAGCCAGTCGGGCAAGCTGGCGGCGGAGGCCGGCGAGGGCGGTGGTGTTGCCGGGCTTGGCTCTTCGGGCGGGGCGCTTGTTGCGCGTAGCCACGATGGGGCCTCCTCTTCCTCTGCGGGCAAAGGCGAGGGCGGAACAGAGGGAGTTTCCAACGTGTCCAGCCAGGGCGGTTTCTCTTCGGCGGGCGATGGTGGGGCAGGCGAAGGTTCCAGCGCCCTCAGCCATTCGGGAACCTCCTCGGAGGGCGTTCCCTCTCCCTCCTGCTGTGGTAGCGGCTTCGGGATGGGCGCCTCGGTGCCGGTCAATTCCCTCAAGTGCTCTTCCGGGAACGGCGTGGGGAGAGAGGAGGGAGGGGGCCCGGCTTCCTGGGCTTCCAGTTCCTTCAACCACATGCCGGTCCGATCTTCTGGAGCGATGGGGGGCGGCGCGACTTCGCCGATCTCCCTGGCCCTGTTCACCCATTCGGGGGGTGTTTCTGGGCGCGCCTTCGGATCGGTGACCAGCTCCTCCGGCTTTGCTCCGTGTTTGGCTGCCAGACTCTCCAGCCAGGCAAGGGCGTCATCCTGTTCCTGTGCGCTGGTGCCCAGTGAGCCCAATGCAGAAGCGGCCGGCGGTGCTTCTCCGGCAGAGGATGTCTCTGGCTGCTCCTCCATCGGCGCGGGGGCGAGTGGCGGCGCTTGCGTGGAGGGCGGCGGGAAAGCGCTCTGGGGCAGCTGTGCTTCCAGGCCTCTGAGCCAGTCGGGAGTCTCCGTCTCCTGGGGTTCGGCAGCAGGAGGCGGCGTCTCGCGGCGAGGCGGAGAGGCCGGCTGCGGGGGTTCTTGAGCGCCAAGGCTTTTGAACCAATCGGGGATTTCGGGCGGAGGTTCTTCGGGGCTTGCCTCTGCAGAGGGTGCGATGGATTTGATCCATTCCGGCAACTCGGCCTCGATCGCGCCCGGCAGAACCTCGCTCTCCGCCAACGGGGGAGCCTTCTCGGCTTCCTTCTCTTGTGCTTCGTCCCCCGCCTCGGACCAGCCCGCCTGACGCAAGAAGTCGGGGATCTGCGTCTCGGGCATCGGGGTGGGTGTTGGCTCGGGCATGAAGGCCGCGGGCTTCAGCCATTCAGGTTGAGGCGCTTCGCTCTCCCCTGCGCCTGTCAATCCGCCTCTGGGCATCGTGCCCCAGGCCGCGCCCATTTCCATCGTCTGGGCCATGTATTCGAGCCGCTCCAGGGTGACGGCTTCATCCGGCACGTCATCGGCATTGAAGAGGGAACCCTGGGCAAAGGCCGCGTAGGGATCGAGTTCTGTCACGCGATGACGATAGATCGGAATGGAATCTGAGCGTTGTGGTGCGGTGGGGAGGAGTTCGACCAGGATGCGATTGGCCTCGAAGCAATATGGAAAGCGCTTGAGCAGCTGTGAGCAGATTTCACTGGCTTCGCTCTTCTGCCCATTATGAAAGTAAGCCCTGGCAAGCAGGACCTGGATATCTGCACGCTGGGGATCGTCCGCCAGCACCGCCCGCGCTTCAGAGATGGCCTGCGGGTAGAGTTCGCCCTGGAGATACATGCGCGCCAGCGCGCCGCGCGTGAGGCGGATCTTGGGCGGCTCGATGCCGTCGCGTCGCCCGAAGAGGCGTTGCAGTTCGGCCTGGATGGCAGCGTTGGCAGGTTGGACCTCGAAGGCGCGTTCCATGTGCCAGATGGCATCATCGAGTCTCCCCTGGTCATCGGCAATGATGCTCATGCCTACATGAGCCACGAAATCATCGGGCACTGCGATCAGCAGGCGCTGAAAGACGTCCACAGCCTCGCTGTAACGTTTGGCCTCCAGATAGGCTTTGCCCAAAAGGCGATAGGTTTCGAGGTGTTTGGGGAACGTCTTCAGGATGTGGCGGCAGTGGGCAATGGCCTCATCGAGGCCCTGTCCGTTCTCGATGATGCGTTCGATCTGACGCGTATATTCCCGCAGGGAAATCCTGGCCACACGGCACTCCGTCCTAAGTATGCCTCAATCTTAATAAATGCGCAAGCCTGCACCCGGCCTGGGCGCCCTCCAAATGGGTGGCGGGGGTGACAGGCTGCCATCCCCTGCTGCCGCGAGAGAGGCAGTCCTCGCCCGAGGAATTTTACTCGAACCATGCCGCGGGGAACCAGTATGGCCCCACAGGCGTGAAGGCGCGGAGAACAAGAATGCCCAAAAGAAGCAGTGCAAAGAAGCCCATCACGCCGTAATCCGCGACCGTGAAATGAAGGTCTTCTGAGGCGCTCCAGGTGCGCGGGCCGATGCCAAAGGCGCGCAGTTCCATGGCCTCCACAACCTCTTCGCCGCCAGCGATGGCATTGATGGTCACGGGCACCACGAGCGGGGCCGAACGGCGAATCATGTTGAGCAAGCCGCCCCCTTTGGCTTCTAACTCGTAGCCGCGGGCGCGCTGGGCATCCACGGTTAGGAAGAAATCACGCGCGATGGTGGGCACGTAGCGCAGGGAAAGTTCCAGGGCAAAGGCCACGCTATCGGGGAGGCCCAGGCGTCGAAACGCCACTCCATAGATGTAGGGGTTGGTCGTGAACGTGAAAGGCAAGATGGCTGCCATGATTGCCAGCGGGCGCAGCATGCGTGCAAAGCCTACGAAGGCGATCTCCCAGGTGACTGTGCGTCGCAACACCATGCTGCCGAGCGTGAGGGTGGGAAAAGAGAAAATGGGATGCGAGCTCCTGACATAGGCCGGGGCGTAGCCGAAAAGCGTGGCATTGATGAGGCCGATGATCACCACCGAGAAAAACAGCACCACGGCCCAGGCCTTCCATGTCGCCTGCCAGGGCAGGCCGGCCAGCCGATAATAGCCGAAGGCAATGATGAACAGCACGAGCAGCACGCGCACATCGTCCACCGCAATGGTGGCGATCATGATCAAGAGAACCACGGCCAGTTTGGTGCGTGGATCGAGCCGATGAACAAGACTTTGGCCGGGGAGATACTTGAAGGTGGCCAGCATCATCAGGACGGGTCGGCGCGGCCGGCCCTCACAACGCATTAGCGTCCCGAACGCGTGCGGTAGGCATTCCAGGCGTACAGCAAAATGGGGGTGAGAATGGCGCCGTTGATGGCGTCGGTGATGCCGGCCGGCAACCATTCCGTCATCAGGCCGCCATTGAAATCAATGTTTCGCAGGATGAAGGGATCAGCAATCAAAGCGGGGAAGGCAATGCCCACCAGGGCGGCGATCACACAGGCGATGGCGGCGTAGGCGTAATCGCGTCCGCTCTTGATCTCGGTCACGCCCACGTAGGGCAGCAGGCCAGGGATCAGACCGAGCAGGGCGTTGCCCACATCCCACGCCCAGAAGAACCCGTAGCCCGAGAGCAAGTCGCCCAGGATGTTCCCCACCCCGCCTGAGAAGAATCCCACCCAGGGGCCAAAGAGAATGCCCATCAGCATCGGGATGGCCACGGGCGGGCGGAAGGAGACCAGCGTGCTGCCGGGCAGTGTCAGGTTGTTGAAGACCCAGTTCAATACGCCGTATAGGGCTGCGCCGATGGCCGAATATACGACCTCGCGCGTGCCGAATTTCCACAGGTTGCTCTTGTCCGACATGGCTTCACTCTCCTCTGGCTAGAATCAAGGGATTGGACTTGTTTGTGTATGCCTGTTGCCTTCACTTCTGGCCTTCCCGGCCAAAGTCTACATATTAGAACACTGCGGTTGTGCGCGCGATGCACATGTTCGTTCGAGAGGGGATGAAGGCCCTTATACGAAGGCGGCCAGCGCCTCGGCGCGCAAGAACGCGCCGGTGTGGGGCAGCAGGCGCAGGTTCTCCTCAAGCAACGAGGTTGGCACAATGTGGCAGCGCTCCAGCACCTCCCGATCGCGCAACACTGCCTGCGGTGGCCCGTCGGCCACCACGCGCCCCTCTGAGAGCAAGATCACGCGTGAGGCAAAGATTATCGCCAGGTCCAGGTCGTGTGTGATAAAGAGAAGCGCGTCGAACTTCGAGACGGCCTCCGAGGCGTGCAGGCCCAGGATGCCGTCCATGAAGTTCATGTAATTACCGTGGTCCTGCCCGGCGGTGGGCTCATCCAGCGCCAGAATCCGGGAGCGCATGGCCAGGACACAGGCAATGGTCACGCGCTTTTGCTGGCCGAATGAAAGTGCCAACGGGGCATCTCTCTCCAGGCCCACCAGATTGACGGTCTGCAAAGACTCGCGCACAGCGTGCGCCACCTCCGAGCGCTCAAAACCCAGGTTCTTTGGCCCGAACTCTAATTCCTCCTGCACAGTGGGCGCGAAGAGCATATGGGTAGGACTCTGGAAGCAATATCCCAGCGTGCGCGCCACCTGTGCCACCGAGAGTTCGCGCGTATCCCGTCCCTCCACCAGCACCCGACCCTGGCGCGGCTTGAGCAGGCCAATGGCGTGTTTGACGAGGGTGCTCTTTCCGGCGCCGTTGGGCCCCAGCAGGGCGAGGCGCTCACCGGCGTGAATCGTGAGATGAATGTCCTGCAGCACGTTGGGGCCGTCCCCGTATCCGAAGAAGACGTGCTCAAAGGTGATAAGGGGTCGGCCGCGGGCAGGGACAGTTTGGCGGGGGGAGGGCGCAGCCGGCCGGCCTTCGGCACGCACCTGACGAATCACCTCGGGGGCCGGGAGCTTGACCTCGCGCCGATCCACCACGGTGGCCAGCCCCTGGGGAGCGCCCAGGTAGTGGACGCGCCCCTCTTTCAGGTACAGGATGCGATCGGGGTGGGCGGCAAGTGCATCCTCGAGGCGGTGCTCCACCAGCAGAAGAGTGGCACCCTCATCGGCCAGGCGGCGGAAGAGGGTCAGGGCTTCGCGGGCCGAGGTCGGGTCGAGCGAAGCCAGAGGCTCATCGAGCAGCAGAATGGATGGCCGCATGGCCAGCAGGCCGGCCAGCGCGACTTTCTGTTTCTCTCCGCCCGAAAGCGAAAAGGTTTCGCGCTCGCGCAGGTGCGTGAGCCCCAGGCGCGTCAGCGCCTCGCTCAGGCGCGCCTTCACCTCCGCCGGCGGCAGACCGAGGTTCTCCGGCCCGAACGCCACCTCCGATTTCACGTGAGCGCCGAGGATCTGCTTCTCGGGGTCTTGCAACAGCGTCCCCACCGTCTGGGCCAATCTGGCCAGCGAGAAGTTGCGGATGTCCTCGCCATGCACGAGCACCCGTCCCTGCAAGTCGCCGCGATAACTGCGCGGGATCAGGCCATTGATGCAGCGAATGAGCGTGGTCTTGCCGCAGCCGCTTGCGCCGGCCACGAGCAGGATTTCCCCGCGCCTCATGCTGAATGAAATACCCTGTATCGCTGGGCTTTGACGGTTGTGATAGCGAAAAGAGAGGTTTTCAATCACGAGGGGCGTCTCGAGCATGCCTTCCCTTTCGGTCTTGCGGGGCGTGCGACGGGGCTTTACCGAGTCGCCTCGGCAACATCGGTGAGGACTTCGATGGCATCTCCCACTTCAATACCCAGCCGCTGGGCGGCGTTCCCATTGACCACGGAGAGGATCAGGTTCCCGGTGCTTCCCATCAGGGCCACGCTCTCTCCTGCCGGACGCTCGCCGAATGTATTGACCAGGCCGCGGATCTCTCTGCCCTTCAGGCGCACGACGATGCGCTCCTTTCGCTGAAGCGCCTCGCCCAGGTGTTCGAGGCGGATGTTGGAGGCGGCGTTGCCGAAATGGTCGATGTGAATGATCTCGCCCCGCCAGCCGGCGTTCGTCCGCTGGGGTTTGGGGAAGTCCAGCCGCAGCGGGTCCGGGATGGAACGACCCAGTTCGTGCAGCGGCACCCCGCAGGCCAGGTGCGCGGCTACGGGGGCAAAGATATCGCGCCCATGGAACACAAAACTCACCTCGGGCAGCCAGTACTCTCGCCGCTCCAGGTGCACAAACTCGCGCCGCCAGTTTTCCCGTTCGGCGCGCTCCAACAGGAGCGTGATCGTGCCGTTATCTGGTCCTACATAGTACCAGTCGCCCAGGCGGGCAGCCATCGGGCGGCGCGCCGTGCCCACGCCGGGGTCGACGACTACCACATGGACCGCGTCTCTGGGAAAGTAGGGCGCAGAGCGGAAAAGGATCCATGCGGCCTCGCGGACGTTCTGCGGGGAGATGTTGTGGCTGATGTCTACGATTTGCACCTGAGGGCAGATGCTCAGGATCACGCCTTTCATCACGCCCACATTGCCGTCCTTGAGTCCAAAATCGGTGGTGAGGGATATGAGCGGCACATTCTGATTATATCTCGAGTTCGGACAGGTTTGGATGAGATGGGCGGCTTCCCACCGCAGACCTGGATGGAAGGCTCCAGCGGTGTTCGGATTTCATGATGGAGGGCCGTGTTCTTGTGGGTCTGATGTTAGAATACATTCATGCATTCGAACAGCCTGTGGCGCGCTGTATGGTATTGCTCTTGAGGAATCTATCACAACCGTGAAGATTTTTCGCGGGGGTATCATGGCGAGCAAAGCGCCGGCTCCGAGCGAAGCATGGGGGAAGCAATCTCCTGGCGGGTGAGGAGACTGCTTCGTCGCGGAGTTTGCACTGAGCCTGGCGAAGCGCTCCTCGCCGCGACATCTGGTTGCGGCTGGAGGCCGCGCTATAGTATTGCTCTTGAGATCTATGACAACCGTAAAGATTCTGTGCCGCGACACGTCGTCCCCGCAGGGGAGGAATGTCGCGTTTGGGTTGGGGGAAAATCCCGTGTTATGGCTTTGCGAAACGACCCGATCGTCTGATAGGCTCAGCGGTTCAGGGAATTCAACCTGAATTCACGTTAGCACGTTAGAAGATTCCGGGGTGAACCTCGCCCAGTGCCTCAAAGGTAGGTGGGGCGAAATAATAGCCCTGAAACATCTTTATCCCGGCTTCGCGCAGCCAGATGTATTCCTGCGCTTTTTCCACCCCCTCTGCCATTACCTCGACAGACAGTTGGCTGCACATTTCAAAGACGCTCTTGACAATTACTTGCTTCACGCGCTCCCGGTGAATATCTGAAATCAAATTACGATCCAGCTTGATGTAGTTGGGCTGGTATTCCACCAGCAGCCCCAGGCCGGAATACCCGCTGCCAAAGTCATCGATGGCTGTGAGACAGCCCAATTCGCGCTGAGATCGAAAAACGCGCGCCAGCCACTGATAGCTGAGTGGCTTTTCAGCCTCGCTGACTTCGAAGAC
This sequence comes from Chloroflexota bacterium, assembly GCA_037445475.1. Classification (GTDB taxonomy): domain Bacteria; phylum Chloroflexota; class Anaerolineae; order Anaerolineales; family Villigracilaceae; genus Fen-1038. Next base: position 16,676 of record JBBIKK010000053.1, read on the forward strand.
AATCTTTTGGGGTGGAAAGCCGTAATGAGCGCCTTTTTGCAGCGTGGCGCGGATATTCCTTGCGGTTCTGGCAACGGCATTGGGGAAGAGATTGAGGTTGAGTTGGCCCTGCAGATTCAGGCGCCGTGCCAGGTGAATGGCCTTCAGGCGGCAGGCCTGGTCGAAGCGGTATAGTTTGGCTCTTGGAACTTTGGAAAATACTTCCGATGAGGGTTCGCCATGCGGGCCGCGTACCAGCGCCTCGAAGGCGACCACCTCGCGGCTCTCCGTGTTGACGATGGGTTGAAAGGCAAAACTGAACTCGAAGTCAACGCCCCCGATCATGGCAAACTCGTCTTCCGTAGGGTGTTTGGAATGCCGGCTCGATGCCATCCGTGAGAAATCCTGTTCCGCCATGTCGGGTCAGTGTATAGTATTGCTCTTGAGAATCTATGACAATTGGCAGGATTTTGCACCGCGCTATGAATGTCGCACTTGGTTTGCGGGATAAATCCCGCGCTACGTGGTATTTACTCGGAGTGCCTTCGCCGTCGAGACACCAGGCAAAATCGGAACTGGCGGGCATTCTCGGCGAATCCGGGGCTGTGCCATGATGGCCGTTATGGGGAAAGTCCATTGCACTGTTTTTTTCATACAAAGGGAAGATTATACTGTCTTGGCTTTGGGGGCATACCGCAGAAAGATGGTTTTTCTTGGGATGTTTTTGACCCATGCCCTTGAAGTGCCGGCGCGCTGGCGCGCCTCTCCGCTTCGGGCCTGGCTTGGATGTTATAATTTCACCTCGATGCAATCTGGTCTGCTCATCGCCGGCGTGGCCTCGCTGCTGCTGGGGGCCTTTTTGAGTTATTACTTCGGTCTTCGCGTGCTTCGGGCCGGCCTGCGCTTGGCCAATTTTCGTTTTCGGTATGCGTATATTGTGAGGGCGCGTACCCTGTTCGCCCTCAGCTTCGTTCTTGTGCTTGGCGCAGCCGGGTGGGTCTTCTTTGGCCCTGCTCTGTTTACTCCCCGCTCCCCAATTCCTCCTTCCGCCCCCCTCACAACAGCGCGACCCTCTCTGTCCCCATCCCTTCCTGCCTTCACGGTCACCCTGCTGTCTGCTGTTGCCTCCCCCTTGACCACCCCTACAAATAGTCCGTTGCCTCCTACGCCTTCGATAACGGCCTTTGTGATTCTGCCGTCGCCAGCCGCTTCGGCCACGAATACCCCTACCTCGACCCCTTCCATTCCCCTGGCCATTTTGGCCATGTTTGAGGGTTCGGTCACACCGCCGGCCAACGTGGAGATTGGGCGATTGTATTTTTCTACCGAGATCGAAAACCATCGCCTGGTTGCGCCTGCCACGCGCTTCGGCAATCCCATCAAGCATATGTACGCGGCCTTTGCCTACAAAGGGTTGGACCCAGGCGTGCAATGGACGGCGCTCTGGTACCGCGACGGGGAGTTGAAGTATATCGACACCCGGGCCTGGCGCGATGCTCCCTCTGGGGTTTGGATTATGGATTGGGAACAACCTCCTGAAAACTGGCTGCCCGGTACGTATGAAGTACGCATTTTTGTGGGCAGCCAGTGGAAAGCCTCGGGGACATTTGTACTGAGTGGCAATCCGCCGACCAGAACCCCCAGCCCAACCCCGGTGTTGAGCGCAACACCATCCCATACCCTCACGGTCACGCCCACGCGCACGCCGAGCGCAACGCCCTCGTCCACGCGCACGCCGAGCGCCACGCCGACGCGCACGCCGAGCGCCACGCCGACGCGCACGCCGAGCGCCACGCCCTCGTCCACGCCGAGCATGACGCCGACGCGCACGCCGAGCGCGACGCCGACGTCCACGCCGAGCGCCACGCCCACGCGCATGCCGAGCGCCACGCCCACGCGCACGCTGACAGCGACGTCCACGCCGAGCGCAACGTCCACGCTGACACAAACGCCCAGCAAATTACGGGTGATGGTTTACTTCACGAATATCCATCGCCTTGCCAGTGGAGTGCCGCCCTTCGAAGAACCAGTCTGGCGCGACATTCCTGCTTCGGATAACCCCATTGCCGCAGTAGTGAACGAATATTTCAAGGGTCCCACCGCTGCCGAACAGAGTCGGGGACTGACTGTGACCCGGGATGGCTTTGTTGGCTATCGGAGGATAGAATTTTCTGCCGGCATCCTGCGTATTTATTTGACGGGCTATTGCAAACCGGGGAGTACGCCATATAACATCTCGCGCCCGTTAGCGGCCACCCTTAAACAATTCCCGGAAGTGGTCTTCGTAAAGATTTATGATGAGTATGAACGCACGCGCGACCCGCTGGGACAAAGCGATTCCGTGCCGCTGTGCCTTGAGGTGACTTTTACGCCGACGCCCTCGTCCACGCCGAGCATGACACCGACGCGCACACCGAGCGCCACGCCCTCGTCCACGCCGAGCGCCACACCGACGCCCA
>JBBIKK010000054.1:0-18878 GCA_037445475.1 Chloroflexota bacterium
GGAGGGGGGAACGTTCGTGGGCGGGACAGGGGTGTTCGTGGGGGCATTGGCCGCGGCCTGATTTGTGGCCGCCTGAAGGGTCTGCACAGCAAGGGTCAGCGCCTGGCTCAGGTCTGTGCCCGGCGAGGGGGGTGTGCCTGCGCCCAGATTGCACGCCAGCATAGAAAAGACCAGCGCGCTGAAAAAGATGCCCAGTTTCCTGTAGAGGTTCATAAGGTGCTCCTTCTCTCACACGGCATTTACCGTAACTACCTACCACCCCTCTGGCCTTTCCGCTTGGCATCCCTGCAACGGAAGCTGCAGGCTACCGAGTTGCGGGCCGCTTCTACGAAGTCGACCTGCGCCGACTGTCCACTATCCAATTCGGGAGTGGTGGCTAGCATAGGCATTTACATTTTACCCCCCTCCGCCTTCCCTGCTCAATCCCCAAAAATGACTAGCGGTGTCATTACCTACCCGTTGATCGGGCATGAAACCCTGCGTGGTAGTTGTCATTGCGAGACCCGCGCCGCGGGTCGAAGCAATCTCTTCCTCGGCGAAGGAGACTGTCATGCTGCGCTCGCGGTGACATCGCAGGGGTAATTATCTACTGGCTGTTCATTCTATGGAGGACAGGTAAAAGTAACCGCGCGCTGGGGCGAGGTGCCCGCATCGTTGTAAGCCTCGACCGCATACGTGATCGGCGTGCCGAGAACGTAGCGGAGGGTATCTGTGTAGGAAGTGGAATCGGGAGGCAGGTCAGCAATGGGGCTGCCCTGACGATAGACGCGGTAACCGTTCTCGTTGTCGGCTGTGTCGGTCCACCTCAAGGCTGTGGTGAGCGAGTTGGTGTCGCAGAAGAAATTGTAGAACAGAGCGCCTGGCCGGGAGGGCACATGCTGCGTGCTGGCCGGCGGCGTGACCTGCGGCAAGTGCTCGAAATCCCCGCCCGGAGAGCCGTCCTGCGCCTGCACCCAGCAGGTCTCGGCGCGGTTCGGGACTCTGACCACCCAGTATCCATCGGGGATGTCCTGGCCGACCATCTCCAGCGTGAGGCCGGGCGCGAACGTGGCCACGACTTTGAAGTTCGGCCCGGGGCCGCTCCTGCACCGCGCCTCCTCCCGAATGTACAGGATGGGCGGCGCGGGAGTGGCCGAAGGGCTGGGAGTGGCCGTTGCCGCGGGCACCCCCGCCGAGGTCGGCAGGCCCTGCGCCTGCAGGGTCAGGGCGACGATCGTCGCTGCGGCTTCGAGCGGGTTGGGGGTAGCCGGGGCGGGGAAGTTGCATGCCAGGGCCGCCAGAATCAAGGGCGCAGCGGCCAGCAGCCCGGTTCGCCTCATTCGCCGTCTCCTTCGAGCCAGGAAGCCATGTAATCCTTTTTTTCCATCTCCAGCGCCTGGCGTGTCACGTTCAGGGGGCAAAAAGTGTCCACCATCACGGCCAGTTCGGTCGTTTCTCTCTTGCCGATGGAGGCCTCGGTCATGCCCGGCTGCGGGCCGTGCGGCAGGCCACAGGGATGCAGACTGATGTCACAGCGGTCGAGGCCCTTGCGCGACATGAAATTGCCTTCGGCATAGTATATCACCTCATCGGAGTTCACGTTCGAGTGATTGTAGGGCGCCGGGATGGCCTGCGGGTGATAATCGAACAGGCGCGGCACGAAGGAGCACACGACGAAGTTGTGTCCCTGGAACGTTTGATGCACAGGCGGCGGCTGGTGGAGGCGCCCGGTGATCGGCTCGAAATCCCCGATGTTGAAGGCCCACGGATAGAGATAGCCGTCCCAGCCCACCACATCGAACGGGTGATGGTCCAGGATGTGGCGCGTGAGCCGATCGCGCATCTTGATGCGCACCTCGAACTCGCCGCGCGCGGTGTGCGTCTCCAACTCGCATGGCACTCGCAGATCGCGTTCGCAGTACGGGGCGTGTTCGAGCAGTTGTCCGTAGTCATTGCGGTAGCGGCGCGGCGGCTCGATCTGCGATGGGCTCTCGATGGTGAAGAAACGCGCCTCTTGAGATTCCAGTTGCATCTGCCAGATCGTCCCATAAGGGATCACGATGTAATCGCCGGCCCGAAAGGGCAGGTGGCCGAACTGGGTCTTCAAGACGCCGCTGCCCTCGTGCACCCACCACGTTTCGTATGCCTGGGCGTTGCGGTAGAAGTACTCCATGCTTTGCGTGGCGCGGCTGACGCCGAGGAGCACATCGTTGTTGCCGAGCAGCGGGATGCGCGCCGAAACGGGATCCGTTCCGAGGGCGGCCTCGGCCGTCCTGAACGCCCGGTGGCGGATCGGGCCGAAGTCCACATACTCGGGCCGCGCCGCGCCAAGGTCTTCGACCCTCTGCACGCGCGGCGGCAAGAAGTGATGATAAAGAATGGACTGGATGGATGAGAATCCTTCCAGCCCCATCAGTTCCTCGCGGTACAGTTTGCCATCGGGCGTCCTGAACTGGGTGTGCCGCTTCCGGGGAATCTGCCCGAGCTTATGGTAAAAGGACATGGTGCCTCCTAAGGGGAGCGTGGAATGCTGCCCACGTAGTTGCGGAGAATGCCGATGCGCTCCACCTCCAGTTCGACTACATCGCCCTCCTGAAGCCAGGGCCCCTGGCCGCGGGTCAGTTCCAGCAGGCAGCCTGTCCCGACCGTGCCCGAGCCGATCACGTCGCCCGGGTAGAGCATGGCCGATTGCGAGGCTCGCGCCAGGATCTCGCCGAACGACCAGTACATGTCCTTGAAGTTGCCGAGCGAGCGCTCGACGCCGTTGAGGCGTGCCCGCATCGTCATATCATAGACCCCATGCCGGTCCGTCGCCCGATCGGCCAGCTCCTCGGCTGTGACGATGCACGGGCCGAGCGAGGAGGCGAAGTCCTTGCCCTTGGCGGGGCCGAGGCCGACTTTCATCTCCTCGCGCTGAACATCGCGGGCCGACCAGTCATTGAAGATGGTGTAGCCGAAGATATAGTGGGGCGCGTCGGCGGGAGAAATGTCCATGCCCGCCTTACCCACGATCGCCGCGATCTCCAGTTCATAATCCAGGGCCTGGCTGTAGGGCGGGTAAGGAATGACATCCTCCGGCCCGAAGATGGCATTGGGGTTGGTGAAGTAAAACACGGGAAACCTGTACCACTCTTCCGGCATTGCGCGCCCGCGCTGGGCATGGGCTGCCCGGACGTGGGCCTCAAAAGCATAGCCGTCCCGCAGGGTGGTCGGACGCGGGAGGGGCGGGCGAAGATGCACCTGATCGAGTGGAAACGGCCGGAGGCGCGGCAGGCGGCGCACGCGTTCGAGGCCCTCCTGGCCGGCCCGCATCAGATCCATCAGAGAGGCAAAAGGCAAGGGAAAGACGCCCTCGTCTGTCAGCAGGCCGGCATGCTGGGCCCGATCCGCGGTGGAAAAGGTCACGAACTTCATGCTCTACAGATTGCCCCGCCGCGCCTGCTCCAGTTCGATCGACTCGAACAGCGCCTTGAAGTTCCCTTTCCCGAAGCCGCGCGAGCCATGCCGTTGAATGACCTCGATGAAGACGGTCGGACGATCCTGAATCGGGCGGCTGAAGATCTGCAGCAGGTAACCCTCATCGTCCCGGTCCACCAGGATGCCCAGTTCGCGGATCGCCTGCAGGTCCTCCCTGATCTTGCCCACGCGCTGTGGCAGGATCTCGTAGTAGGTATCGGGCACGCGCAGGAACTCTATGCCGCGTCGGCGCAGTTCTCCAACCGTAGAGAGGATGTCGCGGCTCAACAGGGCGATGTGCTGGACGCCGGGCGTGAGGTAGTAATCGAGGTATTCCTCGATCTGGCTCTTACGCTTACCCTCGGCCGGCTCGTTGATGGGGAACTTGACGCGTCCGTTGCCATTCTGCATCACCTTGGACATCAGAGCCGAGTATTCGGTGGAGATGTCCTGATCGTCGAAGTGCACCAACTGACGAAAGCCCATCACCTGATGGTAGAAGTTGACCCAGGTGTTCATCTTGCCCAACTGGACGTTGCCGACAATGTGATCGATCGCCACGAGGCCAGCAGGCGCGGTTTCATACTCGAGCGGCCTGTAGCCCGGCGCGAAGACACCGCGATAGTCGGAGCGGTCGACAAATACATGCAGGGTCTCGCCGTAGGTGTGAATGGCCGATGTGCGATAAAGGCCAAAATCGTCCTTCTCCTCGCGCGGCGCCCAGGCGGACTTGCCGCCGCGCTCAGTGGTGGCCTTCCAGGCCTGCTCCACATCCTCGACCTCCAGGGCAATGACTTTGACTCCATCGCCGTGCAGCATGTGATGGGCGGCCATCTCGCTGGTTGGGCCATAGGCTGCCGAGAACACCAGGCGGATCTGGCCGGATTGGAGGACGTATGAGGCAAATTCGCGATTCCCACTCTCCAGGCCAGAGTAAGCCACCGGCTGAAAGCCAAAGCCCTTCCACCAGTAATACATGGCCTGCCTGGCATTGCCGACGTAAAAATGCACATGATCCACAGAGCGGATCTGCAAGAAGTCGCCCTCCTCGGTCATCGGGCGGGTTGCAGGTTGGGGTACGTGTAGGCTCATGTCTCCTCCTTGGGGAATGTTCCACACAGATTTTACGACAAAAATTGTCCAATTGCAACCGTGCCGGGCTGCGCGAGCGCACTCCGCAAGCCCCTGCTATGGAGGCGGGCATCCCCCGGGAGCCGCGCTACCCTGTTGGAGGGGGCTGTCGCACGACGGTTGAAATGTCCATATAGGCTGAGAGTCAGCGAGTCTGCAGGCGGATGGGTTGGAGGCCAATGGGCTGGAGGCGGAGAGACAGACAATGGACGATGGACAGCCGGCACAGGCCGACTTCGTAAGAAGCAGCCCGCAACTCCAGTTTCTGGGCGACTCGCCAATGAGGTTGGTCAGGCCATCACCTGTTTACACGGCGCATGTGTCCGCAGCGACAGGATGATTATTGCCGGACGCGCAACACCTTTGCCTGGGTGATCCTTTGCAACTCGGTGGGGGTCAACTCGAAGATGGCGTTCGGCGTTCCCGCCGCGGCCCAGACGGTTTTGTACTGCAGCAGGTCCTCGTCCAGATAGGTCTCCATCTGTTGTGCGTGACCGAGCGGAGGCACGCCGCCGATGGCGAAGCCCGTCACCGCCCGCACGAAGTCGGCATCGGCGCGGATGACGGGTTCAGCCGCGTATTCGGCCAGGCGCTTCTCGTCCACGCGGTTGGCGCCGCTGGTCAGGACGAGGATCGGCTTGCGGCTGACCTTCCCCATGAAGATCAGCGATTTGACGATCTGCCCCAGTGTGCAGCCGGCGCGTTCGGCGGCTTCCTGGGCGGTGCGCGTGCTCTCGGCGAACTCGATCACGCGCGCCCGCACGCCGCGCGCGAGCAGCAATTCCTGGACTCTTTGAGCGGAGGGGGAAAGGGGCATGGAGGGGAAAGGGGGCATTGCCTCGGATTGTACCTCAACTCAACCTGCCGATCTTGCCCCGAGATGCCGCGCCAGGGAATGGGGTGATGCAAACCGTTCTCGTGTATAATTCGGCCAATCCGCTCCATCTGTCTCGTAGCCATTCGGCCATGTCCACCTGCGTGCTGTTTCCCCTCATCCCATTTCCTCCCGTCTCCCAGCGGGCAAAGGATGGGGTGAGGGTTTTCTCTATGCAGGGAAAGACCTTGTGGCTAGAAGCAGCTGGAGATGTGGCCGATCCCGCGGCGCGGACAAAGAGAAAATCGAATGGCAGTCTTGAAAGGAGGTGAGGCCCCAGATTGAACACTCCTCCAACCGCAGACTCAACAATAATTTCCCAAACTCAAGGAGAAGAGAGAATGCGTACACTCTATTCATTTCCGTTTGTGCTCCTCATCGCCGCGCTCCTGTTAACCGCTTGTGGCGGAACGCCCACAGCCGCGCCGAAGCCGGTGGAGACCGTCATCGTCACGGTAGAGGTGCCCGTTCCGGCCACGCCGGCTGCACCGGCCCCTGCGGCCGGGGGTCAACGCCTCCAGGCCATCCTGAATCGCGGCAAATTGATCTGTGGCGTACACGGCACGTTCCAGGGCTTTGGCTACGTTGATCCGGCCGGCAACTGGAGCGGCTTCGACGTAGATTTCTGCCGCGCCTGGGCAGCCGCCCTCTTCAATGATCCCAACGCGGTGGAGTTTCGCGGCCTGAGCGCGCAGGCGCGCTTCACCGCTCTCCAGTCCGGCGAGGTGGATGTCCTCAGCCGCAACAGCACCTGGACGCTGACGCGCGATGTCGAACTCGGCCTGACGTTCGGCCCCGTCACGTTTTACGACGGCCAGGCCATCATGACCAAGAAGAGCATTGTCAGCGACCCGACGGCTGGCCTGAAAGCACTGGAAGGCGCGAGCGTCTGTGTGCAGACCGGCACCACCACCGAACTCAACCTGGCCGATCAGTTCCGTGCGGCCGGTGTGAGTTACACCCCGGTCGTTTTCGAGGATCAGAATGCCGCTTTTCAGGCCTATGAGGAAGGCCGCTGCGATGCGATTACCTCGGACCGCTCGCAACTCGCCACACAGGGACAGGCGGTGCTCAAGAACTTCAACGATCACGTCATCCTGGACGTGGTCATGTCGAAGGAGCCTCTGGCGCCGGCCGTTGCCCAGGGTGACGAGAAATGGGCGGATGTGGTGCACTGGGTGGTCTACGGCATGATCCAGGCCGAGGAACTGGGCATCACTTCGGCGAATGTGGACTCCTTCCTCGCCAGCCAGGACCCGGTCGTGCGCCGCCTGCTCGGGGTCGAGGGGGAACTGGGCGCCAAACTGGGCCTGAGCAATGACTTCGTCTACCGTGCCATCAAGCATGTCGGCAACTATGGCGAGGTCTACGAGAGGAATCTCGGTCCGTTCAACCTGCGGCGCGGCCTGAACGATCTGTGGACGCGCGGCGGGCTGATGTACGCCATGCCCTTCCGCTAAAGAACGAGCTGCAGGGCCGGGCGGTCTGTCCCGCGGCCGACCGCCCGGCACGTTTCTGGGCACCCATGCCGATCAAGGCCTTCTGGCGCGACGTTCGTTTTTTGAAGGGCCTGGCCCAGGCCATCTTCATGGTGGCCCTGGCGCTGGCAGCGGCTTATTTGTATCGCAACGTGGCCGTCAATCTGGCCCAGCGCGGCCTGAGCGTGGGCTATGGGTTCATGACCCACCCGGCCAGTTTCGACATCGGCGAATCGTTCATCCCATACAGGGCCTCGGATACCTATCAGCGCGCCCTGCTGGTGGGGCTGGTGAACACCCTGGTCGTGACGGTCAGCGGGATTCTTCTGACCACGGTGGTGGGTGTGCTGGCCGGGGTGGCGCGCCTGTCCTCCAACTGGCTGGTCAACCGCCTCGCCGCCGCCTATGTGGGGGTCATTCGCAACACGCCCCTGATCATCCAACTTTTGTTTTGGTACTTTGGCATCATTGTGCGCCTGCCACCGGTCAAGCAGGCCATTGTCCTGCCAGGGCCGATGTATTTAAGCAATCGCGGCGTGTACATGCCCTGGCCTCAGGCCGGCGAGTCCTTCCCGGCCTGGCGAATGTACCTCTGGCTGGCTCTGGCTTCCATGCTCGCCACCTGGCTGGCGCTCCGACTCGTTCGGGCGCGTAGGGGCCGCTCTGTTCCCGCGGGGTGGAATCTGGTCTACGGGCTCGTCCCTGCTGCCATTCTCGGGATCGGCGCGGCGCTCCAGCCCCAAGCGCCGCTGCGATGGAGTCTTCCCGAACTGGCGGGGTTGAACTTCAAGGGCGGGTTGCGCCTCACGCCGGAGTTCTCGGCCCTGCTCTTCGGGCTGGTCATTTACACCGGCGCCTTCATCGCCGAGATTGTGCGCGCCGGCATCCAGGCCGTCTCAAGGGGTCAGGTGGAAGCGGCACGCTCGCTTGGCCTCAGGAACAGCCAGGTCTTGCGCCTGATCGTCTTCCCCCAGGCCCTGCGCGTCATCATCCCTCCGCTGACCAGCCAATATCTGAACCTGGCCAAGAACTCCTCGCTGGCCATTGCGATTGGCTTCCCCGATCTGTTCAGCGTGGCCGGCACAATCTTCAATCAGACCGGCGCGGCCATCGAAATCATCACCATCATGATGTTGAGTTACCTGAGCATGAGCCTGTTCACTTCGCTGCTGATGAACATCTACAACCGGCGCGTGCAGTTGGTGGAGCGCTGAGATGACAGCCCTCGAATCCCGGCCGCGGCATGTGATCGTGGAGCCCATAGACTGGCTGCGCAGGAATCTGTTCAGCACGTGGTACAACGCCCTGCTGACCGTGCTCGCGCTCTGGCTCTTGTATGCCCTTCTGCGCCCCTCCGGCGAATGGGCGTTGCGTGAAGCGCGCTGGGGCGTGATCAAAGCCAACCTGACCCTCTTCCTGATTGGCCAGTACCCTCGTGAGCAGATGTGGCGCATCTGGGGGGTCGTCTACATTCTGGCGGGGATGATTGGCCTGTCGTGGGGGGTGTGGAAGAAGGCCGCGCGCGGGTTTGCACTCATTGCCCTGGGAGCCGGCGCGGGATTCGCCCTGCTTGCCTTTTTGCTCCAGGCGCGTGAGTGGTCACACTGGCTCGTTGCCGATGCCATTCTATTGCTTCTTCGCGCCGCCGGCCACCGTCTGCCGCGCGGCGCTCTCGCGGCCTCCCTCGGCTGGGCATTGTACCTGCCCGTTGCCTTCCTGTTGCTGGCGGGGAGCAAAAACATTCCCTTTTTGCCTGTGGTGGAAATGGGGGCATGGGGTGGGCTCATGCTGACCCTCCTTCTGACCGTGGTGGGCAACCTCGGAGCCCTGCCCCTGGGCATCCTTCTGGCGCTGGGCCGGCGCAGTCAACTTCCGGCGGTGCGATATTTCTGCCTGGGTTACATCGAACTGATTCGCGGTGTGCCGCTGGTGACCGTGCTTTACATGGCGGATGTTCTGCTACCCCTCTTCCTGCCGCTGGAGGTGCGTCCCGATCGGGTTGTGCGGGCCATGGTGGGCTTTACCCTGTTCGAGGCGGCCTATCAGGCGGAGAACGTGCGCGGCGGCTTGCAGGCCATCGACCGCGGGCAATACGAGGCCGCCTATGCGCTTGGGCTGAGCACGCCCCTGGCAACGCTCTTGATCATCCTGCCGCAGGCGCTGCGGGCGGTCATCCCGGCCCTGTTCAACTCCTTCATCAGCCTGTTCAAAGATACCAGCCTGGTTTCCATCATTGGCCTGTTCGATGTGCTGCGGATAGGCCGCTCGGTCCTGGCGCAATCGGAGTGGCTCGGAACCCATCGCGAGGTGTTCCTGTTCGCCTTTGTCATCTACTGGGCTTTCAATCTGGCCTTTACCTATGGCAGCCATCGCATCGAAGAGGCCCTGGGCGTGGGCAAGCGCTAGGGGAAGGAAGATGAGCACACACGCCGCGTGGGCATTCCGGAGCAGGCGGATAAATACCCCGCTCAACTTTCCGGCGGTCAGCAGCAGCGAGTGGCGATCGCCCGCGCCCTGGCCATGCAGCCCAAGATCATGCTCTTCGATGAGCCCACCTCTGCTCTCGACCCGGAGATGATCAAAGAAGTGCTGGATGTCATGATCGAACTGGCGCGCAGCGGCATGACGATGGTGGTGGTGACGCACGAGATGGGCTTTGCCCGCGCCGTCGCCCATCGCATGGTCTTCTTCGACAAAGGTGAAATCGTCGAACAGGGCACGCCCGATCGCATCTTCGAGCGCCCTCAGAGCGAGCGCACCCGCTTGTTCCTCTCGCAGATCCTTTCCCACTGAGCCGGCATGTCCTCCCGGTTGGCTCCTCCAGCGTTGGACATTTTGTATGTAGATGATCACATTCTCGTCATCAATAAACCGGCCGGCCTTTCGCTCCTGGCGGAGGGCTGGGATCGCCAGGCGCCCTATCTGCTCAAAATGCTCGAAGAACAATTCGGCAAACTATGGGTCGTTCACCGTCTCGATAAATTCACAAGCGGCGTGATGGTTTTGGCCCGAGAGGCCGGGACTCATCGCGCCCTCAGCACACACTTCGAAAGGCGCCGCGTGGAAAAGGTATATCATGCCATTGCCGTTGGGGTGCCGGCCTGGGACGAACGGACGGTGCGACTGCCCCTGCGGGCGAACGTCGGCCATGCCCACCGCACGGTCGTGGACGCCCGAAACGGGAAACCCTCCGAGACGCGTTTCCGAGTCCTCAAGCGGTATCCGGCCCACGTCCTGATAGAGGCGCGGCCGATCAGCGGACGCACGCATCAGGTGCGCGCCCATGCCTCGGCCGTGGGCCACCCCCTGCTGGGGGATGTTCTGTACGGCGCGCCGCAGACGAACATCCTGGCGCGCCCCGCCTTGCATGCCTACTCGCTCCGCCTCCCCCACTTCGTTCAAGGAGGCCCGGGTGCACAGGCGTTTACGGCGCCCTACCCCGAGGATTTCGAAAATGCCCTGCGGCGTTTAACGTAGAACGAGAGACTATGGTATGCTCATGCTGCCATGTTGCCAAACCTGCCCAACTTGAAAATCCTGCCGCTCGAATCGCTCATCTTGCACGAAGATCATGACCAACAGCGCACGGCGCCGTTGATTGAGAAACTGCGCGCGCAGGGGATTCTGCGCAACCCGCCCATTGTCATGCCCTTGCAGGATGGATCGGGACGCTATATGGTATTGGATGGGGCCAACCGGGTCACGTCACTGAAGGAGATGGAATTTCCACACATTGTGGCCCAGGTCGTTGAGGCGGATGACCCGCGCGTCGCGCTGCACACATGGAATCACGTGATATGGGGGATGAGCCCGCGCACTTTGGCACGAGAAATGCATCACAGTACGGGGTTGCCGCTCCGGCGCATCGACTCGCAAAAATCCATCGAACCTCCCGATTGCCTGCCGCTCCACCTTCATCTGGCCGATGGCCGAACCTACCTGATCTGTCTGCCCTCCGACCTGCGTGAGAAGATAGGCGCGTTGCACAACATCGTGAACTGTTATAAAGAGCAGGCCGCATTCGACCGCACCAGCCAGACTCTGTTCGATGTCATCAAGAGCCTGTACGCGGATTTCACGGCTCTCGTCATCTTTCCGCGGCTGGATATTCAAACCGTGCTGAGGGTGGTGAGCGAGGGCCTGGTTCTGCCGACGGGCATCACCCGCTTCACCGTTTCGCCGCGCGCCCTGCATCTGAACTATCCTCTGCATGAACTCTCCAGCGGGAGGTCCGCGGAGTACAAAGAGGCTTATCTCCAGCAATGGATTCAAGAACGCGTGAAGAGGAAAGGCATCCGCTACTATGCCGAGGCCACCTTCCTTTTCGATGAATGAGTCTACTGCAAAAGATAATTACCAACCGCCGGCCGCCGCACGGCCATTGAAACGAAACGCCACCCCGTGACATGGTTGTACTTTCCTTCATGGAAGCAACCCGCAACGCAAAGGACGGAATGAAGAACTCAGCCCCTCACATCGTCCCTCGGCATGAAACCCTTCTAGATCGGAAGAGCTTGAACAGCAACTCGCACTGAACCCCTCGCCCAGGCACCGGCGTGACAGTGCCGTGCATAGATTATACAACCTGGCACGCAGAAGTCAACCGCGCCGCAAGGCGTGGTTGCCCGGCGCTCTTCGTGAGAGGCCGGCAGCGCATTCTCGGAGTATATTTGGGGCATGTCCCTTTCTCGCCGTGAAATTGAAATTGCCCTCCGCCGCGTGGCCATGTTCGACCACGCCACGGAGGACGATCTACACGCTGTTGCCCGCCTGAGCATCGAACGCGCCGTAGAGGAGGGCGGCTTTTTCTTCTTTCAGGGCGACGCGGCGGAGCACGCCTATATCCTGCTTGGCGGGCGCGTCAAGTTGTGCCAGGTGGCTGTCAACGGACAACAGGTCAACCTGCGCACGATCGTCCCCCATCAGTTGTTCGGCGCGCTCGGCGTGGTGCAGGAGAAGGCTGTTTATCCGCTCTGCGCCCAGGCCCTGGAGGACAGTTCCGCGCTGGCCATTCCTGCCCAGGGATTCCGCGGCCTGATCGCAGAACGTCCCCACCTTGCCTTTGGCCTGATGAAACTGATGAGCGGCCATATCCAGGAAATGCAAGCGCGCTACCGCGAGATGGCCACAGAGAAAGTGGAGCAGCGCCTGGCACGGGTGTTGCTGCGCCTGGCTGGGCAGATCGGTCGGCGTGTGCCCGAGGGCGTGGAGCTGGCTTTCTCGCGACAAGACCTGGCTGAGGTGGCCGGGACGACGCTCTACACTGCCAGCCGTGTCTTAAGTGCCTGGGAGAAGCAGGGCCTGATCGTCAGTGGACGCGGACGGGTGGTGATCCTCCGCCCGCATGGACTGGTGAGGCTGGCAGAGGGGATAAAGTAGAGCCAGCCGCTCCGTCTGTCGGTTGGGCCGGCGAGAAGTCCCACGAATTTGCGCTCGCGCAAAGAAATTTGTCTCAAGCAGGGGTACACTTAAGACATGGAAATCCATGCCTCGCTCACCGTTCAAGAGACGCTGCAAACCTTTCCCCAGGCGGCAGAGGCCTTCCTGGCCCTCAGGACCGATTGCGTGGGTTGCTCCCTGGAACGCTTCTGCACGCTGGAGGAAGTCGCGCAGGCCTACGGCCTCTCGCTGGAAACCCTGCTGCAACGGCTGAGCGAGGTCGTTCAAGTTCCCCACAAGGAGGACGCATGAAACGCAACAAATCGATTCTGCTGTGGCTCGCCCTGGCAATCATCCTGGTTGCCTGTGGCGCGCCGACCAGGAAGGTGATCCACACGGAATACGTGCTGACCACCGGCCTGCAAAACGGCACGCCGGTCTTCTTGGGCGTGGGAGACGAGATCAACGGCGTGGCCAACCCCACCCTGCGCGCTCAACCCGGCGAGACGATCCGCGTGGTGCTGATCAACGGCGGCGAAGGCAAACATCAGATCGTCTTCAAGGGCGTGAACGCCAAGAGCGGGGTGGTGAGCGAAAAGGGCGAACACACCTCGGTCACCTTTACCGTGCCGGCCACTGCGCTGGAACTGGAGTACGAAGACGGGGTGCAGGAGTTTGCCAGGCTGGGGATGCGAGGCAAGTTGATCGTGGCCTCTGCCGAACGGCCGGCTCCCGCCGCGGTCGCGCAGCCCGAACTGGCGCTTTCAGCCATGCAGAAGGGCGGTTGCGCGGCCTGCCATAAGATCCCCGGCCTGACGGGAGGCGGAACGATCGGGCCCGATCTGAGCGAGATCGGGGCCGTGGTGAAGACGCGCCTGGAAAAAGGCGAATACAAGGGTGCGGCCACGACAGTCGAGCAATACCTGATCGAATCGCTCCAGGAGCCCGATGCTTTCGTTCCGCCGCAATGTCCGAGCGGGCCATGTACCAAGGGCCTCATGCCGGCTTCGCTGGCACAGGCCCTGAGCAAGGACGAGCTGGAAGCCGTGGTGAAATACCTGGCAGCCCTTCCGGGCGGGGAGGCGGCTGCGCCCACGGAGGCCGGCGCGGGCGCGTCTGAGTCCGCCGCGCCCACGCTCACAGACGAGGAGTTCGCCTGGGCCCGGCAAACCTATTTCGAGCGCTGCGCGGGCTGTCATGGCACCTTGCGCAAAGGCGCCACCGGCCCGGCCCTCACCCCGGATAAGATGTTGCCTAAAGGCACGGCCGGCCTGGCGGCGATCATCTTCAACGGCACCAGCCGCGGCATGCCCGATTGGGGCAAGCAGGGATTCTTCACCTCACAGCAGACCGAGATCATGGCGAAGTTCATCCAGATGGAGCCGCCCGCGCCCCCCGAACTTTCCCTGGAGCAGATGAAGGCCTCCTGGGAACTGATCGTGCCGCCCGACCAGCGCCCCGTCCGCCCACAGACCCAACGCGACTGGCAGAATTACTTCGTGGTCACGCTGCGCGACGCCGGCAAGGTGGCCATCATTGATGGCGATACGCACGAAATTGTCAGCGAGGTGGAGAGCGGCTACGCCGTGCACATCACCCGCATGTCGGCTTCGGGGCGTTACGCCTATGTGATCGGGCGCGATGGCCGCCTGGCGATGATCGATCTGTGGATGGAAAAGCCGCAGGTGGTGGCGCGCGTCCAGGTCTGCTACGATGCCCGCTCGGTGGAGGTGAGCAAGTACCAGGGCCCCGGAGGGGACTTCCGTGATAAATATGCCATCACCGGCTGCTACTGGCCACCGCATTTCGTCATCCACGATGGGCTGACCCTGGAGCCGATCAAGATCGTCAGCACGCGGGGGTACACGGTGGATACGCAGGAATTCCACCCCGAGCCGCGCGTCGCCAGCATTGTCGCCTCGCAATACAAGCCGGAGTGGATCGTGAACGTCAAGGAGATCGGGCAAATCTGGCTGGTCAACTATACAGACCCGCTGGCGCCCCGCATCACCATGCTGCCGGCGGCGCGCTTTTTGCACGACGGCGGCTGGGATGCCAGCAAGCGCTACTTCCTGGTGGCGGCCAACCAGTCGAACAAGA
This sequence comes from Chloroflexota bacterium, assembly GCA_037445475.1. GTDB lineage: Bacteria > Chloroflexota > Anaerolineae > Anaerolineales > Villigracilaceae > Fen-1038. The sequence continues at coordinate 14,398 of JBBIKK010000054.1, forward strand.
TCGCCGTCGTGGATGCGCAGGAAGGCAAGTTGATCGCGATGGTGGACACGCCCAAGATCCCCCACCCGGGGCGCGGCGCCAACTGGATCGATCCGCAATTTGGGCCGCTTTGGAGCACCGCCCATCTGGGCGACCCGGAGGTGATCGCAATCGGCACCGATCCACAGGGGCATCCGGACGCGGCCTGGAAGGTCGTGCGCACCATCCCGCTGCCCGGCTCCGGCAGCCTGTTCATCAAGACTCATCCGAAGAGCCAATGGATCTGGGTGGATATGACCCTCAACCCCGACCCGCGTCTGGCGCGCACGATCTGTGTGATTGCCAAGGCCGATCCCACCCAGACGTATAAATGCTGGGAGGCAGGCAGTTACGGGCGTGCCGTGCATTTTGAGTACAACCGACAGGGCTCGCAGGTATGGGTCAGCCTATGGGGCGATGCCAGCAAGCCCGGCGAGAGCGGCGAGATCGTGATCTACGATGACGCCACGCTGGAGGAGGTGGGGCGCATCAAGAACCTGATCACGCCTACCGGCAAGTTCAATGTATACAACACAGTGAACGATATTTACTGAACCGTCGCGCGCCAAAACGCTATGCCTCGCAGCCTGCTGCGAGGCATAGCCGGGTGTGCGTGGAAAGGAATCCACAAATGAAAGCCACCGAAATCTTGATGGAAGAACATCACGTCATCGAGCGCGTGCTGGATGCGCTGGAGAAGACGGCGCGCTCTGTGGCCAGGGGGGCCGGGCAGCCTCAATTCTTCATCGAGGCAGCCGACTTCGTGCGCGGCTTCGCCGATGGATGCCATCACAAGAAGGAAGAGAACGTCCTCTTTGTGAGCATGCAGATGCACGGCGTGCCTGTGGAGGGCGGCCCGCTCAGAGTGATGCTTCATGAACACGAGCAGGGACGCCACTACATCCGAAGCATGCGCGCCGCCGCGGAGAGATGGGCCGCCGGCGACCAGGCCGCATCGGCCGAGGCCGCAGAGAACGCCCTCAATTACGTTGCCCTGTTGCGGCAACACATCCTCAAAGAGAACAACATCCTTTTCCCCATGGCGGCGCAGGCCATTCCCCCCGCTGAGCACGCGGCCGTGCTGGAACGCTTCGAGCAGGTAGAACACGAAGAAACCGGCGAGGGGATTCACGAGAAATACCTGGCGCTGGCCGAGCGCCTGGAGGCGGAGAGTCGCTCGGCCTAGACGGTCTCTCCCTGAAAACCGCCCCGGCGAGAGGCGCGACCACAGGGCAGGATTCGATTTCGGTCTCCTGGCAAGAGGCGTCGGGAAAGTTCGGTGGCGCCCTTGCGGACTGAACATTTGTGCTATACTGAACCCGTCATCCCATGTTGGAGAGAAGCCATGTCCCCACGTAAATCCTCTGCTCCTGCCTCGGCCGAAACCTCCGCCTCCCCGGTGGATCAGGCCAAGCGCGCGGTGCTCGAAAAGGCCGTCCATGATATTCTCAAACGTTACGGTGAAGGTTCGATCATGAAACTGGGCGAGGCCCAAAACATGACCACCGATGTGATCTCGACCGGCTCGCTCTCGCTCGACATTGCCCTCGGTGTTGGCGGCGTGCCGCGTGGACGGATCACTGAGATCTTCGGCCCCGAAGCCTCCGGCAAGACGACCCTCTGCCAGCACATCGTGGCCGAGGCACAGCGCAACGGCGGCATCGCGGCCTTCATCGATATGGAACACGCCCTCGATCCCAATTATGCCGCCAAGTGCGGCGTGGACATCGACAATCTGCTCGTCTCCCAGCCCGATACCGGCGAACAGGCGCTGGAGATCACCGAAACCCTCGTCCGCTCCGGCGCGGTGGACGTGGTCATCATCGACTCGGTCGCCGCGCTCGTGCCGCGCGCCGAGATCGAGGGCGATATGGGCGATCCGACCATGGGCGTCCATGCCCGCTTGATGTCTCAGGCCTTGCGCAAACTCTCGGGAGCCATCAGCCAGACCAAGACCACGGTGGTCTTCACCAACCAGCTGCGCCAGAAGATCGGGGTGATGTTCGGCAATCCCGAGACGACCACCGGTGGACAGGCGCTCAAGTTCTATGCCTCGGTGCGGCTCGATGTACGGCGCATCCAGGCCATCAAACTGGGGGCCGAGGTGATCGGCAGCCGCACGCGCGTCAAGGTCGTCAAAAACAAGGTCGCACCGCCTTTCCGCACCGCCGAGTTCGACATCATGTATAACGAGGGCATCTCCAAGGCCGGCGACGTGCTCGACCTGGCCGCGCAGTTCGAAATCGTCCAGAAACGCGGCGCCTTCTTCTCCTACGGAGACGTTCGCCTGGGCCAGGGACGCGAGAACGCCAAAGACTATCTGCGTCAGAATCCGGCCCTGATGGCCGAGATCGAGAACATCATTCGCCAGAAAGCGCTCAGCGGGGAAGTCAGCCTGCCGCTCGACATGGGCGCCGTTGAAGAAGAGGCGGCTGTCTCGCCGGAAGGATAAACCCTCCCCTGCGGCCGACATGAACCGCCTCCTCCCGGACCCCGCTCCGCGTCCGGCGATCCTGGTTGTGGTGCTGTTCCTGGGCGCGTGTGCCCCCTCCCTCACGGCCACACCTTTTATCCCGCCCACGCTCTCCATCCAACTCCTGCCCCTGGCTACGGCGGAGGCCGGCACGCCCCTCGCGCCCACCCTCCATCCCACCCCCACGCTCCCTCCCCCTCCAACCCCGGCATGCGAGAACGGCCTGACCTTCATCCAGGACCTGACCATCGAGGATGGCACGCTGGCCTCCGCCGGGCAAACACTGGATAAACAATGGCTGGTCTCGAACAGTGGCACCTGCGACTGGGATGCGCGCTATCGTTTGAAGCGGATGGCCGGGCCGGAGATGGGCGCGGCAGGCGAGCAGGCCCTCTATCCGGCCCGCGCCCAGACACAGGCCGTGCTGCGCCTCCTCCTCACGGCCCCCGCAGAGCCTGGAATCTACCGCAGCGAGTGGAGAGCCATCGCTCCAGACGGCCAGGCATTTGGCGATCCAATTTACATCGAGATCATCGTTCAGTAATTACCTACCGCCATCACCCCAAGATGGGTGAGAGTAATTGCATTCAACAGGCCTCTTGCACAATTGTTGAAACAACGGCAGCGGGCCTGCGCATGCCAGCCGGGACGCGCAGAGAATGTCCGCAGGCAGGCCCGGCCTCGATGTTCGCATGCCGTTCCGAGGTCGGTGAGGTGGAAAGCATGTTACCGAGGGGAGTGAACGGACATCGGTTTGCCGGCGCCTGGGCCGGGGGAGAGTTCCTCCACATAATCGCACCAAGCTTCGTACTGGGGTAAACGGCCGCGCACGGCGTCGTGGTAGGCGCGCTGGATGGCGCGCGTCACGCGCCCTGTCCTTCCTTCGCCGATCGTGCGGAAGTCAATTTCGCGCAGGGCGATGCATTCCGCTGCCGTACCACAGACAAAGACCTCATCGGCGGTGTAGAGTTGATCGCGCGAGATCGGCTGTTCGCTCACCTCGTAGCCCAGGTCTTGAGCCAGGGTGATGATGGACTGGCGCGTAATGCCTTCCAGCACGGCGGCCGTGGGCGGGGTGATCAGGGTGGTGTGGCGCACCAGGAAGAGGTTCTCCCCCGTGCACTCGGCCACGTAGCCCTGGGGATCGAGCAGGATGGCCTCGTCGAAGCCCAGACGCTGGGATTCGGTCTTGGCCAGGATGCTATTGACATAATTGCCGGCGATCTTGGCCTTGGTCATCATTACGTTGGGGTGATGGCGGGTGAAGGAAGCAACATTGGCACGCACCCCCTTCTCCAATGCCTCCGCGCCGAGATAATTGTTCCACTCCCATGCTGCGATGGCCAGTGAGGGCTTGCCGCCGTCCACGTTCAGGTTCCAGCCTCCGCCCTCCAGAAAAAGAAGGGGGCGGATGTAACAGTCGCTGAAGCCGTTGGCGCGCACGGTTTCTTTTACCGCCGCGGCGACTTGCTCCCACGTCCAGGGCAAATTGCGGAAGCCGAGCACCTCCGCAGAATGCAGCAGACGTTGGGCGTGCTCCCTCAAGCGGAAGACGGCCGTGCCCCTGGCGGCGCTGTAGGCGCGCAGCCCTTCAAACACAGCAGCGCCATAATGCAGGGCGGGCGTAAGAACGTGTACGCTCGCTTTTTCGAACGGCACCAACGCCCCATTCATCCAGACGAACTGTGATTGCATTCCCATGGCTCTCTCCTTTCGGCAGGTAGATGATACGAAGCCGCCCCGTTGGTCGGGGCGGCTTCGTCTTTCGTTTGATGAACTACGGTTGATGGACTGTCTTCACCGTCGCCATCCCAACCACAAACGGGTCCTTGCAGCCAGGACCTCAATCAAAATAAGAAGGGAGGGGGTGAAGTGGCGGGACATCATGACCTGGAATAATTGGGTCTGATTATATGCATTCTGGAAAAGTCGTCAAGGGCTCCGCCTTTCCGGGGTGTGTTCCAAAATCGTCGGTAGAGGGTCAATTAGC
>JBBIKK010000055.1:0-18575 GCA_037445475.1 Chloroflexota bacterium
CCCCATCCCCCATTTCCCATTTTCCCATCTCCCATCTCCTCTTCCCCTCCACGCTTCGCTTGGGGTAGGTACTTCGCCCACACAGGCCGCTGCCCGGCAAGGCATGGTGCCCTCGCGGGCGCCGAACGCATCCGTCAAATTGGACTAAAATATGCACACATGAAATCCACGCTGGCTGCGCTTCCCATAGAGAGGCTTCTGGAACTGCTCCCCGAGGAATACACCTCTGCCGATCGGGAGTTGATTCTGCGCGCCTATCGTGTGGCCGAGGAAGCCCATCGCGGACAGAAGCGCACTTCCGGCGAACCCTATATCAACCACTGTCTGGCCGTCGCCCAAATCCTGGCCGAACTGCGCGTCCCGCCCGAGGTGCTTGCGGCGGGGCTTTTGCATGATGTGGTGGAGGACACGCCCGTCACCCTAGAGGCCATCCGCCGCGACTTTGGGGAGGAGATCGCGAATCTGGTAGATGGGGTTACCAAACTCACCAATCTGCCGCGCGTCTCGCGCGATGATCAACACGCCGAGAAGACCAACGGCAACGGCCTCGAGGCCGAGACGGAATCCGAGGTGCTGGGCCGCCGCCCCGACATCGTCTCCGAGACGCTGCGCAAGACGTTCCTGGCCATGGGCGATGATGTGCGCGTCGTGCTCATCAAACTGGCCGACCGCCTGCACAACATGCGCACCCTGGGCTACGTGCCCGAAGAAAAGCAGAAGCGCATTGCCCAGCAAACGCTGGACATCTTTGCGCCCCTCGCCAACCGTCTTGGCATCTGGCAGATCAAGTGGGAACTCGAGGACCTGGCCTTCCGCTACGTCAATCCGCAGAAGTACAAGGAGATCGCCGAACAACTGGCCGAACGCCGCCCCGATCGGGAGGCGCAGATCCAGACGATCATCGAGAAATTGAAGAGGCTCTTCGAGGAACATAATCTCCAGGTCGAAATCAGCGGGCGCCCGAAACATATTTATTCGATTTACAGGAAGATGCAAGATAAGGGCAAGCCCTTCGAGTTGGTGCGCGACGTGCGCGGCGTCCGCCTGATCGTGCCCGATGTGGCCGCGTGCTATACGGCCCTGGGACTGATCCACACCCACTGGCATCCCATCCCCGGCGAATTCGACGACTACATCGCGGCGCCCAAAGAGAACTTCTACCAATCCTTGCACACCGCGGTCATCTGGGAGGATGGTCGCCCGCTGGAGGTCCAGATTCGCACGCCCGAGATGCATCAGAACGCAGAATACGGCATCGCGGCCCACTGGCGGTATAAGGAAGGGACAAAGCCCGATAGGGCTTACGAGGAGCGCGTCAACTGGCTGCGCCGTATGATGGAATGGCGCTCCGATGTCAAGGACGCGACCGAATTCGTCGAGTCGATGCGCTCGGACGTCTTCAAGGATCGTGTTTACGTCTTCACTCCGCGCGGCGACATCATCGATCTGCCGGCCGGCTCGACGCCGATTGATTTCGCCTATCACGTCCACACCGACATCGGCCATCGCTGCCGCGGGGCGCGCGTCAACGGCAAACTCGTGCCCCTGCATCATGAACTCAAAACCGGCGATCGAGTAGAGATTCTGACCGCCAAGCGCGGCGGCCCCAGCCGCGACTGGCTCAATCCCGATCTCGGCCTGGTCAAGACTCAGCGCGCCAGGTCGAAGATTCGCCAGTGGTTCAAGAAAGAAGATTATCAACAAAACCTTTCACAGGGGCGCCTGTTGCTCGAACGCGAACTGCAACGCCTGGGGTTGAGCGAGGTCAATTTCGAGAACATGGCGCGCGGCCTGGACTTCAAGACCCCCGATGAAATGTTCGTCAACCTCGGCACCGGCGACCTCTCGCTCAGCCGTGTCATCCGGCACCTCTCCGAAGCCGAGGAAAGCCATGGTTTGCTCCTGCCCTCGGCCCCGCGGGCGGAGATCGCGCCTCCCTACGGCGCGATCCACATCGTTGGCCTCAAGGGCTTGCTGACCAGCATGGCGCGTTGTTGTCACCCCGCGCCCGGCGATCAGATCATCGGTTACATCACGCGCGGCCGCGGCGCCACCATTCATCGCCAGGACTGTCCCAACATCCTGCGCCTGAGTCTGAAAGACCGTGAGCGTCTGGTGCGCGTCAGTTGGGGGACACAGGTGCGTACCTATCCCGTGCCCATCCGCATCCGCGCCTACGATCGCCAGGGGCTGATGAGCGACATCTCCAACCTGCTGGATAGCGAAGGGATCAATATCCTCGACGTCAAAGTCAACGTGAATCGAAGCCTGGCCGAATTGAGATTGATCGTCGAGGTTCAGGATATTGCGCAGCTCAGCAAGATTCTGGTGAAGATCGAAAACCTGCCCAATGTGATGGAGGCACACCGCGTCAGCGGCTGAGACCTCGGGCATGGTATAATGCGTCCGTTTTCGCAATGACCTTGCTGAGTGTGCACGCGGCCCAAGAGCGCCTCCTGGCCCACTTCAAACCCGTCGAGACAGAAACCCTGCCTCTGATGTCCTGTAGCGGGCGCGTGTTGGCCGAGGAGGTCATGGCCATTGACCTCCCCGGCTTCGACAACTCGTCCGTAGATGGTTTCGCCGTGATGGCCGGTGACGTGCGGGATGCCTCGCCGACCTCGCCACGCACCCTGCGCGTGGTGGCCGACATCCCGGCCGGCGCCTCGCCCGCGGTCGCGCTCGCAAGCGGGGAGGCGGCGCGCATCATGACCGGCGCCCCCATTCCCGCCGGCGCGGACGCGATCGTCATGGTCGAGGACACCGACTTCCATCAGCGCCGAGCTGGAGCGGCGGCTCCGTCCAGCGTGAAAGTCTTCAAAGCCGTGCAGCGCGGCGAGAACATTCGCACGCGCGGGATGGATGTGCGGGCGGGGGAGAAGATCCTGCCCGTCGGGCACGCCTTGCGTCCCCAGGACCTGGGCGTGCTGGCCATGTTGGGCAAGGCCAACGTGAAGGTCTACCGCCGGCCGCGCCTGGCCTTGCTTTCCAGCGGGGACGAACTCGTTGACGTGGACGCCCCGCTTCCTCCCGGAAAGATCCGCGACGCCAACTCCTACATCCTTTCCACCCTGACGAGGGAGGCGGGCGGCGAGGTCCTCCCCCTGGGTATTGTTTCGGATCACCGAGAGGCCATTCGGGCCCGGCTCAACGAGGCCGTTGAACAACAGGCCGATATCCTTGTCTCATCGGCCGGCGTCAGCGTGGGTGCCTTCGATTTCGTGAGGGAGGTCGTGGAAACGGAGGGAGAGCTGGATTTCTGGCGCGTCAACATGCGGCCGGGCAAGCCGCTGGCTTTCGGAAGGTATCGCGGCATACCCTTCATCGGGCTGCCGGGCAATCCCGTCTCGGCCTTCGTGGGCTTTGAGGTCTTCGTGCGGCCGGCCCTCGAACAACTGGCCGGTCGAGAAAGGACCAGCCGGCCCAGGATCAGGGTGAAACTGGCCGAGCCGGTCGAGTCGGACGGAAGGGAGAGTTACCTGCGCGCTGTTCTCGAAGAGCGGGAGGGCACCTTCTATGCAAGACTGAGTGGCCATCAGGGTTCGGGAAACTTGCTATCGCTTGTGCGCGCCAACGCTTTACTGATCATCCCTGCTGGGGTAAAATCGCTACCCATTGATGCCCAGGTGGAAGCCTGGTGGCTGTGAGACGCTATGGACAGATGGATATACCGCTTATCCACCGCACTGGCCGTGCTCGGCCTGCTCGACTCTATCTACCTGACGGTGTATAAACTGACAGAGAACAACAGGATGTGCCTGGGGAGCGGCGACTGCGCAGCCGTCAATGCCAGCCTCTACTCGGAGATCCACGGCGTTCCGGTGGCCGTCATCGGTGTCGCCGGTTACTTCTCCATTCTGGCTTTGCTGGTGGCAGAGAGACACAGCCTCTTCCTGCAGAAGAACAACCCGCTGATCACCTTTGGACTGGCCCTTGCGGGCTTCTTGTTCACCCTCTATTTGATCTATGTGGAGCTGGCGCTGATTCGCGCCCTGTGCCCATTCTGCGTCGTCTCGCAAGCGACCATGACCGTTCTTTTCATCCTCTCGGTAATCCGCCTGGTACGCCAGCCCATCTACTAAGGAGTGCTCATGGCTCGTATTCGCTGTCATTATATGGATTGTGTCTTCCTCGATGACGGTTATTGCACCGCTGCCGCGGTGGAGATTGACCCGGATTCGGGGTGCGCGACCTACACGCCCACTGAGGACATTTCCGAAGAGGAGTGGGAAGAGGAGAAAGAATTCGACGAATGGGACGAGGATTTGGAAGACGAGGAGGAAGCAGGGGAAGAGGAGGATGAATTTTAGTTTTAGTTGCGCACAGGGGAACGGGGCGTCGCGCGTTCATCCGACTCGCCAGCCGAGGCGAAGTGATAGAGCAACACGCCTGCGGCCACGGCGAGGTTGAGCGAACGGACGTGCCCACGCATGGGCAGGGCCAGATTCACATCACAGGCGCCGATCTGTTCGGGTGAGAGCCCTTTTTGCTCACTTCCCATCACGAGCGCCCAGGGCAGGCGCGGGGTGAACGAGCGGTAATTCACAGGCGCATGGGCCGAAGTGCCCACCAGCTGCACGTGGCCGCGTCGCGCCCAGGTTGCAAACTCGGCGAACGTGGCATGTACAACGGGCTTCCAAAAAATCGCTCCCATGCTGGCGCGAACGCAGGTGGGATGATAGACGTCCACGCCCCCCTCCAGAAGAAACAACCCGTCCGCCCCAACCGCGTCCAGTGTGCGCAGGATCGTCCCCACGTTGCCGGGATCCTGGGGCGAGAGAAGAGCCAGGCTACATGGCAAGGAGGACGCCTCTTCAAGCCCGATGTGTTTCTGGCGCGCAATCGCCAAAATGCCTTGCGGATTCTCCTTCTCCGCCAGCGATTTCATCAAGGGGGCGGACACGGCCTCCACTCGAGTGCACGAGGCCGCCCTGGCAAGCAGCCCGCGCCCATACTCGCTGACCAACCGATCGGGGGCATAAAGGATGGCTTCGATCGGCCAACCGGCCTCGATCGCCGCGCCCACATGGTGAATCCCCTCTATGAGAAACAAGCCACTCTGCGCGCGATGCTTGCGTTGACGCAAAGCGCGGGCTTCCTTAATAAGCCGATTGGATGAACGGATAGCAGACATCACCCCCATTTTACCGGAAAGAGCCTCCAGAGTCCTCACCCTGGAGGCTCAAAGCGCCTACGGCTGGACGACCAACTTGCCCACCATGCCAGCTTCGAAGTGGCCGGGGATGCCGCACACCACCTGATATTCGCCCGCCTGGGACGGCGCCGTGAAGGTCACGCTCGTGGACTGACCGGCCTGGACCTCCACCTCCCAGTAGATGTTGGCCTCGTCCTCATCGCCGAAGTGCTCGCCGACGTCCGTGCCCAGCTTCATGATGACGAATTCATGCTCCACCGCGCCTTCGTTTTTAGCGTTGAGGGTGATTTCCTTGCCGGCCGGCACGACGAACGATCTGGGCGAGAATTTGAAATCGGACATGGTCACATCCAGTTTCGTGGATGCACCCCCTCCGCCACCACAGGCGCTGAGGACCAGCGAGAGGGCCACAGCAGCAAACAACAAAAAGCGACGCATTTTTTCCTCCGTCTGAAGTTGGGAATATGGCCGAGGCATCGTGTTCCGAGTCTCGTACCATAAAAATTATACCACTGAAGAAGAAAAACGAGAATAATCAGGTAAGCATAGTCAACATATTGAGGGACGGCTGCCTTCCCCCTTGCCCCATTGTGTTGTACACTTTAGGAGTGCTCGTGAGATCTATGACAACCGTAAAGATTCCGCGACGCATCGTCCCCGTAGAGGACGGAGGTCGCGTTTGGGTTGCGGGATAAATCCCGCCCTGCGAACTGCGGAATGAATTCTGCCTTGCGCTGTAACACCTACCGGCAACCAAAAGCGGGAAGAAACCTACCACCGTGTTTCATTGCGAGGGCGCAGCCCGAAGCAATCGCCAGCATTTGCGAGGAGACTGCCACGCTCGCTGCGCTCGCTTGCAGTGACAGGTGGGTAGTTACCTTGCGCTACCCTCAAACCCTGCTTCGGAGTTTCCTATGACCACCTCTCGTTATGCTGAACTGAGCCATCCCACTCGTCTCCTGCTTGGACCCGGGCCGGGCATGACGCACCCGCGCGTGCTGCGCGCCCTGAGCGCTCCCGTTCTGGGACATCTGGACCCGGAGTTGTTCAAAGTCTATGCGGACGAGCAGGAAATGCTCCGCGATGTGTTTCAAACGAAGAACGAATGGACCTTTTCCATCTCCGGCACCGGCACGGCCGGCATGGAGGCGGCTCTGACCAATCTGATCGAGCCGGGGGACCCCGTGCTGGCTTGCGTGCATGGCTACTTCGGGGAGCGCCTGGCCGAGATGGCCGGGCGCCTCGGCGCGCAGGTGGAGCGCCTTGAGAAACCGCTGGGACAGATTTTCAGTGTGGAAGAGATCCGCGCCGCGCTGAAGAAAAAAAAGTACAAACTGATGACCCTGGTGCACGCCGAGACCTCCACCGGGGCCGAGCAGTTGCACATCCAGGAGATCGCCGCTACGGCGCATCAGACGGGCGCTTTGCTGGTGCTGGATACCGTTACTTCTCTGGGGGGCATTCCCGTGCGGATCGATGAATGGGACGTGGACGTCGCCTACTCTGCCAGCCAGAAAAACTTGGGGGCGCCGGCCGGCCTGGCGCCCATTACGGTGGGGGCACGCGCCAGGGAGGCGATAGAAAAACGCAAGCAGCCGGTCTCATCGTTCTACCTCGATCTGAGGCAATATGCTGCTTATTGGGGGACGCGCAGTTATCACCACACGGCCTCGGCGAGTCTGCACTTCGCCCTGCGAGAGGGATTGCGCCTCATCGTCGAGGCAGGGCCGGAGAATCTTTTCGCGCGCTATCGCTCCAATGCGGAGTGGCTGTGGCACGGGCTGGAGGAGTTGGGCGTCACACCTTTCATCCCGCTGGAATATCGCCTGCCCTCCCTGACGACAGCCAGGGTGCCAAAGGGTTGCGACCCCCATCGGGTGCGCGCTCGCCTGCTCGACGAGTACAACATCGAGATCGCGGCCGGCTTCGGCGCTCTCAAAGACCAGGTCTGGCGCATCGGCCTGATGGGTTATTCGAGCCGCAAGGAGAACGTCGTGTTGTTCCTGGCCGCGCTGAAGGAACTGCTCCAGGGTAGGTGAGCCCGCCGCCTCGGCGGGCGAGGAAGCGGCTCGGAAGGGTGCTTGTTATAATTGCGCCCATGAAATATCTGTATCGCGCCGCGCTTGGTATGGCGCTGGCTCTTCTGGCCTGCCAGCCGCGCCCTCGCCTCACGGTGATCGTTCTCGATGGTGAGCAATCCCAGATTCTCACCAGCCGCGAGCGCACCCCGCTCGGGCTGCTCCAGGAAGCCGGCATTCCCCTCCACCCTGCCGACCGCCTGCTGTTGAACGGCAGGGTCGTGGCCCCCGAGGCACCGCTCGAGCCGGCGGCGCGCCTCGTGCTCCAGATCAGACGGGCCGTGACTCTGGAGATCAACGACCGGCCACTGCAAAGCGCGGCCTTCACCGTTGGGGAGGCGCTGAGCGAAGCCGGCATTTCCCTCTATGCCGCCGACCGGCTCGATCCGCCGGCGGAGATGCCCATTCAGGGCGCGATGAGGATTACGTATGTGCCCTCCCGGGAGTTCACCGTGAACGTGGACGGCACCCAGCTGCGCATCCGCTCAGCCGCCGCGACGGTGGGCGAGGCGCTGGCCGAGGCGGGGATTCCGCTCCTCGGGCTGGATTCCAGCCAGCCGTCCGAGAACGAGGCGCTCCCGCAGGATGGCCTCATCCGAGTCGTGCGCGTCAGCGAGGCGCTCATCCTGGCGCAGAAGTCCATCCCCTATCAAGTCCACTTCCAGCCCTCGGCCGAGGTGGAACTCGATCATCAGGAAATCGTGCAGGCCGGGCGGCCCGGCCTGAGCGTGACCCGCACGCGGGTTCGCTACGAAGATGGAAAGGAGGTATGGCGTCAGGCCGAGGCCGAGACGCTGGTGCGGCCGCCCCGGGACCAGGTGGTGGGCTATGGTACGAAGGTGGTCACCCGCACCACGGTGGTGGATGGGGTGCCATTGCAATACTGGCGCGCCGTCCCCATGTTTGCGACGGCCTATTCGCCCTGCCATTCCGCGGCCGATCGCTGCTATCCGGGCACGGCCAGCGGCAAGCCCGTGCAAAAGGGCGTGGCGGCTTTCATTTACAGCTGGTATCTGAACATGCGCGGCCAGCCGCTGTATATTCCGGGCTACGGATACGCAACGGTCGAGGATGTCGGCGGCGGCATCCCCGGCAAGGCGTGGATCGATCTGGGCTACAGCGATGCCGAGTTCGAACAGGTTGCCAATCAATGGGGGCGTTGGGTGACGGTGTATTTTCTGACGCCGGTGCCTTCGAACATCATGTACATTCTGGAATGAGCGAGATTCCGCCGCTGCCCATCCCTGCGCTCCTGAGGCAGCATGGCCTGCGCGCCAGGAAGCGCCTGGGGCAGAATTTTTTGCAGGACACCTCGGCGCTGGAGAAGATCGCCCGCGCCGCCCAGATCCAGAGCACCGACACGGTGCTGGAGATCGGGGCCGGGCTGGGGAGCCTGACACGTCACCTGGCGCGGCGCGCCCACCAGGTCGTGGCCATCGAACTGGACGCAAAATTGATCCCCATCCTTCAGACCGTTCTGCAACCCTATGCCAACGTGCGCCTGGTGTGTGGCAACGCCCTGGGTTTTTCGCCTGCCGACCTGGGCCTGCCGCCGGATTACATTGTGGCCGCCAACATTCCGTACCACATCACCTCGGCCCTCCTTCGCCACTGGCTCGAATCCGACCCGCGACCGCGCCGTCTGGTGCTCACCGTGCAAAAAGAGGTGGCCGAGCGTATCTGTGCCGTGCCGCCGCAGATGAGCCTGCTGGCCCTGAGCGTGCAGTTCTATGGAGAACCCCGCATGGTGGAGCGCATTCCGGCCGGGGCCTTCTTCCCCGCGCCCGGGGTTGATTCGGCCGTCGTGCGCATCGAGGTTCGCGCGAAGCTGCCTGTTCCCCCCGAGACGCTGGAGCGTTTCTTTCAACTGGCGAGGGCCGGCTTCCATCAAAGGCGGAAGACCCTGCGCAAGGCTCTCTCGAGCGCCCTGGGAATCTCTTCGGAGGCGGCCGAGTCGATGCTGAGGCAAGCCGGGATCGAACCCCAGCGTCGTGCCGAAACGCTCAGCCTGGAGGAATGGGCGCGGCTGAGCCTGGGCGCGCGGAGCCCTGCTTTCCGATCGTCTCCTCCGGAGGGGTAGAAGTCTCAATGAGGGGAGGGGAGCGTCTGGCGGGCGGCCTTGCCCTGTTTGCGCAGGTCACGATACTGCCACCAGACCTGCCAGACGCGCAGCGCCGCCTCGGCCTGGATGGCGAAAGACATCTTCGATTTCCCCCAGCGGCGATCGGCGAAATGAATGGGCACCTCTCCGATTCTGTACTCCAGGCAGTAGGCCAGATAGGCCATCTCGACCAGGAACACGTAGCCGTTGGAGCGGATGCGCTCCAGGGGCATGCCCAGGAGGGTTTCCCGCCGCCACAGGCGAAAGCCGGTGGTCACATCTCGCAGGGGGAAGTGGAGGATGGTGCGGGCGTAGTAGTTGCCGAAAGCGGAAAGGCCCTTGCGCCACAACGGCCAGCGTTGGTCGACCGAGCCGCCGCGGACGTAACGAGAGCCAAAGACCACGTCGCACGTCTCGAGGCAGTGCAGCATCTCAGGAATGCGCGTCGGGTGATGGGAGAAGTCCGCATCCATTTGCAGAATGGCATCCGCCTTGCCCTCCAGAGCGAGGCGGAAGCCGTTCAGATACGCGGAGCGCAGGCCGAGTTTGCCCTCGCGGTGCAGCACCTGCAGGCGAGGTTCGCGCCGCGCCAGGTCGTCGGCGACGCGCCCGGTGCCATCGGGGCTGTTGTCGTCCACGATCAACAGGCGGAGATCGAGCGGCAACGAAAACAAAGCGGAGACCAGACCCGGCAGGTTCTCCGCTTCGTTATAGGTTGGGATCACAGCTGAGATCTGCAATGTACACCTGTTCGCCCCATGCGCGGTTGCCCCGCTCAGGCAATCGGTTCCTTCTGGATGACGAATTCGCAGACGGCATCGCCGACGGCCACGCACTTCGACTCGTTGACGCGAAACTCCTTGCCGCCCGAAACCCATTTCAGTCCCTCCTGGAGCAGGCCGGTGGCAATGAAGCACACCGGCTTATCGGCGTTGTGCCGCCCCCAGCAGACCGGGCACTTGTGGATCGTATAGATGAACTCGTTGTCCTTTTCTTCCACCGTGCTGAGCTGGTCGCTCAACTGGGTAAAGATCTTGGCCATGGCCGGCACGCCGATGCGCAGTTTCGCATGCAGGGGCAAGACCACAAAAGCCAGGTCTGCCACGCCGGCCAGGGCGCCGAAGTTCCGCAGGGCATCGGAGAACGTGGCGCGTCCGGCGCGCAAGGCCAGGCCGCGTCCACCGCGCGGGCCATACATCTCCTCCAGGGCTGTGCCAATGGCGGAGAGTTCCGTGAAGTCAAACCCCTTTTCGAGGTTATCCGGCGGATAATGGTCAATGTAGTGACTCAAACCGGCCAGGTTGAGAATGGCGTTCAGACCGTTTTTGCCCATCACCTCTTCGAGGGATTTGATGATGATCAGGCCAAACTTATTGGGGTAATACAAACCGCTTTTCGGAACAGGGCTCATACGGTCTCCATTAGATGAGCTTCGATAAGTCTTCGGCTGCACGGCGCATATCCAGGAAGATGAGACCGAGTTTGGCCTGTTCGCGCGCCAGGGCAGTCAGGACGGCATCCTGACCAACGGACATCAGAATCACATACCCCTTTTCGCCCTTGATGTAAACCTGTTCGAGCGAACCCCGCCCCAATTCAACAGCGATGCGCTCGCCCAAAGACAACATTGCGGCCGACATGGCCGATACACGGTCTTCCTCCACCCCCTGGGGCAAGGCCGATGCAATGCTCAGCCCATCCACGCTGACGACAGCCGAGGCTTCGATGTCTGGGGATGAAGCCTGCAGTTCTCGCAGGCGCTCCACCATTTGTTGTATGCGGTTCTTGGTCAAAAGAGCCCTCCATAAAAAGGACAGCCAACCATGCTCTGGAGAAGCATGGCCCTGTCCTGCGCCAATGTTGATGCAATTTTAGCACACGGCAACATTGTGTCAAGTTGGCGTGTTTCGGGTGTCGGCGGTTGGCGTCTCAATCGTAGAACAGGGGCAGCGGAGCGACGGCCTCGTCGCTGAAGACATGCGCCTCCAGAACGCGCTGGCGCGCCTGCGCACCTCTGGCCTCGTCGCTGGCATGCAGCGTAAACAGGGGTTCACCGCGTTCGACTCGATCTCCCACTTTGTGATGGATGACGAAGCCGACGGCATGATCAATGGGATCGCCCTTCCTGGCGCGTCCCGCTCCGAGGTCTACGGCCGCCTCTCCCACGCGGCGGGCGTTGATCTCGGCCAGCCAGCCACTGCGAGGCGCCTCCACCGTCTGGATGAAGCGCGCCCGCGGCAGTTTTTCGGGATGATCCACATAAGAGACGTCTCCGCCCTGCGCTTCCACCAATGAGCGGAACTTCTCCAGCGCCTTTCCCTCGGCAATGGCCTGCTCTGCCAGGCGACGTGCCTCCGCCAGGTCTTTGGCGCGTCGCCCCAATAGCAGCATGTGAGCGCTCACATGCAGGCAGTGTTCGCGGAAATCCGGCGCGCCCCCGCCGCGCAGGGTTTCGATAGCTTCCTGCACCTCCAGCGCATTGCCCACGGCGCGGCCGAGCGGTTGATTCATATCGGAGAGCAAGCAGACGGTCTTGCGGCCGGCCAGGGCGCCAATTTGGGTCATCAAATCGGCCAGTTGGCGCGCCCGATCGAGAGTCTCCATGAAAGCGCCCTTGCCGCTTTTCACATCCAGCACGATGGCCTGCGCGCCGGCGGCGATCTTCTTGCTCATGATGGAGGAGGCAATCAGGGGGATGGAAGGCACCGTGCCGGTCACGTCTCGCAGGGCGTAGAGCTTCCCATCGGCCGGGGCCAGGTCGAGGGATTGGCCGGTCAGCACAATGCCCTTTTCCTCCAGTTGCCTGAGGAACTCCTCGGTGCTCAGGTCGGTACGATAGCCGGGGATGGACTCCATTTTATCGAGCGTGCCGCCGCTGAAGCCCAACCCGTGCCCCGACATCTTGCCCACCGGCAATCCGCAGGCCGCGACGGCCGGCAGGACGACCAGGGTGGTTTTGTCCCCCACGCCGCCGGAGGAGTGCTTGTCCACGGCAACCTCCACGATGTGGCTCAGGTCGAGGACGCGGCCCGAGTGTGCCATGGCCAGTGTCAAATCGGTCGTTTCGCGAGGCGTCATGCCGTTGAGCAAGACGGCCATCGCCCAGGCTGAAACCTGGTAATCGGGGATGTCGCCGCGCACGAATCCCTGCACAAAGAAGTGGATTTCTTCGCGGGTGAGTTCGCCTCGATCGCGTTTCTTGATGATGATGTCCACGGCGCGCATGGTGTTCTCCTGTCGCCCCCGATTGTACCGCAGGCTGTTCGATGTGTTCAGATGGAAAGAGCGCAGCGACTGAAGCCATCTGCCCGTGAGGCTTTGTCATGGCCTCTGGGGGATTGCTTTGCCCTGGCGGGCTCCGCAATGACACCGGCTTCAAGTCATTCATTGCATGAAGGCAGGTAGTTACTTCTACGAAATCGGCCTGCGCCGATTGCCCTGTCCACCGTCCATCGTCTACCGTCCGTGTAACACGCGGTCGCAACGGCCGTGCGGCAGCCACAGGGTAAGTAACGGCGCCCCGCCCACATCCCGACAAGCTCGATGCATCGCCCGACCAGCGCTCACACTTTGGGCCCGATCTCGATGAGGTCTCGATAAACTCGACCCGGCAGGTCTCGATGCACTCGCTTCGCGCGCTGCGCGACAACTTCCTATCACTCCCTCTCCCTTTGTCTGGCAGAGGGGCGGGGTGAGGGGAGGTCGTTATCCTACAGTTTCGTCAGTCTGTAACCGTCCTTTGCATCCTGCACGTTCCAGCCATGGGCGGCGATCTGCGCACGCAGACGGTCGGCCTCAGCCCAATCCCTGGCGAGACGCGCCTGCCAACGTTGCTCGGCCAGGCGCAAGATTTCATCGGGCGGACGCTCCTCCGCCAGGGGTGGGGCCTGAGTCACCATCTGCCAGGCCTCGAATGGAAGTCCGCGTTCGAGGGGCTCGGGCGGGACGAACTCGCCCAACACGGTCAACGGGAAAGCCGTGTTCGCAGGAAAGACCTCCGTGCTTCCCCGGCGGAGAATCGAGACTGTGCCGAGACCTGCCACCTCACAGCGGCGTGCCTCGAGGTCCAGGATCAGGCCGCTGTGCTCATCCAGGCCGACGATGACGCTCTCTTGCGGAAGTTGCTTGTGCCAGGCCTCGAAGCGTTCCATGCCCACGAAGCAGCGGCTGGTATCCACCTCCTCGCCGCCCTCTGCATTGTTCCAGTGCGGGATGAACGAAAGATGCAGCCCGAAGTCTGCAAAGAGGTCCAGTCCCTTTCGGACGTGCACTTCTTCGCCGGCCTTGAAGATCTCATACACCGGCAGCACCCAGGCGCCGGCCGAGATGGTGGCCGCCGAGGCAAAAACCAGGGTTGCCCCAAGGCGATGGCGGGCACGCAGGAGGTCCCAGGCCAGCGAGGCGTGCAACTGCCGCGCCGCGTAGGTCGGGCTGCCGGGGCCCATGAAGATGAGAGCGGCATACAACAGGGGGCCGAGAATGGAGGCTTCGTCTGGGCTGAAGGGCGTGCCGCGCTTGCGGGCCGGGATGACATCCACCGTGGGCGCGTAGTTTTGCAGCCTGGTGCGGAGGAAATCTGCCACGCGCCCGGCCACCCGGGGCGAGTTGAGTTCAAAGCCGGCCGGGGTCTCAAGGACCGCGATGCGCAGAGGGGGGGGGCATGCGGGCGCCAGCATTTCGAAGACGCGCCCGCCGGCCAGCGAGGTCTCGCCCGATCCAAGAAAAGCAATCTGTCCCAGAGTCACACTGTCTCTGATGAGGGATGCAGTTGATCTATTACGTCGAATAAGACTTCGTTCGAGGGGATATCTGCCATGGAGGCCCCGTAATGGGCGTAACGGATAAAGCCATCTGCATCCACCACGCAGACCAGCGGCATACGACCCAGCCGAAAGAGCCTCACTTCCTGCCGATAGCGCCTGGCGACGGTGTGGTCCGGATCGGGCAGGCCGACGAACGGAATGCCATGCGCCTGCCAGTACAGGCGGAAGGCCTGTCGGTCATCGGGTCCAATAGCCACGATCTCCACGCCGCGACGCCGGAAGTGGACATAGTCATCACGCCAGCGCGCCAACTGCGCGCGACAGAAGGGTCAGAGGAAGCCGCGCAAGAAGGCCAGCACGAGCGGTCGGCCGCGATAATCGGAGAGGCGGATGCGCTGCGCGTGCACGTCTTCGAGTTCGAAATCCGGCGCCTGCGCGCCGGGCTGAAGCAAATCAGGCATCGTGCAACAACTCCCTGGCCCTGACCCAGATGGCGTCGAACATCTCCGCGTTCAACCTGCCCGTCAGGGTATTTTGTTGACTCGGGTGATAGGAGCACAGAACCCACGCCTCCACGCCCGGCACCGCGCGATCCAATTTATACACTGCGCCGTGGCGAAAGGGGAATTCCTTCCTGGGGGCAGCGGAAAAGACTCGCAGGACTCCTTCGAAGGCGACGCGACCGAGACAAACGATGACTTTGGGCTTCAGCAGTTGGATTTCGCGCGCCAGGTATGGCCGGCAGCGTTCGAGTTCCTCGCTCGCGGGCCTGTTGGCTGGCGGGACGCAGCGCACAACGGCTGTGATGTAAACCCCACGCAGCTGCAGGCCGTCCTCGCGCCCGGCAGAGTGGGGCTGATTGGCGAGGCCGGCGCGATACAAAGCCGGGTAAAGAAAATGGCCCGAGGCGTCGCCGGTGAACATCCGACCGGTGCGGTTCGAGCCGTGCGCGCCGGGGGCCAGTCCCACGATGAGGATCTGGGCCCGCGGGTCGCCGAAGCCGGGGACGGGCCTGCCCCAGTACTCCTGGTGCCGGTAAGCCTTGCGTTTGGCGTGGGCGACGGCCTCGCGCCAGGCCACCAGGCGGGGGCATTTGCGGCAGGCCACCACTTCGGTCTGCAGGTGCTCAAGAGACATGGCTTTTATTGTACACCTGTTGCTCTGTTGCAAAGATGTCTAAAGATGCGGGCTCATGGCTTTTTCCTTCACCCTGGCCCTCTTCGATGGATCTCGATGAACTCGACCCGGCGGATCTCGACACGCTCGCTTCGTTCGCTACTCGACCAGCGCCCTCGCCATGACAAAGAACGTAACTACCTACCGGCAGCCAAAAGCGGGAAGAAACCCGCCAGCGTATGTCATTGCGAGGGCGCAGCCCGAAGCAATCGCCAGCATTTGCGAGGAGACTGCCACGCTCGCTGCGCTCGCTCGCAGTGACAGGTAGGTAATTACCAAAGAACAGTGTTTTCACGATGCTTCCAGGATGACAGGCCGTTGTGTATACTTTTTTCCCATTGAAAATTGCCGCCCGACGAATAAACTATTGGTATTGCTCTTGAGATGCTTTGTTGCAATCACTCTGACGGGCTATCGCTGCGAGGGCGCCCATGCGCCCGAAACAATCTCCCGAAGGGAGGGGGATGGCTTCCCCCACGCTTCGCTCGTGGCAGGGGCTTCGCAATGACATGTTCGCAACAGAGCACTCTTGAGATGTTACAATCGTGAAGATTCTGCGCCGTGACACATCGCCCCCGTAAGGGGATGGATATCGCGTTTGGGTTGCGGGATAAATCCCACGCGACGCGTTGGAGGAGCGCATGAAACCCTTCAGAAAGAACGTTGCTTTTGCCTTTGATGGCGGCGGAATGCGCGGCGTGATCATGGCGCGCGCGCTGAGCATGCTGGAAGAGGCGCTGGGTGTGAGGCTGTATGAAGCCCTCGGCCTGGCGGCCGGCACGTCCAGCGGCGCGATTCTCGCTGCCGCCCTGGTCAGTGGCTTGAGCGCGAAAGAGATCACGGAACTCTACGTCGAGGCCGGCCCCGTTGTCTTCAAGAAGGGCCTGCGGAGCGCGCTCTGGCCGCTGATGCCCTATCGCTATCCGCGTGAACCGCTGGCACGGCGGTTGGAACAACATCTCGGCTCGCGCAAACTGGGCGACCTGTGGAAGCCGCCTGAGGCCAAAGACCTTGTGGTCACCACCTTCGATCTGGTCGAGAATCGCACCCGCTTTCTCAAACCATGGAAGGAAGAGTACAGGGAGTGGAGCGTGGTGGAGGCCGTGCTGGCCTCTGCGGCGGCCCCCACGTACTTTCCGCCGGTCAAAGGAAGATTCGTGGATGGCGGGGTGGGCTCCTATAGCAACCCGTGTTACCTGGCTGCCTACGAGATCGTCTTCTGCCTCGGCTGGAAGCTGGAAGAAACCACGCTCGTCAGCCTGGGGAGCGGGCGCTCATCCCAACATCTTCGCCCGGCTGAGGCCGAGCACTTTCTTCCCATCCACTGGCTGACGCCCATCCTGGATGCTTTCGAGCGCTCCGCCGAGGACCAGCAGGTGCATCTGGTCGAGACCTTCTTCAGAGGGCTCGATTTTCGCCGTTTCCAGGTTGCCATGCCGCAATCCATCGCCATGGATGACGCATCCCAAATAGAAACGTTGCTTTCCTACGGTGAGCAACTGGGGCGGATGATCCTTGCCGATGCGTGCGATGGCAGCATGGGGGTTCGGCCTCCCCATGCGTTCCGGCGCAGGGCGGCTACAAGATAAGCATGGCGTCACCAAATGAGTAGAAGCGATACCCGTGCTCAACGGCGATGCGATAAGCCTCCAGGATTCTCTCGCGCCCGGCAAAAGCGCTGACCAGCATGAGGAGCGTCGAGCGCGGCAGGTGAAAATTGGTGATCATGGCGTCCACGAGTCGAAAGGAATGACCGGGCAGGATGAACAGGTCGGTGAAGTCGGCAAATGCAGCTACCCGAGCAGGGGACTCTGAGGCTCTGGCGGCTGCCGTTTCCAGCACCCGCACGGAGGTGGTGCCCACGGCGATCACCCTTCCCCCTCTTTCCCGCGTCCGCCGCAGGGCGTCGGCCGTCTCCTGCGGAAGCTCACACCACTCGGTGTGGATTTTATGGGCGCGGGGGTCTTCCTCGGTGACCGGAGCGAACGTATCGAGGCCGATGTGTAACGTGACGTAGGCCATCTCGATTCCCCGCTCCTGCAGTTCGTGCAGCAGACGGGGTGTGAAGTGCAGCCCGGCTGTGGGCGCGGCCACAGAGCCGGGGCGGCGCGCGTAGACGGTCTGATAACGCTGCGGGTCCTTCAGGGGCTGATGGATATATGGCGGCAGCGGGACGTGCCCGATGCGAGGAAGAAACGGCTCAAGCGGGACCTCGAAGCGGATCAGCCGCTGAGGGCCCTCGGACTCGCCGGCGATCTCGGCCGTGGGTCCTCCTTCCACCTGCAATTTCCTGCCCACCCGCAGGCCGCGGCCCCTGACGAGGGCCTCCCACACCAGAGGCTGGCGGCGGCGGAGCAACAGGATCTCCACCTGTCCGCCGGTCTCCTTGCGGGCGAACAAGCGGGCCGGCAGAACGCGCGTCTGGTTCAAGACCAGCAGATCGCCCGGTGCAAGATATTCACCGATCTCGGAGAAAATGCGATGTTCCAGGCGCCTGCTGCGGCGATGGAGGACAAGCAGGCGTGCCGCATCGCGCGGTTCGGCCGGCACCTGGGCAATGGAGGCTTCGGGGAGGTCGTAGTCGAACTCAGAAGTTTGCATGGAAAACCGTGCCGCTCGATCTTAACACAGCCGGCCGGCGAATGGGGACTTTTGGAACTACCTACCGCCCTACCTCTCCCCTCTCCCGGTGGGAGAGGAGCGCAAAGCCCAGCAAAATTTGCCGTCTTTGGTCGCAACTCTCATTCTGATTGCCGATCGCCTCTCCCATTTGTGTCTTTGGAGTGGCGTTTGTCATGGAAGAGAATGTAGCGTTTGAGCTGGTCTTTGCAGGTTTGTTCGGTGGGCAGGAGTAATCCTGCAAAGGGATGCTGCGCAATGTTTGTGCGTGGGGCGTCGCGGGCCTGGTCGAGGAGTTTTTTGGCCATGGGCTTGACTCCGAATTTTTTTAAGTGTATGATAGAGGCAATTATGAGAATTGGGTGAGAAGTGTTTTTGCGGTTTAGTATGCGTGTGTCTAAATTATACAGGATTTTGGTTCTTGCTGTCTATAGGCGGTTTGTAAGTGAGTTGCAGTTAAAACCATAGTTGGGCGGCTGAGAGCCGCGAAAGGAGAATCTAAAATATGTTGCGTTCCTTCGCGGGGTCAACCCGATGAATGCAAAGATGACAGAGCTGAAGCGCTCGTTCGAAGCCGCTGGCTTTACGGACGTGAAGACTGTGCTCTCAAGTGGGAATGTGGTGTTTAGCGCACGTGCCAAATCGGAAGCTACCCTCGCGCGCCAAGCCGAAACCGCCATAGC
>JBBIKK010000056.1:0-18191 GCA_037445475.1 Chloroflexota bacterium
CCAGGAGCGGCATCCTTGCGGCCAATCAGTCCTCATGTCTGGCGGTTTGCGCCCTGCGAGCTGCTACCCTCGCAGAACCGCCAGGCCAGGGACATGGTGCGAGGTCAGACGTTCTTCCCCAGGGAGACCGGTCAGCAGACTACCCAAGACGTAATCGGTTCGCACCGACCCGGCAAGGCAGTTCAAACTGTCCCTGTTCGTCCGCCGTCAGTACTGACTTGCACCAAGTATCCACCGGGACACCCATTTTGACAACTATTTTATACAAGGTAGTTACGCGGAAGATGGATGATGTTCTTATGCGCAAAGCACGCCTCCTGCTCGGCCTGACCCTGTTTTTGTTCTCTTGCCTCCTGTTGATTTGGGGGCTGTGGCCCATGCGACGGGAGAGGCTGATCTGGTCTGTTCCGCCCTCCGAGTTGATTCTCCCGACCCCCTCCGGCCTGGTGTGGAGCATGGTCTGATTATGAAGTGGCAGCCTGGCTTCCTGATCGCCCTTGTGTTGGTTGTGAGCACTCTGGCCTGTGGGTTTGGAACGGCTGCGCCTCGGCCCATCGAACTTACCTTGCCGGCGGCGGAATTTCCAACCGCCCCCCGCCCCCCGCCCTATGAGTTGGTCGTTCAGCCAACGGCCTCCCCGTCGGTTCCGCTGGTGGTGGCGCCTCCGCCAGCCATCCCTGAACCTCGCCGGCTTACCGTGGAATATCCGCCTCGGGTGCGAGTGGGCGACTCGGGCCTCATCCGCCTGACGCTGGAGGTGGACGATCTGGGCCGCCTTACCCCTACGGCGGAGGTGGCCGGCAATGCCACCACGGGGCAGGTAGTGCAGATCCCGAACCTGTATGAGACGCACCACGTCATGGCTGAGGCGCGCCTGGACTTGCTGGGGGTGCAGGTGCGGCCCGAGGGCCTGGTGAGCGAACCGCTGTTGCCACGTCAGGCGGTCACTTTCTTCTGGAACGTGCGTCCGAGCCAGGCGGGCACCTTCCGGGGCACCCTCTGGTTCCACTTGCGCTTTGTGGATAAAGCGAGTGGACAGGAAAGCGGAAAAACAGTGGCAGCTCCTTCCATCCAGATCGAGGCGACCACCCTGCTTGGATTGAATGCCAGCGTGGCGCGCTTTGCCGGCGGGTTGGGCTCGTTCGTCGGCGCTGTGCTCGGCTTGCCCTTTGTCGATGAGATGCTGAAGTGGTTGTGGCAACGCATGCGAAGAAGATCGTAACCGCCCCCGGCCCTCCCTGTAAGGGGGAGAATCGTGGTTCGATGGGGGAGTGCTCGCGAGCGCTTGGAAGACCTGCCACCCGATGAAAATATATGACGAAAATCACCCGAAAAATTGACACACTTTCGTATTGACCTCTTGTTATTGGTGGTACAATTTCGCCCGTTCTATCCCCTCAACCCGCGTGCGTTTCTGGAGCCCTCATGCAGAATGACTGGCTGTACATAGGTCTGTTTCTGATCGTTGGCACTCTCATCCCTGCCTCGGCCATCCTTCTATCGTGGCTTCTCTCGCCCAAGAAGCCCAACCCCATCAAGGTCAGCACATACGAGTGCGGCGTGGAGACGGTGGGCGAGAGCTGGGTGCAATTCAAGGCCCAGTATTACATTTTCGCTCTGGTCTTCCTGGTCTTCGATGTGGAGACGGTCTTCCTGTTCCCCTGGGCGGTGGCCCTGGGGCAGCAAAGCCTCTTCGTCGTGCTGGAAGGCATGGTCTTCATCCTGATTCTGATTGCCGGCCTGGTGTACGCCTGGCGCAAGGGGATGTTGGAGTGGGTTTGATTTGAACGGATAGCCCGAAAGGCTGAAAGGGAGACCCTTCCAGCCTTTCTTTGTGTCGTTTTCCCTTCGCCTTTCCTTGGAGGAACGAGGCGGGAGGGTGCGAGGTGCACCATGAACTTCTGGAGTGATCCTGTGAACTTTGTTGCGCAGTGGCTGCTGGAACTGCTGACCGGCTGGGGGCTGGCGCCCTGGCTGGCCGGCGTGCTGGTGCAATTCATCGGCGTGGTCGTGTTGGCCAGCCTGGTGATGGTTGCCGATATCTTGCTGGTGTGGGTGGAGCGCAAAGTCGTGGCGCGCTTTCAAGATCGCCTGGGGCCAAACCGCCTCGGTCCGTTCGGATTGATCCAACCTCTGGCTGACATCATCAAATTGATCATCAAGGAGGACATCACCCCCCTGGGGGCCGATAAGGTGATTTACACCCTTGCCCCCATTCTGTCGTTGATGTCGGTCCTGCTGCTGTGGGCGATTGTGCCCCTGGCGCCCGTGATCCTCGGCGTGGACCTGAACGTGGGCGCGCTGTACATTGTGGCGGCCGGCGCGCTGGGAACGCTTTCGATCATCCTGGCCGGCTGGGCTTCCAACAACAAGTATGCCCTCATTGGCGCCTTCCGCCAGGTGGCGGTTCTGATCTCGTTTGAGGTTCCCATGATCGCCGTGCTGCTCATCCCCACGGTTCTGGCCGGCTCGATGGGGATGAATGCCATCATTCAGAAACAGGACGTCTGGTTCATCGCCGTGGCGCCTTTGGCCGCCCTCGTTTTCATGATCACGGCGATTGCCGAACTGGGACGGGCGCCCTTCGATATGAATGAAGCCGAGTCCGAGATCGTAGCGGGATACCACATTGAATATACCGGCATGAAGTTTGGCCTGTTCTACGCGGGCGAGCTCCTGCATGCCTTCACGTTCGGCGTCTTCTGGGCCATTCTGTTCCTGGGGGGCTATCGTTTCTTTGGATTGGAGAATCTCGGCCCGCTGGTGGCTGCGGCGATCCTGCTGGCCAAAGCCTTGTTTGGGTACTGGCTCATCATGTGGGTACGTTACACGATGATGCGCGTTCGCATCGATCACATGCTGGCCTTCAGCTGGAAGTTTCTGACGCCGCTCTCCTTTGGCCTGCTGATGGCAACGGCTTTGATGAACGCGCTGCTGCGCCAGGCTTCCAGCGGGCTCTACACCCTGGGGATGTTTGTTATGAATCTCTTCCTCGCCTGGGTGGTGATCGAGGTTGTACGGCGTTATGGCCGCGGCGAGCGTGCCATAGAAGAGGGGCGCCGCCTTGCACCGCCAGTGACTTCAGCGGCCGGGAGGGGCTGAGGAGAGTGCCATGACAGTGATTCAAATCCTCTTCCTGATCGTAGCCGGGGCCATCCTCGCTTCGGCGCTGATGGTGGTGACGACGCGCAACCTGATCCATGCTGCCCTGTGGCTGATTGTGACTCTGTTCGGCGTGGCGGTTTTGTATGCGTTCCTGGAGGCCGGCTTCCTGGCGGTGGTGCAGGTGGTGATCTACATCGGTGCGATTGCCATCCTGTTCATTTTCGCGGTCATGCTGACGCGACGAGAGCTGCGCGAGCACAGCCCCCAGTTGAACCGTGGCTGGTGGATCGCGGCTCTGATTGCCGCCCTGACTTTTGGCGGGCTGTCGTTCTTGCTGCGGGGGTGGAGCGGCTTCTCGAAGGCCGCGCCCGCCCTCCCGTCCGGGTTCGATGCGGTCGGCGCGCTGGGTCAGGCCCTGGTCTCGCCCGAAGCCTTCGTCTTGCCGTTCGAGGTCGCCTCGGTGCTTTTGCTGGCAGCCCTGATCGGCGCCGTTTATGTCGCCTTCACTCGAAAATAGGAGGCCGTCGTGATTCCGCTTTCCTGGTATCTCACCCTGGCGGCTGCCCTGTTCTGCATCGGCTTGTTCGGCGTGCTGGCGCGCAAGAACGCCATTGCGATTTTGCTCGGCGTGGAGTTGATGCTGAACTCGGTCAACATCAACTTGGCGGCTTTTTGGCGCTATCTCGACCCGACGCGCATGAGCGGGCAGGTGTTTGCGTTGATTGTTTTCGCGGTGGCGGCGGCCGAAGTGGCAGTCGGCCTGGCGCTGATTATCTCGGTCTACCGCCGCCGCGAGACGGTGGTGGCCGATGAAATCGATTTGATGAAATGGTAACGCTTCCGCCCTGGAACGTTCTGGAGGCTGCATGACGACGGAACTGCTTCTCTGGCTCATTCCCCTTCCTCCTCTCCTGGCGTTTTTTCTGATCGTGCTGTTCACGAACAGGCACAAGGGGCTCAGCCACAGCCTGGCGATTGGCGCGGCCGGCCTGGCGTGGCTTGGAGCGATGATCGTCTTTGGGCGCGCCCTGGGTGTGCCTGAACTGGGCCGGGAACCCTTTGCTTCCTCTATCCCGTGGATTCCTACTGCGGAGACGTGGTTGAGGATCGGTGTCCTGCTCGACCCGCTGGGGGCGGTGACGCTCTTCTTCGTGGCCTGGACGGTGCTGATGATCTTCATCTACAGCATCGGCTATCACAACTTCGGCCAGCCGCCCGGCGACCACGATGTGCCCGGCCTGCCGCCGCATGGGGCTACGGTGGAGGTACACGGCCACAAGCAGCGTGTGCCGTCCATTGAACCGATGTACTCGCGCTTCTTTGCTTTGATCAGCCTGTTTGCCTTCGGCATGTTCTTGCTGGTGGTCTCGGATAATCTGCTGACCCTGTTTGTGGGCTGGGAGATCATGGGCCTGTGTTCGTACCTGCTGATCGGCTTCTGGTATGGCAAGCCCTCGGCGCGCGATGCAGCCGTCAAGGCTTTCATGACCACCCGTGTGGGCGATGTGTTCATGTTGCTGGGGATTGCCTTTCTTTACTCGGCCACAGGCACGCTTTCGTTCCGCGAGATTTTCACGGAGAGCGTCCTGCATGCGCTGGCCGCGGTGCCCATGCCTGTCTTCGGGCTTTCTGCGGCGGGCCTGATCGGGTTGCTGCTCTTCATCGGGACGGTGGGCAAATCGGCGCAGTTCCCGCTTCACGTCTGGCTGCCCGATGCGATGGAAGGGCCGACTCCCGTCAGCGCCATGATCCATGCCGCCACGATGGTCTCGGCGGGCGTGTATATGATCCTGCGTGTGTTCCCGCTCCTGCGCCTCGATGCGCAGACCCTGTCGGTGATTGCATTCATCGGCGCGTTCACGGCTTTGTTTGCGGCGACGATCGCCGTCGCCCAGAACGACATCAAGCGCGTGCTGGCCTATTCCACGATCTCGCAGCTCGGCTACATGGTGGCCGCGCTGGGCATCGGGGCTTATGTCGCGGCGGCTTTCCATTTGATCACCCATGCCTTCTTCAAGGCCCTGCTCTTCCTCGGCTCCGGCTCGGTCATTCATGGGATGGAACACGGAGTGCTGCACACGGGAGAGTCCATTGACCCGCAGAACATGTTCAACATGGGCGGCCTGCGCAGGAAGATGCCCATCACCTTTTGGACGTTCCTCATCGGCGGCCTGGCGCTCTCCGGCTTCCCCATCCTGACGGCCGGATTCTGGTCGAAGGATGAAATCCTGGCCGATGCCTTCGCGCATGGACACATGGTGGTCTTCGTCACGCTGGCCGTGGCGGCTTTCCTGACCGCCTTCTACACCATGCGCCAGATCACGCTGACTTTCCTCGGCGAGCCGCGCACCGAAGCCGCGCGGCACGCGCAGGAGACCCCGTGGACGATGACCGCGCCGCTGGTCGTCCTGGCCATCTTTGCGGTCGGCTATGGCTGGGTGGGCATTCCGGAGCACTTTCCGGTGCTGGGCGGGCTGCTTCCGAACTGGTTCCATGAATTCGTGGGCAGCACCCTGGCCGAGCCGCCCGAGGCCCTGCCATTCCACACGGCTCCTTTGCTCACCTCCCTGGCCGTGGCGCTGGGCGGCCTGCTGGTCGGCTGGCTGACGTATCGCCGGGTTCGAAGCGTGCAACAGGACTTCATGCAGCTGCCTCTTCTCAAGAATAAATATTACTTTGATGAGATGTACCACCTGCTCTTTGTCCGTCCGTCTTACTGGCTGGCCGAGACGCTGGTCTATCGCTGGATGGACCGGGGCGTGATTGATGGCATTCTGCATTTCCTGGGCCATGCGGCGGGCGTGCTTGGTCATGCCCTGCGCAATTACATTGACAAACCCATCATCAATGAGACCATCGGCGACGGCACGAGCAAGGTCGTCAAGTGGAGCGGTCACCGCTTGCGGCCGATTCAGAGCGGACGTGTGCAACAGTACATGCTGGCCTCTCTGATTCTGTTGATGGCGGCCGCCGGCCTGCTCTACTACTTCCTGGTGATGGCCTGAGCGGGAGGGAGATCATGGAGTTTATCAACACCCATCTTCTGAGTTTGATTTTGTTCTTTCCTGCCCTGGCCGGGGTCGTGATGCTGTTCCTGCCGAGAGAGGCGCTCAAACTCCTGCGCGCCTTTGCACTGCTGGCGAGTCTCGTCCCGTTCGTGCTTTCGGTCGTGCTCTGGTGGCGCTTCGATCCGGGCGCGGCAGGCTTCCAGTTCGAGGAAAAGTACGTCTGGTACGAGGCCATTCACTCCGCCCTGCATTTGGGCGTGGACGGCCTCTCGCTCACCATGGTTCTGCTCACCACCCTGCTGACGCCGCTGGCCATCCTGGCCTCTTTCGGCCTCACCGAGCGCGTCAAGCCTTACATGATGCTCTTCCTGTTCCTGGAAACGGGCATGCTGGGGGTCTTCCTGGCGCTCGATTTGCTGATCTTCTTCGTCTTCTGGGAAGTGGGCCTGGTGCCGATGTATTTCCTGATCAATCAGTGGGGGAGCGCCAATCGAGACTACGCCTCGCTCAAGTTCATGATCTACACCATGGGCGGATCGCTGGGATTGCTCCTGGGGATCCAGTTGCTCGGCACGCTCTTCGGGACCTTCGACCTGCCCGTCGTGACGGAGAGGTGGACCTCTGCCGAGGGCTATCTTCTCGGCTTCCCCATGCAAACCGTGAAGGCGGTTGCCTTTTGGGCGTTCGTGATTGCTTTTGCCGTCAAGGTGCCGGTGTGGCCTTTCCACACCTGGCTGCCGGATGCGCACACGGAGGCGCCCACGGCCGGCTCGATGATCCTGGCCGGCGTGCTGCTCAAACTGGGAGCCTACGGCTTCCTGCGCCTCGTGTTGCCTCTGTACCCGGCGGAGGCGCGGCACTACGCCTTTTCCCTGGCCTTCCTCGCCACCGCGGCGATCGTGTTCGGCGCCTTTGGCTCCTATGGGCAGACGGATTTCAAACGCCTGGTGGCGTACTCCTCGGTCAACCACATGGGCTTTGTGGTGCTGGGGATTGCGGCGGCAGCCTTGGCCAGCGGGACGCGCGATGCCCGCATTGCCTTGAACGGAGCCATCTTGCAGATGTTCAATCATGGTCTCTCTGCGGCCGGGATGTTCTTCCTGGTCGGTGTGATCTACGAACGTACGCACACGCGCAACCTGGAAGATTTCGGCGGGCTGTTTCCTCTGGTTCCGGTGTACGGTGGCATCCTGATCTTCACCTCGATGGCCTCGCTTGGCCTGCCCGGTCTGAACGGATTTGTATCGGAATTCCTGGTGGTGCGGGGCACCTATCCGTTGCTCACCCCTTATACGGCCATCTCCATGTTGGGCTTGCTTTTCACGGGCGCGTACATCTTGAAGGGCATCAAGAAGGTGCTGCATGGCCCGCTGAACGAACGCTGGGCGCACGGCGAGCACCGCCTGAGCGAGATCAATGCCCGTGAGATCGTGGTGATGGCCCCGCTGATGGTCCTGATGCTGGCGATCGGCGTCTGGCCGGCCTGGATTTTAGACGTCATCAACAAAGCGGTGATGATGCTTTTTTAGTCCCGAGGTGAGGCATGCCATTTCCCTTCCTGAGCGTGATCGTCTTCACTCCCCTGGTCACATCTTTGATGATCTTGCTTGTGCCGGCGGAGCGGAAGAACCTGGTGCGCGGCATGGCGCTGGCGGCTGCCGCCTTCGCCCTCCTGCTTTCGATGTGGGTGTATCTCTCGTACGACAGGACGGCCGGGGGCTACCAGTTTGTTGAGCATTATCCCTGGCTGCCGCCGTTGGGCATCAGCCTGTTCTTTGGCGTGGATGGCATGAGCGCCCCCCTGATTCTGCTGACCGGCGTGGTCATGTTCACCGGCGTGCTGATCTCGTGGGGCGAGGAGAAGCACGGCGTCTCGGCCGGCATCCAAGAGCGGCCGCGCGAATTCTTTGCCTTCCTGTTCATTCTGGCCAGCGGCGTGTTTGGGGTCTTTGCCTCTCTGGACCTGTTCATGCTGTTCTTCTTCTACGAGATCGCGGTCTTCCCCATGTATCTGCTGATCGTCATCTGGGGCTGGGTGGTCACGCGCGAATACGCGGCCATGAAACTGACCCTGTATCTCTTCGTCGGGTCGGTGATCTCGCTGGTTGGCGCTCTGGCCATGTATTGGGCGGCCTATCGGAACACAGGAGTTCTGACGTTCGACATGCTTGCCCTGGAGAAGGCCGGCTTCTCC
This sequence comes from Chloroflexota bacterium, assembly GCA_037445475.1. Lineage (GTDB taxonomy): Bacteria > Chloroflexota > Anaerolineae > Anaerolineales > Villigracilaceae > Fen-1038. Next base: position 8,308 of record JBBIKK010000056.1, read on the forward strand.
GTGGCGTTCCAGAACCTGTGGTTCCTGCCCGTCTTCCTGGGCTTTGCCGTGCTGGGCGGTATCTGGCCGTTCCACAACTGGTCGCCGGATGGACACGTGGCCGCCCCGACGGCCGTCTCGATGTTCCATGCGGGCGTGCTGATGAAACTGGGCGCGTTCGCGGCGCTGCGCGTGGGCATCATGCTCATGCCCGAGGGGGCAAAACACTGGTCATGGCTCATCCTGGGCCTGGCGACGGTCAACGTGGTGTACGGTGCGTTCATCGCTTTCGTGCAGACCGATTTTAAATATGTGATTGGCTTTTCCTCGGTTTCGCACATGGGCCTCGTCCTGCTCGGCTTTGCAACGCTCTCGCGGGAGGGGATGCTCGGCGCCGGCGTGCAGATGTTCTCCCATGGCGTGATGACCGCCCTCTTCTTTGCTGTGGTGGGCATGGTCTACGATCGGGCGCACACGCGCCACATCCCTGACCTGGGAGGCTTTGTGCGGCCCATGCCGTGGGCGGCCGTTGGCTTCATCATCGGCGGCCTGGTCTCGATGGGCATGCCGGGCTTCTCTGGCTTCGTGGCCGAATTCCCCATCTTCATGGGGGTCTGGAAGACGCAGTGGCTGGTGGCGGTGATTGCCATTATTTCCATTGTGGTGACCGCCGGCTACATCATGCTGGTCGTGGGGCGCGTGTTCTTTGGCTCGATGCCGGAGAAATTCGAAGGCCACGTCACCCCGATCACGCCTCTGGATAAAGTGGCCCTTGCCACGCTGTGCCTGTTCATGATCGGGATCGGCCTGTTCCCCGCCTTCATGGTGCCAACGGTCCAAAGCGGCGTGGATCACATTCTGCGTTTGTTGGGAGGCGCCTGATGTTCACCTCGCTCGCGTTCCTCTCGATTCTTCCCGAGGCGCTCCTTCTCCTCTTGGGCGTCGTTCTGCTCCTCGTCGAGCCGTTCTGGCAGGAGGAACGCCGTCGCCGCCTGGGCTGGGTGACGGCCGGCGGCCTGGTGGTTGTGATGGCCGTCAGCAGTCTGTTGGGCCGGCCGGCCTCGGCCTACATCACGCTGGGCGGCGCCGTTCGCTTCGATGACCTGAGTTTCATTTTCAAGATGCTGTTCATCTTCGGAACAGGCGTCACGGCCTTGTTCCTGATGGAACACGAAAAAGTTGGACGGCGCGGCGAGGCCTATCTCCTGCTCCTGGCCTCCACCATCGGGATGTGCCTGATGGCCTCTGCCGCAGACCTGGTGACGTTGTACCTGGCGATTGAGACTACATCCATCCCGTTGTACGTCCTGGCCGGCTTTATGTTGACGGACGCGCGCTCGACCGAGGCGGGCTTCAAATATCTGCTCTTCGGCGCCATGACCTCCGCCATCATGCTCTACGGCTTCAGTTTGTTGTTTGGATTTGCCGGCACGACAGACCTGTATGCCCTGGCGGCGGCTTTCAAGGACGGGCCGGTGAGCATCCCCGTGATGTTGGGTGCCATCTTCCTGATCGTGGTCGGGCTGGGCTTCAAGGTCTCGCTCGTTCCCTTCCACTTCTGGGCGCCGGATGTGTACGAAGGCGCGCCCACGCCGATTGCTGCTTTTCTCTCCACGGCCTCCAAAGCAGCCGGCTTTGCCGTGCTGGCGCGGCTCTTTATGATCGCTTTTCAAGACTTCACGGCAGACTGGACCGTGTTGCTTGCCGCTCTCTCTGCGGTGACCATGACAGTGGGCAACCTGCTGGCCCTGCCGCAGAAGAACATCAAGCGACTGCTGGCATATTCCTCGATTGCCCATGCCGGCTATGCCATGATCGGGTTGGTGGCCGTTTCCCAACTGGGCATGACCAGTGTGGTTTATTACTTAATGGCCTACATCCTGACCAACTTGGCTGCCTTCGGCATTCCCGTCATCGTCGGGCGGGTGACCGGCTCGGATGAGTACGATGCCTATCGCGGCCTGAGCCGCCGCTCGCCGGCGCTAGCGCTGGCCATGCTGGTGGCGTTTCTATCGCTGGCCGGCATGCCGCCCTTCGGCGGGTTTGTGGCCAAGGTGCTTGTCTTCACAGCAGGCGTGCAGGCTGACTACATCTGGCTGGTCATCGTCGGCGTCCTGAACTCGATCGTTGGGCTCTACTACTACCTGAACGTGATGAAATATGTCTACCTGTACCGCATGGAGGGCGAGCAGGAAGAGCAGCACCCGCTGACCGTGCCTCCCTCGTATGCGGTGGCTATGGTGGTGCTTGTGATTGGGGTGATCGCGACCGGCACGCTCTTCGGTCTGTGGTACCACATCTCCAATGTGGCGGCGTTGGCCCTGTTTTAGGTTGGTCGCGAGGCTCCGTGTTGAGTATGTTATAATCGTGCGGCATGACACAATCGGGCAACAGACGTCAAGAGATTACCAACGCGTTTCTGATCGCGCTGGTTGGGCAGGTGGGGTGCCTGACCCTGGTGATCATTGTGGCTTCCCTGCTGGGCGGTTTCTGGCTGGACAGGGCCTTGGGCAGCCGTCCGCTCTTCACTTTGCTGTTCCTGCTGGCCGGCACGCCGCTCTCCGTGATCGCCATGTTGGTGGTAGCGCGTCGGGCGCTGGCCAGGCTCAAAACCCGTTCTAAGACATCGGAAGATCACCCTGCTTCATGAGGAGGCAACTTGGAAACTGAAAAGCGAAGGCCCTGGCGTCGTTGGGTTCTGCTGGGGCTGATGATCATCGGTTTTATTGTCGGCGGCATTTTTGCCCCCGTGCAGCCCGAAATCTCGGTCGCGCCGGAGAAGATTGTGGAAGAGCCTCTGTTCACTCTGCCGGCTCCTTTCGGGCCGTTCTATCTGGTGAACACCCTTCCCACATTGCTGCTGACCGTCGTGCTGTTGGTCATCGTAGCGTTTGCCACCCGCCGCTCGCTGAGAGAGAGCGAGCGCACCGATCTTGTCCCGCGCGGCATCGGGAACGCGATGGAGGCCATCCTGGAGGTGTTGTACAACCTGACGGAGGGCTCGGCCGGCCCCAGGTGGGCAGGCGCCATCTTCCCCTGGTTTGCCACCATCCTGATCTATGTGCTGTTCGCCAATTTGCTCAAACTCATCCCGGGTTTCGAGTCGATCGGCGTCTTGCATCCGGCTCACGGGGAGGGACATGCCATTGCCGCGTTGGGAGGCGGATGGTCGAACCTCCTGCCGCAGAAAGTCGAGGAGGGGGGCTATGTCTTGGTCCCGTTCCTGCGCGGGGTTTCCGTGGATTTGAACTTCACGGCCGCGCTGGCGGTCGTCGCGGTAGTGATGGTTCAGGTGATGGGCGTCCGCGCGCATGGCCTGGGGTATTTCAGCAAGTTCCTGAACACACGCAACCTGTTCAAAGTGCCGTTCTTTGGCGTCATTGACTTGCTGGTGGGCCCGCTCGAGCTGATCTCGGAATTCTCGAAGATTCTTTCGTTTGCCTTCCGTCTATTTGGCAACATGTTCGCGGGCGTGGTGTTGGTGGCCGTGGTCGCCGGCCTGCTGGGCAAGATTTCCATCCTGCCGGCAGCGATCTTCATGTTCGAGTTGTTCGTGGGCTTCATTCAGGCCTTCGTGTTCGGCATGCTGACGATGGTGTTCATGATCCAGGCCACAGCCGGCCATGGGCCCGAAGAATCGCCCGAGGCGGCTCATTGAGATTTCGTTCGGCAGCCTGAAGCAGCAGGCCGAATCCTCGTCGCCGGCGGTACATTCCGCCGGCAGCGGAAGATAAACCAGATTCTTTAAGGAGGTTTTTTCACCATGGAAGGAAACATCTTGGAAGCGGCTCGTTTCATTGGGGCAGGTCTATCCATGATCGGCGCCGCAGGCGCAGGCGTTGGGGTGGGGCTGAGCGCCCTGGGGGCCTTGACGGGCATGGCTCGCAACCCGGATACCTATGGCAATTTGTTGACCAGTATGATCCTGGGCATCGCATTCTGTGAAGCCATAGCCATCTACTGTCTGGTGATTGCCTTTCTGATGATCTTCAAGGTCGTGTAGTTTCGGAGCCTCGACATGGAAGCACTTGGCATCAACCTAGGCTTTTTCATTGTTCAGATCATCGCCTTTTTGATCGTGATGCTGACGTTGCATGCGTGGGTGTATAAGCCCCTTCTGAACATGCTGGAAACTCGTCGCAAGAAGATCGCTCAGGGGCTGGAGGATGCTCGCGTGGCGGCCGAGGCGCGCGCCAATGCCGAAAAGGAGGCCGCCCGCATCATCGCCGAGGCGGAGGCCCAGGCCAGTAAGATTGTCGGGGAGGCGACCGAGCGCGCCGCCCGCGCCGCCCGGGATGTTCAGGCGGCTGCCGAGGCCGAGGCAGCTAAGATGCGCGAGGCCGCCAGCGTGGAGGCCGAGGCGGAACGCAACCGCATCCTGAGCGACCTGCGCGGCCAGGTGGCCGCTCTGGCCATTGCGGCGGCCCAGAAGCTGTTGGGCGAGGCTCTGGATGAGAAGCGCCAACGCGCCTTGATCGACGAGTTTTTCTCCGGCGTGAAGGCCGGCAAGGTTGTTGTGCTCGACCAGGCGGATTTGAAAGGGGAATCGGCAGAAGTCACCAGCGCGCTTCCGCTCACAGATAGGGAACAGGAACTGGTCAAGAAGAATCTCCTCGATCGAGTGGGCGCTCAGGCTGTGACCTTTCGCATCGACCCATCCATCCTGGGCGGCCTGATCGTGAAGGTGGGCGATAAGGTGCTCGATGGCTCGCTCGCAGGAAAACTCGAAGGACTGCGTCAGAGTTTGAAATAGGCTTTTCAGGCCTCCCCGGGAGTCTGAAATAGCTTGCGCTCGCGGCTGGATTCCGAAGCCCTTGGGCTTCGGAATCGTCCTATCTGCCTGTCACGGCAAGCGAGCGTGACCGTCTCCTCGCTAAAAGTGAAGAGGGCCTCGGGTCTGCACTATCCGGACATTCGGCATCCGGGCTGTCTGGCAGTTTTGTAGAACGCAATGCACGGTTTGAAACGGCTGCGCGGCAGCCATGGGGGTAAGGAGTGTGTTTTGCATTGTTGCAATCACCCTGACAGGCTGTCACTACGAAGGCGCACATGTGCCCGAAGCAGTCTCCCGAAGGGACGGGGGACTGCTTCCCCCACGCTTCGCTCGGGGCAGGCGCTTCGTTCGCAACGACATGTTTGCAACACAGCAAGTGTGTTTTGTAATGTACACAAATCAATCTCAAATGTCTTATTACATTGTGCACCTCCCCTTCGTGATATTTGGTACTAGCGCGGGCGGCGCGCTTTGTTATAATTTTCACGAGAATATGAGGATATTTGCATATATCTCTGAAAGGTTTTTTGCATGAACAAAACGCTCGAATCCGAAATCACGCTGTTGCATGCCCAAATCTGTGGCGGATTGGCCGACCCCAACCGCATCCTGCTCCTTTATACCCTGGCCCAGGGTCCACGCAACGTCACAGAACTGTGTAACGAGTTGAACATGTCTCAACCTCTGGTGTCGCGTCATCTGAAGGTTCTGAGAGAGCGCGGCATGGTCAACGCCGAACGGCATGGCACGGTGGTCATCTACCGGCTGGGTGACGAGCGCCTGGTGCAGGCGTTAGATTTGCTACGGGCCGTGATGCGGGACATCCTGGCCAAGCGAGCCGAATTGGCCGAAGTGATCGCATAGCGCGCCGAGGCGCGAATTTTCTAAGGAGCGAAACCATGGCTGATAGAAAGAACAAACTCACACTGGTTGTCCTGAGCGGCGATCTGGATAAGGTGATGGCTTCCTTCATCATCGCTACCGGCGCCGCGGCGGCAGGGATGGAAGTCGTCATGTTCTTCACCTTTTGGGGATTGAAGGCCATTCAAAAAGATGGGGTGCTCACCGGCCGGGGCCTGTTTGGCCGCATGCTCGGCCTGATGAACCGCGGCGGCTTGAACGCCATCGGCCCATCGCGCCTCAACATGGGAGGCCTGGGGCGTTGGATGTTCAAGTTGATGATGAAACAAAAGGGCGTCACCCAACTGCCCGAACTGCGCCAGACGGCAATCGACCTGGGCGTGAAGTTGATGCCATGCCAGATGAGCATGGACGTCATGGAGATCTCTCGCGCGCATCTCATCCCCGAAGCCACAGAACCCGTGGGCGTGGCTACCATGCTCGAGCACGCGAACGAATCCAGCATTCAATTCTTCATTTAGGTACAAGGAGGCAGTATGTCTGAAATCAAACTTTCTCTCGACTTCAAAGGCTTGCTGTGCCCGATGCCGGTCGTGAAAATGGCTCAGGCCATCAAGCAGGTGCAGCCAGGTGAAATGGTAGAGGCTGTAGCCACCGATCCGGGCGTGATGGCGGATATTCCCGCCTGGGCGCGCAGCAGTGGCAACGAATTGGTGGCGCTCGAAAAACGCGAGAAGGATTTTCGCTTCGTGGTCAAGCGTCTGAAGTAATCGGGTAGATAAGCGTCGTCCGTTGGATGGCGCTTATCTCAATCTCCGAAACATATGGATATTCGCATATGAACATACTCTGGATTTCTCGTCTGCTTGCTCTTGCAGGACTGCTGGGCGGCCTCTATGGAATCTACCGGCGCTATGTCGAAACCAGACGCCGGGCGTTGCCGCCCGATCGCTCTCCTGTGAAGGGCCGTGTCATGCATGGCGTGATCTATGCCTTCACGGCCGGGATGATGCCCTGGGCCAAGGAGTCCACGCGCCTGCATCTGCTGGCCTACTTGCGCGGCATCGGGTTCCATGTGGGTATCTTCATGGCTGTGGCAGCGGTGCTCATCAGCCCGTGGTGGGCGTTTTTTCCCGCCGGGCTGAACCTGACGCTGGCGGTCGTGCTTATGCTGGGTGCGTTGTTAGGCGCCGTGGGCGGAGTCATGCGCCTGGTCGAGCGCAACCTGCGCGGCCTTAGCCTGCCGGATGATCACTTTGCTGTCTGGTGGACGACGTTCTTCATCGCCGTGACCGGCCTTGCCCTCCTGAACGAAGCGTTCTATTTTCCCATGTACATCGTGGCCGCGGTGACGTTTGCATATGTCCCGTTGGGGAAGATCCGCCATTGCCTATATTTCTTCTTCTCGCGCGCCTTCTTCGGAAAGTTCTTTGGGCGACGCGCCGTATTTCCCCATCCTGAAGCGATACGATAGAGGTGTGCCATGCCCGAAACACTTGAACAGGCTTTGAAGGCCCTCGAGGAGCAGTTGAATCAACCCCTGGTCACGGCTCTGGAGGTTTGTGCCCGCTGTGGCATTTGTGCCGAGGCCTGCCATTACTACCGTGCCGAGCCGCGCCTGGAGCATGTCCCGGCCTATCGCGCGGAGCGAATCCGCCGCATCTATCGCTTTGAGCATGATTTCTTGAGCCGCCTCTTTCCGGCCTGGACGCGCGCCCAAAGGCTGGATGAATCCACGCTGGCAAGTCTGGCCGAGATGGCTTTCAGTCAATGCACGTTGTGCCGCCGCTGCACCGTAAATTGCCCGTTGGGCGTGGATACTCCCTTGATGATGCGCGCCATCCGTGCTATGGCATCGGCGACAGGCACGGCCCCAGAGGTCCTGGTGATGCTGGCCGATGCCGCCATCGAAAAAGGCAAGGACCCCTCCTTCTTCAAGGAGATGTTCCTTGAGCAGATCAGAGAGATGGAAGATCAATTGCGCGACATCATGGGCGATCCCGGCGCTTCCATCCCGGTCGAGAAGCAGGGCGCTCGCATTCTGTACGTGCCGCTGGCCGGCGCACACACCATCTTGCCTCCGGCCGTGGTGTTCAATGTGGCCAAAGAGGATTGGACGCTCTCGATCTTTGAAGCTGCCAATTATGGCGTCTTTCTGGCCGACGCGCGCCGCGCCAAACAGGTTGCCAGGCGCATTGTGGACGAGGCCAATCGCCTGGGCGTCCAGGAGATCGTCATTGCCGAATGCGGGCATGCCTATGCCTCCTATCGCTGGGATGTGCCCAACTGGTTTGCCGGCGAGTTCCACTTCAAGGTGCGCTCCATGATCGAGGTGTTGGCGGAGTACCTCCGGGAGGGGCGCATCCAGGTCGATCCGAGCGCCGTCCCCGAGGCGGTGACGTATCACGATTCCTGCAACCTGGCTCGCAATGGCGGACTGATCGAGGAACCGCGCTTTGTCTTGAAAAAGGTAGCCGGGGACTTCCGTGAGATGACGCCCAATAAAGCCGAAGCCCTTTGTTGCGGCGGGGGCGGCGGGCTGGTGGCCCTGGCGGAATACACCGAGCGCCGCTTGGCTGCCGGCCGGCCCAAGGCCGAGCAGATCAAGAACACCGGCGCTAAGGTGGTCGTCGCCGCCTGCGAGAATTGTCGTTTGCAGATCGGCGACCTCAATGAACACTATAACCTGAACGTGCGCGTCAGCGCCCTGACCGACTTGGTGGTACGCGCCATGCGCCTGCCCAGGCCTCTGCCAGGCCATGAGGCAGAACATCTGTTTGAGAAAGAGAAGTCCGAGGTCGTTGCCAGAGAGTAAGGAATGCCGGTAGAACTCCGAAGCCCAATGGTTTCGGAGTTCTGTTTCATCGGGGCATGCTTGCCCTTCTGTCTGCCCAACCAGAAGCCCGCATGGGTGCCGAGCCCGTTGGCCCGCCCCCACGTCGCCGGGAAGATCTGCGAGGTTGGGTCTTCCGCATCGTGGGCATTGCCTGGGTGTGCCAGGCGATAGCCCTGGTCTGCCAGGTGCTGGTGGCCAACCCACGCCTGGTCAAACTCATCGCCCAAGGGTGCGTCAAGACCTGGAAACCCTCGACCACCTCAACCGTCACATCGCCGAACTCGAAGCCGAAGTCGCTCGCCTGAGCACTCAGCCGCCCTGGGAAGCACAGATGACGTTCCTGATGCAACTGCCCGGCTTCAGCCTGCTCCTGAGCATGACCGTCCTGGCCGCCATCGGTGACATCACCCGCTTCCCTTCCCCCAGACACCTGGTCGGTTACGCCGGTCGAAGCCGCCTGGAGCGCCGTACGCTATCACCCCTACCGGAAGGCCGAATTCGAGCGTTTGTCGCAAAACGGATGCCCTCCAACAAGGCCATCGTTGCTGTTGCCCGCCGCCTGCTGGTGGCCGTCTGGCATGTGCTTACCAGACACGAAGCCGACCGCCATGCGCAGCCAATCTGTATCGCCAGCAAATTCATGCGCTGGGCCTGGGAACTCACCCCCGAACAACGTCATGGCCTGGCTTCCCACCGGTTTATCCGCTACCACTTGATGCGCATCCACCTCGCTCACGATCCGACCCGCTTTACCTATGGCGGTCAGCCAAGACGCATCGCCACTGCGCAAGAAGGGCTCGCGCTCACATCCAAACAGAATCCCGAAAGCGGCGCATAACAATCGCCGCAGTACTCTGTCCGAGCGGCCCGGTGAAAAAAGTCTCGCCAGGGTGGGCGGAGCTTTGCCGGTGAATCACCACCCCTCTCCGGTCCCGGAAAAAGCGAGTTTTTAAGATTCTACCCCTTGACACTGCAATTCATCGGTAGCCAGCGTTCTGCTTTACACGTGTTTTGACTATGCAAGCTGAGGGCCACGCACGAATGGTTTCACGCGGCATTTCAATGAGGACAAAGTACTCTGCAGGGTAGAGATAGTCTTCTCCGCTTTCATCAATGACGCGCAGATCCCCATCGCGCGCTGCTTCTTCGTCTAGCAAGGCGCGATAAATCTTGTACAACTCGAGAGACGCGGGATACTCCGAGTTGTTAATACAGATAGGCTTTGGTGCATGAAAGGTTTGACAAAAGCGGCGTGAGCATGTAACTTTGAGTTTATGTCAAAACAAACAAAGCCACGCCCACGCCAAAAAGCATTATACCGTGTCAAGAACTGGTCGGAATACGACAAAGCGCTGGTACAGTGCGGCTCGATCACGTTCTGGTTGTCAGACGATTTTGAAAAGAGCTGGCTCTACACTGGCGAAAAGCAACGCG
>JBBIKK010000057.1:0-2500 GCA_037445475.1 Chloroflexota bacterium
GCGAACAGCCCGACCCTTGGGACCTTGTCCAGCCCCAGGATGCGATGAGCCGACATCGAGGTGCCGAGCGAGGTCGTCGATGTGAACTCTTGGACCTCACCAGCCTGTTATCCCCGGGGTAGCTTTTATCCGGTAAGCCACGGCCCTTCCACTCGGTACCGTGGGATCACTAAGCCCGACTTTCGTCTCTGCTCGACGCGTTGGTCTTGCAGTCAAGCTCCCTTATGCCTTTACACTCTACGGTGGGTTTCCATTCCACCTGAGGGAACCTTTGGGCGCCTCCGTTACCTTTTAGGCAAAGCTGTTCGTCTGGCAGGCGGAAGTTTATAGCGCATTTCGGCAATCACGAAAGGATCTACAAGTGTCCAGAAAGTCTCGTAGGATTCACCCGCGAGGTAGATTTGCATCCTTCTCGTTGCTTGCGAGGTTGCGCTTTCAGGAGAAAACAATCTCGCAGTACCTCACAGAGGCATTGTACTTCCTCATGGGAAAAGCCTTGCGTGTTGAAGAGCACACCTTTCGATTGACTCGACTTTATGGAACCATCGTCCATGAACCAGTACGCCAGTGCACATGATGATGCACATACGCTTCATGCCGGGCACTCTGCTCTACTTTGAGGCGGTAGGTTCGTCCGCCGTTTTGGGTTTCCAGATGGGCATTACCCAATAGAATGCCAATCAACACGTCGCGTTGTATTGCGGTAAGTTGCAGCCGAGTCTTATACTCTTCCAGCTCCTTAGAGCGCATAGCTATCCTCAAATAATCATTTTAGCTGCCAGACCCCGGCCAAAACCGGCTTCCAGTCGCCTGGAAGTTCAGACTGTATCACCATCCCAGAGGGATGTCCGGCATACAGTCGTTGAGGGGTCACGAAGACTTCCCTGCTGATTGTCCGCACCGGTACATTTTTACCACAGGTGGTAGTACCGGATCCTACATCTGCTCACAGGCTGTTCGGATAACGGGTCGAACAGCTATGGCGAGAACGGACTTCCCAGCATATAGCCAGATTTACCCCTGACGTTGCCGTCAGGGCGCCCCACTATTGAGGCGACCGCCCCAGTCAAACTGCCCACCTGGCACGGTCCCCCGCCCGGATGACGGTGCGGGGTTAGGGTCTAAGCATAATCAGGGTGGTATTTCACGGACGGCTCCACCGAGGCTGGCGCCCCAGCTTCAACGCCTCCCACCTATGCTACACAGATCATGCCCAAACGCAATGCCAAGCTGCAGTAAAGCTCCACGGGGTCTTTTTGTCCTGCTGCGGGTAGGCCGCATCTTCACAGCCATTTCAATTTCACCGGGTCCCTCGTCGAGACAGTGCTCTGATCGTTACGCGGTTCGTGCGGGTCGGAACTTACCCGACAAGGAATTTCGCTCGGTTTACCTCACTCTGTTTCCAGAGGAGCCGGACTTTATCTTTCTCGTCCTGTATTCATCCTGGAAGCAATCCGGCGGATTTTCTCCACCCCTTCCGGGGTCAGGTGTTCATTTCGTTCCATCATCAGGATGATGTCACGAAACTTCAGGAAGTCAATGTGCTTTTTGGTTTTCAGGGGATGTTTCTCGAAGAACGGGATGATGCGCTCTCGAAGGTGGGCGAGTTTTCTCACCCGATAAGCCATGCGATCGGCATGGTTTCTGCGCACAACGCCACATCCAAAGAAAGCTTTGAGCGCATAGAGGATTTGCACATCCCTTTCATGTTGCACCACAGTGAACTCCGGCAGGACCTGATAGCCTGCCTTCATTTCCGGGTGTGGGTAAATTCCCACGTAGAAACATCCTTCTCCATCCACGAAACCGACAACCCATTGTGCTTCCAGTTTCATTGCGGGCGAGATCGAACGTAAAGTCTCTGAGGGTTCTTCCAGAATGTCATTCATAGAAGCCTTCCCTGCGGATTGTCCCCATGTCCGGCAGGTTTTTACTGCTCTTTTGGGAAAGAGCGAGTACTGCGCGGCTGTGTGAGGAGTTCCCCGCATATAGTTCGATTTTACTAAGGCTCGCGAATGAACCTTAGGACCGTTCGTTCTGTTACGCCCTTTTCCAAGGGGGTGGGATTGGTTACCCACTCTGCCTGTCGCCAGGCAGTCCGGACTATATCATCCTCCTATCTCAGGAGGTCTGGCGTATAGTCTCTGAGGATTCTCTGGGCTGAAATCGTTCCAGGATTTCAGCATCGCTGTAACGGCTTTTGCCACCGTCGTTCATCTCGCGACGGATGGCAAGAATTTCACGGATCCCCGCTTCTGTAAGGTGCTTTTTCTGTTCCAGCAAACGAGCCAATGCTACGAACTTTGCAAAGTCTCGTTTTTTCTTCGCTGAAAGAAAACAATAGCGCTGGAAAAACGGGATCACGTGCGTGAGAATAGCATTGAGGTTGTTAACCTCGTAGTACCATACTCCATCCGGACGGCTACGCAAGGTACCACATTGCAAGTAGCGCTTGAACAAAGCCAGAATGACTTTGTCTTTTTGCGATATGTTGAAACAT
>JBBIKK010000057.1:7500-18093 GCA_037445475.1 Chloroflexota bacterium
GAACGCCATGCAAGACATGATACCTCCCCCGGTACGCCCCCGTCCGCTCCAGAGCCATCACATCGAGCGCCTCCTCCACCACGCAGATCATCGAGGCATCCCGCTGCGGGTCCTGACAGATCCGGCAGCGGCTCTGCCCGGCCTCCGTGAGGTTGTAGCATTCCTCACAAAAGGCAATCTTCTCCTTCAAATCCGTGAGCGCCTCGGCCAGGTCCTGTGCCACCTCGTCCGGCGCCCGCAGCAGGAAGAAGGCCAGCCGCGAGGCCGATTTGGGACCAATGCCCGGCAGGCGCTCGAAAGCCGTGATCAAACTCTGGATGGGTTCAGGAAGCAACATAAGGGTTTAGATGCTGGAAGGGGGGAACACTGAGCGCCTCAAAGGCTGAAAGGCTCAAGCGCCTCCCTGGACAAACGCGCAAACCTCATAAACCCGAAAATCCTAAAACGGAAGCCCGCCGGCCAGCGGCCCCAGGCGCTCACTCGCCAGTTGACGCGATTGATCGAGCGCCAGGTTGACAGCCGAGAGGAGCAAGTCCTGGAGCATCTCGGCATCAGCCTCCCTCAGCAGCTCAGCAGAAATCTCCACCGCCTTGCATTTCTGATCGCCGCTCATGATGATCTTGATCGCGCCGCCGCCCGCCGTTGCGGTAACGGTTTCCTCGGCAAGCCTTGCCTGCGCCTCGGCCAGTTGTTGCTGCATGCGTTGAATCTGCGCCATCATCCCGCCTTGCTGGCCAGCGACCGAACGATTGTATCCCTTTGCCATATCTACCTCGTTTTCACCTTCATCACATGGCTCCGCCTGTGTCATTGGCCCGAGCCGTCACCGCGTTCGGTGATGTTGTCAACGATCTCCAGTGCCCATCCCCTCACACATCCACGATCTCGCCGCCGTAATCCAAGGCCGTGGCCACCATGCCGTCCGCGGGCACATCGGGCGGAAGCCTGCCCTGTGCATTCATCACAACACAGCGGATCCTCAAATGCACACCAAACATCTTCTCAATCACGCGGCGGGTTGTGTTCAGGTTTTCCGGCTTATCCATCAGCGAGCGCACCACTTCTGATTTAAAGCCCAACACCAATTCATCGCCGCGCAACTCCACCGGCTTGCAAGAGTTGAGCAGTGCCGCCAGGGCCGGCTGAGCCGGCTTGATGGCAGCGTGAATATCCTTCCAGGCCCTCGCCAGGTTTTCCAATGTGGCCCGGCTCGAAGGAGGATTCGCCGCGGGGCCCGCCTGGGCCGCCGCGGCCGGGGGCGCGGAAACGGCCTTTTGAGCGCCGACCGGCCCGGGGTCCGAGGAAGGCGCGGCAGGAGGGCCCAGAATCTCCAGGGCCTCAGCAAAGGCCAGTTCCAGCGAGAGGGCGGGAAGCCATCCGCCGCGCGTATCCACCGCCGCATGGTTGAAGGCCTTCATCCAGCGCAGCACAACGGACGTTGGGAGCGAGGCCGCGTCGCGCCCCATGCATTCCTGGATTTCCCGTGTGGCCTCGACGTGCTGCGGGTTGCCCAATTGGATCAACATCAGACCGCGCAGATAGTCCACCACCTGACGCGCCAGGGAGCGCGCATCCACGCCCGCATCGAGGGCCTGATGAATGATTGCGAGGCCGTGCGCCGAATCCCGCGCCCGCAACGAGGCGATCAGGTCGAGCACGGCCTGGCTGGTGGCTGTGCCCAAGACGGCTTGCGCCAACTGAAGCGTGACGGCTGTTCCAGCGGAGGCCAGTTGATCGAGCAACGAGATGGCATCGCGAAAGGAGCCGGTCGCCTGGCGGGCAATGAGGGATAATGCCTCGTCCTCCACGGCGATGTGTTCCGCCGCGACAATGTGCTTGAGTTGTTTCACAATATCGTTGAGAGCGACGCGCCGAAACTCATGCCGCTGGCAACGCGAGAGGACGGTGGCAGGAATTTTATGCGCCTCGGTGGTGGCCAGAATGAAGATGGCATGTGGCGGTGGTTCCTCCAGCGTTTTCAGCAGAGCGTTGAAAGCGGCGGTGGAGAGCATATGTACCTCATCGATGATGTAAATCTTGAACCTGCCCCGCGAGGGTGCAAAGTTGATCTTCTCGCGCAGGTCGCGTACATCATCCACACCGGTGTTCGAGGCGGCATCAATTTCAATCAGGTCAAGAAAGCGATTCTCGTTGACCGCCCGGCAGTTCTCGCATTCATTGCAGGGACGTTTGGCACGATCCTCAGCCAGGCAATTGGCCGCCTTCGCTAGCAAGCGAGCCAGGGTAGTCTTGCCCGTGCCGCGCGGGCCGGCAAACAGGTAGGCATGGCCAACGCGATCGGCAGCGATGGCGTTCTTGAGCGTCTGGACGATGTGTTCCTGCCCGACGACCTCGTCCCAGTTGCGCGGGCGATACTTGCGGTAAAGAGCCTGTGACATGGCAAGCACTTCCTGGGCTATAGTTTACATCCATTACGGCACAGGATACGCATCGAGCACATTCCCGCCGGCATCGGTCAGCAAGGCTGTTTCGCCAGGTTGCCAGACGGCCTGACGTCTGCCCCAGTACAGATCAATGGCGGTGTTCGTCCCGCTGGTCGTGTGAACCTGCACCGCGCCATTCCTGAACAACTTGAAAGGTGGAAAGGTGAAGACGTTCCCGTCCGCATCCTTCAGACGCCAGCCCGTCAGGTCAAGCTCGCCATCGCCTTTGTACTGGATGGTCACAGTCTCGGCCGTCAGTGTGCCTGCGCCTACCACGCTGATGATGCGGACCGTTCCGGCAGGAACGGTCGCGGCGGACGGCA
This sequence comes from Chloroflexota bacterium, assembly GCA_037445475.1. Taxonomy (GTDB): domain Bacteria; phylum Chloroflexota; class Anaerolineae; order Anaerolineales; family Villigracilaceae; genus Fen-1038. The sequence continues at coordinate 10,268 of JBBIKK010000057.1, forward strand.
TCTCACTCGTGGAAAGGGATGCCGTTGCGAGCGGGGGCAGCGCCACGGCGCGATAATTGCGATCGTACCAGTACAGAATGGCCGAGGTGACGCAAGCCGAGACGAAGACGTTGAGCAGTAGATAATAGACCAGATGGCGACGATTCATGCTACGCTGTATGATAGCACAGAATTGCGGGCAGGTCGAAGATCGTCAAAGATGATAAGTCAGGGCGACCCAATCTCCCCTCTGGCGCCTCTCGCCCGCTTTCAAGCCCCTGCCCTGGGCAGCCTCGGCCACACTCCTCTCCTGTTCGAGCAAGATTCCGCTCAGGATGAGGCTCCCGCCCGGTTCCACCAACTTCGCCAGTCCTTCATCGAGAAGGCGGATGATGACAGGCGCCAAGATGTTCACGACCACCAGTGGGGCGGAGGCAAGGGCAAACCTCCCCTCGAGGATGTCTTTGACGGAGCCCACTTCAAGGATCATTTCCTGCCCCAAGCCGTTGATCTGCGCGTTGCGCCGGGCATTCTCGATGGCTTGAGCATCGAGGTCAACGCCCAAGGCAACCGTTGCACCAAGTTTCAACGCGGCAATGGAAAGGATCCCGGAACCACAACCGACGTCAATAAGCGCAGAGGGCGCACGGCGGAGGGCGAGCCGTCTCCCACCGGCAGCCTGGTCATCGAAGGCTTGTTCTATTAGTACGAGGCACAATTGGGTCGTCGGGTGCGTGCCGGTGCCGAAGGCCATGCCGGGCTCAATCCGAATGGGAATGCGCTGCGGCTCTGGCGAATCGAACCATGCCGGGAGAACCAGCAACCGCCTGCCGATCGGGATGGGCTTGTAGTTCTGCTTCCAGGTCTCCATCCAGTCTTGATCGGCAATGGATGTAAACGTGGGCGCAGGCAACGGCCGAATCCTGCCCAGGAAGTAGAGAGCCTCCTCGAGTTTCTGTCGCGTCTTCTCGATGTGTTCGTCCATGGGCAGATAGGCGCGCACGACCATGCACCCCGTGGGGGTGCCCTCATCTTCATCGCTGGTAAAAGCGATCTCGCGGCTCTCCAGCACGACCCCCTGCGGCGCGAAACGAGCAAGCACGTCAGCCACCGCCTCAGCCAATTCATCGTTGACGATGAGGGAGACTTCAAGCCAGTTCATCTTGACCAGCAGCATGTTGCCGGCGAGCAGGCAGGGCACACGGCATCTCGCCAAACATCTATCCAACTACCAGTATAATCATGGCGGAGGCACCCATGTCTATCGAAAAACCTTTGCTCATGCTCGCGGCCATTTTGAGCGGCGTTACTGCCGGCCTGATCGGATATCTTATCGGGGAGCATGTTTATGTACTTTTTATCTTCCCTTTCATCCTGCTGCTCATTGGCACAGTTCTGTATCTTTTCTTCCTAAGATTCTTTGGAGCCACAAAGGCTCTCGGCCGCGCCTGGGGCGGACTGATCATGGGATTGACAATCCTTCTCACATTCCACTACGTTGAATATTCTGTCTTCCGTTCAAACGTCATCGCAAAAATCGAAGCGGCCCACTCTGCAAGCCGAACCAGCGCAGCACTCTCTATCGACGCTTTCCTGAGAGATCGGACGGGGCTGGGAGGCTTCATGGGCTTCCTGAAGTACCAGCAAAGTCAATTCCGTCCCTTTTCCTGGTCGCTCACGCGTGACAACAAGATAATTCGCACCTTTGCCTTCTATCTGCGCCGTAAGACCGCCTGGCTTTATCTGATGGGCGAGGCAAGCGTGCTGTTAGGGGGAGGCTTCGTAGCAGGCCTTGTATCGAAACGATGCCTCCGCTGGAATGCCCAGCAAGATGAAGAATCACGCCTTGTATAGTATTGTCCTTGAGAATGGTCACAAGCGCGAAGATTCGTGGCACGACATTTCTGCTTTTGGGTTGCGGGGTAAATCCCGCGCTACAAACATTGCGATCACTCAGGCGGGCTGGATAACAGGTTCCCTTTAGATGGCTTCGATCAGGCCGCGCGGGGCCAGCGTTTCCCCGTCGCTCCGCAGCAGCCCGATGCCCTCCTGCTCGGCCATCTCCTGAGCGCCCAGGTCGGCGCGAATGCTGTAGGCATACACCAGGTAGGGGCCCTTGATCCCCTCCCGCGCCAGGCGCCTGCGCCAGCCGGCTGAACGCATGCGCTGCGACCAGCGCTGCACATCGCGCTGGCTCAGGCGCGCCTTGGCCTCGATCACCGCCCACAGACGCGCCCCGCCGCGGTCTTCCAGCGGCAAGACCACATCGACCTCGCCATCCAGGGCCAGGGAGAAGGCCGGTTGCAAGAGGCGGTAGCCCTTGCGGCGCAGGATGACCGCACCCACGCTGGCAGCCTCCTCCTCGACGGTGGAGCCGAAGGCGCGCTGGAGTTCCCCCACCGCCTTGCCCAGGCGCGTCAGGTGCTCCTCGCTGCGCTTCTGCGCCTCGGCCAGTTCCTCCACCCGCTGCTCGGTGCGCCGTTGCGCCTCGGCCAGTTCCTCCACCCGCTGCTCGGTGCGCCGTTGCGCCTCGGCCAGTTCCTCCACCCGCTGCTCGGTGCGTCGTTGCGCCTCGGCCAGTTCGGCCACGGCGATCTCTAAACGATCCACCCGCTGCTCGGTGCGTTGCTGCGCCTCGGCCAGGCGGTGAACGGCCTCCCACAGTTCGTGCACGGCTTCGCTCAGCCGTTGCACGCTCTCTTCCAGGCGACGCATGGCCTCCGGCAATTTGAGCAGCTCCTCGCTCAGCACCAGACGGCGCAACTCATCACGCCACTCGGGGTGCTCGTAGAGGATGCGGATCCACTCGCGGAAATCCGAGACGGTGAATGACATATTCCTGACCTTACGCAGTTAATCGCATTATACCCCAACGCCGGCTCAGCACGTATTGCGCGCCAATTCAAAGATCGGGCGCGACTCTCCTGTCACCAGCCCACGATGATTTGTGAGTTGTTGCCGCGGGCCGAATCCGGCCAGGGCCTGCAATTGACCGGCCTTCAGCGCGCCAATCTGACGCAAAATTTCGATCGCTACCGGCGGGCGGGCGCGATGATGCAGCTCAAGATTCGGGTTGCGAGATGATAAATCGCCATCCATGATCTTGAAAGCAATCCCTATGCCGGGCGAAGCGCGGCCGAGCGCTCCTGGCAACAGGCCAATGGCCTGGTACCCTTCCGCGCCGCGTTTGCACACGATGTGGCCCTGCCCAACCTGCATCAGACGGCAATCGAATTCCCGCGGCCCGCTGACCATTTCAGGGTGAGCCGTCATGGCGGCGGTGATCTGTTGGCAGGCGTGGACCCGCGCCTGTGGAAGATCGTGCGGATCGCATAAGCGTGCAAAGGCCAGGGCGGCATTGTAGAGGGGCACGGCGAAATTGGGGGCCGAGCAGCCGTCGGTACCGATTTCTACTTTGTCCTTTGGATAGCAGCACATCTCGGCCAACGCGGCGAGAATGTCTTGCTGAATGGGGTGCTGAATGTCGAGGTAGGTATCGAGTGGCAGGCCGCGCATTTTGGCATGCGCCAGCATGGCGCTGTGCTTGCCCGAACAGTTGTTGCGGTTGGGGGTTGGCGCCTGGCCGCGGAGAATCAAGGCTCTGTACGCTGCAGGATCGCCGGGCATATGTACGCCGCACTGCAAATCGTTTTCCGATATGCCTGCTTTGGACTGAAGGCTATGCACGACCCGCATGTGTTCTTCCGATCCCTCATGGGAGGCGCAGATCAGAGCCAGCTCTTCCTGGGTCAACCCATAAGCCTGAACCCCGCCGCGCTCGACAAAGGGGAGAGCCTGCAGGGGCTTGGCCGACGAGCGCAAAAAAGCGACCGTCTGGGGGTCGCCATAGGAGTAAAGAAGATGGCCATGAGAATCCACGACTGCAATTGCGCCGTAATGAATGGATTCCGCGATGTGGCCGCGCCGGAGCTCAAGGAGGGGAAGGAAACGTTGGTCCATCTACTCCTCAGCGGCACTGCCAAGATGATAATGTCGTGTATAGTAGTGCCATAGCCCATAGCGCAGTCGCTGCGCGTATTGCTTGTGACGCGCGGCAGAAAGTTTGTGTCTGCTCAGAAGCGGTTCGAGCAGTTTCTCGGTCGCCGCGGGTGGCTGCTTTCGGGAGGCCATCTTCTCCAGTCGCTCGTGAATGTATTTAATCGTTTCCCTTTGTGTCTTGAGGAGCGCTGTGGAGACCGTCCCGCCGCGTCCGCTGATAAAGGTAAAGCCGCGATAGGCCGAACTCAGAAGCACGTCCAATGCCTCGAGCCAGGATGGCAGATCGGCGTGCGCCAGAAAAGGGGGTTGGTTCTTCAGCACCAGATCGCCGAGGAAGACCACTTTCTCCAGCGGCAGAATCGCCCAGATGGCGCCCGGTGTGGGCCCCGGGTGATGCTCAAGGAGCACGGGCGATTTCCCCCAGTGGATTTCCATGCGCCTGGAGAACGAGAGCTCGGGCGGGGCCCACCGCACCGTACCGAGGCCGGGGATGGTCTCCCAATCTGCCCCCGTCTCAGTACCCTGGGCCTTGAATGTGATCGGGCGAGCGCGAAATACCTGCGCTGTCCTTTCGTGGGCCACAACGAGGCAGTCCATCGCGCGCGCTCCCAGGGTGCGATCGGGATGGGCGTCGAGGTTGATGAGCAGGCGATCGGGGCCGCCCCCTAGACTCATCAGGGCCGCCCGCCAGGCACGGCTGTCTTCGGGGGAGGGCGGAGCGTCAACGTGGATCAAACCCTGTGGTTGCACGATGACCCCAAGGGTTACCCCAAGGTAATGGTCCTCAATGTAAACGTTATCGGCTATAGATTGCATGGAATCTCCCGCCCTCGCCTCAAGGCTTTCTCCCGCTGAGGGGCGAGGGAACGCTGGCGATGGTTATTTTACCCTCACTTTGCATTCACAGCAGGCAGTCTGAAGATAAATTTGGCCCCTTTTCCTTCCTCGCTCTCCACCCAGATTTCCCCCCCATGCGCCCGGACAGCCGTTCGACAGAAGGCCAGACCGATTCCCAGCCCGCCGGGCCTGCCTTTGCCCTTGAGGCGCGCAAACTTCTCGAAGATGCGTTCATGCTCCGCGGGCGGGATGCCCGGCCCACTGTCCTTGACCCAAAACAGCACAGCCTGTTCCTGTTGTTGGGCGCCAATTTCGATCCTGGCATCCATGGGCGAAAACTTGATGGCGTTTTCCAACAGGTTGATGAGGACGCGGCGAATCATTTCGGCATCTACCCATACGCAGGGCAATGCGTCGGCGAGGCGGGTCTCGATCGTCTGATGCCGGCTGCTAGCGGTGGATAGCACCTCGCGCCTGGCTGCTTCGATCAGCATTTGAGGTTCCACGCTTTGCAAAGTCTCGATGGCCTGGCCCGCCTCCAGCCGGCTGAGATCGAGCAGGGAATTGATCAGACGTTGAATGCGCTCCGTCGAATGAACCGCGATGTTCAAGATCGAGCGCGCCGCTTCATCCTGTTCGACTTTGCTGCTCAAGAGGTCGAGGGCCGAGATGATATTGGCCAGCGGCGAGCGCAGATCATGGTAAATCATGGAGGTCAGATCGTCGCGCAGGGAATCGAGTTCCTTGCGCGCGCTGATGTCGCGCAGGATCCAGCGGATGGAATCCACATCCTGGAATTCGACACGCCGCGCGTGCACCTCCACCGGCACCTTGCTCCCGTCGGCTCGCTGCAGGATAGATTCGTAGGTGCACTCCTTCTCGTCGCGCAAATGCTCGAACTCTATCCCCACTTTGGTCCAGTTGACTTCGTGGAGTTGCTCAAGGTTCATGCGGTGTAATTCTTCGGCGCCGAAGCCGCTCAGACGAATGGCCTCTTGATTGGCTTCCAGGATCCTTCCATGCCAGTCGCTGATGAAGATGGGGTCAATACTTTCTTCGAACAGTTCACGATAGCGTTGGTGAGCTTTTTGCAGCTGTTCGAACAGTTGAGCGTTGCGGATGGTCGTGCCGGCCAGGCCGCCCAGACCAGTCATGACGGTCAGAGCATCCGCGTCGAAGGCGCCGGAGATCGGGTTGATGGCTTCGAGCACACCGATCGTCTTCCCCTGAGACTGGATCGGCGCGATGGCGATGGCCCGCGTCTCGATGCCGGCGAAGCGCTCGGCCTCGAGATAGCGTTGATCCTCCTCCGCGTTGGGAACGATCAATCCCCGGCCTTCACGAAGCACCTGCCCCACCAACCCCTCGCCGGGGAGAAGGTGTTGCCCAATGATGTTGCCGGCGTTGCGCCCGGCAGCCGCATGAAAGACCAGGCCTTGCTCGGCTCCTTCCAGCAAGCCGAGAGCCGCTGTTTCCACCTGCAGCGCCTGGAGAGTCTGGCTGAGCACGCGCTGCCATACCTCGCGCACTTGGAGCGAGGCGCTGAAGGCCGCCGCGCTGTCGGCCAGAGCAGTCATGATGCGCGCCTGGCGCAGGCTCTCGGTATATAGACGCGCATTGAGCACCGCGATGCTGGCCTGGTCAGCGATGGCCTGCATGAGCTCGAGATGTTCGCGGCCATAGGCGTTGGGCACGGGATGGACCAGAGTGAGCACCCCGACCAGTTGCTCGCGCGCCAGAAGCGGCACACACAGGGCCGATTTTGCACTGCCGCGCGGGCGCGTGTCATCCGGACGCTGCAGCCAGCGCTCATCCGTGCTGGTGTCCTGAATGAGGGCTGCCTTGCGGTGGCGGATCACCCATCCTGCCAGGCCGCGGTCCACTGTTTCCTTCAGCTGTTGAATGGTGTGTTCATGCAGGCTCTTGCCGTAGATGATGGTGGCATCCAGAGGCTTGCCGTTCTCATCCAGCACAACGATGCTGCCGCGCTCTCCTCCGACGTTCTCCAGGGCGGCAGACAACAGGCGCTGGAGCACGGTGCGCAAATCCAACGCCGAGACCACCTGGCGATTGATCTGGGTCAGAAGTTCGAGCAGAAATTTCGTGTGATTCTCGGCCATGCCTGGCGTCGCCCCTGGATTCAACCAGGGTTGCCTGTATTTTAACCCCACTTCTGCCACAGCAAGGCCACCCAAAGGTACCGTTACATCGTAGCGCGGAATTTATCCCGCAACATGGAACGTTTCCAACCGTTCAACAGGGGTGAGTGAGGTCTGCGGCACATTCACCGTTCTGCTCGACTCTGAGCGCGCCCTGTGCAAAACCTATGGGCTCGAACGTTGGCGTCTGCACGCCTGGCATCCGCGCCTGGTGTGGCTCTATACCGAACGCCGGTTGCCGCGCGGCGAGTTCCACGACTCGCACGGCGATGAGCCCCCAACCCGGCGGCGACTTCATCGTAGACAAAAACGGAATTCCACGCCTGGTCCCTCCCGGCCACGATCCCGACGGACAGGCCGCTCGTGGATGCATGGCTGAAGGCGCTGCGCGATAGAATGAAAAGGCTTTGGAACGCTATATTTTTACCAGAAATTTACAACTCCCAAACTCTCTCTTTACAGCGCGGATGCATACTCAATCAAAACGAGGAGATTACATCATGAAACGTTTGCTTCTTCTTTTGGCTTTGATGGCCACCCTCTCCTTCGCCTGCTCGCTCGGCGGCACGGTCGCCACCCCAACCACCGCCCCGGCGGAGGATCAGCCTCCCGCAACGGCAGCCCGGCCCGAGGTCCAGCATGAAGCGACAGCAACGCCTGCGAGCGGTCCCGCCGTCCTCCTGTTCACCATCGGAATGCACATCGAACCGATGGGCGAAACCGCGCAGGGCTATGGAAGCGGCAAAGACGATTACCACCAGCCGCAATTCTTCGAGCGCCACGTGCAAGACATTCTCGCCGTGACGGGAATCGTCGAAGCGCACGGCGGACGGATGACGATTCAGGCGCAGT
>JBBIKK010000058.1:0-17591 GCA_037445475.1 Chloroflexota bacterium
GGCGGAGCCGGCGACTCCCGCTCGGCCGTGGGCTGCGGTGGGGTGGGAGAAACCAGGCTGGCCGTGCCGCGCTGCAGGTCTGTCGCCAGCAGGGCCAACTGTTGTACGATCTCGAACGGCTCGCCGGCAGCCAGCATGCGTTGGGCCTGGGCGGTGAGTGTATCTATGGCGTTGGCATCCCCCAGCAGGGCAAGGCGCGCCCGGGCGCGAGCCAGATCGCGGCTGGAGGCGTAAGAGGCGGCAATCACCACGCGAAACTGGTCCTTGAAATCGGCTCGTAGGGTGTCGGGCGTGGTATCCAGATAGCGAACGGGGGAGATGAGCCAGGCGTATGCCAGTCCCAAACCGAAGCCGGCCAGCAGTGCCGCGCACGCTTCCATCCAGCGCTTCATGGCGTGTTCCTGTTCGCCGGCTGGGGCTGATAGGTTTGCATGGCGCGCGCCAGTTCCTGGAGCAGGGAAAGATCGTTCGGGGCGTACCCGTTTGCCTGTCCGAACTGAATGGCCTGGGAGGCAATGGCGCCCGGCGCCTCGCCTCCAAAGATGCTCAAACGCCGGGCAGCCCGTTCCACATCATGGTCGGCATGATAGGCCTCGGCTACCATCAGCACGTAATCGCTGCGATAATCGGCGCGCAGCGAGGCCGGAGCAGTATCCACAAATTGGACGGGCTCGATCACCCAGCCATACAGCAGCCCCAGGGCAAGGCCGGTGGAGGCAAGCAGAAGGAGCAGGAGCCAGCGTGGCATAAACGGAGGGCCATTTTCAAGGTCCGAGCAGGAGATCGGCAACAGCCAGAGGCACTTCCTTACCGTTGCTATCTTTCGATCCTGGCGGGGTTCGCAAGGCTCTGCCGCGCCGGGCCTGCCCGGACAGGGTAAAGCATACACGAAGAAGGAAGGCGTGTCAATTACCGGCCCGTGCGGGACATAGCTTTTCCAAAGAAGAATCTGTGCCCCGCCGCAACTTCGTACCCTGCCTCTGGCACCCTCCGCGCGGCCATTCCAATGGCGGGCTGCTTCCACGAAGTCAGCCTGCGCCGACTGCTGGCGGCAGCGGGATGAGGCCCCAAATGCGCCCATGATATAATTCGCTCGTCTTGGGTGAGCGATACACTCAGCATGGAGGATAAGCCATGGAGATCGATGTCAAGGATTTCAAACGTTGCAGTCTGGTTTCCCTCAACGGGCACATAGATAGCCTGACAGCGCCCCAATTGAGCCGCGCCCTGGAGGCTCTGATGGAAAGAGGAATTTACAGGATTGTGGTGGATATGCGTCGTGTCGAGTATATGTCCAGCGCCGGCTTTCGAGCCTTACTGGCTGCCCAACGGAAGTGCCGGCGATACAATCGCGGCGAGGTGTATCTGGCCTCTGTGCCGGAGCGTATTCGCGAGGCGCTGAATCTGACCGGCCTGACCCCGTTGTTCAAAACATTTCCGGACGCACTGCAAGCGGTGGGCAGTTTTTGAGATCCCATCGAGGATCGTCTTGCACGCCGGCCGCCTTCCGATTCGCCCAGGGCGGCTTTTCTTCTGCTCATGACTTCTATTGCTTTTCCGGCTCGCTTCGAGTACCTGGACGAGATACGCACCTGTGTGGGTCGGGAGGCACGGGCAGCCGGCTTCTCGGATTGGGGGGTATATGCCATGCAACTGGCTGTGGATGAGGCTGCTTCCAACATCATCGAGCACGCTTACGAGGGTCGGGAGGGAGAATCGATAGAATTGACTTGTGATGTGGATGGGGATCGCCTCGTCGTCACCTTGTTGGATCGGGGCCGGCCCTTCGACCCTTCTCAGGCTCCGGCGCCCGATGTTCAGGCCGGATTGTCTGAGCGCAAGGTCGGTGGATTGGGGATTTATCTGATGCGCAAACTGGTGGATGAGGTGAGGTACCAGGTTACGCCGTCGGGCAACCGCCTGACGCTCATCAAACGGAGGGGCTAGCCGTGACAACCATCTCTCGTCCTCCGGCCTCCGTGGACTGGCGCGAGATGCTCGCTCTGGGGGAGCAGTTGGCCGGCGCACACTCGCTGGCCGATCAGCGCGATCGCATCGTGGCCATGACCCGTCGCCTGGTGGGCGGAAAGGTGGGCCTCTGGCTGCATGAGAATTTGTTCCGCCTGCCGGGCAGCCAGGGGGAACGTTTGTTCCCGTCGCGGCCGCGCCTGGAGGGCATGCGCCGCGCGATCGAGAAGAGGAAGGTAATCCTTTCGCACCGCCGGCGCAGGGCGACCGCTCCTGGAGCATGGGTGGCTCTGCCCATTGAGGATCGGGGCCTGCTCCTGGGCGCCATTCAGGTGACCCGCCCCCGAGGTCCGGATTTCGAAAAAGAGGAAATCGAACTTCTGGAGGGCCTGGCCGGCATCGCGGCGGTGGGGTTGTCTGCCGCGCATCGCGCCGAGGTGGAGCGCTTTCGGCTGGGGCAGTTGAACCTGGTGCGCGAGGTGAGCGCACAGATCGCCAGCGTGCTGGATATCGATGTGCTCTCACGCCGCGTGGTCGAACAAATCCGGAAGACGTTCCACTATTATTACGTGGCCATCTTCACCCTCCAGCCGGGGGCAGGGCGCTTGCGTTTTCGCGCCAGTGCCATGAGGTCTCGCGGCCGGAGCGCGCGGCCGGCGCCGCCTCTGGAGGTTGACGTGGGGCAGGGCCTCATTGGAGAGGCCGCGGCCAGCGGCCAACGCCTGGTTGCCGCCGATGTGCGCGCCGAGGCACGCTATCGTCACATTCGCTCCCTGCCGGCCACACGTTCCGAAGCGGTGATCCCTCTGCGAGTCGAGGACCACATCCTGGGCGTGCTGGATGTCCAGTCCGATCGTGTCCATGCCTTTCACCCCAACGACTTGCTGGTGCTTGAAGCGCTGGCCGACAACATCGCGCGCGCTGTCGAGAGCGCGCGCCTGTACAGCGACCTTCGCCGCCGGGCAGAGCAACTGGCCCTGGTGGCAGAGGTGAGTCGCGGCGTCACCTCCACGCTCGATCTTGGAGAGTTGATGAACGGGGTGGCGGCGCTCATTCACGCGCGCCTCGGTTATGCCTATGTCCACCTCTTTACCGTCCATCCCAATCGGCGTCTGATCGTCTACGAGGCCGGCAGTGGCAAACGCAGTCGAGCGCTGGAGGGATATACCCTTTCTCTGGATGATCCTCACGGCCTCATCCCGTTCGTGGCCCGCCAGGGACAGACGGTGCTGGCCAACGATGTCACTCAGGAGCCGTTGTATCGTCCTTCGCCGCTGCCGCCCAGGAACACCCGCGCCGAACTGTGTGTGCCCCTGGTGTTCGGAGAGCGCGTGCTGGGCGTCCTCGATATCCAGTCCGATAAGCCGGCTGCTTTCACGGAGGACGACCGTCTGATGTTCGAGGCCGTGGCCGATACCATCGCGGCTGCCATCCGCAATGCGGATCTGTATCGCTCCGAGCGGTGGCGCCGTCAGGTGGCGGATAGTTTGCGGGAGGTGGCCGGCTTGCTCTCGTCCAACGTTGGGGTGGATCAGGTGCTGGAGGCCATCTTGAACGAACTGGAGCGCAATTTGCCGGTGGATGCCTCGGCCCTGTGGCTTTTGGATGAGGAAGGCGCACTCTATCTCGCGGCTGTTCACGGCCTGGATGGGCAGGCCGTGGAACGGGCACGCCTTTCTGACCCTAACTCGGCGATTGCCTTCGCAGCAGCACTCCTGGCAGAAGGCCCCACTCTCCGCAAGCCGGATGACCCGCTGTGGCCCTTGGGACTGGCCGCCGGCTTCGAGCCGGATTATTCCTCGCTGGCAGCCCCGCTGCGCATTGGAGAGCGACCCCTGGGACTCATAGCCCTCGCCCATCATACCCCGCGCCGTTATGGGCATGAAGCCCAGGCCATGATCACCACCTTCGCCGGCTACGCCGCCGTGGCCATCGAGAACGCTCGGCTTTATGACAGCGCGCAGGAGCAGGCCTATGCCTCGGCGGCCTTGTTGCAGGCGGCGCAGGCCATTGTGAGCCTGAATGACCTGGACGAAATCCTGGGCACGATCGTTCGCATCCTGCCGATTCTGGTGGGCGTGGCACGCGCCCTCCTGTATCTGTGGGATGAAACACGGCAGGCGTTTGTCCCCGCCCATGAGTATGGACTGCATGACGAGGCGCGCCGTGCCCTGTGGGAAGGCGAGTTCAAGATCGGGGAATTTCCCCTGCTCGATGCAGCACGCCGCCAGAATCGCTTGCTCGCGCGCCCCTTGCGGCCCAAGGACGCTCCCGAAATGTGGAAACACCTCAGGGCCCCTCGGGAGAAGCGGGTCGAGGCGGAGGCGGAACGTCTGTTGATCGCGGCGCCGCTCTCCATCAAGTCCGATGTGTTTGGCGTTTTGCTTCTCGAAGAGGCAAGCGGGGCACGGCGCTTTCGCGGCCGTCGGCTGGAGATTGTGCAGGGTATTGCTCAGCAGGCCGCGCTGGCCATCCAGAACGATCGTTTGCAACAGGAGACGGTGCGGCGCGAACGGCTGGAGGCGGAAGTGCAACTGGCGCGCCAGATTCAACAAACGTTCATTCCAGAATCATTGCCTCAGCCTCCGAACTGGAACCTGGCGGCGCGCTGGAAGACGGCGCGGCAGGTGGGCGGCGATTTCTACGACGTGTTCGAACTCCCCCGGCGGCGCCTGGGACTCTTCATCGCCGACGTGGCCGACAAAGGCGTCCCGGCGGCGCTCTTCATGGCCCTCACCCGTACCCTGGTGCGGGCGGCCGTGCTCGAGACCTCCTCGCCCGCCGAAGCCTTGCAGCGCGTCAACACGCTGTTGTTGCCCGATACGCGGCAGGGCATGTTCGTTACCGCAGTGTACGCCGTGCTCGATCCAGGCAACGGCACATTGACCTATGCCAATGCGGGCCATAACCCGCCCTTGTGGCGACGGTTGGATGGAGCGGTCGAAAGACTGAGCCGCACGGGCATCGCCCTGGGCGTTTCGGAGACAGAGGGGATCGGCGAGCGCACCCTCCTCCTCGCTGAAGGGGAGGGCGTGTTGTTCTACACGGACGGATTGACCGAGGCGTTCTCTGCGGAGGGAGATTGGTTCGGCGAGGCGCGCCTGATCGAGGCCATTCGATCGGCCCCCTTTACCTCCGCAGAGGAGGCCCTGAAGGCCATTGAAAGCCGCCTCAGCGATTTTGTGGGCAACACTCCCCTGGCCGATGACCTGACCATGCTGATGGTTCAACGCCGCAGCCGCGCCGATTGATTCGGAACATCGCGTGTTTCGGGCAGCAGGGTTGCCCTCCGTCTTGCGGATGTCTCCCAAAGCGAGATTTACAGGATTTTTACACGACCATAACAGGGCGACAACCTCCCTGGTGTACCATCGCGACTGTGTAAGAGAGTAACCACCTGCCCGTCTGTGACACTTCCGCCCAGAAGCAGTGGAGGGAGTGGGCAGGCAATTGCCAAAAAGGAGGCTCACATGTCAACGATGGCGATGAGGTTCAAGAAGATTCCGTTGATGGCGCTGATCACGGTCTTGGGGTGGAGTGCCTTGCCGGGAGCGCGTGCTCACGCCGCCGTCCCCGAACCGCCCACGCCACAGGCGCCGCTTGCGGACGAGAGGCTGGAGAGAATCTGGGCCAGAGAGCAGACCGCCTACGAGAGGTTGGGCCCTCTCCTGGAGCGGGCCGAGGCGTGGATTCCCGAGGCGCAACAGCGGCTTGACAGGGCAAAAGCAAACGGAAAGGACACAACCGCCGTGCAGGCCGCCCTGGATGCTTTGGCAGAGGCCGTGAAGCGCGCGCGCCCGCTTTACCAGAGCGGCAAGGGCATCCTGGCCTCGCACAAGGGCTTCGACGATTCGGGCCGAGTCACCGACGCAGCCCGGGCACGACAGACGGTCGAGGACTTGGGCAAGACGCTCAAACAAATCCGTGACTTGTTGCGGGGGCCGGCGCGAGCGTTGCGTGAGGCCGTGCAGGCTTTGCGCCAGGCCGATCCTCCTACCGCACAATAACTTCCCCCTCTTCCTACATGCACGGAGACGCGACCCGCTCGCGTCTCCGTGTATTTGCCGGCTGGTGATTGCCCATATCTTTTGCATGGCCTGTTGGCGAAGCAATCCCCTGCCGGGCGAGGAGACTTTCGGTTGGGCAAAAAGCGCCCTCCTCGCAGCGACACATCTTTGCTTGAGAAAGCCGTAACTACCTACCGGCAGCCAAAAGCGGGAAGAAACCCGCCAGCGTGTGTCATTGCGAGGGCGCAGCCCGAAGCAATCGCCAGCATTTGCGAGGAGACTGCCACGCTCGCTCGCAGTGACAGGTAGGTAATTACAGAAAGCCATAATTTTGCGGCTATTGCCTCTGCCGCCGCCCGGTTGTATACTCTTGGGGAGGCGTGCTCCATGAGCCGCAGCCATTCATCTCCCCCTTGCGAGGAACAGCATGTTCACCACCGAAGGCAAGAAGATCATTTCCACCCATAAGGCGCCTGCTGCGATCGGCCCCTATTCGCAGGCGGTGCGCAATCAGGCGCTGGTCTTTACCGCCGGCCAGATCGGGATCGATCCGGCAACGGGCGAACTCGTAGAGGGCGGGGTCGAGGCCCAAACGCGCCAGGTATTGAATAACCTCCAACAGGTCCTCGAGGCTGCCGATTCGGGCCTTCCCTTTGTCTTGAAGACCACCGTCTTCTTGAAAGACATGAACGACTTCGCAAACATGAACGCCGTCTATGCTGAATTCTTCCCCGAGAATCCCCCGGCCCGCAGCACCGTGGCCGTGGCGGCCCTGCCCAAAGGCGCCCTGGTCGAGATCGAGGCGGTGGCCCTGATCAGGGTCTCGCACGGCGATTGAGGCCGGGATGCAGGCCCCTGCGATTTGTCCATGCCCTCTGAACACATCCTGATCGTGGATGATGAGCCATCCATTGTGCAACTGGCGCGCATGTACCTGGAGCGCGAGGGGTTTCGCGTGCACGACGTTCGAGACGGAGAGGGCGCGCTGGAAGCGGCGCGGCGTTTGCGTCCGGCCCTGATCGTGCTGGATGTGATGCTCCCCAAACTGGATGGCTTCGAGGTCTGCCGCCGCCTGCGCGCCGAGGGCGACCCGGTGGCCATTCTGATGTTGACGGCGCGCGATGAGGACATCGATAAGATCCTCGGCCTGGAACTCGGCGCCGACGACTATCTGACCAAACCGTTCAACCCGCGTGAACTGGCGGCGCGCGTCAAGGCCATCCTCCGCCGCAGCGAGACAAAGAGCGCGTTGCCCCAGAAGCCGATCCGCGTCGGGGATCTGATCCTGGACCCCGGCCGGCGCGAGGCCCGCCTCGGCCAGCGCACCCTGGAGTTGCGCACCCAGGAATTCGACCTGCTCCTGACCCTCGCCGTTCATGCCGGCCTGGTCCTCAGCCGCGAGCAGCTGTTGCAGAAAGCATGGGGCTTCGACTACTACGGCCAGACGCGCACCGTGGACGTCCACATCGCGCATCTGCGCAAGAAGCTGGGAGATGCCAGCACGCGCATTGAAACCGTGACCGGAGTGGGATATAAACTGGTCGTTGCTCCCCCAGCCAGCCGAGACGAATAAATGCTCTCCTCCCTCCGTTCACGGCTCTGGTTGAGTTATGCCTTCCTGATCGTCACGGCGCTGGGCGTGGTGGCGACTGTTTTGCTTCTGTTCCTCTGGCGCAGCCCTCTGCTCTATCGCCAAACGGAGGCTCGTCTTTCCGCGGCCACCGAGGCATTGACGAATCCCGCAGCGGGCGATCTTCTCTTACGGGTGGAAAGGATCGATGCCCTGGCTCAGGCCTTGAATGTGCGCATCCTGCTTCTGAACCCGAATGACAGGGTGTTGTACGACAGCCAGCCGCAGGCTCCGGCCCTGTTGTGGCCGAGGCGCCCGCTTGTTCAAAATCCAACTTTGATCCGAGACGCCTCAGGCATGGCATGGTTATCTTCACTGCGCCCATTGCCCGATGGCAGGCGCCTTGTAGTGGCTGCGCCGCGCCCCCGCGTGCCTGTGCTGGCTATTTTGAGCGAGGGGCTCCTCCCACCGCTCCTGGGAGGCGGCATCCTGGCCCTTCTGCTGGCGCTCGGGCTGGCCTTCTGGATCGCTCGCTGGGTGGCAGACCCCCTCCAGCAGGTGATGGTTGCAGCCCGCTCGTTCCCATCCGCCCCGACCGGCCCCGTTCCCGAGCGCGGCCCGCGTGAGGTGCGCGAACTGACGCGCGCTTTCAACACCATGACACGGCGCGTCCAGGCCGCCCAGAAGTCACAGCGCGATTTCGTGGCGAATGTCTCTCACGAATTGAAAACCCCCCTCACCTCCATTCAGGGCTTCGCACAGGCCATCCTGGACGGAACGGCCGATTCGCAGCAGGCCCTGCGCCAGTCGGCCGAGGTGATCTATGCCGAGGCGACGCGCCTGCATCGCATGGTGCTCGATCTGCTTGACCTGGCGCGTCTGGATGCCGGCGTTCTGGAATTGAAGATGGGGCCGGTGGACATGGTGGCCCTGCTGAGCCATGTGGTAGAGAGATTCACGCCGGCAGCCTCCGCCGCGGGGGTGCAACTCTCCGTCCAGGCCTCGCCCCGTCTGCCGTCTCTGCTCGGAGATGGCGACCGATTGGCCCAGGTTTTCATTAACCTGGTGGACAATGCCCTGAAGTTCACGCCGGCCGGCGGAGCGGTCACGCTGCGCGCTGCCCATGACCGCGGTGAGGTCCACATCTCGGTGAGCGATACGGGAAGAGGGATTCCTGCCGAGGCCCTGCCCCACGTCTTTGAGCGCTTCTATCGGGCCGATGCGGCTCGCCGCGGGGGCGAGGGGCATGGCTTTGGCCTGGGGCTGGCCATCGCCAAAGAAATCACCGAGGCGCACGGTGGTAGAATCAGCGTTCGCAGCGCCGAAGGGCGGGGCACGGCTTTTATCGTCCACCTGCCGCTTCGACCTCCGGCGTGAGGCGTCACTACCTGCCCCGGCAGAAAATGAGAGCGGCAAACCCCAGGTTCATCCCGCCTTCCCCGCATCCCCGGCCCGCTCATCCCTTCCGGCTTTTCGTCTCCCCTCCCTTTGGAGAAGAGCCAGAGGGAGAGAGCCGCCAGCTGCTTCCGGGCAGGCAGTTCGTGTGAGGCTTCTCCATGCCCCCGTTGGTCTCCATCGTTGTCCCATGTTACAATGAAGAGGCCACCATTCGCCTCCTGCTGGACGCCCTGTTGAGACAGACCTACCCGCGTTCACAGATGGAGGTGATCGTGGCAGACGGGCTTTCTCAAGATCGCACACGCCTGATCCTCGCTGACTTTCAAAGGGAGCATGACGACCTGGCGTTGCGAGTGGTGGATAACGCGCGGCGCACGATCCCGGCCGCCCTGAACACCGCCATCGCTGTCTCGCGCGGCCAAATCGTCCTGCGCCTCGATGCTCATGCCTTGCCCGCGCCGGATTACGTCGAGCGCTGTGTGCATGCCCTGGAGGACGGTAAGGGCTCCAACGTCGGCGGGGTGTGGGAGATTCGGCCCGGCGGGGAGGGGTGGATGGCGGAGGCCATTGCCTGTGCGGCGGCTCACCCGCTCGGCGCCGGAGATGCTCGCTATCGGGTGGGAGCGCGGGAGGGCGCGGTGGATACCGTGCCCTTTGGTGCCTTCCGCCGCGAACTGATCCAGGAGATCGGCGGTTTCAATGAGAGGTTGCTCACCAATGAGGATTACGAATTCAACGCTCGCATTCGCCAGCATGGCGGGGTGGTGTGGCTCGACCCTCGGATTCGCAGCATTTACTTCGCGCGGGCCTCGCTCTCCGCTTTAGCCCGGCAGTACTGGCGATACGGGTTTTGGAAGTTCAAGATGCTACAGATGTATCCGCGCACCCTGCGCTGGCGGCAGGCGCTCCCGCCCACGTTCGTGACCAGCCTGTTTGTCCTGGCAGTGGCCGCGGGGTGGTCTTCCGTCGGGCGATGGCTGCTGACGATTGAACTCTTCCTCTATTTGCTAACGCTCCTGGGGGCCGGAATCCAGGCCGCGCTGCGGCGAGGCAGGCCGCTGTTGCTGCCCGGCCTGGTGCTGGCGCTGGCCACGATGCACCTGGCCTGGGGGAGCGGATTCTTGTGGGGCGGGCTCTCTTCTTGCTTCCGAAATCATGGCTAATGCATGGCGTTCCCCACTGCGTCTGAAGCCCAGCGAACATCGCTTCTTGCTCTTGCTGGGCGATTTGATTGCCTCGCTCCTGGCGGCTTTCCTGGCCCTGTACGTCTGGAAGCAGTATTCCCTCTACGCTTTGATCTCGTCGGGCATCAAACCCGAGCGGGCTGTCGCGCTGCTCAGAATTCAGGCGCCGTTCTGGTTCTATGTATTGCCGCTGGGCTGGCTGCTGCTGATGGTGGAATTGTACGAGCCGCACACGGCGGTCCACCGCAAGAAGACGGCGCGCGGCCTGGGCCTGGCTGCCGTGGTGGGCATCGTCATTTACGCCCTGATCTTCATTTTCAATCGCGACCCGAACAACCTGCCGCGCATCAGCGTCGGCGCCTTCCTGGCTCTGGCCTTCCTGCTCACCCTCCTCTGGCGCATGGCCTATATTCAGTTGTACACCTCCTCCGGGTTGCAACGGCGGGTTTTGATCGTCGGCGCGGGCAAGGCCGGCACGACGCTGGCCGAGGCGTATTGTCGCCTCAACCCGCCCCCCTTCACCCTGGTCGGATTCATTGACGACGACCCCCGCAAGAGGAAGCATTCGTTTCACGGCTTCCCGGTGCTGGGGCCCAGCCGGCGGCTGCTTGAGATTGTGGAGCGCCACAACATTTCCGATCTGGTGGTGGCCATCACCGGCGAGATTCAGGGCGGCACGTTCCAGATCCTCCTCGATGCCCAGGAGCGCGGCGTGGAAGTGACGCGCATGCCCACCCTGTACGAGGAAATCACGCAGCGCGTGCCCATTCACCACCTCGAATCCGACTGGCTGATCCGTTCTTTTGTGGATCAGCTCCATGTGAGTTTGATCTACGAACTGCTCAAGCGCCTGATGGATGTGATCGGCGGGGTGATCGGCCTGCTCCTGTTTGGCGCCCTCTTCCCATTCGTGAGTTTGGCCATCGCGCTGGATAGCGGCTGGCCGATTCTGTACTCGCAAGAACGGCTGGGCAAGGGCGGCCACCGCTTCAGGATTTATAAATTCCGCACCATGCAGCGCGATGCGGAGGCCGATGGAGGGGCGCGCCTGGCTGTGGAAGGCGATCCGCGCGTGACGCGCGTCGGACGCTTCTTGCGGCGCACACGCCTCGATGAACTGCCGCAGTTCTGGAACGTGGTGCGCGGCGAGATGAGCCTGGTCGGCCCGCGCGCCGAGCGCCCCTCCCTGGTGGCCGAGTTCCAGAAGCAGATTCCGTTTTACCGGGCGCGCCTGCTCGTCAAGCCCGGCCTGACGGGCTGGGCCCAGATCAACTACGGCTATGTCGCCAGCGTGACCGAGACGGCGGTGAAGCTGGAATACGATCTTTATTACATCAAGCACCGCTCGCTGCTGATGGACGTGATGATCGTGCTGCGCACGATCGGAACCGTGTTGAGCCGCAAAGGGAGATGACTTGAGAAAAGTTCTGGTGACCGGCGGGGCCGGCTTCATTGGCTCGCACCTCGTATCTGCCCTGCTCGAGCGCGGCGATGCGGTGCGCGTGCTGGATAACTTCTCGAGCGGCCGGCGCGAGAACCTCGCCGGGCTGAAGGCTCGGGGTCGCGCGCGCCGCCTCGAGGTCCTGGAGGGAGACGTGCGCGATGAGCGCCGCGTCGCCGAGGCTGTGCGCGGAGTCGAGATCGTCTTCCATCAGGCTGCCTTCGTCTCCGTGCCCGAATCGTTGGAGAAGCCGCAGGAGTGCTTCGAGGTCAACGCGCGCGGCACCTGCGTGGTGTTGGAAGCCGCGCGGCAGGCCGGCCTCCGCCGCGTCGTCCTGGCCTCCAGCGCGGCCGTGTACGGCGATTCGGCGGCCCTGCCTCTGGCGGAGGAGACCCCCCTCTGCCCGCTCTCGCCATACGCGGCCTCGAAGCAGGTGAACGAGATGTATGCCTCCCTCTACACGCGCCTCTTCGACCTGGAAGTGGTAACCCTGCGCTATTTCAACGTCTTCGGGCCGCGCCAGCGCCCGGATTCCATGTACGCGGCCGCCATCCCCATCTTCATCCAACGCCTGCGGCGCGGCGAAGCGCCCACGGTCTACGGGGACGGGCTGCAGACGCGCGATCTGATCTTCGTCGCCGATGTGGCGCGCGCCAACCTGATCGCCGCTGAACACCCGGCCGCGCCCGGCCAGGTCTTTAACATTTGTAGCGGCCGCCCGACGCGCCTGCTCGAGTTGCTGGACATCCTGTATCATTTCTTCCCGCACGCCCCCCCACCCCTCTTCGCCGCGCCGCGCCCCGGCGATATCTATCAATCGCTCGGCGATCCCTCGAAAGCCGAGCGCCTGTTGGGCTTCAGGGCCGAAGTGTCGCTGGCGGAGGGCTTGAGAGAGACCGCCCGGTGGATGCCATAAAGTCCCGCTTCTATCTCCACAATCGCTACGTGTTCATCGGCGATGTGGCACTGGTGATCGTCTCGGTGATGGGTAGTTTTGCGCTGCGCCTGGATGCCGAGCAGTTGCCCTATTATTTCCCGGCCATGCTGACGATGTGCGCCGTGGCCCTGCTGATCAAGATTCCCACCTATTACTTTTTTGGCCTGTATCGCCGCATTTGGATGTATGCCAGCACCTACGAACTGCGCCTGATTACCGTGGCCGTCAGCGCGGCTTCGGTGTTGACCTCGGCGGTGATGCTGGCCCTGTTCTATATGGGGCGTGTCTCGCCGGGCATGCCGCGCTCTGCGCTGGGTATTGATTGGCTGCTCTCGCTGGTCCTGATCGGTGGCTCGCGCTTCGCCCTGCGCATCTTGGCAGAAGCCTCGGCCGCGCCGCGCAACACGCAGGCCCGCCGCGCCCTCATCATCGGCGCCGGGGACGCCGGCGCGCTGGTCGTGCGCGAACTGCAGCGCTCCGCTCAACTCAACCTGACCCCGCTTGGCTTTCTCGATGACGACCATGCCAAGCAGAGGCAGGCCATCTACGGCGTGCCGGTCATCGGCCTGGTCAGCGATCTGCCCGAGGTTCTCGCGCAGCACCCTGTGGACGAGGTCATCTTCGCCATCCCCTCCGCGCCGGGCCGCCTGGTGCGCTTCGTCAACGATGCCTGCCGGGCGCGGGGCATTCCCTCCCGCACCATGCCGGGCATTTACGAATTGCTCGGCGGCAAGGTCAGCGTCAGTCGCCTGCGCGAGGTGGAGATCACCGACCTCTTGCGGCGTGAGCCCGTGCGCCTGCGGGAGGCGATGATCGGGGAAGCCCTGCAGGACAGGCGCGTGCTGGTCACAGGCGCGGGGGGTTCCATCGGGCGCGAACTCTCGCGTCAGATTGCCCGCTGGAACCCGGGCCAGCTCCTCCTTCTCGGTCATGGAGAGAACAGCATCTTCGAGACTCTTCTGGAACTCAAGGAGGATCATCCATCCCTGAACCTGATTCCCGTCATCGCCGATGTGCGCGAGCGGGCGTGCTTGCTCAAGACGTTCCGCGAACAGCAGGTGCAGGTTGTGTTCCATGCCGCCGCCCACAAGCATGTGCCGCTGATGGAGGTGAATGTTGAGGAAGCGGTGTTGAACAACGTCATCGGCACGCAGTGTGTGGTAGAAGCGGCCCTGGAATGTGGCGTGGAACGTCTGGTGCTGATCTCCACGGATAAGGCCGTGCGCCCCACCAGTGTATACGGCGCCACCAAGCGCCTGGCAGAGATGATCGTGCTGGATGCCGCCCGTCGCAGCCGGCGCGCTTTCTCGGTGGTGCGCTTTGGAAACGTGCTCGGCTCGCGCGGCAGCGTCATCCCCCTCTTCCGGCGGCAGATCGCCCGCGGCGGGCCGATCACTATCACCCATCCCGATATGGAGCGCTACTTCATGACCATCCCGGAAGCCGTGCACCTGGTTTTGCAGGCGGCTGCCATGGGGCAGGGCGGAGAGGCCTTCGTGCTCAACATGGGACAGCGCGTGCGCATCCTGGACCTGGCCGTGGACCTCATCCGCTTGTCGGGGCTGGAACCGGGGCGCGATATCGAGATTCGCTTCAGCGGCATTCGTCCGGGCGAGAAATTGCGGGAGGAACTGTGGGAAAAGGACAAGACTTACGAGAAGACGGATCACCCCGACATCTTCCGCTCGCAGGAGGAACACCTTCCCTCGTCCGATGACTTGCAGACCACCCTCGCCCGCCTCGCATCCCTGACCCTGGCCGGGCGCGCCGATGAGATCATCGCCCTGCTCGAGGAGGCGATCCCCGGTGCCTCCCTCCGCCTGGCTCCGCCCCCCGATATCACCTCCATTCTTTGAGCCACAGCCATGCCGGAAGTCTCTCTTGCCGCGTGGAAGGATTTTCTTGCCAACCATCCCCATGCTCACCTGCTGCAGACAGCCGAGTGGGGGGAGTTGAAGTCGGAGTTCGGGTGGGAGGCAATTCGCATCGTTTCGGAGGATGGCATCGGCGCGCAAATCCTGTTCCGCAAACTGCGGGCCGGTCTTTCCCTGGCATACATTCCCAAGGGGCCGGTGGTGGAGCAATCTCCACGCAGAACAGGAGAGGGCTTTTGGGCCGAGGTGGATGCGCTCTGCCGAAGGCGGCGCGCCGTCCTGTGCAAGGTCGAGCCAGATGCCTGGGAAGACGAAGAGATGCCCGTCGTGCTCCATGCATCGTTTCGGGCAAGCCCTCATAACATCCAGCCTCCGCGCACCCTCGTCGTGGACATCGGTTGCCGGGAGGAGGAGATTCTGGCACGCATGAAGCAGAAGACGCGCTACAACATTCGCCTGGCCGAGAAGAAGGGCGTGTGCGTGCGCGCCTGGGATGATCTCGCCTCCTTTCACGAGATGCTGCAACGGACGGGCCGGCGCGATGGCTTTGGCGTTCACGCCCCGCAATATTACCGCCGTGCTTACGAGTTGTTTCACCCGAGTGGGATGTGCGAACTATGGGTGGCCGAGTACAGCGACCATCCGCTGGCGGCCCTGATGGTCTTCGCGCGCGGCCCTCGTGCCTGGTATGTCTATGGGGCTTCTACCGACGAGCAGCGCCATCTCATGCCCACCTATCTCCTGCAATGGCAGGCCATGCGCTGGGCGCGCGCACGCGGCGCGCAGGAATACGATCTATGGGGAGTGCCCGATGAAGATGAAGCCGCGCTCGAAGCCCAATTCGAAAGGCGCCGCGATGGCCTGTGGGGCGTCTATCGCTTCAAGCGCGGTTTTGGCGGCCGGTTGCGGCGCGCGCAGCAGGCCCTGGATCGGGTGTACCGGCCGCTGTGGTACAGACTGTATTTGCTGTATGCAAGACGGGTGATTTAACGAGATTCTTGTTCGTAACCAGAATCTGTCTCAAAAAGTAACTGCCTACGCTACCAGCAGGGAAGCAGGCCGTTGAGCAAACAAACTACGCAAGAAGGCAAAGACATTGCGTTCTTGCTTGTGGCATTAATGCCACTTGCGGCAGTGGAAATGACCGCTTGCAAATGGGCATACATGTTTACACCGTTTTTTGTGCGAAAGCAGCCGCTTACCTTGAAGTCGTCGCCATGATTGCCTGGGCGCTCCTGCTTTCTGGCTATTGGTGGTACACCACCGCCAACGGTCTAGCGCCCATGCAGACCATGCAGATTTTGATTCATTTTATTTCCGACAGCCTGTATGGATTTCCCATTTACGTGGCAGTTTACATGATTCGACCCGTGTTCTTATTTCCCGCCACGCTGGTCACCATGACCGCCACTTATCTATATGGACCCGTTCAGGGAATCGCTTACGCATTGGTCGCCAGCAACCCCTCTTCGATGATCGCCTATTTTATCGGGCGGTTTTTTCGGAAGCGGATTTCTCCACAACATCGAACAAAACAAAACGGTCAGCATCCACGCTGACCGCCTGCGCCGCGAAAGTTTTCAGACAACCATGATTCTGCGCTTCCTGTTCCTGCCTTATGACCTAGTCAGTTACTTTTCAGGCTTCCTGCGCATTGACCTGGGCTGGTTCGTGTTGGCAACCGTGCTGGGCAGCATCCCTGGCACGATCTCATTTGGCATGTTGAGCGCATCCATTCAGGGCGATTTCGCCTCCCAAAGCGTTTCGCTCAACCCGCAGGCGCTGGCGCTCTCCGCTGTGATGTTCGCGTTCAGCATTGGCATGTACCGCTTGGTGCGTAAGCGGGAGAACAACAGACTTCCGAAGTAGGGCAAGTCTGAGACTTGCCCTACTTGCTTGCGCTACCCATTTGGAAACGCCTTGCGAAACTCATCCAGCGCTTTTTGCCCGTTGCGCTCCAGCGCCTTGTAAAATTGGTCGCGTTCCTGATTGCGATAATCCAGCCGCTCCACGTGGAAAGGTGCCAGCCGTTCCCCCGCCCTGCGCCGCGCTGGAATTTGACTGAAATACTGAAGCGCATTTTCGACGCTGTGCGCGTCCGTCCAATCGGACTTGTACACAATCAAACCTGAGCGCGCAAAAATCCAGGTCATGTTCGGCATCGAGCCGTAGGCGCGGTGACAAGCCCCGTCGAGCGCATCCACCAATATCGGGCGCGTCACGCCCAGCACATCGCGCAGGGCGCGCGCGTGGCGAAACTTCTGCTCCATCGAAGTCAGGTGCGGATAATTTTCTCCAGGGTGCGCTTCGTGGGTGTAGATGA
Organism: Chloroflexota bacterium; assembly: GCA_037445475.1. Classification (GTDB taxonomy): domain Bacteria; phylum Chloroflexota; class Anaerolineae; order Anaerolineales; family Villigracilaceae; genus Fen-1038. Next base: position 16,703 of record JBBIKK010000058.1, read on the forward strand.
ATATTGAGCCGATGTTCTGCGCGGCATATTTTTCAGCAATCGCGTTCATGGCTGGCGCCGCCAGCCCGCAATAGGGTCAGGTGAAACTGCCGAACTCCACGATGGTAAAATCGTGCTGTGACCAGATTGCGCTCAGGCGCGTTTCCGTTTCATCGAGAGTCCACAAGGGAAAATCGAGCGCCATCGTCCCCGTCTTTGGGCTGGCGTCGAAATTCATCCACGGCTCAAATTTTTCGGGAACAAAACTGTCGTAGTTGTAACGGGTCAACAAATCATCCATGGAGGTCACCAGGGCTTGGGGTGGAAAAGTTAATAAATTTTATTTTATCACACGCGAGAACAAGGTCTGGACAATCCCTTTGTGCATCTGGAGCAGGTCTGGTTCAGCCTCAAAACCCGTCTGTTCTTCCAGCGTCAACTCCGCCTGCTGCAACAGGCGCAGGTTGGGGTTTTCAGGATCAACGTGATGTTCAGCAAACACCTGAACAATCAATTCGTTCAAGACTGAATCCACCTCTTCCGCAGGAACGTCGCCCATGCGCCTTTTTACAAAATCACGGTTGATGGCAAAAAAACAGGCGACCACACCCTCCTGCACCTCTTTGGGTGTCAGAGAGTCTTTTTCGAGAATTGTCTGAAGTTTTTGGGCATGCTCATTCATCGTCTTTACCTTCTTGGTCGGATTTTACTTAATGGATGCCAATCCAGGTGATTGTCTTACCCTTTATTCGAAATCAAAGACCTCACCAAATCGATTTCAATCCAACATTGCTGTTCGGCTTTGGTGCATGAAAGGTTTGACAAAAGCGGCGTGAGCATGTAACTTTGAGTTTATGTCAAAACAAACAAAGCCACGCCCACGCCAAAAAGCATTATACCGTGTCAAGAA
>JBBIKK010000059.1:0-16035 GCA_037445475.1 Chloroflexota bacterium
ACCCTCGCCAACGGCCACCCCATACACTCTGCAGGCTTTCGAAGAGAATTACAAGTTGAGTCTCGATTCCCTGGCCGCGCTGGGACTGAGCGAAGCGCAGGTGCGGGCGTTGTATGAGGTGCGCGTGCTCGAGGAGAAACTCTTCGCCGTGCTCACCGCTGATGTGCCGCATGTTCAGGAGCAGGTCTGGGCGCGGCATATCCTCGTCGCGGACGAGGCCACGGCGGCAGCCGTCCGCCAGCGTCTGCTTCGGGGCGAGGACTTCGCCGCCGTGGCGCGCGAGGTCTCGACCGATCCGAGCACGAAGGAGGCCGGCGGGGACCTCGGCTGGTTCAGCAGGGGCAGGATGGTGCCTGAGTTCGAACAAGCGGCTTTCAGTCTGAAGATCGGCGAGATCAGCCAGCCTGTGAAAAGCCAGTACGGTTATCACATCCTTCAGGTGCTGGGACATCAAGAAAACCCCCTGGATGCTGGTGCTTATGAGCAGGCGCGTCAGAAGGCGTTTCAAGACTGGCTCGCCCAGGCGCGCCAGGAATACAAGGTGGTCACGTACGACATCTGGCAGGGGATCGTTCCCACCGAGCCGGCCGTGCCAACGCCGGCGCCGTAGGCCGGGAGAAGGGGGAGGCCGGCCCTAGTTGGGGGCGGCGTTTCCCAACATTTCCTCGCTCACTTCGTCCAGACGCAGGCTGATGACCTGACTGGTCGAATCACGCCCCATGGTCACGCCATAGATCACGTCGGCGGCCTGCACCGTGCTGCGGTTGTGGGTGATGACAATGAATTGCGTATCCTTGCTCAATTCCATCAACAGGTCGCGGAAGCGGCCGACGTTGGCCTCATCAAGCATGGCATCCACCTCGTCCAGCACGCACACAGGTGTGGGCGAGACCTTGAGCAGGGCGAAGACCAGGGCGATGGCCGTCAGGCTGCGCTCACCGCCGGAGAGCAACGACAGGCCCTGTTCGCGCCGGCCCGGCAGTCGCGCTTCGATCTCGATCCCTGTCTCCACTAAATTGTCGGGATCGGTGAGAGAGAGACGCGCCGAGCCGCCGCCAAACAGGCGCGTGAAGATGGCGCGGAACTGTTTATCCACGGCCTCGTAGGTCTTGAGGAATTCACGGCGTGTCAGATCGTCCAGTTCCGCAATCACCTGACGCAAGTGTGCCCCGGCCTGATGCAGGTCTTGCAACTGCGTCGTCATGAAGGTGTGGCGCTCCGATTCGGCCTCGTATTCCTTTTTCGCCTCGGGGTTGATCGGGCCCATGCGGCGCAGGCGCGCCCGTTGGTGGGCGAGGTTCTCCTCCAGATCCGGGGGCAGTTCGGTGACGCGTGGCAGTTGTTCCACCAGGCCTTCAAAGGGCAGCGGCATCGGCCCTTCCACGCTGGGGGCGTACTCGAACGAGACCAGCCCGAAATCATCCATGATGCGTTCGCGCAGGGAGTCGAGCGCGGCCTGCCGCCTGGCGAAATCCAGCTGCATCTGTCCCAAGGCCCTCTCGGCCGCGGCCAGGAGGCGTTGTGCCTCGGCTTCCTGTTCCTGCAGGCGTTTCTCCTCCTGTTCGGCGCTTTCTAAATCCCTCTCGGCGGGCGCGATGTGGGCCTGCAAGCCTTCTATTTGTGAATGCAGGAGAGTCTCCTGCTGCTGGAGGGCCTCCTTCCGCTGCCCGGCCTCTTGCAGTTGGCGCTCCACTTCGGCCAGGCGCGCCCGCAGTTCTTGCTGCTGCGAAGCCCGTTCCTCGATCGCCCGCTCGTGTTCGGCCATGCGTGCCTGCGCCTCGGCCAGGGATTGCTGAACGACGGCCAGGCGTGTGTTCCAGTACGTCACCTGTTCCTGCGCCTCATCAAGGCGAATCTGGTCCAACAGTTCCGTCAGAGCCTGGAGTTGTTCACTGGCCTGCGCGGTCTGCTTCTCCTGTTCGGCGCCTTCAGCGCTCAGGCGCTGCCGGGCAGCCTCCGCCTCAGACATTTCCTTCTGCAATTCATCGCGCTGGTTCTTTTGCCAAGCGAGTTGGCGGCGGGCGGCTTCGAGATCAAGGCTCAGCCTTTGCTCGAGGGCCACAGCCTCTTCGAGCTGACGATGCGCCTGGTGGAGTTGCTCCTGGCGGGACTCTTGCTCGCGGCGCGCCGAGGTCTGCTGTGTGGCCAGGGTCTCAAGCGCATCCTCGATCGCATGCAGGCGGTCGGCGAGATTGCCCACGGAGGCAGTCAATTCTCGTTTCTGGCGCGGCCGGCTGAGGGTCGAGGACGAGGCGGGCCTGCCGGCCAGGATGAGGCCGTCGCCGCGAAAGACCTCGCCGCGCAGCGTCACCACCCGTGCCTGAGGCGGCAGCGTGCGCCTCAAGCGCTGGGCGGCGCTGCGGTGGCGCGCAATCAATGTCTGTCCGAGCAGGAGGTCAACCACGCCGCGCAGCTCGGTCGGGACGCGCACCAGCTCCGAGGCCAGGCCCAGGCAGTCGGCCTCCTGCGTCTGGGTCTGTAAGCGCCGTCCCTGGCCATCGAGCGGCAACAGAGCCGCACGCCCGGCCTCGTCTGCCTCGAGCAGGCGTAGGGCTTCCTCGATCTGGTTGCTTTCGAGCAGCACCGCGTCCAACGCATCGCCCAAGGCCGCGGCGATGGCTGTTTCGAGTTCGAGGGGCACGTCGAGCATGGCGCTCAGGGCGCCGCGCGCCTGGAGTTGTGAACGGCGGGCAGCGTCCAGGAGGAAGCGCGCACCTTCTGCGTACCCGGCCAGGGACTGTTCAGCCTGTTCGAGCACTTCGAGCTGAGCCTTCAGGCGAGAGTGTTCGGCCTGAAGTCGGCTGCGTTCTTCCAACGTTGTCTGCCGTGTCTTTTCCAGGGCTTCGATTTCCTTCTCCTGCCCGGCTACGGCAGCCTGCACTTCCTTCCATGCTTTCTCGGCCAGTCGGCGCGCTTCCTGGGCGGAGAGGTGAGCCTGCTGTATGCTGTGCATTTCGGATTCTGCGGCTTGAATCGTCTGTTGCAATGTTTCCAGTTTTTGTTTTTGCGCCTTGAAGCGCGTCGCGAGTTCATCCAGGCGCGCCTGTGTTTCTGCCTGGCGGGTCTGGAACGCGTTGAGCGCGCTGTGCGCGGCGCGCAGTTTTTCTTCCAGGTCGGCGCGCTCGGCCTGACGGGCGTGCAGGACCTGGCGCGCGGCGCCCAGTTGGGAAGTGGCTTCATCGAACTCGGCTTGCAGGCGGGAGGCCTCGTGCGCGGCGGTTTCGAGGCGCTGACGGAGGAGTTTCTCTTCGTGCGCGGCGCGTTCCTGTTCGGCGAGCAAAGTCGTCTGAGAGAGGCGCAGGGCGCGCTGGCGCTCGTCCAGCACGGCCAGATCGCGGCTGATGCCCTCGCGCTGGCTGTGCAGTGCGGCCGCCTGGCGGTGCCAGGCATTGAGTTGGGTGCGCAGATGGCTCAGGTGCTCGCGGAAGGTGTTGGCATCGGCCTGGGCGCGCAGATGGGCCTGGCGCGCCTCGGCGACTCTTTCCTCCTGGGCGTGCACGGCCTGCCGTGCCTCGCTCACTTCGTGCTGAGCACGGTGCCAGTGGTAGCCATACCACTCGCGCAGGAGGAGGCGCAGATCGGCCTGAGCCGCGGCGTACTCTGCGGCGCGGCGCGCCTGACGTTCGAGGTGTTTCAGACGCGGTTCCAGTTCGGTCAGGATGTCCTGAACGCGCTCCAGGTTGCGCTGCGTGGTTTCCAGGCGCCTGATGGCTTCCTCGCGACGCACGCGATAGAGCCCCACTCCGGCTGCCTCCTCGAACAGGCGGCGACGTTCCTCGGCCTTGAGGGCCAGGGAGGCATCCACCAGGCCCTGCCCCAGGATGGTGTAGGTACGCTCCGAGAGGCCGGAGGCGGCCAGCAGCTCGTTCAGATCGCGCAGGCGCACGTGCTGGCCGTTCAGCAAATATTCATTGCGGCCATCCCGGTAGGCGCGGCGCGCCAGCGAGATCTCGGCGAAGTCCAGCGGAATCCAGCCGCTGCTGTTGTCGAAGATGATTTCCACGCTGGCCATGCCGGCGCGCGGACGATGCTCGGAGCCCGAGAAGATCATGTCCTCGGTCTTCTTGCCGCGCAGCAGGGAGTAGGATTGTTCTCCCAACACCCAGCGCAGGGCGTCGGCGATGTTGGATTTGCCAGAGCCGTTGGGCCCGACGATAACGGTGATGCCGCCGGCGAACTCGAACACGGTCGGCGAGGCAAAAGTCTTATATCCGTGCAAGTGGAGGGATTTAAGGCGCAGGGGCATCGAGGATTCCACGCTCAGCGCAGACCGAGGGCTTCCAGCGCGGTCTGAGCCGCCACCTGAGCCGCGACCTGCTTGCTTGGGCCGGAGCCGCGGCCATAGGTCTGATCTTTGATGCGGACTTCCACTTCGAACACCTTGGCATGGTCAGGGCCGTCGGCGGCCACCGTGATGTACTTGGGCGTCCCCAACTTCTGGGATTGAGCCCACTCCTGCAAACGGCTTTTCGGGTCATAGATCTCGGAGTGCAGGAGGACGCGCTCGCGCACGCTCTCGAGCAGGGGGGTCATGAAACGCTGCACGGCGGGGATGCCGGCGTCGAGGTAGAGCGCGCCGATGAGCGCCTCGAAGGTGGAGCCCAGCAGGCCGTCGCGCTCGCGCCCGCCGGAGGAGGCCTCGCCGCGTCCCATGCGCAGTGCCCGTCCGAGGCCCAGGCGACGAGCGAACTCGGCCAGTTGTTCGTTGCGCACCAGGGCGGAACGCATGCGCGTCAGATCCCCTTCCGGCATCTCCGGGCAATGATGGTAGACCCATTCACCGACGACGAAATCCAGCACCGCGTCGCCGAGGAACTCGAGCCGTTCGTTGTCCTCCAGAGCGTCTGGGTTTTCGTTGAGGTAGGAGCGGTGAGTCAGGGCGCGTATCAGCAGAGAAAGGTTGGTAAAGGATAATCCCAACCGCCGCGCCAGTTCGGCAGGCGGTTCAGGCAGGTTCGTATCCGAACTGGATACCACAGGGGCCTCCCGGAACTCAGGGGGCGCTACTCCCCCACGCGCAGTGAGGGAAAAGCGGCCCATCAGTTCCACAATAGATTGTCAGCGTCTGTTCTGTCCCAAAGGGCAGGGTCAGACAGAGCTGCTTTGTGACCACCTGCCCGACCTGACAATTCCTCTCTGTCGAAGTCGTTGCAGGTTACGCCCCGATTTTATCGCAAAAGTCGGCGTTCCGCTATCGGGGCGGGTTGGGGTACAATTCCTTCCACGAGCGGAGGGTCTGTTTATGAATGTGACGAACCACGAGACGCGCTTCCTTCAAGTCATCGAGATGGGCCTGGGTGCCTGGGCCTGGGGAGATCGCCTCGTCTGGCAATATGGGCGCGGTTATCAGGACGAGGACCTCCGTCAGGCCTTCATGGTTTCTCTGGCGGAGGGGGTTCGTCTGATCGACACGGCAGAGGTCTACGGCTCCGGGCGCTCGGAGCAGCTCATCGGCCAGTTTGCCAGAGAGACCGATCAGGCCGTGTTGATTGCCACCAAGTTCTTCCCCTGGCCGTGGCGGCTGGGTCGGGAGGCCGTCCCGGCTGCTCTGAAGCGCAGCCTGGAGCGCCTCGGCCTCGAGCAGGTGGATCTATATCAAATTCACTGGCCCAGCCCGCTGATGAGCATCGAGACCATGATGGAAGGGTTGGTTCTGTGCGTCGAGCGGGGGCTGGCGCGCGCGGTGGGCGTCTCGAACTTCAATGCCTCGCAGATGGTGCGCGCTTACTCCGCGCTGGCGCGGCGCAACGTCCCGCTGGCATCCAATCAGGTTCACTACAGCCTTTTGAATCGCGACGTGGAAAAGAACGGCCTGCTGGCACGCTGCCGCGAGCTCGGCGTGCGCCTGATTGCCTACTCGCCTCTGGAGATGGGCCTGTTGAGCGGCAAGTACACGCCCCAGAATCCGCCCCCCGGCTCGCGCCGTCTGACCTACATGCCCATCCTCGGAAAGATCCCGCCGCTGCTCAAACTCATGACCGAAATCGGGCGGGAACACGGGGGCAAGAGCGCGGCCCAGGTGGCTCTGAACTGGTGCATCTGCAAAGGCGCCCTGCCGATCCCGGGCGCGAAGACCGCCGAACAGGCGCGTCAGAACGCAGGAGCCCTGGGATGGAGACTGAGCGAGGAGGAGGTGGCCAGGCTGGATGAGGTCGCGGAGCAGATCACGGAGGAGCGCAGATAGCGTAAGTTTTTTAAGGAGGGTCGTGAAGACGCCCGGAACAGAGGCATCTCTCGCCTTCGAGTCGGCCGCGCTGCTCACATCGTAGCTACTCTGCCGTCCTCACCCCCTCTCCCTTTGGAGATGATAAGGGTCAGGGTGAGGGCAGGCGGTGACCTCACATCTCTGAGGGCTTCACGAACTGGAGATAGCCATAGCCAAGGGCAAAGAACAGGAAGACGATGACCGCCGACCAGCCTGCCGGCTTCATCGCTTTGGAGAGAATTCCCAGGAGCGTCACGACGAAGCCGATCACGTAGAAGAGGAAAAGCACGATCACCACGCCCCGACGGGCGTCGCCCTCGCTCCAGTCCTTCGCCAGCCAGGTGAGCAGGGCCGGCACAACCAGCGCAGCTCCCAACCACTGTGCCTCGAGGCTCTCGCTGGGGCCGGTCTTCATGCCATACAGGGTGAGCACGGTGGTTGGGCCGAGGAGCAACCCCAGCGCGAAGGCGAGCATGACAAACGTGTTGAGCAGGAAGAGGTTTCGCAGGTTCATGAGTTCGTCTCCTTTTCTTCAGTGCTCGAAGCACCTCACTATACAACAGATTCGGGCATACTTCAATTCCGGGAGGCCCCAAAAGGCCATCCCCCATTTGGGCTATGCCGGCCGGGGCCTGCTCGCCGAGGGGGGCCGGAGCCCGAAGAGATCGCGTCTTTGTGCTATAATATGCTCGATGTCCCATCCGGCTTGCCTGCCCAACTGTGACAACAACCATGGCGATCGCGCGTGGATCGTTGGGCGAAGCCTGTCGGGTTGACAAACAACGGTTCGAGAACCCAATCGCCCAACGCAGCCGCGAAGGGCGATTTATTTTGTATTTTGATCGTCCGGCTGCTGGGCTGGTGAGAACTCGGAGGCGCATTCATGTACAAAACTCATACCTGCGGCGAACTACGCCCATCCCATGCTGGCCAGCGCGTGACCCTGGCCGGCTGGGTGCACAACTTCCGCACGTTCGGCGGGGTGGTCTTCATCGTCCTGCGCGACCGCTACGGCACGGTGCAGGTCGTCAGCAGCCCCGAGAAGTTCCCCGCTGCCCACCGCATCATGCAGGAGATGAAAACCGAGTGGGTGGTTCAGGTCGAAGGGGTGGTGAGGCGGCGCCCGGCGGACAAAGTCAACGCCCAGATGGCCACCGGAGAGATCGAAGTCGAGGCGCAGCACGTCAGCGTGCTCAATCCTTCCAAGCCGCCGCCGCTCATCATCAACCGCGAGAAGGACGAAAGCGAGGAACTGCGCCTGAAGTATCGCTATCTCGATCTACGCCGCGCGCGGATGACGCGCAACCTGATCCTGCGCCATCGGGTGATCAAATTCATGCGCGACTATCTCGATCAACATGGGTTCATCGAGGTCGAAACTCCCATCCTGTTCAAAGCCACGCCGGAGGGGGCGCGCGACTATCTGGTGCCCTCGCGGCTCTATCCCGGTCACTTCTACGCCCTGCCCCAATCCCCTCAACAGTTGAAGCAATTGCTGATGGTCGGCGGCGTGGATCGCTATTATCAGATCGCACGCTGCTTTCGCGACGAGGACCAGCGCGGCGATCGCCAGCCCGAATTCACCCAGCTCGACCTGGAGATGTCGTTCGTGCATCGGGATGACGTTCTGGCCCTGACCGAGGGGCTGTTCACGGCCCTCATCCCGGCCGTGGCTCCGCACAAGAGACTGCTGGCCTCTCCGTGGCCCAGGCTGTCCTACAAAGAAGCCATCGAAAGGTATGGCGCGGATAAGCCCGACCTGCGCTTCGGGATGGAATTGCAAGAGGTCAGTGACATCTTCGCCCAAAGCGGATTCGGCGTCTTCCGCGCCGCTCTGGATGCAGGAGGTGTGATCAAGTGCATCGTGGCACCCGGCTGCGCCGGCTACACGCGCCGCCAGAGCGAGGCGTTGGTCGAGGCGGCGCGCTCGTTCGGAGCCCAGGGACTGGCAACCCTGGCCGTGACCGCCGCAGGTCTGAAGGGCAGTGCCGCCCGCTTCATCCAATCTGCAGAAGAGCAGGCCCTGCGCGCCCGCCTGGCCCTGCGGGAGGGCGATCTCGTCCTCTTTGCCGCTGGTCAGCGCGCCGTGGTCAACAAAACCCTGGGCGGCCTGCGCCTTCTCTTGCGCGATCAACTGAACCTGGTCGAACGAGATGTGCTGGCCTTTGCCTGGGTGGTGGACTTTCCCATGTTCGAATGGAATGAAGAGGAACAGAAGTGGGATGCTGCCCACCATCCTTTCACCATGCCCAGGCTCGAAGACCTGGACAAGTTCGAAGGCAACCCGGCCGAGGTGCTCTCGGATGCCTATGACATGGTCTGCAACGGATATGAGATGGCCTCCGGTTCGATCCGTATTCACCGCCGCGATATCCAGTTCAAGATATTCGAACTGCTGGGCCTGGGAGCAGAAGAGATTCAGCAGAAGTTCGGCCACATGCTGGAGGCCTTCGAATACGGTGCACCCCCTCACGGCGGCATCGCGCCCGGCATCGATCGTCTCGTCATGCTGCTGGCCGACGAGCCCAACATCCGCGAGGTGATTGCCTTCCCGAAGAATCAGGCTGCGCGCGATCTGATGGCCAACGCGCCCTCTCCGGTGGAGGAAAAACAGTTGAGAGAACTGCACCTCAAAGTGGTCGAATGAAACCTCTGAGGAGGAAACATGCCGGTTATTCGCGTGGATGAAATTGCCAAGCACGAGGGCCAGGAAGTGACGGTGCGTGGCTGGGTGTACAACCGCACCGACAAGGGCAAGTTGGTTTTCCTGCTGGTGCGCGATGGCTACGGCTTTGTCCAATGCGTGGCTTTCAAGGGCGATCTGGACGAGGAGCTCTTCGATCGGCTCACCCATCTGGCGCAGGAATCCGCCGTGATCGTCAGCGGGACGGTGCGCGCCGATCGGCGTGCGCCCGGCATCCCCGGCGGGTACGAAATTGGCGTGAAGCAAATCGAGATCGTGCACGAGGCCGCAGAAGAGTATCCGCTGGCGCTCAAGGAACATGGAGTGGATTTCGCCCTCGACAATCGCCATCTGTGGATTCGTTTCCCGAGTCAATGGGCGATCCTGCGCGTGCGCGCCACCGTCATGGCGGCCGCGCGCGCCTGGCTGGACGAGCATGGCTTCATTGCAATGGACACCCCCATCCTCACCCCGGCGGCCGTGGAGGGCACGACCACCCTCTTCGAAACCGAGTACTTCGACGAGGGCAAGGCCTATCTGGCCCAGTCTGGACAACTGTATAACGAGGCTAACATCTTTGCCTTCGGCAGAGTCTACTGCTTCGGCCCCACCTTCCGCGCCGAGAAGTCCAAGACGCGTCGCCACCTGACCGAGTTCTGGATGCTCGAACCCGAAGCCGCCTTCTGTGACCTGGAGGGCCTGATGGAAATCGAAGAGCAGATGGTGACGTCCATCGTCCAGCGCGTGCTGCGGGAGCGCCGGCCGGAGCTACAAGCGCTGGGGCGCGACCTCTCCAGACTGGAAAACATCCAACCGCCTTTCCCGCGCCTTTCCTACGATGAGGCCGTGGAGAGGCTGGCCGACTTGCAGGCCAGGGAAAGCGACCCGGAGAAGAAGGAATTGCTCAGGTTCGAGTGGGGCATCGACTTCGGCTCACCCCACGAGACGGCTCTCACCTCGCAATTCGACCGGCCGGTGTTCGTCTATGGCTATCCAACCGTCGCGAAGGCATTCTACATGGAGCCCTGGCCGGGCCGCCCGGAAGTGTGTAAAAGCGTTGACTTGCTTGCCCCGGAGGGCTATGGCGAGATCTGCGGCGGATCGGAGCGCATCAAGGATCACGACCTGCTGCTGCAACGCATCCGTGAACACAAACTCCCCGAAGCGGCGTTCAAATGGTACCTGGAATTGCGCAAGTACGGCTCCGTCACCCATTCCGGCTTTGGCATGGGCATCGAGCGTGTGGTCGCCTGGTTGTGTGGCAGTGAGCATGTGCGCGAGGCCATTCCTTTTCCGCGCACCATCAAACGCGTCTATCCGTAGCGTCCCGAGCGTTTTCAGCCCGGCAGGCAGCCCATCTTGGCCATCGCCTGTGCCCCAATGTCGCGCAGGACGTGCATTTCCCGTGAGATCCCGCTAGAACGGGCGCACCGGCGGCCGATCGACGCCAGGCGGAGCAGAAGGCTGCGACTCTACAAAACTGTAAAGCACCGATGGCGGCCAGTCGCGGTACACTTTTATGCGGAGGTGAACATGATCAAAAGAACGATCCCCAGGCTTGGTTTGTTGGTTTTATCTGCCCTGCTGATTGCGGCCCTGACCGCCGCCGCCCCTGTAGTGACCGCTCCCAACGTGACCTTCACCCTGGTCAGCGGGTTGCCATCCACACTCAACGTGGGGGATACGGCCACCGTGGTTGTTCAAGTGACCAGCGATCAGGAATTCCTCTTCGCCCAGATGTTGCCTACGTTCTACTTCCCCGGTCGGGGCATAATGGCGACCAACATGGGCGGCGATCGTTCCAGAGGCGGCACGGCCGCCACGCTCGAGATCACCTTCATTGCCAAAGGCTCTACGGCCGATTTCCCCAATGAAGGCGCTTGCCCAACGAGCGGGGTTGCTCCCGTGGCGTTTGTCGCTGGTGTGCGTTATCCCAATGGATACCTGGCCTCACAACGCTTCCCTGAAAGCGGCTTCTACTGCGTGACCGTCCCGTGAGGAAGGGGCTCCCCCATCCTCTGTACTTCTGCCTCGTCCCACAGGTCTGAACCACATCGGGAAACCTGTGGGACGAGGCATCATAAGTTCGCAAGCGGGGTGATGTGCTTTGCCTGTGTTCGGGTATTTTGCGCTAAAATGAGAACCGGATCAAATTTGCCTCACCCGAAGGCCGAGAGCGCCGCACTGCCTGCCGCGGAAGCCGCCTTTGGGGCCGGCGGGAAGGTTGCTTGTTCGAGATGCCCGAACGAATCCGAAGGACGACCACCGCGTTGGCCCACCCCAACCTTGCTTTCGTCAAGTACTGGGGCAACCGCGACGCGGCCCTGCGCATCCCGGCGAACGGCTCGATCTCGATGAATCTGGATGGACTGTTCACACGCACCACGGTCAGTTTTCAACCCTCTCTGCCGTTCGACGAGTTAATCGTCAACGGGCAGGAGGTCACCGGAGCGGGCTTGCAGCGCGTCGGCATGGTGCTGGACGTGGTGCGCGGCATGGCCGGGATGGACGATCGGGCCGAGGTTGTCAGTGAGAACAACTTCCCCTCCAGCGCAGGGATTGCTTCTTCGGCCTCCGCCTTTGCTGCGTTGGCTCTGGCTGCCAGCCGGGCGGCCGGCCTGGAGTTGAGCGAAGGCGATCTTTCCCGCCTGGCGCGGCGCGGATCGGGCTCAGCCTGCCGTTCGATTCCGGCAGGATTCGTCGAGTGGCAGGCCGGGACGGGGGATGAGGATTCCTTCGCCCGTTCGATTGCCGCACCCGAGCATTGGGACCTGGCCGATTGCATCGCCCTTGTGAGCACAGAACGCAAGAAAACAGCCTCTACCGATGGTCATGCCCTGGCCGCGACCAGCCCACTCCAGTCGGCGCGAGTGGCCGATGCCGCGCGCCGACTGGACATATGTCGCCGCGCCATCCTCGAGCGTGATTTTGACGCCCTGGCAGCCATCGTCGAACTCGATTCGGATATGATGCATGCGGTGATGATGACCTCAACGCCTCCTCTGCACTACTGGCAGCCGGCCTCCATGGCGGTCATGCTGGCCGTGCGCCGCTGGCGCGCAGAGGGGCTCCCGGTTTGCTATAGCGTGGATGCCGGGCCCAATGTGCATGTGATCTGCACCACACCGGTAATCGATGAGGTCGAATCTCGCCTGCGGGACCTCGACGGGGTGAAAGATGTGCTGAGGGCCGGGGTCGGTGGGCCCGCCCGTCTTGTGGAGGATTGAGGGACTGCCCGTCCCATTCCACTGTAACCGAAAAAAAACGAGGCGAGACGGGGAACATCCCGTGTAGCAAGGGAAAGGCCCAACTCTTATGTACATCTCACCCAAAAAGGATATAATGTGAGCACGAACAACCCATGAATATTTCCTTCCTGTCCACCATCGTGTTTATCGCTGTGTTCGCGGCCGTGGTCCTTGTCCACGAGCTCGGACATTTCATCGTGGCGCGCCTGCGCAAAGTGGAGGTCGAGGAATTCGGCTTTGGGCTGCCGCCGCGCGTGCTGACGCTCTTTCACTGGAAAGGCACAGCGTTCACGCTCAACTGGCTGCCGTTCGGCGGCTTTGTGCGGCCCAGGGGTGAGAACGACCCCAGCGTGCCGGGCGGCCTGGCGGCCTCCAGTCCCTGGACGAGGCTGGCTGTGTTGTTTGCCGGGCCGCTCATGAATCTCTTGTTGGGGGTCTTGGTCTTCAGTCTTCTGTTCCATCAAATGGGGGTGCCCGATTACTCCCAGGTGCAGATCACCGACATCTTGCCCGATTCCCCCGCGGCGCGCGCCGGCATCCAAGTGCACGACGTGGTGTTGCGCGCCAATGACATGCCGATCCATGATGCGGCGCAATTGCGTCAGATCATCTATTCCAACCTCGACAGGCCCATGGAGCTCACTTTGAGTCGCGGCGGCGCCGTCATTCATCTGACCGCCACTCCCTCCAGTGCACGAACCGAGGAGGAGGGCGCGCTGGGAATCGCCATGGGGCCGGCTCTCGTGCCGGCCCGCTCGGTGTTCCAGATCGTGGGGTATGGCTCCCTGGCAGTGTACGGGCAGACGCGGGCCCTGGTCTTGTTGCCGGCACAAATGTTGCGTGGCCAGATCAATTCTGAGGACAGTCGCTTCATCGGCCTCAAGGGCATTTATGATCTCTTTGGCCAGGCTGTGAGCCGTGATGTGCGCAGCCGCGAGACGTCTCCTGCCTCGGCCTCCTCCGAGGCACAGCCCCCGACGTTCTTTACGCTTCAACTCATTGGCGTTCTGACCGTCAGCCTGGGCGTATTCAACCTCTTTCCCATCCCGGCCCTGGATGGCGGCCGCATCCTCTTCGTCCTTCCGGAACTGCTCCTGCACCGCCGCGTGCCGCCGAACCTCGAAAACATCGTCCATGCTGTGGGCATGGCTTTGTTGTTGGCTTTCATGCTCTATGTCAATGTGATGGACTTCCTTAACCCAGCCGTGATTGGTTTGCCATGACGAACAGACCTTCGTTTCAAATGGTGCTTGACGAACTGCTCGACAGCAACCGACAGATGATCTCCGCGGCTTCGCTGTACGAGTTTTCGGATCTGGACCCGGCCTCGCTCCAGGCTCTGCTGGAGGCCTGGCCGCGCATTGCCCCGGATCGCAAGCGGCTGCTGCTCGAGAGGCTGCAGGACCTGTCGGATGAGGATACACTCGTCTCGTTTGCTGAACTGGCGCGCGCCCTCCTGAACGATGCCGATGCCCAGATTCGCACGCGCGCCATGCACCTGCTCGACGAGTACGACGACGTGAAGCTGGTGCCGGCCTTCCTTGACATTCTGGCCCACGACGAAGATGTGGCCGCGCGCGCCCAGGCGGCAGCCTCTCTGGGAAAATATGTTGAGTTGGGCGAACTGGAGGAGATCTCGCCGGCAGTGTTGCATCAGGTGGAGGAGGCCCTGCTCGAGAAAGTCAACAGCGATGATCAGATCGTCGTCCGTTGCCATGCGCTGGAGGCCTTGGGGTATTCTTCACGCCCAGAGGTTGCCCGGCTGATCGAGTCGGCCTTTCGTCTTCAGAACCCAGACTGGCAGACGAGCGCCCTGTTGGCGATGGGCCGCTCTGCGGATGAGCGCTGGCAGGAGGCTGTGCTGCAAGCCCTGGGGGATGACCGTCCGAGCATTCAACTGGCCGCCGTCCAGGCTGCCGGCGAGCTGAGGCTCGGCGCGGCGCGCTCGCTCCTGTTCGACATCCTGGAAGAGGTAGAGGACAGCGAAATCCTGGCCGCGACCCTCTGGTCGCTCTCACAAATTGGGGGCGAGGAGGTGCTCGTCCTGCTCGAAAGCCTGCTCGACGAGGCCCAGGACCAAGAGTTGATCGAATTTCTCGAGGATGCTCTGGACAACCTGGCCTTCACCGAGGACCTCAATCGCTTCGATTTGATGAGATATGATTCGGAGGACGAAGAGTAAATCGGTTATCCAAACGAAGTTCGTCGCGAACTCTTCATGGTCTTCAACGAGCTTTTGGCTGCCTTCCGCAACAACCTGATGCCCATCCTGCTCATTGGTGGAGCAGGCTTTTTTTTGGGAAAGGGTCTAGCGGTCGATGCGCGCTCCCTCGGGCGTGTGGCATTCTACATTTTCAGCCCTATTCTGGTCTTCAACCTGCTCGTCCATACAGAACTCAGCGTGAACGAGATTTTCACCACGGCGGTGTATTCCATCGGCGTAGCCCTGGGCAGTGGCTTGCTGGCTTTTATCCTGGGAAAGATGATGGGGTTCACGCGTCCGCTTTTGATTGCCATCGTCCTGACCGCTGCGCTGGGGAATACCGGCAATTACGGCCTGCCCCTGGTTTCCTTTGCGTTTGGTGAAGAGGCCCTGGCTTTTGCCACGCTGTATTTCGTCACGAATGTGATCCTGTTCAATACGGCCGGCGTGTTGATTGCCTCGCTCGGCCATATGGATTTCAGAACGGCGCTGGGAGGGCTCTTCAAGGTGCCGGCGGTGTACGCGGTCGTGCTGGCCCTGCTGCTCAACCGCTTTCATGTCGTCATGCCTCTTTTTCTTGAGCGCACAATTGGGCTGGCGGCCGATGGCAGCATTCCTATATTGATCGTGTTGCTCGGCCTGGAACTGGCGCGCGTGCAGTGGTCGCATAGCGTGCGCGCCGTGAGTTTGAGCGTTGGCATACGTTTGCTGGCCGGCCCCCTGATCGGCCTGCTGCTCGCGGCCGTCTTTGGCCTGGAGGGCGCGGCACGACGCGGAAATGTGATCGAAACCGCGATGCCCGCCGCGGTCACCAACGTGGTGCTGGCTACGGAGTATGGCCTGGATGTCTCTCTGGTAACCGCCATGGTTTCGGTTGGCACATTGTTGAGTCCTCTCACACTCACGCCCCTGCTGGTGTATCTGGGAAAATAGCAATATAATCTTTTGAAGTCCATTCACCACGCAGCGTGTGGAGTGCACAGAGAGTTATCGTGTAGAGAAAGGCTCCGCGTTGCTCGGCGATGAGTTTTTGCGGCGAACTCAATTTCGGTGAGGTGCCTATGCCAGAGCAAAATGAGATGGTTCGGGCTCACGTGTGGGTCAGGGGGCGCGTGCAGGGGGTGGGCTTCCGCGCCCATGTTGAGTATTATGCTCTGCGCTTCGGTGTTCGCGGCTGGGTGCGCAATGTGGGTTTCGATACGGTCGAAGCAGTGGCCGAGGGGGAGCGCCAGAACGTCGAGCGCTTCGTTGAGATGATGAAGAGCGGTCCGGCGAGCGCTCGCGTGGACGAAGCCAGAGTCGAGTGGGAACCAAACCGTGGAGAGTTCGCGGGCTTCAGCGTGGTTCGTAGCCTGTAACGGCGGGGACGGCATCCTGCGGCATGGCTTTTTCGAGAAAGGATGTGTCGCTGCGAGGAGGGCGCTTTTTGCCCGACCGAAAGCCTCCTCGCCCGGCGGGGGATTGCTTCGCCCCTGCAAAGAGCGCAGGGGCTCGCAAAGACACGAAGAACCAGATTTGTCGATCAATTTTGAGAAAGCCATCATTCCGGTGGCCATGGCTTTTTCAAAATCCGGGAAATGTCACTGCGAGCCGCTCTTTGGCGAAGCAGTCTTCCACAGAATGGGCAAAACCGACCTTTTGGAGATTGCTTCGGGCAAAAAAACACTGCCCTCGCAATGACATCATTCTTTTGTCG
>JBBIKK010000060.1:0-15643 GCA_037445475.1 Chloroflexota bacterium
ACCATGCTGGTCGTGACGCACGAAATGGGCTTCGCCAAGGCGGTCGCCGATCGAATGTACTTCTTCGATGGCGGGCTGATCGTGGAGAGCGGCACGCCGGCGGAGATCTTTCAAGCGCCAAAGGAGGAACGCACCAAACTCTTCCTTTCCCAAATCCTCTCGCACTGATGAGCTGCCCGCCGCGCAGAGTTTTTACAGCCTCCCGCAACGACCTGTCTCTGCGAATTGGCGATGTGTTTCCTCTTTCCTTTCGTGCGGCGCATGCGCCTCGCATGCTCGCGAGCCTGAATTTACTCCTCGATCTTCATCCTGCGTTCCAGGCCGCGCACCCCGGCCGAGAGCAGCAGAGTCATGGATAGATACAGGAAGGCCACCATGTTGAACGTCTCCATGGCGCGGAAGGTAGCGGCGCGGCGCAGACGCCCCATTTGAGTCAGCTCGTTGACGGCCAATACCGTGACGAGGGAGGAATCCTTCAGACAGGCAATGAAATCGTTCCCCAGAGGGGGCAGGACGCGGCGAATCGCCTGGGGCAGGATGATGAAACGCATGGCCTGAAAGTACGTCATTCCCAGAGACTTGGCGGCCTCCATTTGACCCTTGCCGATCGATTGAATGCCGGCCCGAAAGACCTCTGCCTCAAAGGCGCCATATCCGAGGGCCAGTGCAGCAATGGCGCGTCCCTCCATGGGCACGGTGCGGATGCTGAACTCGGTGTAGCCTATCCCATGCAGCAGGTCCACCAGCGCGGGGACGAGGGCAAAGGCGATGTACAGGATGAGCACCATCAGGGGGACGCCGCGCACCGTCTCCACGTAGAGGGTGGAGAGGTGATACAGGACAGGGTTTTTAGAAACGCGCGCCAGCCCCACCAGCAGGCCGATGAGTGTGGCCAGCAGGTAGGAGAGCAGAGTGATGCGCAGGGTAGTCTCCACGCCTTGCGTGAGGTAGTAAAAAGTATCGCGGTAGTTCGGCGTGGTGAGAATGAGAAAGAAAAGCAGAATGCCCGAGGCGACGATAATAATGGCCCACCACGGCCAGGTCGAGAGATTTTTAAAGGGGCGGCCTTCCCGAGCGATTTCCATTCCAGCGACTCCCGTTTAGAGAAGGGATGGGGCTGGCCGCCCCATCCCACAGAATGAGAAATGGCAGCCTGAGAAACTCAAGGGGTCAGGCCCCACTTCTTGTTCAGCGCCTCGAGCGTGCCATCGGCTTTCATCGCCTCGAGGGCCTTGTTGATCGGCTCGATCAGGTCACTGCCGGGCGGGAAGACGAAGGCCAGTTGCTCGTCCGAGGTGATCTGGGCGCCGATCTTGATCTTGCCCTCG
The DNA here is from genome assembly GCA_037445475.1 of Chloroflexota bacterium. Classification (GTDB taxonomy): domain Bacteria; phylum Chloroflexota; class Anaerolineae; order Anaerolineales; family Villigracilaceae; genus Fen-1038. The sequence goes on from JBBIKK010000060.1 coordinate 1,329, forward strand.
TTTTCCTTTATGTATCCCAGGGCCGAGACGTTGTCGATCACCACCGCGTCCACATCGCCGGCGATCAGGGCCAGCACGGCCGCCCCGAAGTCCTCAAACGACTGGACGCGTGCATCCCCGAAGGTCTTCTTGGCCACGATCTCGTTCGTGGTCTGAATCTGGGTCGCGATCTTCAAGTCTTGATTGGCCTTGAACTCGTCCAGAGTGCGGGTCTCATCGGCGCGCACCAGCAACACCTGTCCGACCGTGACGTAGGGGATGGAGAAATCTACGGTCTGATCGCGCTCCTCGGTGTAGGTGACGCCGTCGGCCAGCATGTCATACTCGCCGGCGGCCATGGCCGGGAAGATGCCGTCCCAGGCGGCCTGCTTGAACTCGGGGACGCAGTTGAGACGCTTGCAGATCTCGGTCACGGTATCGTAGTCCCAGCCCACACCCTTGCCGGTGGCCGGATCGATGCTGTTGAAGGGTGGATAGGCGTTTTCCACCGCCACGGTGATGGTTTTTCCGCCCAGGTCGGGCAACGCGGCTGGGGCTTCGGTAGGCACCGGGGTGGGTGCTTGCGTCGGCGCGGGTGCCTGGGTAGGGGCTGTGGTGGGCGCCGGCGTCGGTGCGCCCCCGCAGGCGGTCAGGGCAAGGACGGCCGCCAGCATGAGGCTCAGAATAATGGATGCTCTTTTCATGGGGTTTCTCCTCCAGTCTTTACAATATTTGGAAATCGGTGTGTCTTGACCTGTGAATCTTTATCGAGAGCGAGCACCTCCTTGAAGCAACGGAATCCACTTGCGTGACAGGCTCTGTTGCCGTACTGAAAGCCACCGTCCTGGCTGGCGCCTCCCCTCCTGAACGCGGCTGGGCAGGGAAAGCGATGCGGTGCATGCTTGCAAACAGAGCATGTACGATGAATAAGTTTAGACCAAGTTGATTATTTGTGCAAGAGGACAAAACCGGGTGATGGCCCATGAATTCGGAATCGCAGGATTGAGGCTGATTTCTCGGTGCATACGGAAACCGCCCAGGCAGCACAAGCCGTCGGATGGATCCGACGCTCATGTACGGAGGCAGGGCTTCAGCCCGCCGACAAGATACAAATAAGGAAACCAGGGTAGAGTGCGGTAAAAGTCAAGAGGCAAAATAGCAGTTACATCCCAACCGTAAAGATTCCATGCCGCGAGGTGGATGTCGCGTTTGGGCGGGTAAATCCCGCGCTACGTTTTGTTTGCTTTTTCCATGGCCTGGTGGATCTCCAGCATCTGCAACAGGATCGAGTCCGTGAAGACGTGCAGGCGCGTCAGCACCTCTCCCCAGGCCTGCCCAGAGGAGACATGGGCTTCCTGATAAGCCTGGATGACCGATTTCAACAGAAGATCGCGGAAGAACAAAAATGCGCGCGTCGCCTCCAGACTGCTCAACCCAAAGCGATGAGCGCGCGAGGCATATTCGTATCCAATGGAGTGTGCCTCCAAGAGGGCCTCTTCCCCATTCGACGATAAAGAGTGCAACAGACCTTGGAACAGGGTGTGCGCCGACTGTCTGTACTGGAGGCGCGCCGCCTCGTCCAGCCTCTGATACCATCCCTCGTTTTCGAGCCGGCCCTCCGAGATCTGAAAGCGGATGTTTCGCATGGCCAGCTGGATCAGGTCGGCCGCATCGGGCGGTGGATCGAGACGACGCGCCTCGATCCATAACAGCACCTCGCTGCGTTTGTAGCGACGGTGCCCGCCCTGGGTGCGATGCACCGGCAACAGGCCCTTATCGGACCACAGGCGCACGGTGCTGGGATGGACGCCCAACAGCGCGGCCGCCTCCTTGAGGGAGAGCCATTCCTCATGAGCGTGCATGCAGGCTTCCTTTGATCATTTGCCGCGCCACCTGCATCAACTCATGAGCAGAGCGGAGCGTGCCCTCCCCAACCTCGCCGAGCATTTGCGAGAGTTCGAGCAGTTGCGGCTCCCCTTGCAGGCGCTCAACGCGCGTCAGGGTGCGCTCACCCTGGATCAGTTTTTGGACCTGGTAATGCTCGTCGCCGAAGGCAGCCAGTTGCGGCAAGTGTGTGACACAGAAGACCTGATGTTTGCGCGCCAACTGCCAGAGCTTGAACCCGACCACCAGTCCGACGCGCCCGCCAATGCCCTGGTCGATCTCATCGAAGATCAGGGACGGAATCTCGTCGGCGCCGGCCAGGATGTTCTTCAAGGCCAGCATCAGGCGCGAGGTCTCACCCCCCGAGGCGATCTTCACCAGGGGCTTGAGGCCCTCGCCGGGATTGGGAGCGACCAGGAATTCGACGCGGTCGAAGCCGGTGGGATCGAAGGCGACGCGCTCTCCATGCGGCAGGGGAATGCCGTTCGGGTCGGGGCGCGTCTGGAAATCAACCCCGAAGCGGGCGGCGGCCATCTTCAGGTCATCCAGTTCCTTTTCGACCTCGCGACTCAGGCGCTCGGCCGCGGCCTTACGCCGCTCTGAGAGAGCCAGGGCCTGCTTCGACAGGGTTTGCAACAGTTCCTGCTCCTCGGCTTCCAGGGCGGCGAGGCGCTCGCCGACGGTGGAAATGTTTTCCAGTTGCCGGCGTGCCTCCACACCAAAGGCGATCACGGCCGGGATGCTCCCGCCGTACTTGCGCGTCAGGTTGTGGATGAGGTTCAGGCGTTCTTCCACCTCCTCGAGGCGCTTCGGATTGTATTCGATCTCCTCGAGATATTGACGCACACGGCGGACGAGTTCGGCCAGCGAGTCTTCGAGCATGGCGGCCTGATCGGCCAGATCGGCCTGTGTGCTGTCGATGCGGGCCAGGCTGGCCAGCGCGCGGGCGGCCTGGCCCAGCAGGTCGCCGGCGGAAGGCGCCTCGGGCGAACCCTCATCGAGCACGCTCAGGGCTGCCTGGGCGTGTTGCGCCAGGGCCTCGGCGTTGGCCAGTCGGTCACGTTCTCTTTTCAACGCCTCCTCTTCGCCGGGCTTGAGGCGGGCGGCCTCGATCTCCTGCGCCTGGAAAGTGAGCATTTCCAGGCGCCGCTCGGCATCGGCCTGGATTTGCCGCAACTCGTTCAACTCGCGGCGCACGCCCAATAATTTCTGGTAGGTCTGGCGATATTCACTCAGCGGCTGAGCCATATCGGCATAGCGATCCAGGAGGCCCAAATGGGCGCGCGCATTGAGCAGGGAGAGGTGCTCCGACTGACCATGGATATCAACCAGCGAGGCGCCGATCTCCTTGAGCAGGGAGACGCCCACCGTCCTGCCGTTGACGCGCGCAATGCTGCGCCCCTCGCGGCGCACCTCGCGCGTCAGGGTAACGTAGGCCGCATCTTCCAGCAAATCCTCACGCTTCAGGATTTCGTTGACGGCCTCCCGCTCCGCGCCCTGGAGGGCAAACACGCCCTCGACGAGGGCCGCCTCGGCCTCGCTGCGGATGACGGTCGCGTCGGCGCGCCCGCCGACCAGCATCTCGACCGCATCGAGGATGATGGATTTTCCGGCCCCGGTCTCGCCGGTCAGGATGATCAGGCCCGGCCCGAGTCGCAGATCGAGCCGATCGATGATGGCAAAGTTCTGAATGTGCAGTTCAACCAGCATTTACCTACCCAGACGGATTCCAGAAAGTTGTGCGTAGGCAGAAGGCACGGCCAGGGCCAGATAGAGGATCTGCCAGGCGGCCGGCAGGAGCGCCAGGAGGCTCTCGAAGCCAGCCGTGCCAAAGGCCAGAAAGGCCGGCAGGCTGAACAGAAACAGGGCCGGCAGCCCGCCCGCGACCACGCCGAGGGCAGCCGTCCAGTAGAGAGCACGGGAACGTCGCCCGCGCACCAGGCGCAGGATGAGGTTGCCAATCATCGCCCCCGCGCCGGGCGAGAGCACCAAAACCAGCAGTCCCCAGAAAAAGGCACTGATCAACATCACCAGAAAGCTGGCCAGCGCGGAGCCGAGAGCGGCGGCCGCAAAGGCGATGATGTAATCATACCAGAGGGCCGTGTTGAAGACCTTCTGGTGTTCGCGCACACACTCCCGGCAGCGATAGCCGGTGGGAGTGCGCACGGCGCACTGGGGGCAGATTGGGCGTTCACAGCGATTGCAGCGCAGCGTGGTGGAACGAGAAGGATGGATGTAACAGTACAACGTGGGAGGAACGCTCATCCCCGACCTCCTACAAGTGGGGTTGGTTCATGTGGGCATTCAGGTTGCGGTAGAAGTAGCCCGGATCGCCGAAGCGAACGAACTGGGCAGTATATTCGGAAGCGCGAATAGCGACCTGGTCCTCCTCGGCCAGGGGGATGGAGGGCTGACCATCCACGCTCAGGACGGCATTCTCGCTCTCCACGGCGATGCTGACCGAGGAGCCTTCGCTCAGCACGACGGCGCGATCGACCGAGAGGTGCGGCGCGATCGGGACGAGCAGGATGTTGCGCAGGTCGGGGGGCAGGATCGGCCCGCCGGCTGCCAGGGCGTAGGCGGTAGAGCCGGTGGGGGTGGAGGCAATCAGGCCGTCGCAGACGTAGGTGGTCAGTAGGCGTCCATCCACGCTGGCTGTGAGGCGGATCGGGCGCAGGTTGAGGCCGCGGCTGACGACCGCCTCGTTGAGGGCGTGCCAGTGTCCGAGCACCTCGCCGGCGCGCACGTGTTCGGCCTGGATCATCATGCGATTCTCGATCCACGCCTCGCCCTGGAACAAGCGCTCCAGCATGGCGCGCCACTCGTTGCGTTCGATCTGGATCAGGAAGCCAAGCCGCCCGAGGTTGATGCCGAGGATGGGCACGCGGCTGGGCGCGCACAGGTGGCCGGCGCGCAGCATCGTGCCATCGCCGCCAATGGCGATCAGCAGGTCAAACTCGCCGTTCCGCACGCGCTTGCGCACCTCCTCATCGTAGAGGGAGGCGCAAGGCGCATCGAAGCCCCTCTCTTTCAGAAAGCGTACAACCAGGTCTGCTTCGGCAAAGGCTTCGGGGATCTTGGGATATGCGACGACCACCGGGCGCTTGGGCAAGAATGAATCAGGCATGATGGAATATTATACATGGCTTCAGGGTCAAGATCGAAAAACCCAGGTTACATCAGTTTCTGGTCGCACACGCTTCGGAATCCACATCTTCGGCAGCGGGCCGCCTCGGAGTGGGAGCGCGGGACATAGGTGCGGTACTCGTCGCGTCTCATTTCGGCCAGTTGCTCCAGGAGGGCCATTTCGAGTTCGGGGGTGTAATCCACGGCGAAATCGCGGTCGGCGTAATGGATGATTCCATACGGCGGCCGTCGGCCATAGCGGCGCTGGACGAGGAGGCAATAGGCTGCCAGTTGGAAGATGTGCGAGTCGTAAGGCGCTTCGGGGGCGCGGCCGGATTTCACTTCGACCGGGATAATGCGGCCATGCTGCTCGACGAGATAATCGGGCCGGCCGCTCAGTCCCAGGCTGGCATCGTACAGCGGCTTCTCCACCTTTCCCCAGGCGCGCGTGTCGGTATAGATCACGCGGCCGCCCGGCAGACCGGCCGCGCCTCGCTGCCTATGGGCCTGCAGGAAGAACATCACCGCCAGGATCAGGAGGAGAAGGGCCAGGAGCAGCATCAGATCCACCGCGAGGCAAGGTAAATCGTCAGCAGAGTCAGCGCCGTCAGGAGGAGAATCCAGCCGAGCATCCAGAGCAGAGCGGCGGCGATGATTCGCCGTCCGTGCCGCAGGTGGAGTTCTGTTCCGGCCGCGAGTTCATCCTGATTCTCCGCTTCCACCCCTTGTCTGCGGTACCACCAGGCACGGCGGCAATAAAGATAGGCTCCGACTTCGGAGGCGCGCAGGATAGAGGCCATGAGCCCAGTATAGCACATTTATTCTATTGAGAGCGTTCGGGCATTCATGCAGCGCTTGCGCCGGGGATGAAATCCCCCGACTCCGAGCACGGCGCGCTATTCTTCCGCGTAAGGCACATATGCGGCGCGGGCCAGACCCTGCCGCATGGCCGTCATGGCCACCGCACGCGCCACGGCGCGATGGACGGCCCTGTCCAGCGGACTGGGCACCAGTTCGCCCGGCGGCGTCATGTCGGCAATGGTTTGCGCGGCCGCAATCAACATCTCATGGGTGATGCGCGGCGTGTGGGCGTCTACGGCTCCGCGAAAGATGCCGGGAAAGCCCAACACGTTGTTGACCATCCGGCCGTCGGCAGCGAAGGCCGCTCCCTGCTGCAGGGCGACATCGGCCTCGATCTCGGGATTGGGATTCGACAGCGCCAGGATGATCTGACCGGGGCGCACCATCTGCGGGCGGATCAGCCCGGCGGCGCCGGTGGTGGCGATGACAATGTCACAGCGCGCCATGATCTCGCTCAAGTTGGAGCCCTGGCCACCGGCTGCTTCGAGGCGCTGCACCGCCTCCGCCGAGAGGTCTGCGCCCAGCACGGGGTTGCCCGTCAGGCGCATGAGCATTCGGGCAATCGCAAAGCCGGCCGCGCCCAGGCCGATCTGGCCGATGAGGGCTTTCTTCAAGTCCGTCTGCGTCTGGCGGCAGGCATTGGTCAGGGCCGCCAGGCTGACCACGGCTGTGCCGTGCTGGTCATCGTGCATGACGGGAATATCGAGCATGTTTTGCAGGCGCGCCTCGATCTCGAAGCAACGCGGAGCCGAAATATCCTCGAGCTGGATGGCGGCAAAGGTGGGCGCGATGGCGGCCACGACGCGCACGATTTCATCGGGCTCTTGGGTGTCGAGCAGGATGGGCACGCCGGAAAGTCCAACCAGCGATTCCATCAACATGGCCTTGCCCTCCATCACGGGCATGGCCGCCAGCGGGCCAATATCTCCCAGCCCCAGCACGGCCGTCCCATCGGTGACGATGGCCACCATGTGGCTGATGCTGGTGTAGTGCCTGGCCAGCGAGGGATCGGCGGCGATCTTCAAGCACACCTCGGCCACGCCGGGCGTGTACACACGACGCAGCGTGGTCATGGAGTCGATCGGATAGCGCGAGCGGATGGCGATCTTGCCCTTCTGGTGGAGTTCCAGCACCTCGTCCCGCACTTCGAGGATCTGGGCTGCGGGCTCCGCCGCCAGTGCCTGAAGGATGCGCTCCACATGCTGGACGTCTTCGCCGTAGATGGTGATGTCTCGCACGGCGGAGCGCGAGGTCTCGGTCAGAAGCTGGATGTCGCCGACAGCGCCTCCCGCTTGAGAGATAAGGGTCAACAAATGCGCCAGCCGGCCGAGCGTCTGGTCATGGCGCACACGCACAGTACGGCTGATCTTTCGTTCCCAGGCCATTCTGTCCTTCCTTGTCGAGCTCCCACCCGTCGAACGGAACTTTCTCGCAGCAGGACTTTGGGCTTCGGGGCGGGTGGGGAGTTACATTTTACAGGTTTTCAAGGATGGATGGAAGTTCGTCGAACGAGAGAATAACAGGGCACTCCGCTTCGGGGAAGAGGCGCTGCGGGTCGTAGAGAATCGGCTGAAGTCCGGCGCGCTGCGAACCGATCACATCCGCAAAGTAGTTATCGCCGATGTACACCGCCTCGGCCGGCGTCACCTGCGCCTGCCGGCAGGCATGAAGGAAGATCTCGGCCTGCGGCTTCCAGGCCCGCACCTCCCCTGCGGCGAGCGAGAACGCAAAGTAGGGACGCAGCCCAAGCGCCTCCAGTTCTGATTGATACGAGGTTTCGCGATTGGAAATCACAGCCAGGGTATATCCGCTCTGCTGCAGGAGCGGGAGCAGGCGCATTCCATCCTGCGGCACGATGCTGGCCGGGCGGTAAGACTCGAGCATGTATTGGGTGATGAGCGGAGCGAGTTCGCCGGCTTGAGAGGGAGAAGCGCCAAGGGATATGAGGCGGCGGCGACTGTATTGCACCCAGAAGTCATGCTCCTGCGGATAGGCCTGCCGATCGGCTTGCAGGTGCGGCGAGTTGGCCCAGTAAAAGTGCTCCCAGCGTGCAGCGCGCCGCCGGGCGTCGGCCGGGGTGGGCAAGCCTAAGCGGGCGGCGTACTCCGCGAAAACCTCCCCACCGGAGGGGAGGTTGTTCCGCAACGTGCCGTCGAGATCGAAAAAGATGGCGCGCACGCTCAAGGCTTCAACCCCCGATCTGGTTCATGACTCGATTGAGCGGGATGACGCCCTCGGCCAGACCATGCCCCCAGGGCTTATGCCAGATGCCCTCCAGGATCTGCTGGCGCAGTTCTTCCAGGGAAGCACCATGCCGCAGAGGCGTGAGCAGGTCCACCTCCTTCTCGCGCAGCAGACACAGGCGCAGGCGCCCATCTGCCGTCAGGCGGGCGCGGCTGCAGGAGGCACAGAAGGGAGCCGTGACGGAGGCGATGAAGCCGATATCGCCCTGCGCGCCCGGCAAGTGAAACAGGCGCGCTTCGCCGTCCAGTTCCCCTTGCCTGACCTCTTCCATCCGCCCCAGAGCCGCCTCAATGCGCTGCTGGACCTGAACGGCACTGACGACTTGCTGCGCCTGAAGATCGGTGGCGCCGGCGAAGGGCATCATCTCGATAAAGCGAATCTGCCAGGGATGGTCATAGGTGAGGCGCGCCAGATCGACCACGTCGTCCTCGTTGTAGCCTTTGACGACCACGGCGTTGAGTTTGATGGGCGTCAGCCCGGCCGCTTCGGCTGCCAGAATTCCCTCCCACACGTCCTCGAGCCGGCCCCAGCGCGTGAGGCGATGGAACTTCTCGGGCTGAAGGGTATCCACGCTGATGTTGACGCGCTGCAGGCCGGCTGCGGCCAGGGGGCCGGCCAGCTTCTTGAGCAACACGCCGTTCGTGGTCATGGATAGAGAGCGGATGCCCTCGGTCGAGGCAATGCCCCGCACGAGTTCGACGATGTGTGCGCGCACGGTCGGCTCGCCGCCGGTCAGGCGAATCTTGTCGAATCCAAGCTCGGCAAACAGCCGCGTGAGGAGCAATATCTCCTCGTCTTGCATCAATTCCGGGGAGGGGCGGAAGGTTTGATCCTCCGGCATGCAATAGATGCAACGCAAGTTGCAGTGGTCGGTCAGGCTGATGCGCAGATAATGGATCGTGCGACCAAAGCGGTCAATGGCCATAGATATTGTGAATTATACCCGGGTTTGGGCGAGGAGGCATGGAATCGAAGTTTCGGGTGATGGCCTGTGCCGGGAGCGGTGTGCGCCCGTTTTCTTTCCCCGTCCCCCTTCTCGCTCAAGGAGGAGGGAGAGTGGGGAAGGTCTAGAGTTCGCAGAAGCGCTCGATGCGTTGGCCGATCAGGCTCAAACTGTCCTGCCAGAAGCGAGGGGAGCGAATGTCGATTCCGAAGCGCGCCGCCAGGTCGGCCGGGCGAGCCTCGCCGGTGGAGGCCAGCAGATGCTTGTAATCCTCCACAAAGGCCGCCCCGCGCTGCCGGTAGATGGCGTACAGGCCGGTGGCAAACAACAATCCGAAGGCGTAAGGGAAGTTGTAGAACGAGAGGCCGGGGGAATAGTAATGCGGCTTCCAGGTCCACATGAACTTTTGCAGATAGCGCTCGTCCAGCCCCTCGGCATAGGTTTCTCTCTGGGCGCGCTCCATGATCTCGCAGAATTCATCGGCGGAGAGTTCCGCCTGCTCGCGGCGCTCGAACACCTCCTTCTCAAAGAGGAAACGCGAGTAAATGTCCACCACCGTCTGGGCGGCTCCTTGGATCTGAGCCTCCAGCACGGCCAGTTCCTCCTGATGATCTCTGGCGGAGGCCAGCATGGCTTCGGTCACGATGGTCTCGCACAGGGTGGAGGCCGTCTCGGCCAGGGTCATGGGGGTCAGTTGCTGGAGTGGGGTCTTGCCGGCCTGGAAGGCACACTCGTTGTGGAAGGCGTGGCCCAGTTCGTGTGCGATCGTGCTGACCTGATCGAAGGAGCCATCGAAGTTGCACAGCACGCGGCTTTCTTTGACTCCCTGGATATCCATGCAAAAACCGCCGCCGCGCTTGCCCTCGCGCTGTTCGGCATCGATCCAGTGCTGGGCGAAGGCACGCTGGGCGAAGGCGCGCAGCTCGGGCGAGAAGCCCTCGAAGCGTTCTAGAATGAAAGCGCGGGCTTCCTCGAAGGAATATCGGCGATCGATCTTGTCGAGCGGCGCGAAGAGATCCCACCAGGCCAGTTTGTCCTTGCCCAGTTTTTGGGCCTTGGCCCGGAAGTAACGGCGGAACATGGGGAGGGATTCCCTCATGGCGGCAAGCAGGATTTCCAGGGTCGGGCGGTCGAGGCGCGCGGCGTCCAGGGCCGCGTGGAGGGCATCCTGGCGGCCGCGACGTCGGTTCAACGTGATCGCCTCGCCCTTGACTCCATTGAGGCAGGCGGCCAGGGTCTCCTTGACCGATTCCCAGGCCTGGGTCTCGGCCTCGTAGGCGCGGCGGCGCACGCTCTCGTCGGGGTGCGAGCGCAGGTTGATCAGGGCCGGCATGGGCAGTTTCTGTTGTACGCCATCCAGTTCGAACTCGACCGTCAGTTGAGAGGTGAGCGTGCCCTGCAACTTGCCAAAGGCGTTTCCGCCGCTGAGCGATAACTCGGCGGCCAGGGCTTCCTCCGCCTCGCTCATCTGGTACTGGCTCTGCTCGGCTGCCTCTCGCAACATGAAGGCATGGGCGCGGGCGGTCGGGTTCTTCTCGATCACGCCATCCAGCTTCGGAGCGATCCGTCCCAGCCAGGCGCGAAAGCGCACGAACAACTTCTCCATCGGCAGGCTGGTCTGCTCGAATTCCGAGAGGGTGCGCATGGCAAATTTGTGGCGCGAATCGGTGGCGACGAAGGCATAGATGTAGGGGACGATCGTGCCGGAGAGGGTCTGGATGCGGTTGATGCGTTCAACGGCCTCGCCGGCCAGCGCCGCCAGCACGTTCGCCGAGGTCCTGGCGGTGGTTCTGTTCAGCTTCTCCTCGAAGAATGCTTCAAGGTCGGCAACCTGGCGCTTGTACTCCTCAACGGCATTTCTAAATTGCGGTGACTCAAGGGAGGGATAGATGTTGCTCACATCCCAGCGGGGAGGGGTGGTCATGAGTTGCTCCTGGGGAGGGGATAAGGATGCCGCAAGTATACTACAGCGGAGTTCAGGATCACGCCTGGGCGTGAGCGGGCGTGCGCTCGCGCACCAGGTAGGCCACGGCGCGGCCCTGCTCCCCATCCATCACCAGGTCGAGGCGATGATGGGGGCGATAGTCCTCCACGGCGATCAGGCGCAGGGCCGACTCGAGGGTCGGATCGCTCTGGATGAAGTCGGCCAGCCGATTGGGCGTCTGGTAAAAGAAGTCCCGGTTGAAGATCGTCTTCTCGTCATCGAGGAAGATCGCCAACGGGTAGATGTGCGCCTCCATCAAGTCCTGGAAGAAGTGTGTGCCGAAGGATGGTTCAGGCAGCGTACCGATCGCCTCGCCGCAGAGTTCGATCAGGGCGCGCGTGTTGTAGATGTCGCTGTAGGCGACGTGCACCCCCAGATCCGGCGTGGAGGTGCCCCAGCGCCCCGGCCCGACGGCGATGAAGATTTCATCCTTGAGCGCCGCGTTCAGCGCCCCGATGGCACGCTGCAACTTGACGCGCTCCGCCTGGGCCGCCAGGCCAAAGTAGCCCTCTGGCGGGACGAACAGCACATAGCGGATGTTGAGCACCGCCCCCTGCGGCACCATGCGCTGCGTGGCGAAGAGGATATCTTGCGGCTTGAGGTGGCGCGGCAGGGCCGGCCGCACAACATCCTGGATGTGACTCTGCGGGCGACACTGCAGGAGGGTGATGCACACCTCCGAACGCGGCTGTTCGGGGTGAAGCACCCGCACCGTGAATTCGACATCCACCGCCGCGCCGTAATGCTTCTCGAGCAGGCGCAGGGCCTGCCGCATGTGCTCCGGGAAGGGCGTGCGCGCCAGCAGGCCATCGAAGGTGACGACGAGTCTGTCGGCCTCGACCTGATTCGTGCGCACCGGCAGGAGAGAGCCATCCTGTTCGACCTGCATCAGGTAGCGGATGGGCAGATAGCGCGGCGTGGCCACCTCGCGCACCGGGAGGGTACAGAAGCGGTTGGCCTGTAAGTCGATCACATCGATGTTCCGCTGCGCGTAGCGGCGGATCGCACGCGCTTCGGACGAAGGCTGCAGACGCGGGTGGCTCAGTGCCACCAGGCGGGGATATTCGTTGGCGACCATTTCCACGGCACGCGTGCCCAGACCCCACACCAGGCGCAGAAAGCCGTCCTCCTGCCGGATGCGCGGCGACCAGCGATACAAGTTGCGGCTGAAGGCCACGCCGGCCGCGTGGGGAAAGTAGTAGCGCCCCAGCGCCTCCCCTTCCACGAACTGGATCAGAACGGCGATGCGCTCGTCGTAATCGGCCAGGCCCTTGTGATGGCGATACAACAGCGCATCGGGGTGCAGGACGCTGGCGTAGACGCGGGCAATGGCGCGGGTGAGGGCCGAGAGATTCTCACGCGGGCTGCCCTGGTTCGGGCAGAAGATGCTCTCATACTTGCCGGCAAAGGAGGTGCCGAAACTGTCCTCCAGCAGGCTGGAGGAACGCACGATGAGAGGCGAGCGCCCCGCCTGATGCACGATCTCCTCCAGGCGCTCCAGGATGTCCGGCGGGAACTCGCCGCGCGCGAACTCGGCACAGATTTTTTCGTAGTCGGCCCGCATCTCCTCCTCGGGCTTGTACTTCTGGTCGTTCCAGTGCATCAGGCCGTTCAGGGACATGAAATTGTAGAAGACGTCCGAGCCAAGATAATAAGAAGGCGGCGTTCTGAAACACTCCCGCACCTCCGCAGGGGCGGTGGCCTTCAGAATGCGCATGGCCAGCAACATCCCGGCCGCCTTCCCACCCACCTTGCCTCCACCGATCTTATGCTGACGGATGTCCTTCAGGTCCTCCACCTCGAACCAGCGACGGGCAATGTTGATGTACTGAAGGTGGTCGCTGACCATGGTGCGGATGAGCACCACCTTGATCTCCTGCAAGCGGGCCTCGTACTTCTGTCGCTCGCCGGCCGGCATGGCCGCGATCATCTCGGCCTGCTCGAACAGCAGGTCCTGGGGCGCCAGTTCGGGGTTGAACCACACAAAGTCGGTCGCCGCCTGACCGCGCTCGGTCAGCACCTCTCGAACGAGGTTCTCGAAATCGGTGTAGGGAAAGTTGTAGGCAAAGTAGAAGTCGGTCAGCGAATCGCGCACGCGCCGCAGGCGCGTCTCCCACACCTCGGCGCTCTCCTCCAGGAGCGGATTCTGCAGCCCTTCCCGCATCTGCGAAGCGATGGCCTTGCTGCGCGCCTCGGCCTCGAAGGCCTCCTTGCTGATGATGCCGCGCGCGAACAACTCGCGGCGCATGCGCGAGCGGATGCGCCCGCTCAGAATGGGATACTGACTGAGCGTCAGGTAGATGTGCAGGACGTTATCCGACGACGGATGGGGCAAGACCATAGGTTGCCGAACAGTTCCGGGATGGCCTGCGGCGCCATCTCTCCTGGCGAGTTGGGGAGCGCCCCGGCCGTGCGATAATTATACGGCAGGTGCTTGAATCCTGACCGCAAATCCAGTACAATTTGTATCAACAAGCCCCTCTTCTAACTCGCGTGGGAGGCACACATGGACGTAATCAAGGTTTCTGCCAACTCCCGCACCTCTGCAGTCGCCGGGGCGATTGCGGGCGTGATTCGTGAACACAAACACGCGGAAGTGCAGGCCATCGGCGCCGGGGCGGTCAACCAGGCCATCAAGGCCCTGGTGCTGGCGACGGGTTATCTGAAGAACGATGGCATCAACATCGTCTGCGTTCCCGAGTTTGTGGACGTGCAAATCGAAGACAAGGTGCGCACGGCGATCAAACTCATCGTCGAGCCTCGCTGAGGCTCTGGAGCGGACCCCGAGCCGGGCGACCCTGCGCGAGGCGCTTCACGCGCCCCTCTTTCGCCAGGAGAAAGCCGGGGACAGGTTCAGACCGTGATCCGAACCCCAGGGTAACCATGCCCACCTCTCAAACCCTTGTACGCCGCCTGTTCGGCGGGTTGCTGTTGAGCGGGATGGCCGCATTGCTGCTGGCGGCGCGCCTGGCCTCCGTGCGCGCTGCCCCACCCATGCAAGCCCCCATCCCCACGCCGACCCCGCTCGACCACATCGTCATCAGCGAGTTCCGCCCGCGCGGGCCCGGCGGCGCCGCGGATGAATTCATCGAGCTGTTCAATCCCTCGGGAGGGGCGATCGACATCAGCGGTATGGTGGTTGCCAAATCCGCCGGATGCTCCAATTCGGTTGCCACGTTGCTTCCAATTCCTTCCATGAGCCCTCTGCCGCCCGGGCAGCATCTCCTCATCGTCAAAGCCGTTGATACAGGGACCCCCACGTCTACCATGGTCGCCGACTTGTCTTATAGCGCT
>JBBIKK010000061.1:0-15333 GCA_037445475.1 Chloroflexota bacterium
CGGGCGACAACGTCAACCTGACGGTGGAGTTGATCGTGCCGGTGGCGCTGGAGCAGGGCTCGAAGTTCGCCATCCGCGAGGGCGGCCTGACGGTCGGCGCCGGCGTCATTACCAAGATCCTTGAGTAGGCCAGATATGACGAAGCAGAAGATCCGCATCCGCCTCAAGGCTTATGATCACCGCGTCCTCGACCAATCGGCCAAGCGCATTGTCGAGACGGCGGAGCGTTCCGGCGCGCAGGTGGTGGGCCCCGTACCCTTGCCAACCAGGATAGAACGGTTTACAATTCGGCGCTCGACCTTCATAGATAAAGATTCGCACGAGCATTTTGAAATTCGAACCCACAATCGTTTGATCGACGTGCTCAACCCAGATTCGAAAACGATCGACATGTTGATGCGCCTGAATCTACCCGCAGGCGTGGATATCGAGATCAAGATTTGACGGAGAGTCTGGAGTCGAACAGGGATGAGTATGTGACTGTTGAACGAATCCCAAGGCGGCGCAAGAACGGTGCGTGATGTGGCTGGGCAAAGAAGCCTCGTCTGGCTGTTTGACTGCGTTGCCTGGAGATGATGCAGACGAAGCCCCGTCTGACAGTCTCGCCAAATCTTGGTAAGGAGAAAAGTGACGATGTTAAAAGGGCTGATCGGCAGGAAGATCGGCATGACCCAGATCTTCGATGAGCAAGGTATTGCCCATGCAGTGACGCTTATCGAGGCTGGGCCGTGTTACGTTACCCAGGTTCGCCGCCCAGAAAGGGAGGGCTATTCAGCCATTCAACTGGGGTTTGGCGAAGTCCACTCCAGGCGCCTGAGCAGTGGCGAGTTGGGACATCTGACGGCGAATAGACTGCCCCCCTTGCGCTTCCTGCGCGAATTTCGCGCCAGGGATGCGAGTGTCCAGGTAGGTGATAAGGTGACAGTAGACGTCTTCCGCGTGGGGGAACGTGTGGACGTGGTCGGTGTGAGCAAGGGCAAGGGCTTCGCCGGCGTTGTCAAGCGCCATCATTTTCACGGCATGAACGCCACGCACGGCACCTCCGACCGCAACCGTGCCCCGGGCTCCAACTCCTCGGGCACCACGCCCGGCCGCGTGTATCGCGGTTCTCGCCGGGCCGGCCATATGGGCTCGGAGCAAGTGACCGCCCAAAACCTGAAGGTCTTGCTCGTGGACGTGGAGCGCAACCTGCTCGGCGTGCGCGGCGCCGTGCCGGGCGCCAGGGGCAGCGTGGTGATCGTGAAAGAAGCACGCAAGCAATCGGTGTAGACATGATGGGAAGAAGCGCCATGAAAGTAGATGTTCTCAACATGCAAGGCGAAAAGGTTTCCCAGGTGGAGCTGCCGGCGAGGATTTTCGAGGCCAAGGTGAATGTTGACCTGATGCACCAGGCCTTCCAGCGTCAGATGGCGAACGCGCGCCTGGGCACACACGATACGAAGGTGCGCGGCGAGGTGGCCGGCGGAGGGCGGAAGCCATGGAGGCAGAAGGGCACCGGCCGCGCTCGCCAGGGCTCCATCCGGGCCGCGCAGTGGAAGGGGGGTGGGCGTATTCACACGCCGCATCCGCGTGCATACACCCAGGCCATGCCCAGGAAAATGCGCCGCGCCGCCCTGCGCTCGGCCCTCTCGGCCAGAGCGGCGGAGGCCGGCATCGTCGTCGTGGATGA
The DNA here is from genome assembly GCA_037445475.1 of Chloroflexota bacterium. Taxonomy (GTDB): domain Bacteria; phylum Chloroflexota; class Anaerolineae; order Anaerolineales; family Villigracilaceae; genus Fen-1038. The sequence continues at coordinate 1,670 of JBBIKK010000061.1, forward strand.
GTTCACGTTCGAGCAGCCCAAGACCGGGTTCGTGGCCTCGGCTCTGGACCGGCTGGTGGGACCGGCGAGCGCCCTGGTGCTGATGCCGGCGAAGGATGAGGCCTTCGCCCGCGTTGCGCGCGCCATCCGCAACCTCCCGGATGCCAAGGTGCTCCTGGCCTCGTACCTCAACGTGCGCGATCTGCTGGGGTACGACAAGATCATCCTGCCGCTCAAGACCCTGGATGTGTTATCGGCTCACCTGGGGAAGGAGTAAATCATGACGACGATTTACGATGTTCTGCGTCGCCCGCTGGTGACGGAAAAGTCCAACTATCAATCTCAGAAGTTGGGCCAGTATACCTTCGAGGTGGCCGCACAGGCCACGCGCACGATGGTCAAGGATGCCGTGGAGACTCTCTTTGATGTGGACGTGGTGCGTGTGAACATTCTCAAGGTGCCCGCCAAGCGCGGCCGCCGTGCCCGTTCTCGCCGTGTTCTGGTGCGCAAGCCTGCCTTCAAGAAGGCGATCGTGACCCTGGCCGAGGGGCAGTCCCTGGACATCTTCGAGGGAGTGAAATGATGGCTATCAAGAAGTACAAACCGACTACCCCTGGCCAGCGCGGCATGAGTGGATACACCTTCGAGGAGATCACCAAGGCGGAACCGGAACGCTCGCTGATTGCGCCGCTCCAGCGTCATGGCGGACGCAACGTGTACGGCCGTGTGACGGTTCGTCATCGCGGGGGAGGGCATCGCCGCTTCTTGCGGGTGGTGGACTTCAAACGCGAAAAGCATGGCATCCCGGCCACGGTGAAAGCGATCGAGTATGATCCCAACCGCAGCGCGCGCCTGGCGTTGCTTTGTTACGCGGACGGTGAGAAGCGCTACATCCTGGCTCCCCTGGAAGTGAGCGTGGGCGATACGCTGATGTCAGGTCCGAACGCAGAGATCCGCCCGGGCAATTGTCTGCCGATGGCCAATATTCCGGTGGGAACGATGATTCACAATATTGAGTTGAAGGAGGGACGCGGCGGGCAATTGGTGCGCTCCGCCGGCGGTGCGGCACAGTTGCTGGGCAAGGAAGGCGAGTTTGCCCAAGTGCGCCTGCCCTCCGGTGAAGTGCGTTTGATCCGCCAGACGTGTTATGCCACGATCGGCGTCGTGGGCAATCTGGATCACAGCAACATCAAGTTGGGCAAGGCCGGACGCAGCCGCCATCTGGGCATCCGTCCCACCGTGCGCGGTTCTGCCATGACCCCGCGCGACCACCCGCACGGCGGCGGCGAGGGGCGCCAGCCGGTCGGTCTTCCTGGGCCGAAGAGCCCGTGGGGCAAGCCCACGCTGGGTTATAAGACCCGCCGCACCAAGCAGAGCGATAAGTACATTGTGCGCCGGCGGAGCAAGACGAATCGTTAGGCATCGGTGAGGTAGTCATGTCTCGTTCTCTGAAAAAAGGGCCGTACGTTCATCCGAAGTTGCTCAAGCGGATAGAGGCCATGAACCAAAAAGGCGAAAAGAAGGTCATCCGCACCTGGAGTCGCGCCAGCGTCATCTTTCCGCAGATGGTCGGGCACACCATTGCCGTGCATGACGGGCGGCGCCATGTGCCGATCTACATCACGGAGAACATGGTTGGGCACCGCCTGGGTGAGTTCGTGCCCACGCGCACCTTCCGTGGCCATACGGCTGCTGCTGAAAAGGCGAGCAGCGCGGCAGGAGGATAGCCATGCACGATATTCGGGCGGAACTGCGCTACCTGCCGCAGTCGGCTCAGAAGGTGCGGCGGGTGATCGATCTGGTGCGCGGCATGGATGCCAATCAAGCCCTGGAGACCCTGCGCCTGCTCAACCAGCGCGCCGCGCAGGCCGTGTTCAAAGTGCTCAAATCGGCGGTGGCCAATGCGGAGCAGAACTTTGGCGTCAGCCGGGATGCCCTCTATGTAGCCCAGATTTATGCCAACGAGGCGCCCACGCGCCGTTGGCGGCGTTTTGGGGCGCGCGGTCGCTTCAAGCCGATCCTGCGCAGACAGTCGCACATCACCGTTGTCCTGCGCGAGCGCGGATCGTAAGAAAGGGATTGAGGAATCATGGGTCGCAAAGTACATCCAATTGGTATGCGTCTCGGGCTGCATCAACCCTGGCAAGGGCGTTGGTTTGCGGAGGGCAAGACCTACCGCGAGCAATTGCATCAGGATTTTGCCATCCGTTCCCTGCTGATGGGCGATGCCGCGGCCAAGGGCGGTGCGGCGATGAATGCCCGCGCCGCCGAACTGCGCAGAGATCTGGCAGATGCCGTATTACAGGGCAAGGCCGGCATCTCACGCGTGGAAGTCGAGCGCTTCCCCGGCAAGGTGCGCGTGACGATCCACACTGCCCGGCCCGGGGTGTTGATCGGGCGTAAAGGGGAGGGCGTGAAGAAGATTCGCACTGCCCTGGAGGCCCTGGTGGGGAAGAAGGTCGATCTGGACATCAAAGAGATCACCTCGCCCGATACAGATGCCTGGCTGGTGGCGAGGAACATTGCCGATCAGCTGGAGCGTCGCATTGCCTACCGCCGCGCCATGAAGCGCGCCCTTCAACAGGCGATGCGCGCCGGCGCACAGGGCATCAAGATCATGGTGGGGGGGCGCCTGGGGGGCGCCGAGATGTCCCGCGATGTGTGGCTGCGGGAGGGACGCGTGCCGTTGCAAACGCTGCGCGCCAACGTGGACTTTGCTCAGACCGAGGCCTCCACGACTTACGGGCAGATCGGCGTGAAGGTCTGGATCTACAAAGGCGAGGTCACGCCGGAGGTGGAAGAGCAGGCCGAAGCCACCGAAGGTGTGTACGTCAGTGAGTAAGAGGTGTTTCTTATGTTGATGCCGAAACGGGTCAAGTGGCGCAAGCAGATGCGCGGTCGTCTGAAGGGCAAGGCCCTGCGCGGGGCCGAGGTGACCTTTGGCGAATATGGGCTGATGGCTCTTGAGCCGGGCTGGGTCACGGCGCGCCAGATCGAAGCCGCGCGACGCGTGATCGTGCGCGAAATGAAGCGGCGCGGCAAGGTCTGGATTCGCGTCTTCCCGGACAAACCCTACACCCATCGTCCACCCGAGACGCGCATGGGCTCCGGCAAGGGGAACGTGGAATACTACGTGGCCGTGGTGAAGCCGGGCCGCATTATGTTCGAGGTCGGTGGTTTGCCGGCCGAGCAGGCCACGGCAGCCTTAGAGGAAGCGCGCTACAAGTTCTCGATCAAGACCAAAGTCGTGAGCCGCCGTGCCGCAGGAGAGTAAGCCATGAAGGCCGAAGAGATCCGCAAGATGTCCGAAGAAGAGATTCGCTCGAAACTGGAAGATGCGCGTGAAGAGCTGATGAAGTTGCGCTTTCAGCATGTGAGCGGTCAGTTGACGGATACCAGCCGCCTGCGCCTCTTGCGTCGCGAGATCGCCCGTATGGAAACCATCCTCAATGAGATGAGGCGTGCGGCTGTTAAGGAAGGGCAGAGATGAACAAGCGTCGTCGAATGGTTGGCAGGGTCGCCAGCAACAAAATGACCAAGACGGTGGTGGTGGAGATTGTGCGCAAGTTTCGCCATCCGCTCTATAAAAAGGTGGTGTATGCCAGCAAGCGCGTCAAGGCCCATGACGAGATGGGTTGCCAGGTGGGGGACGAGGTCCAGATCGTCGAGTCCCGCCCGCTCTCGCGCCAGAAGCGCTGGGTGGTGGAGACCATCCTGAAGCGCGAAACGCGCACGGCCGATCGCGGTGTTGAGGTGGTTGCCCGCGCGGACATCCCGTCCTCTGAGGATGCCTCAGGAGAACAGGCATGATCCAGCACGAGTCGCGTCTGAAGGTTGCCGATAACAGTGGGGCGCGCGAACTGCTGGTCATCCACGTCCTGGGCGGATCGAATCGGAAGTATGGCCGCATCGGGGATGTGGTGGTGGCGACGGTCAAATCGGCCTCGCCGCAGGGAGCGGTAAAGAAGGGCGAGATCGTGCGCGCCGTGATTGTGCGCCTGGCCAAGGAGTGGCGGCGGGAGGATGGCTCGTACATTCGTTTCGATGACAACGCGGCGGTGATCCTGGATGCCGACGGGCAGAATCCCAAGGGCACGCGCATTTTTGGGCCGGTGGCGCGTGAACTGCGGGATAAGCAGTTCATGAAGATCGTCTCGCTTGCGCCGGAAGTGCTTTAGGCAGGAGTGACAGGATGAGAGTGAAGATTCGCAAAGGCGATACGGTAGAGGTGATCAGCGGCCGCCTCGAAGACAAGGGCAAGCGTGGAGAAGTGATCAGGGTTCTGTTGCCGGAACGGCGCATCGTGGTGCAGGGTGTCAACATCCGCATCAAGCACCAGCGTCAGGTTCAGACCCAGGCCGGGCGCCAGATCAACCCGGGCCGGATTCAGTTCGAGGCTCCGATCCACATCTCCAACGTGATGCTGGTCTGCCCCAAGTGCAATGAAGCGGTGCGGGTGGGCGTCCAGCGCGATGAGAGCGGCGCCCATCGCGTTTGCAAGAACTGTGAGCAGTTGATTGACTAGGCGTGGAGCGATGAAGATGAATCGATTGCGCGAACGTTATCAAAAAGAAGCGGTGCCGGCCCTCTTGAAGATGTTCCGTTTCAAGAACGTGATGCAGGTGCCGCGCATCGAGAAGGTGGTCGTCAACATCGGCCTGGGCGAGGCATTGGATAATCCGAAGGCGCTTGAAGCAGCCGCCAACGATCTGGCCATCATCACGGGCCAGAAGCCCGTCCTGACCAAGGCTCGCAAGAGCATTGCCAACTTCAAACTTCGGGAGGGCCGTTTGATCGGAGCAAAAGTCACGTTGCGCGGCGAGCGGATGTGGGCTTTTCTGGATCGGTTGCTCAACATCGCCCTGCCGCGCGTGCGCGACTTTCGCGGCGTCTCCCCGAACGCCTTCGATGGGCGCGGGAACTACACGTTGGGTCTGAGGGACCAACTTGTGTTTCCTGAGATCGAGTATGACAAGATCGACAAACTGCGCGGCATGGAGGTTTCGATCGTGACGACCGCCAAGAACGATGAGCAAGCCCGCGCCTTGTTGCAGATGCTGGGCATGCCGTTCAGAAGGAAGGAAGCGTAATCATATGGCAAAGAAATGTATGCAATTCCGGGAGCTTCGCCGGCGTCGGGCCGTTCAGGTGCGCAACCGTTGCCAACGCTGCGGACGGGCGCGCGGCTACATGCGCCGCTTTGGCCTGTGCCGCATTTGCTTCCGCGAATTGGCGCTGCGGGGCCAGATTCCCGGCGTGGTTAAGGCCTCCTGGTGACAGGTGGAGGTAGATGATGAGTGTGAATGATCCGATTGCCGATATGCTGACGCGCATTCGCAACGCGGTCCTGGCCGGCCAGGTGCAGATCGCTATGCCGAGCTCCAGGATCAAAGTCGAGATTGCCAAGATTTTGAAGGAGGAAGGCTTCCTGGAACATTGGGATGTGGCCGAAGGCCCGCGGGCGGGCCAGAAGATCTTGCGCCTGAAGATCAAGTATGTGGGGGAGCGACGCGAACGCCGCCCGGTGTTGAGCGGCATCGAGCGCGTCAGCAAGCCGGGCCGCCGCGTGTACACGAAGAAGAGCGATATTCCTTGGGTGCTCTCCGGCCTGGGAATCGCCATCCTTTCCACGCCCAAGGGTGTGATGACCGGCACGCGCGCCCGCCAACTGGGCGTTGGCGGCGAGATCCTGTGCAAGGTCTGGTAAGGACAGGAGGAGCCATGTCGCGCATTGGACGCTTGCCGGTGGAGATTCCAAGCGGCGTGCAGGTTGAGGTGAAGGGTTCGAGTGTGCGCGTCCGGGGGCCGAAGGGCGAGTTGCAGCGTACATTTTCGCCCCTGGTAGAGATCGCGCTCGAGGATCATCACCTGGTGGTGAGGCGCAGATCGGACCAGCCGGACGAACGCGCCCTGCACGGCACGACGCGTGCCCTGCTGGCCAACATGGTGCAGGGTGTGAGCCGGGGCTTCGAACGCGTCCTGGAGATCGAGGGCGTGGGCTACCGGGCTGAGATGGAAGGAGGGGTTCTGGTTTTGTACGTTGGTTACTCGCATCCGGTGCGGATCGAGCCGCCGGCCGGCATCACGTTTGAGGTGGATCAGAAAACCCGTCAGATCAAGGTGATGGGCATTGATAAAGAACAGGTTGGCCAGATGGCGGCCGACATTCGCGAGGTGCGTCCGCCGGAGCCGTATCACGGCAAGGGCATCCATTACCTGGGTGAACGCATCCGTCGCAAGGCCGGCAAGGCCGGGAAAGGAGTCGCGAAGTAAGTCATGGCTGTCAAGAATCGTTCCGTTGCGCGCGCGCGGCGACACGTGCGCGTGCGTAAAAGGTTGTTGGGCACGCGCGAACGTCCGCGCTTGAATGTCTTCCGCAGCCTGGCGGAGATCTATGCCCAGATCATCGATGATGCAGCCGGCCAGACGCTGGTCTCGGCCTCCTCGGTGGACAGGGAACTGCGCGAGAAGATGAAAGGTTTGAAGAAATCGGAGCAGGCCAGACTGGTTGGGCAGGCCGTGGCCGAGCGCGCTCGCAAGAGGGGCATCGCCACCGTGGTCTTCGATCGCGGCGGCTACAAATATAACGGGCGCGTCAAGGCCCTGGCGGAGGGCGCCCGTGAAGGCGGCCTGAAGTTCTAGGCCGATATGGAGTGAAGGATCATGGCAGAAGTTGACATTCTCGAACAGCAGCCATACGAGGCGCCGGAGACTTTGGAAGAACGGGTGATCGAGATCGCCCGCGTGGCCAAGGTGGTCAAGGGCGGGAGGCGCTTTCGCTTTCGCGTGACCGTGGTGGCCGGCGATCGGAAGGGCACCGTTGGCCTGGGCATTGGGAAGGCCAATGCCGTCCCCGACGCGATGCAGAAGGCTTCCGAGCGCGCCCGCCGCAATATGCGTCTGATTCACCTGGCCGGCACGACCATCCCGCACGAGGCGCTGGGGAAGGTGGGCGGAGCGCGCGTGTATTTGAAGCCGGCTTCGGCAGGCACCGGCGTGATCGCCGCCGGCGCGGTGCGCGCCGTGCTGGAGGCGGCCGGCGTGCGCGATATCCTGACCAAATCCATGGGCTCCTCCAACGTGTTGAACGTCGTCCTGGCCACCTTCGATGCGCTGAGCCGCTTGAAATCTCCACAGCTCGAAGCCACGCGGCGCGGCAAGAAGGTAGAAGACCTGTTGCCCTTCTGGGAACGGAGGCAGCAACATGCCTAGGAAGAAGGAATCCACTTCCAGGAGCGTTCGTGTCACGCTGCTGCGCAGTCCGATCGGCTATTCCAAAGATCAGAAGGCGACGCTGCGGGCTTTGGGCTTGCGACGCCTGCATCAAACGGTCGAACACAAGGATACGCCCGCGCTGCGTGGCATGCTGGATAAAATTACTCATCTGATCCGGATTGAAGAGTAGGTGGCTCATGAAACTGCATGATCTTGTGCCCAAGCCGGGCTCGAAGAGAGAACGCAAGCGCGTGGGACGCGGCATTTCTGCCGGGCAGGGCAAGACGGCCGGGCGCGGCACGAAGGGACAAGGGGCGCGCTCCGGCGAGGGGGGACGGGTGTACCGCCAGGGCGGCAATCTGCCGTTCTATCGTCGCCTGCCCTTCATGCGCGGCGTGGGATTCAGCCGCCCCAATCGGGTGGTGTTCAACGAGGTGAACCTCGATCAACTGGCCGCAGCCTTTCAAGCCGGGGCCGAGGTCACGCCGCAAACGCTGGAGGCCGCCCGCCTGCTGCGCGATCCGCGCCGGCCGGTCAAGGTCCTGGGGCGAGGCGAGCTGAACTTCGCTCTGCGGGTGAAGGTTCATCGCCTCAGCGCTGCCGCCCGGACCAAGATCGAGCAGGCGGGAGGCTCGGTGGAGAGGATCGAACAGGTGATGGACGAGGAGCGTCTGGTATGAAATCAGCATTTTCGGGCTGGCGTTACCTGATCAAGTCACAGGACATTCGGCGCAAGTTGCTGATCACATTGATCCTGCTGGCCATTTATCGCCTGGCCGCGAACGTGCCTGTGCCGGGTGTGGATTTCAATGCCCTCAAAGCCTTCCGCACCAGCGGGGCCGGGACAGGCAATTTTCTCGATTTCCTCGATCTGCTCTCCGGCGGCACGGTTTCCAACTTCTCCTTGCTCTCGATGGGCGTTTACCCCTACATCACGGCGCAGATCATCCTGCAATTGCTGGTTCCCATCATCCCGGCTCTCCAGAAGAGGATGCAGGAGGATCCCCGCGAGGGGCGGCAGTGGATGGAACGCTGGACGTACCTCCTGGCCGTGCCGATGGCCATGCTCTCGGCCATTGGGCAGATCAATATTTTCAATTCGCTCTCCCTCCAGGCGCTTGGCCAACAGATCGTGGCCTTCGGCTTCAGCGCGGAGAGATGGCTACCTTCGCTGGCCATCCTGCTGGCCATGACCGCCGGGACGATGTTTGCCATCTGGCTGGGCGAATTGATCTCCGAGTACGGCATACGCGGCCAGGGGCTCTCCCTGGTGATCTTTGCCGGCATCGTGGCGCGCATGCCGGCCAACATCCTGCGCCTGTTGAGCGATGAGCAGTATCGCTGGTTCCTCTTGATCTTCACGCTGGTCGTGATTGCTCTGACGATCTTTGCCATCGTGTACGTGCAACAGGGGCGCCGCAATGTGCCGGTGATGTACCCGGGCCGGCGGGTGGGCAACCGCATGTCCATGCCGGTCAAGGGCACCTTGCCGCTGATGGTCAATCTGGCCGGGATGATTCCCCTGATCTTCGCCAGCGCCATCTTGCAATTTCCGGCCATCGTGGCCAGTTACTTCACAACTTCTTCCAACGCGGCTGTGGCCGGTTTTGCAAGGTCGGTACAGAACACCCTGGGCGGCACCGGAACGAACAACTGGGTGTACTGGCTGTTGTACTTCCTGATGGTAGTCTCGTTCACCTTCTTTTATACATCGGTGCTGTTCGAACAGCAGAACTATGGCAATAGTCTGAAGAAGATCGGGGCGCAGATTCCCGGCGTTCATCCGGGCGAGCCCACCCAGAAGTACCTGAACAGAGTGCAGCAGCGCATCACCTTTCCGGGGGCCTTGTTCCTGGGCGTGGTGGCGGCCCTGCCGTATCTGCTCAGCCTGCTCTTGAGGGCGCTGGGCATTGGTCAGGCTTCGACCTCCACCGGCTTGTTCCTGGTCTCCTCGGCCGGCTTGTTGATTGTGGTGGGCGTGGTGCGCGATACTTTCCTCAACATCGAGGCCGAACTGAAACTGCATGGGTATGAAGAATCCCTGCTCGTGCGCTGAGGAGAAGCATGGCCACCTACATCGTTCTGCTCGGGCCGCCTGGCGTGGGGAAGGGCACGCAGGCCAAGATTCTGGCCGAGAGGAGCGGCCTGGTGCACATCTCTTCCGGGGATTTGTTCCGCGAGAACCTGAGGAACCAGACCGAACTGGGGCGGCTGGCCAAGTCGTACATGGAGCGGGGCGAACTGGTGCCGGACGATGTGACGATCGCCATGGTGCGGGAGCGCCTCTCGCGAGCCGACTGCAAGGCGGGCGCGATCCTGGATGGCTTTCCTCGTACCCCGGCCCAGGCCGAGGCCCTGAAGAAGATGCTGGCAGAATTCAACGGCGATGTCCATCTCGTGCCGTACATTACGGCCGCGCCGCACGTGCTGATCGAACGTTTGTCGGGCCGCTGGACGTGCCGGGCGCAGGGGCATGTCTATAACGAGAAATCGAACCCGCCGCGCCTGCCCGGCCGTTGTGACATCGATGGCTCTGAACTCTATCAGCGGGAGGATGACCAGGCCGAGACCGTGCGACGCCGCATCCAGGTCTACCTGGAGCAGACCGCACCCCTGGTCGATTATTACAGGCAGCAGGGCAAATTGATCGAGATCGATGGTGCCCAGGAGATCGAAAAGGTGACGAATGCATTGTTGGCCGCCATGCAGAAGTGAGCCATGAACCTTGAACATCGGATTCACCTCAAAAGCCCTCGCGAACTGGAGATCATGCGTGAGGCAGGCCGTATCAATGCAGAAGTCATGACGACCGTTAAAAATCTGATACAACCTGGCGTTTCGACAGCCGACCTCAACGCGGCGGCGGAGGAAGTGCTGAGGAAACACGGCTGTTATTCGCCCTTCAAGGGTTATGGACAGCCGCCGTTCCCGGCCTCGATCTGTACCAGCATCAATGAAGAATTGGTGCATGGCATCCCGAGCAAGAAGCGCCTTCTGCGCGCGGGCGACATCATCTCCATTGATTGCGGGACGGTGCTGGATGGCTTTGTGGCCGACTCGGCCTTCACGGCCGCGGTCGGGGAGGTCTCCTCGCTGGCGCAGCGGCTGTTGGAGGCCACCGAAGGCGCCCTGCACGCCGCGATTGACAAGATGCGTGTAGGCTATTACACGGGTGACATCTCGGCCGCGATCCAAAATTACGTGGAAAGCCGCGGCTTCCACGTGACGCGTGAGTACACCAGTCACGGGGTGGGGCGGCGAATGCACGAGGCGCCCATGGTGCCCAACTTCGGAACGCCCGGCAGTGGCATCCCTTTGCGTCCCGGCATGACCATTGCCCTCGAACCCATGGTTCTGGTCGGGACACACCGCACCCGCCTCCTGCGCGATCGCTGGACGGTGGTCTCAGCGGATAGGTCACTGACGGCCCACTTCGAGCACTCGGTGGCCGTCACCGAGGGAGAGCCTCTCATCCTGACCCTCCCGTGACCTGCTCGCCGTGGGCACCGCGGCTGGACAGGGCCTCGCCGGGCGGCTCTCGAAGATCTGGTCTGTGCTGGACGAAACGCGAGAAAATCTGTATAATAAATTTTTTGGCTGCAAGAGAAAGCAAGGAGACGCATCATGAAAGTATCCTCCTCCGTTCGCAAGCGATGCGCAAAGTGTCGCATTGTTCGCCGCAAAGGACGCGTGTACGTCATTTGCGAGAACCCCAAACACAAACAGCGGCAGGGATAGGCGACCATGGCGAGAATTGAAGGTGTGGATCTGCCCCGCAACAAGCGGGTGGAAGTAGGCCTGACCTACCTGTATGGCATTGGTCCGACGCGCGCCCGCCAGATTTTATTGGCGACCCGAGTCAACCCGGATACCCGCGTGAAGGACTTGAGCGAGGCCCAGGTCTCGGCCATTCGTGAGTTCATTGCCAAGAACTACAAGGTCGAGGGCGATCTGCGTCGCGAACAGCAGATGAACATCAAGCGCCTGATCGAGATCGGCTCGTATCGCGGATTGCGTCATCGTCGCAACCTGCCGGTGCGAGGTCAACGCACGCGCACCAATGCCCGTACGCGCAAGGGCCCCCGCAAGACCGTGGCCGGGCGCGGGCGCCGCCGCGGTGCAAAGAAGTAAAGACAGGAGTGACTTTCTATGGCTCAGAGTGTACGTTCTGCGCGCCGCGCCGGCGGTGCGAAAAAAGGCAAGCGCCACATCTCCTCGGGGCAGGTGCACATCTTTGCCTCGTTCAACAATACGGTGGTAACCGTCACCGACAACGAAGGGAACACCGTGGCCTGGGGCTCGGCGGGCTCGGCTGGCTTCAAAGGCTCTCGCAAGAGCACGCCTTTTGCCGCCCGTCTGGCGGCTGAGCAGGCCATCAAGGCCGCTCAGGCGTTGGGCATTCAAGAGGTAGATCTGTTCGTCAAGGGCCCCGGCCCCGGCCGCGAGAACGCCATCCGTGCTGTGCAGGCCATGGGCCTGAAGGTGCGTTCGATTGCCGATGTGACGCCCGTGCCCCATAATGGCTGCCGGCCGCCAAAGAAGCGCCGGGTATAAGTGAGGAAGTAGCATATGGCAAAAACGTTAAGTGCGGTTTGCAAACTCTGCCGGCGCGAAGGCGAGAAACTCTATCTCAAAGGCGAGCGCTGCTTTGGCTCCAAGTGCGCCTTTGAAAAGCGCAGCTTTGCCCCCGGTCAACATGGAAAGACTTCCCGGCGAGGCGGCCCGACGCGCACCACCTCGGACTTCTCACGTCAGTTGCGTGCCAAGCAGAAGGCGCGCCGCGTCTACGGGGTGTTGGAGCGCCAGTTCCGGCGCTATTATGAGACGGCCCTGGGGCGTCGCGGATTGACCGGCTTGAATCTGTTGCAGATTCTCGAAAGTCGCCTGGATAATGTCATCTATCGTCTGGGCTTTGCCTCCAGCCGGGCGCAGGCACGTTTGCTGGTGACTCATGGGCACTTCACAGTCAATGGCCGTCGCACGGACATTCCGTCCATGCTGTTGAAGGAGGGGGACGAGATCGCGGTGCGCGCCGGTTCGACCAAGTTGCCCTACTTCAAGGAACTGCCAGCCTTTGCCGAAAAGAGGAGCGTCCCCGCCTGGCTGGCGCGCGATCTCCAGAGCATGAACGGCAAGGTCCTGCGCCTGCCGGAGCGCGTCGAAATCGACAGCAACCTGAGCGAGCAGCTCATTGTCGAGTATTACTCGCGCCGTTAATTCTTTGGCAGAGGAGCATGCGATTTTATTCGAGATGCCTTGCAACTTGTAAAAGGGAAGGGTGAACTGTGATAGGTACTGCAAACATGGTCATGCCGAAGATCGAGCGCGAAGCCGAGGCTCGAAATTACGGCAAGTTTATCATCGGTCCGCTTGAACGCGGCTACGGTGTGACGCTGGGCAATACCCTGCGCCGCGTGCTGCTCTCCTCGCTCGAGGGCGCAGCCGTCACCTCCATGCGCATTGGCGATGTTCTGCATGAGTTCAGCGATATCCCGGGAGTGCGCGAGGACGTGCTTCAGGTCATGCTGCAGGTCAAACAGATCCGCTTGAAGTTAAACGGAGTGGACAGCACGCGCATGCATCTGGAGGTGCGCGGCGAGGGCACTGTCACAGCCGCAGATATTGTTGCGCCTCCCGAAGTCGAAATCGTCAACCCCGATCTTTACCTTTTTACCGTAGACAGCCCTAAGGCGAAACTCGATATCGAGTTCACCGTCGAGCGCGGACGCGGCTACCTGCCGGCCAACGAACACGGGCGCATGCCGATCGGAGAACTTCCGGTGGATGCCATTTTCAGCCCGGTCAAGCGCGTGAATTGGGAGGTGACCTCGGCGCGCGTCGGGCAGAGCACGAACTACGATAAACTCGCCCTGGAGATTTGGACCGACGGCACGGTTTCGCCGGAGCGCGCTCTGAGCATTTCCGCCAAGATTCTGATCGATCACCTGCGCTTGATTGCCGGCATCAACGAGGAAATCCTGGCCGTGGTGAGCGAACGCGAGCCCAGTACAGGGCGCATTCCCAGCGAACTGGCAGAGACGCCCGTGGAGGCCCTGGATCTTTCGGTGCGCGTCTTCAACTCTCTCAAGCGCACGGGCATCACCACCGTGGGGGACGTGCTCGAACTGCTTGCGAAGGGCGATGCCGCGGTGATGTCGATCCGCAATTTTGGCGAGAAGAGTCTCGAAGAACTGCGTCAGAAATTGCGCGAGAAAGGGTTCCTCAAGGAAGAATGACACCCGGAGAATAGAAGATGCGACATCGTGTAGCAGGATATAAACTTGGTCGGACCAGCGGGGCGCGCCTGGCCCTGCGCCGCAACCTCATTAAGCAATTGTTCACTCACGAGCGGATACGGACGACGCGAGCGAAGGCCGCTGCCATTCGCAGTGAGGCCGAACACATCATTACCCTGGCGCGCCGCAGCGCCGAGGCCGGCGAATCCGAAAAAGTGGCGGCCCGTCGTCTGG
>JBBIKK010000062.1:0-14080 GCA_037445475.1 Chloroflexota bacterium
GCTCGCCTGGGGCGTGCCTTCGATGGCGATCACATCAATTTGCCAGTGGTCGATCCCGTGCTCGGCGGCGTAATGCTCGGCGCAGGCTAGCATGTGCTCCTGTTTGCGCGGCGCCACAGCGATCTCAGGCGGGCCGTATGCGCGCGAGCGGCGCGCTTTGACCTCCACGAAGATAAGGAGGCCCTCCTTGCGGGCAATCAGGTCGATTTCTCCGTATGGCGTGCGGATGTTGCGGGCGACGATCTCATAGCCTCTGGCCAGCAGATAATCGGCCGCAACTTGCTCGCCCCATCGTCCGAGTTGCTGGTGGCGGCTCATCGCATGAATCTTTCGAGCAGGCCGCGCAGGCGCATGCCCCAGCGTTGTTTGAGAGGGCGCGAGGCATAAACCAGCCGTTCGTAATGCTCGATCAAGGTCCTGGTCGTGCGCTCGATGGCGTAGCGGGTGGAGGCCTGGCGTGCCGCCTCGCCCATCTGGCGGCGGAGATCGCGATCGAGGCAGAGGCGGGTGAGTTTGGCCGTAAAAGCCGCCAGGTCTTCGCTGGCGAGGAAGCCGGTCTTCCCATCCTCCACCGTGTCGCTGATGCCCGGCGAGTGAATTCCAACCACGGGCAGGCCGACGGCCATGCTCTCGATGACGGAAAGCGGATGGACTTCGGTCACGGAGGCGGTGACGAACGCGTCACCCATCGCCAGATAGGAGGGCAAACGGGGGTAGTCCACCATTCCGGTGAGGCGCACACGCCGACGGAGGCCCAGTTCGGCGATCGTCTTCTCGATCTCATGTTCAACCTGCTTGGGCCCGCCCCCCACGATCATCAGATGTACATTGTCCAGCGCCTGGGCTATTCCTGCAAAGGCCTGGAGCAAGAAAGGCAGATTCTTCTCTGCGGCTATGCGCCCGGCGTAGACGAGAATGACATCCTCCGCAGAGTAGCCGAAGTCGACGCGCGGCAGAGGCTGCGCCTGGTAGAAGGGCAGCAAATCCACGCCATTGGGCACGATCTCGATCGGACTTGTCACGCCCATTTGCCGCAGGACGTCGGCCATGCCCGCCGAGGGGGAGATGACCAGGTCTATGGCTTCGCAAAAGGCGGGCATGTAGGCTTGCAGCAGCCCTTCGCTGATCTCCTCCGGAAGCATGGGAAGGTAGGCCTGGGCATACAGGTCGTACCGCGTATGGTTGGTGAAGACGATGGGAATGCCGAGCGGACGGCAGTAGCGCAGGGCCAGCCGCCCGCTCAGGAAGGGATGGTGCACGTGCACCACGTCCATCGTCTGAAGCAGTTTTTTGGCGGCCGGGCTGTACCGAAAGGAAAAATAATAACCCGTATCCACCAGCGGCAGCCCCGGCGAGCGGATGATGTTTGGCTCATCATCCCGGTCGTCTTGATGGCCGAAGGTGAACACGAATACGTCGTGCCCGGCTTTCTCGAGGTAGCGCTTGTTGAGTTCAATGTAATGTGTGATGCCGCTGACGTGCGGTTTGTAGGCATCTGCCATCATGCCAATGCGCATGAGGCTATGCTAAGACAAGGGGGAAGGGATGTCAAGGGGTGTTTCTGATGTTCGAATGGCTTTCTCAAGAAAGGATGTGTCGCTGCGAGGAGGATACTTTTTGCCCGACCGAGCGTCTCCTCGCCCGGTGGGGGCGTCCCTGCAAAGAGCACAGAGGCTCGCAAGGGCATGAAAAGCCAGGTTTGTCGTAACTGCCCACCCTGGTTTCCTTTTTTGTATCTTGTCGGTGGGCTAACCTCCGGACGGGGGCGAGCGCCCTGCCTCCGTGCATGGAAGCCCTGCAGACCGGCGCAAGCCGGCGAGGGTGGGCTTATGGTAGAATGCTCCCCACAGAGGTCATCATGGCGGTCAAGTTGGTTTTGCGCAACAAAGAATATGAAGTGAAAGCAGGGATGACGCTGCTAGAGGCCCTCAAAAAGTGCAACATTGTGCCGGAATCGGTCATTGCCACGCGCGAGGGTGAACTCATTCTCGAAGATGAAATCTTGAGGGACGGCGAGGTCATCAAGCTGGTGGCCGTGATTTCAGGGGGCTCGGCGCCGGGCGCCGCTCTTGGGTGAGGAGCAGAATGCGTTGTAGAAAATGCGGCCAAAAGGCCTCGGTCAACATGCGGCAGCACAAACTGGCCTTGTGCAAGGAGCACTACCTGGAATGGGTGCCTGAACAGACCGAACGCTTCATCAAGAAGTATCGCATGTTCACCCGGGAGGAGAGGATTCTGGTTGCCGTCTCGGGTGGCAAGGATTCGCTTTCGCTGTGGGATATTCTCGTTCGCCTCGGTTATCGCGCCGACGGCCTGTACATCGCTCTGGGCATCGAGGAGGGCATTGGCTATTCGTCCGAATCGCAGCGCCTGGCGGAGAAGTTCGCCGTGCAGCATGGACTGACCCTGCACATCGTGGATATGGAACGGGAATATGGCCAGACCATCCCCATGCTGGCCGGGATGACTCAGCGCGGCCAGGGCAAGCCCTGTGCCGTATGCGGCCTGGCCAAGCGCCACGAGATGAATCGCGTGGCGCGCGACTTGGGCTACGATGTGCTGGCAACCGGCCACAACCTGGATGATGAAGCGGCGGTGCTCTTCGGGAACACTTTGCAGTGGTCCATGGAATATCTGCTGCGCCAAGGGCCGGTTCTGCCCTCGAGCGACGGCCTGGCGCGCAAGGTCAAGCCGCTGTGCCGCTTCTACGAACGCGAGATGACGGCATACGCGCTCCTGCGCGGCATCGAGTACATTTACGAGGAGTGCCCTTTTGCCGAGGGGGCTACCTCGATTTACTACAAAGAATTGCTCAACCGTCTGGAAAACGACCGCCCGGGCGCCAAACTCACCTTTTACCTTTCCTTTCTCGAGGCGCGTCAGCGCGGTCTGTTCGGCGGGGAAGGCGTGCCCTCCCACGTCCAGGCTCTGCACCCCTGTCCTCAGTGTGGACAACCCACCTCCGCGCCGGGCCTGTGTTCGTTCTGCCGCATGATCCAGAGAGTCAAGGAGTTGCCGCGATGAATGCCGAGAGACCGTATCGCTACCTCGATTTGATCATGGTCCTCTTCGTCACCGTGCTGATTGTCAGCAACATTGCCTCTTCGGCGAAGATCGTGGATTGGGGCTTCAGCCTGTTCGGCGTGCGCCTGGCTTTCGACGCGGGCACGATTCTCTTCCCGATCAGCTATATCTTCGGCGACATTCTGACCGAGGTCTATGGCTACAAGCGTTCGCGGCGCGTGATCTGGGCCGGCTTTGCCTGCCTGGCGCTGAGTGCCTTGATCTTCGCCCTGGTGCGCGCCCTGCCGGGCGAGGCGACCTGGCAGCAGTACGCCGGGGATGCGGCCTATCTGGCCATCCTGGGGGGCATGTCCAGCGGCGGGATTGTGCTGGCCAGTCTGGCCGGCTACTGGTCGGGCGAGTTCTCGAACTCCTTCACCCTGGCCAAGATGAAAATCCTGACTCGCGGCCAATGGCTGTGGACGCGCACCATCGGCTCGACCCTCATCGGCGAGGGGGTGGATAGCGTGGTGTTTGTTGGGATCGCCTCGCTCTTCGGTGTTTTCCCGTGGGGGCTGTTTGCCACGCTGGTGTTGACCAACTATCTTTTCAAGGTCAGCGTGGAGGCCCTGCTGACGCCTGTGACGTATCTGGTCGTGAATGGGTTGAAGCATGCCGAGCGCGAGGACTTCTACGACCGCGAGACGGACTTCAATCCATTTGCCATCTCGTAGCGCGGCGTTACGTGTTTTCCCACGGCGCGAGGCCGTGTCCGCCCCGCATGGAGCGGTAAATGGGCTCGGCCAGATGGGGCAGCCTTTCGGCCGTGGCCGTCAGCAAACCGAAGCAGCCGGCCAGCATCATATCGCCGAAGGGAACGGCGAAATAGGGGCGCAGGGTCGCGCCGCCGAGAAATATGCTGCGCCTTGGCCCACTGACGACCACGTCGAAATCGTCTTTTCCGAATTCGAAGATTGCATCCGAATATATCAACGCGCCGTGACCCATGTCGTTGAACACGTCCTCGTGTTTGAGCGAGCCATCGGCCAGGGAGCGGATCAACGTCTCGAGTTTGGGCCGGTCGATTTCGCCGGTGTGATGTTCGAAGACCCCTTCAATTCCCCCTTCGCCCAAGCGGAAGGCCAGGGTGTGGAAGTTGCCCACGTTGACCACGATGCTTGATCTGCGCGTGGCCACCTCGGAGTCGAGCGTCGCGCCCAACACAGCCGCCGGAGCGCTGTCCATCACCACCAGCGGGCAGGGCAGTTCGCCCGCCGAATCCACAACAGCCCGTAAGCGACTCATCATGGCCGGAACATCGCCGGCCAGGTAGGCAAAGGCAGAAAGGCGATTCTCGGCGCGAATGCGTTGATCGAGATAGTCGAACCGGAATTGACGGTCGGATACCCCCGGAGGCGCATTGCCGTGATCGAATACGGCGACGGCCACGGCTTCCAGGTCCTGGAAGGACAGGCCATGTTCGGTAAATGTTTTTAGGATGGCCGGGAAATCGAAATCTCTGAGTTCGAGATTTTCAACCTTTGCCCGCAGACTCCTGGCTTCGTCCTCCGAGATGATCTGGATGCCCAGGGCCTTTACTTTATCGAGTTCATCGTTGATCGTTCTGGCGGCGTCGGGCGTCATGTATACGGGGAGGCCGGCGCGGGCGGCTTCTTCGATGGCCCAGGCGGAGGGGCCGCCGCCCATCTGGTAGCCGCTCAGCAGGATCGGGGTGCGCGCGTGCAGCGCCTGCTTGAGGCGGCGATACACCCTCATGGTTGGAGAGGGCATGACGAGCTTGAACCCGTTCTCGAGGTCGAGTTTCGAATCGTATAGAAAGATATCCTGTGTACCGGTGCCGATATCAACCGTTAAGATTTTCATGGTGTTCGTTCCTGGGGCGGGGCCTACACCTCAACCCCCAGCCATAGGCGGATCAGGTAGCCAAGCCCAAAGCTGAACGCGGCTACGCTGAGGCTCAGGATCGCCATCTCGATGAAGCGGGTGCGAAAGGATTCGTCTTTGGCGATCGAAATATAGTAGTTGAAGGCTGCAATGATGAGCACGGCCGTGGTCAGCGCGATGGCCAGGTCGAGGTAGTAGGAGGCCGGGCTGAGGAGGTACGGCAGAACGAGCAGGGTGACGGTGATGATGTAGGCAATGCCGGTGTAGACGGCGGCGCGCACGGGGTGTTTTTCCGTCTGTTCGGAACGGGTGGAGAGGTATTCGCTGGCCGCCATGGAGAGCGAGGCGGCGATGCCGGTGATGAGGCCCGAAAGGGCGATCAGTTTCCCGTTCTGCAGGGCGAGCGTCAGGCCGGCGAGCGCGCCGGTGAGTTCGACCAACGCGTCGTTGAGGCCGAGCACGACCGAGCCGGCGTAGTGCAGGCGTTCTTCGTCCAACATCCCGATCAGTTGCTCCTCGTGGGCATCCTCTTCGTGTTGAAGTTGGATGGCCTGCGGGATGGCGGAGGCGATCGAGGCGTAATTGGCCTGCGCGGCTTCCTCGCCTTTCTCCATGAGTTTGACCCCGAAGGTGAAACCCAGGAGGCGGCTGATCAGATAGTAGAACCACACCAGGTGCCAGCGCGGCTGCACTTCCCGAGCGCTGTAACGTTTCCATTCGTCGTAGTGGCGCAGTTCGTCTGCAGCGATTTGCTGCAGGATCTCCGCGTTTTGAGGGGAGGTGACTTTTTGCGCCAGGCGATGGTAGATGTGATGCTCGGTGATCTCGGTGCGTTGAAAGTCCAATACGCGCTTCAAAATGCTTTCTTCTAAAGACATGTTTCCTCCGGTGTTTTGGTGAGGGGTGCTCCCGTCATACGAACTTGATGCGGCGGGCGGCAAAGGCCACCATCCTCAGCAGCAGCCAGCCATGCTTCCAGCGCGAAATGTTGCTCGAGCCATAGGTGCGCTCCCGATAGCGTATCGGGAGGTCGACGATCTTGCGGTTCAACTTCGCCGCGCCGAAGAGGAGGTCGTAATCGCCGAAGGGATCGAAATCGCCGAAGTAATCTCGATGGGCGGCAATGCGTTCGTAGTCGGAGCGCCACAGGGCTTTGGTGCCGCACAGCGTATCTTTGATGGGCTGGCCGAGCAGCCAGGTGAAGGCCAGGCTGAAGAATTTGTTGCCGAGGAGGTTCCACCCCTGCATGGCTTGCTTTTCCATTGGGTAAACCAGCCTCACCCCGTTGATGAATTCGCCCTTGCCTGAGACCAGCGCCTGGTAGAAGCGGGGCAGGTCTTCGGGCGGGACGGTCAGGTCGGCATCGAGGATCAGGAGCACGTCGCCGCTGGCGTGGGCGAAGCCGAGGCGCACCGCGTCGGCCTTGCCGATGCCTGTCTGACGCAGCAGCCGGCACTTCGTCCCGGGGTGGGCCGCCATCTCGCGTTCGATCACGGCGTAGGTATCGTCCCGGGAGTGGCCTTCGACGAAGATCAGTTCTGTTTCGCGTCCCATCCTGGGCGTGCGCTCGAAGATAGCGCGGATGTTGCCGGCTTCGTTCCGCGCCGGGATGATCACCGAGACGCTTGGCTCGGCCGGGCACGGCTCGGGCTGCGGGCGCGCGATGATGAAGTTGGCCAGCGCCAGTTCGTGAAAAGGCCAGAACCGCACCAGGAACTTGTTTGCCAGGCCGCCCAGCGGCAGCGGCCATAGGATTTCCTGCCAGGCGCGAATGACCTCGAAGCCTGCCAACGCCAGCATGCCGCGCACATCGTCGGGCGTGAGCCAGTTTTGCGGTAGCATGGGCGAGGCCAGGTTCAGGCGTTGGGCGAGGCGGAGCGGCCATTGCCACAGCCCGCTGTGAAAGTTGAAGATGAGCCGCGTCGCGGGCCGGGCCAGCCGGCGAGTCTGCTCGAGGGCGCGCTGCACATCCCATAGGTCGTTGAGGAGGTCCGAGAAAAGGATGACATCGAACTCGCCCTGCAGCGACGAGAGATCGTGTGCATCGGCCTCCAGGAATTCGAGGTGCGGATGGCGGGCGCGGGCGCGGTGGATCATCTCCGGCGAGAAGTCCACGCCCACGCCGCGCCGCGGTTGCAGGGCCGCCAGCAGATCGCCCTCGCCGCAGCCGATCTCCAGCACCTGCTGCCCGGGGCTGACCAGGAAGCGGTAGATTTCTCTCAGGCGGCGATGGTACCACAGGCCCAGGCCGCGCCAGCGCTCGCGTTGGCGCGCCACCTTGTTCCAGTGTGCAATGCGCGCCTGGCGATATGCTGCCGCGGCGGGGTCGTGCTCAAAGCGGTTTGGCATGGCGGGTTGATTGTACGCGCGGAGGCGGAGTTTGCAAAGGCCTGTGTTATAATTCAACCGTTGAATTTTGATGCTTGCTCGGTCGTAGCACGGGAGTTATCCCGCCAACCGAGCGCGACGTCGCGGTGCGGAATCTTTACGGTTATCATAGACACAAGAGCAGCACCATAGACGACACAGAACCCGGATTATGGAACCCTCCAACGAAACCATTCGTGAACTGACGTTGTTGGAACATGTCGAGCGCGACCCCGATGTCAACCAGTCCACGCTGGCGCGGCAGTTGGGCGTGGCGGTCGGCACGGTCAACTGGCATCTCAAGCGGCTGGTGGCCAAGGGATACGTCAAGGTACAGCGCGCCGAGCGCAAGAAACTGCGCTACATCATCACCCCGGAGGGGATTGCTTTGCGTGCCCGCCTGACGGTGGATTACATCGAGCGCTCGTTCGACTTGTATCGCAAGACGCGCCAGCGCGCCAAGGAGCATCTGGAGAGGTTGCGCCAGGCAGGCTTCAGCCGGGTGCGCATTGAGGGGGAGGGCGACGTGGCCGAGGTTTGCCGTCTCTCATGCCTGGAGCAGGGCTTCGTGATCGTGGATGACCCCGATGCGCCGGCGCTGGAGGTGAAAGGATTCAAGGTTTTGTTGAAGCTGGGGAATCCGTCATGAACCCGGAACGACACATCCTCATCACAGGCGGTGCCGGCTACATCGGCTCGCTTCTGACGGCGGAGCTGCTGCGGGCCGGCTGCCGCGTGACGGTGGTGGACAATCTGCTCTTCGGCGGGGAATCGCTGCTCTCTTTTTTGCATCATCCACGCTTCCACTTCGTCAAGGCGGATGTGACGGAGGCGCGCGCGGTGCGGGACGCGCTGCGTGACAAGTGGCCGAGGCCCGACGCCCTCGTCCATCTGGCCGCCATTGTGGGCTTCCCGGCCTGTCAGGCCGTGGGGCGACAGGTGGCCTGGCATTATAACGTGGAAGCCACGCGGCGGGTCTTTGAGCAGGCCGTGGCCCTGGGCACAGAACGCTTCGTGTTTGCCTCTACGTATAGCAATTACGGCGTCTCCGCCAACGGCAGCCCGGTGACGGAGGCATCGCCGCTCAACCCGCAATCCCTGTATGCGGAGACCAAGATCGCGGCCGAGGAGTATCTGCTTGAACAGAGAGATGCTCCGACGGCGGCGCTGATCTTCCGCTTTGCCACGCTGTATGGCGTCTCGCCGCGCACGCGTTTCGACCTGATCGTCAATCAATTCGTGCTCGAGGCCTTCACGCGTCGCCGGTTGATCATTTACCAGCGCGGCTACTCGCGTTCGTTCGTGCACGTCCTGGATGTGGCGCGCGGGATCATGCTCGGTCTGGAAGCCCCCCAGGAGAAGATTCGCGGCCAGGTTTACAACCTCGGCACGGACAGGGGCAACTACACCAAAGACCAGATCGTCAATCTGGTGTTGCGGCGCATGCCCGAGACGGTGGTCGAATACAAGGACCTGACCTTCGGCGGGGATATGCGCGACATCACGGTCTCGTTCTCGAAGATCCGGCGCGAATTGGGTTTCGAGGCCACGCTGGATGTGGACGACGGGATTCGCGAGGTGCTGCATGCCCTGAAGAGCGGCCTGATTCGCGATCCGCTCGATGAGCGTTACCGCAATGCGCAGTTCATTGTGCAGTAGTTCGAGGTTGAGGCCGACGCGCCGCGAGGCTCAGATCATAGCCGGCAGATGGCTGCTTTGATTTGCCGCCCCGGATCAAAATCGAGCGCGCCGCGAACTCGTGCAGAAGGAGCATTCTATGATGTCGAACAGGCATCAACACCCAACCGACCTTCCACAGTCAATGTTCCATCCCTCCACATTCTGGCAAGATCAACGCGTGATCGTGACCGGCGGGGGTGGGTTCCTGGGCTCGTTTGTGGTCGAGAAGCTCGTCCAACGCGGCGCGACGGACATCCTGGTGCCGCGCGCAAGATACTATGATCTTACCGACCGCGATGCGATTCGCCGCCTCTTCGACGATGCCATGCTGCCCCCCGAAGAACGCCCCGCTCATTTGAAGCCCGTCTCTCTTCAACCCTCCGCTCTGCAACGTGCGGCCTCTCCTTCCCCCAACCTGATCCTCATTCACCTGGCGGCCCACGTCGGCGGGATCGGGGCCAACCGCGAGCACCCGGCGGAGTTCTTCTATGACAATCTGATGATGGGCGTGGAACTGATGCATCAGGCCTGGCAGCGCGGCGTGAGCAAGTTCGTGGCGGTCGGCACGGTGTGCGCCTACCCCAAGTTCACCCCTGTGCCTTTCAAAGAAGAGAACCTGTGGGATGGCTATCCCGAGGAGACCAATGCGCCCTATGGCCTGGCCAAGAAGATGCTCCTGGTGCAGGCGCAGGCTTACCGTCAGCAATATGGCTTCAACGCCATCTACTTATTGCCGGTCAATCTCTACGGGCCGCGCGACAACTTCGATCTGCAGTCCTCGCACGTCATCCCGGCCCTGATCCGCAAGGCGCTGGAGGCCCGCCGGCGCGGCGAGAAGGAACTGCCCGTCTGGGGCGATGGCTCGCCGACGCGCGAGTTCCTCTACGTGGAAGATGCCGCCGAGGGCATCCTGGCCGCGGCCGAAAAGTACAACGGCCCCGAGCCGGTCAATCTGGGTTCGGGGTTCGAGATCTCCATCCGCGACCTGGCCGAGATGATCGTCCGCCTGACCGGGTTCGAGGGCCGCCTCGTCTGGCAGAGCGATAAACCCAATGGTCAGCCGCGCCGCTGCCTGGATGTTCGCCGTGCCAAAGAGTACTTTGGCTGGGAGGCCAGGACGCCCTTTGAAGAAGGCATCCGTCGCACGATTGCATGGTATCAGAACACCTATGAGCAGTGAACCGACCACCATCTACATCAGGCCCTCCACCGGCCTGGCGGCCCTCAATTTGCGCGATCTGTGGATCTATCGCGAACTGGTCTTCTTCATGATCTGGCGCGACATCAAAGTGCGCTACAAGCAAACCCTGCTGGGGGCCGCCTGGGCCATCATCCAGCCGCTGCTGACCATGATCGTTTTCAATTTCGTCTTCGGCAGGATCGCCAAGGTCCCCACAGAGGGCGTTCCCTATCCGATCTTCTCGTATACGGCCTTGTTGCCGTGGGGGCTGTTCACGGCGGCGCTGAACACCGCCAGCCGCTCGCTGACCTCGAACCAGAACATGGTGACGAAGATTTACTTCCCGCGCCTGGTCCTGCCGCTGGCCTCGGTCCTGGGTGGGCTGGTGGACTTCGCCATCGCCTTTTCCATCCTGGTGGCGTTGATGATTTACTATAAGGTGCCCCCCACGGCCTCCATCTGGACCCTGCCGCTGTTCCTGCTGCTGACGGTGGTGACGGCCCTCGGGGTTGCGCTCTGGCTCTCGGCCATCAACGTTCAATATCGCGATGTCAACTACGTGCTGCCGTTCCTGACCCAGTTCTGGCTTTTCATCACGCCGGTGGCCTACTCCTCCAACGTGATCTCGGAGCGGTGGCGGACCGTTTACTCGCTCAACCCGATGGCCGGCGTGGTGAACGGTTTCCGTTGGGCGCTGCTGGGGACTCCCACCGGCCCCAACATGAACATGGCCGTCTCGATCGCCGTGGCGCTGGGGCTGCTCATCAGCGGTTTGTTCTACTTCCGCTCCATGGAGCGCACGTTTGCGGATATGATATGAACACTGCCATTCGTGTTGAGCATCTCAGCAAGCGTTATCGCATCGGCGCGACCCAGGCGCGCTTTCGCTACGGCATGTTTCGCGAGCTGTTGATGGATGTGGCCATGACGCCCGTCCGTCTGGTGCGCGCGCTGCGCGGCCAGGCCCTGCGCGGCAGCGCGGCTGCGGCCTTCATCTGGGCTTTGCAGGACGTCTCCTTCGAGGTGGAAGAAGGGCAGGTGCTCGGCATCATCGGACGCAACGGCGCCGGGAAGAGCACCCTGCTCAAAGTCCTTTCACGGGTGACCGAGCCGACGCGCGGCCTGGTGATGGTGCGCGGGCGTGTCGGCTCGCTGCTCGAAGTGGGCACCGGATTTCATCCCGAGTTGACCGGACGGGAAAACATCTACCTGAACGGTGCCATCCTCGGCATGAAGCGCTCGGAGATCGATCGCAAGTTCGATGAAATCGTTGCCTTCTCCGAGGTCGAGCAATTCATCGACACGCCGGTCAAGCGCTACTCCTCGGGCATGTATCTGCGTCTGGCCTTCGCGGTGGCAGCCCACCTCGAGCCGGAGATCCTGGTGGTGGATGAAGTGCTGGCGGTGGGCGATGCCGAATTCCAGAAGAAATGCCTGGGCAAGATGGGCGATGTTGCTCAACAGGGGCGCACAGTGCTGTTCGTCAGTCACAACATGTCGGCCATCCTGCGCCTGACGCGAGAGGCGATCGTGTTGCACAAGGGGCAGATCATCAAGCGTGCTCCCAGCGCCGAAGCCGTCGATTTTTATCTCGCCTCCGGGCAGGCCGAGAGTGGGGAGCGCCTCTGGCAGGAGGAGGAGATTCCGCCCCAGGCGGCTCCGTTCCGACCGATTGCGCTGCGCGTGCGGGACGCGCGCGGCCGGGTGGCAGATACCGTCCGCTCGACCGAGCCTGTCACCATCGAATGGGAATACCGCCTGGAGACGGCCCTGAACGGCCTGCGCCTCGGCATTTACCTCAGCACCATGCGCGGTGAATACGTCTTCACTTCCTTCGACACCGACGATGCCCGGCGCTTTGAGCAGTTCGGCGTGCGCGCCGCCGGCCATTACTTCAGCCGTTGCACCATCCCCGCCGACTTCTTCAACGAAGGTCGTTATTCCCTGGGCGTGAATGCCAGTTCCTTCGGCGTGCGCCGTTATTTCATGGATGAAAACGCCCTTTCCTTCAACGTGGACATCTCGGGCGCTCCCGGCACACAGTGGGCCGAGCCGCGCCCGGGGCCTGTGCGTCCGCGCCTGGAGTGGCAGATCGAGAAGGTGGAATAGCATGGCGGCGAAGGCCCTGTGGAGAGATTTCGTCGGCGCCTTGCCGCTCATCCCGGAAGTGGATTGGCGGCTTCGGCAGCGGCATCGCCCGCGTCGCGATCATTACAACCTCGAGCGCCTGTCTCAGGCGCTGCCGGCGGCGCGTCTCGTGGCCGAGGAGGCGGCTCGTACAGCGCCACCCGGAAAGAAGGTGCTGCTCTTTGCCACGCTGCACTACTGGATCGAGCAGGCCGCCCACGTTTCGCTCTTGCTGGCCGCACTGGGACACCGCGTTACGCTGATGACGCTGCCTTATTCCGAATGGCACAAGAGCATGGACCGCCTCACACAGCGCCGGCGGGTCTTGCACACGCGTGAGGCGCTGGCCGCATTGCAACCCCTTGTTTCCCACGTCTCCATGCTGGACCTCAGGCCGGCTCCCGTTTTACCGGCCGCGCTGCAAGCCGCGGTGGAACGGATCAGCCTGTGGGATACGCAGTATACGCTGATGCGGGAAGAGATCGATCTGCAGGAACCCTCCGCGCGCGCCCTCTACCATTTGCGCCTGCAGCGCAACGCTCAGGCTGCACGAACGGCCCTGAACTGGCTGGAAGCCCACCGCCCCGATGTCGTGCTGGTGCCCAACGGCCTGATTCTCGAGATGGGCATCGTCTTTCGGGTGGCGCGCCACCTCGGCCTCCCGACCGTGACGTATGAATTCAACGATCAGCGCGAGCAAATCTGGCTGGCGCACAACTCCTCGATTATGCAGATGGATACCGATGCTCTGGTTGCCGCGCGCGGCCACCTGCCGATGACGGAGGCCATGTATGAACGCTTGGCGGAGTTGGAGAACGCCCGCCGCGGGGCACGCGTGTGGGGGAAGTCGAAGCGCCTGTGGCAGTATGTCTCGGCCCAGGGGGCAGAGGCGACGCGCAAGGCGCTTGGATTGGACGGCCGCCCGGTGGTGATGCTGGCCGCCAACGTTCTGGGAGATAGCCTGACTCTGGGCCGCAACATCTTTGCCGAGTCGATGACCGAATGGCTGCGGCAGACCGTCCGTTTCTTTGCCGCCCGGCACGAGGTCCAGTTCCTGCTGCGCGTGCATCCGGGCGAGGTCATCGTGCCGCAGGCGCTCTCGATGGGAGAGGTGGCGCGCCAGGCGTTGCCTCATCAGCCCGAACATATCCACATCATTGCCGCGAGCGATAAGATCAACACCTACGACCTGATCGAGATCGCCGATTTGGGTCTGGCCTATACAACCACGGTCGGCCTGGAAACGGCCATGAATGGCCGGCCGGTCATCGTCTGTGGTAAGACGCATTATCGCGGGCGTGGCTTTACGCTGGATCCGAACTCGTGGGAGGAGTATTTTGCCGCTCTTGAGCAGGTACTGAGCGACGTGCGCGCCCAACGCTTGAACGAGGAGCAGATCGCCCGCGCCTGGAATTATGCCTATCGCTACTTCTTCGAGTACCCGCGTCCCTTCCCCTGGCGCCTGATGAACTTCTGGGATGACCTGCAGGTCTGGCCGTTCGAAAAAGTCTTGAGCGCCGAGGGCCGCGCCCAATTTGAGGCGACGTTCCGAATACTGGTCGGAGAACCACTCCCCTGGGAGAGACCGTAGCGCGGGATTGATCCCGCAACCCAAACGCGACCTCCGCGTCACAGAATCTTTACGGTCGTAATAGATTTTCAAGAACACTGCTATACTATAAGCTGCCTCTCTGACCACCTCCCATGTCCGAAAACACCAGACAACAAGTGCGCGAATTCTATGACCGCATCGGCTGGTCGCAGATCGGCGAGGGCCTCTATCAAAATGCCCGCTACGAAGACCTGCGGCCGGTTTCG
>JBBIKK010000063.1:0-13688 GCA_037445475.1 Chloroflexota bacterium
GCATTAGTCCGTTGCGCCGCTCTGAATAGAATGACGCATCTGGGGATGCCGCAAGCTTACAAGGTTGCCTAACCCACCGCGATGGAGGGGCAGATTCTACTTTCTTCTTGATTTATGCACCAAAGCCGTTTCCTGCTGGAAATTTGCAACCCCTCTTGCGCGGCGTTGCCCACGCCAACGCTCGAGACCACGCTCCCGTCCGAGATCTGCCCGCCGGGCTTCAATTATCTGAGCGATCGGGCGTGTTGTCAGGCTGCCGGGGGCGCCTCCCTCGGTTGTGTTACGTTGAAGTTTGCCACGCGGGCCTGTGGAGCGGCGAATTGCTCAAAGATTGCCAGTCGCGCCGCGTGCAATGCTACTCCGGGCTGCACGTGGGGAGTGGATGCCTCCAGCGGCAAGCCGGCCTGCCGCCCCAAATGAACGGTTCGTTTATCCGACCTCCTGCGTTTGCGCGCCCGGCCGGAACCAGCGCTTCCATTCCCGATTCTCCCACACGACCAGGATGGGGGCGGCGTTGAAAATGGACGAGTATGTGCCGCTGAAGATGCCGGCCAGCAGGATGATCACGAAGTGCCGGATGGATTCGCCTCCGAACAGCACCAGCGCAAACAGGGTGAACATCACGGTCAATTGGGTGTTGATGGAGCGATCGAGCGTCTGCACGATGGAGTGATTGACCAGGGTTTCGTAGTCAACGCGGCGATAAAGATTCGAGTTCTCGCGAATGCGATCGAACACGACGATCGAGTCATGCACGGAGAAGCCGATCACGGTCAGCACGGCAGTCAGGAATAAAGCGTCGGCTTCCCAATGGAGCAGATACCCTAACATGGCCTCTACGCCCAAAACCACGAACACATCGTGGAACATGGCGATGACGGCCGCGCTGCCATAGCGAAACGCGTGCTCCACTTTGCGGAAGGCGAACCACAGGTAGAGGAGGATGGCGATGGCGGCCATCAGGATGGCCAGGCCGGCGGCGCGCGTGACCTCCGTCCCCACGGCGGCAGAGACCGAGGTGAAGTTCAACACAGTGACTTTGGAGCCGAAGCGGGCCTCCATGCTGCTCACCAGCCGGCCTTTTGTGGCATCGTCCATTTGTTTTGAGCGGATGGCGAAGGCGTCCTCGCCCAGCGGCTGGACGATGGGATCCGCAATGGGCTGTTCGGGGGTGGAATGTTCTGCATAGAGGGCCTTGATCTCGTCGGCGGAGGGGCGCATGCCTGCGAACTGGACCTCCAGCAGGGAGCCGCCTTTGAAATCAATGCCCAGCGCCAGCGGCCCCTCGCCCGTCTGATTCCAGTGCAGCGCCATGAAGACGATGCCCGGTACGATCACCAGCAAGGAGATGAGAAAGTAGAGGTAGCGATGTTTGATGATGTTCATGCCGTTCTCCTACAGGCCGAACCAACGAGGGTGTTCGCCGAGTTTGATGTTATCCAGCACAAGATGCAGGAAGGTGCGGGTGACGAT
This sequence comes from Chloroflexota bacterium, assembly GCA_037445475.1. Taxonomy (GTDB): domain Bacteria; phylum Chloroflexota; class Anaerolineae; order Anaerolineales; family Villigracilaceae; genus Fen-1038. The sequence continues at coordinate 1,474 of JBBIKK010000063.1, forward strand.
GATGGCCGTGAACAGGCTGACGAATACGCCCAGGGCCAGCGTCACGGAGAAGCCTTTAACCATGCTGGCGCCAAAGGTGCTGCCGAAGATATACAGGATCAGGCAGGTGATGAGAGTAGAGAAGTTCGAGTCGCGGATCGAGGGCCAGGCGCGGCTCCAGCCCAGATCAATGGCCTGACGCAGCGTGCGCCCGGCGCGCAGTTCCTCCTTGAGGCGCTCGAAGATCAGGATGTTGGCGTCCACCGCCATGCCGATGCTCAAGATGAAGCCGGCAATGCCCGGCAGGGTCAGAACGACCGGAATCATCTTGAATAACATGAGCACGATCAGGGCGTACACCACCAGTGCCAGGTCAGCCAGGATGCCCGGCAGGCGGTAATACAATCCCATGAAGAGGATGACGACCAGGAGGCCGAGGCCTCCCGCAACGATGCTCTTGCGCACCGACTCTTCTCCCAGCGTCGGGCCGATCGTGCGGCTTTCGACGACCTTCATGGGCACCGGCAGGGCGCCATAACGCAGCTGGATGGCAAGCGTGTTGGCACTCTCGGCTGTGAAATTGCCCTGAATCACCCCCTGCCCATCCGTGATGGGACTCTTGATGATCGGGACGGAGATGACGCGCTGATCGAGCACGATGGCCAGGTATTGGCCAACGTGGGTGGAGGTGAAATCGGCGAAGATCTTGGCCCCCTCCGGCTTGAGGCTGAAGGCGATCTGGTACTGGCCAAGCGTATTGCGCGTTACGCCGGCGCTATCCAGGGCCGCTCCGGTCATCACGGTATGGTAGACTGTTTCGGCGGGGGTTGGGGAAGGCGCCTGAGGCGTGGCGCCGGCTTGGGGCGTGACCACGGCCTCGGTCGGGGTGGATACGGGAGGGGGAGTCGCTTGCGGAGTTTGGGTGGGACGTCCGTAGTCCGTCTGCACGATGGAGCCCTCGGGCAAGGGGGAGGTGCCCATGTCCACGAATTCCAGCCGCCCGGTTTGTTGCAGTGCGGCAATGACCTCTTCGGGATTGCTGAGGCCGGGGAATTCGGCCACGATGCGACACCCGCCAGCGATCTGCATGGTGACTTCGCTCACTCCCAGAGCATTGGCCCTGTTTTCCAGAATCTGGCGCGTGACCTGCATGTCGCTGGCCTTGACCCCGGCACAGTCTGGCACATCGGCCTGGAGCAGGGTCTGGAGGCCGCCGCGCAAGTCGAGGCCGAGACGAACCTCCGTGTTGCGATTGACGAGCAGTTTGTCGTTGATGGGGTTGGTGATCGCAATCCCTGGCTTCAGGTCCACCCAGAGCGAGAAGGCGACCAGCAACACAATGAGGATCAACCAATTATTGCGGTTACGCATGGTGTGCTCCATCCACAAAAATACCAGCCTTGGGCTGGTGCGCGGCGATTATACCGCGAAAGCAGGCCTTTGTCAGTGCCCTGCGGCTTGTTTGAGCAGGACGAAGGCTCTCACCTGTTCCAGGACCTCTGGCGGGGAGAGCAGGTCGGTCGTGATGAGCAGGTCGGCATGTTGACGGGCATGGGCCAGGCGGCGTTGCTGTTCGTTATAGTCCTCTCTACTCCAGTTCAGCCTGCGGCGGGCGGTGCAGGTTTCATACGAGGCATCGAGGAAGATCAACACGCTGGGGTTGGTGATCCGCTGCCACATGTTTGGGACGTAGGAATGCTCCTGGGCGATGTGCCGGCAATGGAACCCCTCACGTTCCAGGCTGGCGATCAGGGTGGATTTCCCTGCCCCACACGGCCCAACTACTCCGATCAGAAAGCGGGCGGGGGGCCGCTCCGGGCTCATGGCGAGATGGGCAGCCGTATCTGCATGCGGCGCACCTCGTCGCCGAGGCGCGGCACCACCTTGAGGACGAGGATGCTGATGTCATCGGCCGGCCGGCCCTCGTCCAGTTTGACCGCGTAGGCCAGCAGGGCGTCGGCGAGTTCCTGCGGAGGCGGGTCCTGTTCTTCGAGCAGGGAGCGGATGATCTCGCATACGTCCATGCGTTGGCCGCGCCGTTCGCCGGCGTGGGTCAGGCCGTCGGTGAAGATCACGATGGTCAGACCGCTCTGCAGTTCGACTTCGGTGATGACCGGCCGCACCTCGCGCGAGGCGCCGAGGGGAGTGCTTTCCGAGGCGAGGCAGTCGCTCTCCTCCCCGCGTGCGATGAAGACGGGGCAGGGGTTGTTGCGCGTGAGCACGATCGTGCCGCTGTGCAGGTCGACAGAGGCGATGTTGAGGGTGCACAGCACTTTGCCCTTCTTCTCGGTGTAGAGTGCGTCGGAGGCGGCGCGCGCCGCGGCCCCGTCGCGCACCCCCTCGGCCAGCAGGCCGATCACCTTGCGTACGACCATCATCGAAACGGCCTTCGCGCCGTAGCCGGAGGTCTGTCCATCGGCCAGCACGACGGAGAGTCCTCCGTTGGGGCGTTCGACGACTTCCAGGGTATCGCCGCTCTCGGGCGAGGCGTATTTGTTGACTTTGGCAACCGCAATCTGCACTTCCACAAAATCAATTTTACAACGTTTAAGGCCGCACGTGTCAAGCCAAATGAAAGTGTTACCGAACGGCATCTCCTTATCTGTTGCAAATGAAAAGGCAAATGGCCATAAGGGAACGGCGGCTCGCCTTCGAGAGGGATAACGGCATCATAAATGGCGAGACGGAAGGGGGCGCAGCGGTCAAGCAGGGGTCAAGGTTGTCCGGCGGAGCGTGAGACGGACATCTTCGATCACTCTGTGGGGCGCACAAGCGGTCGATCAAGGTTTGCATTTCCCGGCGCAGGGCAAGGGGTTGTGGTTTGACGCAGGGCGAGCAAAGCGGGCTGTTTGTCGGCTGGAATGGCCTGCGTCTGGCACAGGCGGTCGAAGGGGGCAGGGGGGTCATAAATGAGAAAGCCATGATCACCCAAGACGTACGCGGTGATTGCCCACAACTCAGGATCGCGGGGCTAAAGCCGCCCGCTCAGTTCGTGGATTGGCGCAACCAGACGGATTTATCCGACTTTCGCGATTTGATGCGGGGCTTCAGCCTGCCGAATCAGGCTGCGCAAAGATGTGAGCGATCACCGGAAGACGTACGCCGTACGCAGTACGCATTGACGCATCCAAACCCAACAGGTATAATGCTCATTTGGCCTTATTCCCCCTTTAGGAGCAAAATCATGGTCACTCCAGAGATCTCTCCAGCCCTGGCGTTGGAACCCAAGACAAAACTTACAGGAAAGGTCCTCAAAACCACGCTGGCCGGCGCACTCGTGGATGTGGGGCAGCCCGTTCCCGGTGTGTTGCACATCTCCCAGTTGCGAAAGGAACCGGTCAACAGAGTGGAGGACGTTGTGAAAGAGGGCCAGATCGTTGAGGTGTGGGTGCGGAAGGTACGCAAGGACCGCATCGAACTCACCATGATCGAACCCCTCCGATACGAGTGGAAAGACCTCAAACCCGAAATGCTGGTGCGAGGCAAAGTGGTGCGCGTCGAGCCCTACGGGGCCTTTGTGGACATCGGCGCCGAGCGGCCGGCCATGCTCCATGTGAGCGAGATGGCCCACGGCCGCGTCAAACAAGCGGGCAGGTTCGTCAAAGAAGGCGATGAAATCGAGGCGCGGGTGCTCAGCGTGGATCGGAAGAAGCGGCAAATCCGTTTGAGCACAAAGGCTCTGCCAACCGAAACCACAGAACCCTTCGAGAGCAAGAAACGCAAACACGAGAGGAAGAACCTCGAGGCCGAATCCGCAGAGGATGAAAGACATCTCGAGCCAGAACTGACCGCGATGCAAATTGCATGGCAGGAAGCCCTGGAACGAGCGAAGAAAGAAAAAGAGCAGCGCCTCAAGCCCGTCAAGGCGCCTTCCGCCGAACAGGAAGAGATTCTCAACCGCACGCTCGAAAAGCGGCTGCCCACCAGCGCATGATCAACCTCATGATTCAACGATCTACCCTGGCGATCGCCTAGCGTTACTGGTGAGGAGATTGTTCCCGTACCCCCAATTCTCGAAGAAATTTCTCCTTGTTGGCGGCGCGGGCAACTTTGCCGCTGGAGGTTTTGATGATCCACTTCGGGCCAACGACGCGGACATGACGCACCGCGACCGCAGAGTTCTGCGTCACGTGCCGGCGAATCGCCTCGGCCATGCGTTCCTGCTCGGAAAGGAATTCCGAATCCACTTCAGCAACGATGACCACCTCCTCGGTGCCGGCCGCCTCCTCGTAGATCCCAAAGGCAACGACGCGCCCTGGCAGGACGCCGGGCACCTCGCAGGATAGCATCTCCAAATCCTGGGGGTAGATGTTCTTGCCGCCGACGATGATCATATCCTTCTTCCGTCCCGAGACGAACACTTCTCCATCCATAATATAGCCATAATCTCCCGTCAAATACCATCCATCCAGGAAAGCCTTCGAGGTGGCATCCGGGCGGTTGTAATAGCCGCTCAGCATGCAGTCGCTCTGCAAGGCAATCTCACCCACCGCGCCGTCCGGCAGCGGCCGGCCGTCGTCGTCCAGGATGCGAAGACGGGTGTTGGGCAGCGGACGACCAGACGACATCATCCTCAAGGAAGGACGTCCTTTTTGCGCCGGGCGCGCCACATGCCGCGTGATGAACGCCTCCCGGTCGATCTCCTGGACTTTGGGCGGGCGCCCGATCTCGGATTGCGTTACACCGAAGACATTCTCCGCCATCGCATACGATGTTTGCAGTGCCTCCCACCTCAGGCCATAAGACTTAAAGCGCTCATAGAACAAACGATGACTCTCCCAGCGCACGGGCTCGGAGCAATTGATGATCGCCCGCCAGGACGAGAGGTCGACCCCATCCAGATAACGATCGCGGATCTTTTGCGCACAGAAGTTGAAGGCAAAGTTCGGCAGCCATGATAGCGTTCCCTGATATTGGGAAACTGCCTGCAACAGGCGATGTGGGGCGCGCACCCAATCGAAGGGAGAACTCAAGACCAAAGGCACGCCGAACAGAATCGGCATCAGAAAGCCGGCCACCAATCCCATATCGTGATAGAGCGGCAGCCAGGACACCACCACGTCATCGCCGTTCAGGCCAATGGCACGTGTATATGCTTCCAACTGGTTGAGCACGGCGCGATGGGAGAGCGCCACCCCCTTCTGCAGGCCGGTGGTGCCCGAAGAATGCTGCAACAGGACCACCTCTTCGGCCGCGCGCCGCGCCCCTGCCAGGGAGGCGAGCTCCGCCCCCGCCGCAGGCTCCAGGCCCGTGGTCAGGATGAGGGCGCGCACCGAGTCCCCCGTCTGAAGCGCTCCCCGCACCTCCGCTTCAAATTCAGGGTACGTCACCAGAGCCGTTGGACGCGTGACAGAGATCAACGCCTTCAGATCGGCGCGATAGCGAGCCGGCGAGAGCTTTTCGGTCAGAAACGGCATGATGGATGGAATGGCGCCATGCAGCACCGCGCCCCAAAACGAATAGATCAGATGCTCGCCATGTTGCAGGATGAGAACCACCACCTCGCCCGGCCGGACGCCCTCCCGCGCGTAGGTGCTCGCATAGGCCTGTGCCCCCTCCACCAGGCGCTGGTATGTGATGGGCAGATCGACCTGGCCTGCCTGTTGCAGGTAGATTGCCACCCGCTGCGGGGTCTGGAGGTAGTGAAAGCGAAGTCGTTCCAAAAGCGTTTTCATCGGGCTTGCCGGGATCGAATCAGTGCTGCCAGTTGAGCCAGGGTGTCGAACGTCTGGGCGTTGAGTTCCACGTCATCGAGGTGGACGCCAAAGGTGTCCTCGACGAACAGCGCCAGGTCAACCAGACTGAACGAATCCACAAGGCCGCTGCTGATCAGGGGCTCTTCTGTGCCGATGGTGCGGCGCGGCTGTTTTAAGATGTTCGCAGCGATGTACCCTGCGAGGGTAGGAATGATCGAGTCGCTCATGGGCGCGTTCCACCTCATAGAAGACCGAAGAGCTTCAGAAGCGCCTGCCAGGCGAGAGTGGGCGAGGAGAGATTGAAGAACAACCAGCCGAGCGCCACAAAATGGAAAGTCACGAAAACCCCCAGCAGGTGCACGCCTGCCCGAATCATACGCCCTTGCAGGACAGGCGGAAGCCGGCGACGGGCAAGTTCGCTCCAGCGATTCTGAACAAACAGCCCCACCCCGTGCCACAGACCCCACAGGGCATACCCCCACGCCACCCCGTGCCACAGGCCGATCAAAACCATCGTGCTGAGCTGGGTGATCAGGATAATCAACCAGGCCGGCACGGCAGGCTGGCGACTTCGCAGGGCACGCGTCAGTGGATTGAAATAGTAGGCGCGGAACCACTGGGTCAATGTCATGTGCCATGCGTTCCAGAACTGCGTCAGGTTGGCCTTGAGATAGGGAGAGGCAAAATTCTCAGGCAGGCGGATGCCCATCAGGCGTCCCAGGCCGATCGCCATATCGGTGTAACCGCTGAAATCGAAGTAGATGCGCAGGGTGTACGCGTAGAGGAACAGCCACAGCCACCCTGCGCTTTGGACATGGCGCACCAGGGTATCGTTCAACGAAAGCACGGCCAGCAGGTCGGCCAGCACGAATTTCTTGAACAGGCCCGTCAGCAAGCGCCCGCCGGCCTCCAGCCAGTCCTGGCTCTGAAGCGGCAACGGGTGCCTCAGTTCGGAAAGAAAGCGCTCTGCCCGGTCGATCGGTCCGGCGGTCAGGGAGGGGAAGAAAATCACATAATTGACATACTCATCCAACATCAGTGGCGGCAGCCGGCCGGACTGGTGGTCGCGGATCGTATGCATCAGTCGAAAGGCCACGTAAGAAAAACCCAGCCAGGAGAGAGAGCCCACTTTCCCGCTCGTGCCGCGCAGCGTGGCCGCATAGCGCAAAACAGCCTCCGAGAGAGCGGGGGTTTTCAACAGCAAGAAGATCAGGATGGTGAGCCAAAGGGCGATGGCGGACCAGAGCCGATTCGGCCAGCGCATGAGCAACCATGCCCCTCCCATAATGCCCAGCAGCGCGGCCGCGATCAGGTGCGGCAGGGGAGCGCCTGTCGCAAAGAACGCTTCCAGTTTGAAATAGCGGTTCGAGTCCACCAGGAGAGGCACGCCAACCAAGACGAGGCCCGCCGCCCCGTTGCGTCTCCACCCCCGCGCCTCGGGCGTCGCCGTCAGGGCCCATGTCAGCACAGTCATTCCCAGCGTGGCGAACGGCAGCCAGAATCGGAGTGTGACGAAGGGCGTCTCGGGCTGAAGCCAGAACACGATCAAAGCGCTGATCGTCAACAGGGCCAGCGAGCGCCCTCTCCGAAGGCGGCCGAGCACTACGGCGATAGCACCCAGGCCCAGAATGTGTGCAAGGGTCATCCTAGAAACCCTGGTAGATCCATGTGGCGGAAGTGTCGCTGGCGAAGATGGCCAGGGCCATCAAGATCAGTGCCAGAAGAATCGCCAGGGTATTCTCTCGATTGAACAGGGCGCGAAGGAATTCCTGCCACATCGAGACCTCCTCTAAGGCGCTCGTCGCAGGTAGGCTTCCATGAAGGCATCGAGATCGCCGTCCAGGACGGCCTGCGCGTTGCCGCTTTCGTACTCGGTGCGATGATCTTTCACCAGCTGATACGGATGCAGCACATAAGAACGAATCTGGCTGCCCCACTCAGCTTTGGTGTACTCGCCGCGCAGGATGGCGATCTCCTGTTCCTTCTCCGCCCGTTTCAGCTCCAGCAGGCGCGCCCGCAAGACGCGCAAAGCATTCTCGCGGTTCTGCAGTTGGGAGCGCTCGTTTTGGCAGGTGACCACAAGGCCACTGGGAAGATGGGTAATCCGCACGGCGGTTGCGTTCTTCTGCACGTTCTGCCCTCCTGCTCCAGACGAACGAAAGATGTCAATTTTAAGGTCGCGCGGATCGATCTCCACTTCGGCGTCATCCAGGGCAACCTGGGGCAAGACTTCCACCAGGGCAAAGGAGGTGTGGCGCCGATGGGCAGCGTCGAATGGGGAGAGGCGCACCAGGCGATGCACACCCTTCTCGGAGCGCAGATACCCGTAGGCGTATTTTCCGTTGATGGCCAGGGTCACGCTCTTGATGCCTGCCTCCTCGCCTTCCGTGCGATCGAGGATCTCGGTCTGATACCCATGTGCTTCGGCCCAGCGCAGATACATGCGTTCCAGCATCGCGGCCCAATCTTGAGAGTCGGTGCCCCCGGCGCCGGCATGGATGGCCAGCAAAGCATCGTCTTCATCGTAGGGTTCGGAGAACATCGCGGCGAAGGCACGCCTCTCCAGTTCTGCCTCTACGGCGCGGATTTCCTCCTCGAGATCGGGGCGCAGCCCTTCGTCGCCCAACTGCACCAGATCGGCCACATCCTGCACGCGCTGGCGGAACGCGCGCCACGATTCCACCTCCTGGCGCAGCCGCGCCAGGCGTTTCATGGTTTGCTGGGCCGAGGAAGCATCCTCCCAGAAATTGGATTTCCCGATCTCCCCTTCGAGTTCACTCAGTTGCGATTCCTTTCCTGCAAAGTCAAAGATGCTCCAAAAGCTGTGAGGTCAAAGATTGCACGCGCATCAGTCGGTCAAGCAAGTCTTGCATCCTACCTCCATCACATGGCAAGAATTCCATCCACAAAAGCCTGCGGATCGAAAGGTTGCAGATCGTTCAAGCTTTCGCCAAGTCCGGCAAACAGGATCGGTAACTCCAGTTCGCGTTGCACGGCGAAGGCCATGCCGCCGCGTGCCGAGGAATCCAGTTTGGACAGGATCACGCCGTCGACGCACACAGCCTCTTTGAAGGCGCGTGCCTGAGCGAGAGCGTTTTGCCCGCTGGTTGCATCCAGGACCAGCCAGACATGATGCGGCGCGCCGGCGAGAGCCTTCCCGATCACGCGATGCACTTTCTTCAACTCCTCCATCAAGTTGAAGCGCGTGTGCAAACGGCCGGCCGTGTCGATCAGGATCACATCCGTGTTGCGGGCCAGGCCGGCCTTGACCGCGTTGTACGCCACCGCGCCGGGGTCGCTCTGCGGCGCACCCGTCACCACCTCGACCTCGAGCCGGCGGCCCCATACCTGGAGTTGATCCACAGCCGCGGCGCGAAACGTATCGGCCGCACCAAACAGCACCGTCTTGCCTTCGTCCAGCAACCGTTTGCCGAGCTTGGCCACGGTGGTTGTCTTCCCAGACCCGTTGACGCCCACCACGAGCACCACCGAAGGCCGCACGGACCATTCGAGCAGGGGCGGCGACGCCAGGCGGGCGCGCAATTCGGCCCGCAGGGCCGCCCGCAACTGGTCTGCCTGCCTCCACCCCTGCTCCCGTTCAAGACGTTGCAGGGATTGAATCACGTCCGAGACCGTTGTCATCCCCATATCGGCCTGGATCAGCATGGCCTCCAGTTCATCCCACAGGTCCGGATTGATTTCCCGGCTGCCCAGCAGAGCGGTGAGTTGTCCGAAAGCGCCGCGGCTCGTTTTGGCCAGGCCCTCGCGCCAACGCGTCAGGATAGGCATCATGAATTATAATTACATCTCCGCTGCAAAAGGCCAATTTACCACGCGGAACGCAGAGAACGCGGAGAATTGCAAACCTTGCGTTCCGCGGTCTCTGCGGTGAGTTTTTGCAGCGGACCCAATTATATCATGCAGGTTTTGTGATATACTGCATACCCTGAAGAGGCAAGACGCCTCTCGTTCATGAAAATTGCATAAAGATAGACTGCATCTCGCAAGGAAGCGAGAGGACAGCGAGGAAGAGAAAAGATGATCGAGGAACCTGTTCATGTCACGGACGCCGCGTTTGAACAAACCGTCCTGAAATCCACCCTGCCGGTGATTGTGGATTTCTGGGCACCATGGTGTGGGCCGTGCAAGATGGTAGCGCCCATCCTGGATAAGATCGCCCGGGAATATGCCGGCAAGTTGATCGTCGCCAAAGTGAACACAGACGAGAATCCCGAATGGGCCACTCGATTCGGCGTGCAGGGCATTCCCACCATGCTGTTTGTGGCGGGAGGGAAGGTCGTTCATCGTCAGGTGGGCGCGCTTCCAGAACGTATGCTGCGCGAAGCCGTGTCCCAGTTCATGGAAGTTGCCTCCCAGAACTGATTCAATTCAATAAGGGATGATGCTTATGAAGCGAAATCCATTTCTTCTCGGGATGCTGACCGTTTTGCTCAGCGCCTGTGGAACAAAGGCCACGCCCACCATCGACGCGGCTCAGGTGCAGGCCTCGGCCGTGGCCGCGGCGAACACCATGGTGGCCCTGACCCAGGCGGCCATTCCCACAGCCACGCCCGTGCCTCCTACGGATACACCCAGTCCTACCCCCCTGCCCAGCCCGACGGCCATTTTCCTGCCCACCCTGCCAGCCTTTCCCAGCCCCACCACGCCGCCGAGCGGGGGCGCGGATGACTGCAACCATCTGCTGGATGTGGCCGAGGACGGGCCAAAGACCACACTCCTCATCCGAAACAACACCAAAGGTCCGGTGACCCTCACGATCGGGAAGAGCGTGAAGGACAAGTTTGGCCAGTGTGGCTATCTCTCCTGGTCCAATATTGGCAGCCATCAGAGCATTCGCGTCGATGTGCCTCAGGGTTGTTACTGGGCCTACGCCTGGATCAATGACCCCAAGAAAGCCACCACGGTCTCCGGCGGGGGATACTGTATGAACAACTCCGATAAGTGGACCTTCGACATCGGTTACGATGTGATCAAACTGACACCCCCTTAACACCTGGCCGCGGTTTGCTGCGCGCCATGGATAAATGGTCTTTTGAAGCCCGGACCTCCGAGATCGCATAGACCTCGGGGGTCTGAGTCATTCTCCGAGACGTTGAATTCTGGCGCCCAGCGACTTCAACTTCCCCTCCACATTTTCATACCCTCGATCGATCTGGCCGATGTTGCGGATCGTGGAGGTGCCCTTGGCGGCCAGAGCCGCCAGCACCAGGGCCATGCCGGCCCGAATATCGGGGCTCTCCAGTTTTTCGCTGTACAGCGGCGTGGGGCCCTGCACCAGGCAGCGATAGGGATCGCACAAAATGATGCGCGCTCCCATCCCGACCAGTTTATCGGTGAAGTACATGCGCCCGGAGTACATCCAATCGTGGAACAGCATGGAGCCCTCGGCCTGGGTTGCCACAGTGATGGCGATGCTGATCAGGTCGGTGGGGAAGGCCGGCCACACATTGGTCTTGATCTCCGGGATGGCGCCATCCAGGTCTGGGACAATGGTCAGGGACTGCTCCTCGCCGACCAGGATGTCATCGCCCTCCACTTCCCAATGCACTCCTAGGCGACGGAAGGCCTGCGAGATCATACCCAGGTGTTGCACGCCGGCCTGGCGGATGCGTATCTGACCATGGGTCATCACGGCCGCGCCCACGAAACTGATCACCTCCAGGTAATCGGGCCCGATGGTGAATTCGCCGCCATGGAGGGCGGGGACGCCGGTGATGTGCAGGGTGTTCGAGCCGATGGCTTCAATGCGGGCTCCCAACGTATTCAGAAAGTGGCACACATCCTGGACGTGCGGCTCGGAGGCCGCATTGTGAATCACGGTCTGGCCCGCGGCGGTGACGGCGGCCATGATGGCATTCTCCGTGGCGGTGACGCTGGCTTCATCCAGCAAGATCTCCGCCCCCTGCAATCCGGCCGAGCGGAAATCGAATAAGCGATCGTATGTCACTCGCACTCCCAGGCTCTGCAGGGCCAGGATGTGAGTATCCAGGCGGCGGCGTCCGATCACGTCTCCGCCGGGGGGCGGCAGGCGCAACTTGCCCGCACGCGCCGACATCGGCCCCGCCAGAAGGATCGAGGCGCGGATGCGCCGGCAGAGGTCCGGGTCCAGATCCGCCGCGCGGATGGCGCGGGCGCGGATACGCCAGGTGTTCGCCTCCACCTCCTCGACCTCCGCGCCCAGGCTCTCGATCAGAAGACGCATATCCAGCACATCGCGAATGCGGGGAACGTTGTGCAACACCACGGCCTCGTCCGTCAGCAGGCAGGCGGCCAGCAGGGGCAAAGCCGCGTTCTTGTTCCCGGCCGGGAGCACCTCGCCGCGCAGAGGCACGCCCCCCTCGATGACAAATTTCTCCATGTTCTGCTCCTGTATGCCCATATGGCAGGATTGTAAAAGAGTTTTGGCCATTCGCCAAGCACATTACAATCTGCTTACACCCCCAATGCGGCAAATTTTTTTGGGATATAATGAGAAAAATGGATCTCACTGTTCTCCTCCCGATTCTGGCAGGCTGGGTG
>JBBIKK010000064.1:0-13275 GCA_037445475.1 Chloroflexota bacterium
CGATCGCGGCGCAGGGCTTCCACTCCCTGGGCGGCGCGGCGGGCAAGCGGGGTGCCGGGCACCCCGAGCGTGCCCAGCACTTCCAGCAGGATGTCAACGGCCTGAGCGATGTTTTCGTGGGTGACCATAGCGCTCCTCCTTCACCCCTTGTGACCCGCCGGCAGGATGAGGTTGTGCGAGCCGCTCACCAGGATGGAATTTTTGGCATTGCCGTAATTGCCTTGTATAAAATAGTTGTCAAAATGGGTGTCCCACTGGGAGAGGGGATGGGGTGAGGGCGGTAGGTAGCTACGTTTTGTCAGCGAATCCGGCTGACTTCTAATGATCCCCTTTTCCGCTGTGAACATGGCCGTGCGCCATTTCGTCCTCTGTGGCCGGGCGCAGAGCCGCGATGGTGACCTCGAAGTGCAGTTCTTTTCCTGCCAGGGGGTGATTCATGTCCAGGCGGACGTTCTCCTCCGTAACGGCATCGATGCGGGCATAGAGCGGATGCCCGGCCTGATCGCGCAGTTCCAGTTCGACTCCTTTTTCGACGGGGATGTTGGCCGGGAAGGCGCTGCGCGGCACGTCCATGAAGGCCTCCAGGTCCACTTCGCCATACCCATCCCGCGGGGCGACGGTCACCTGCCTGGTTTCCCCAACCTGCATGTTGTATAACTGCTGTTCCAGCCCGGGTATGATTTGTCCCATGCCTTGAATGAATTCCAGAGGCTCCCCCTCTGTGGAAGTGTCTATAAGCTGTCCATCCACATGCAGGGTGTAATGCATGGAAACGACCTGGCCGTCGTCTACTTTCAAGGGTTGATTCATGTTTTCTCCTATCTGCTGACGGGAGATTTGGATTGTCAGCGATTTGATTTTACCCTACTTTGAGGAGATGCGGTGTTCAGGCCGCCGCTACAGGTAGACGAGATTGACCTGGTTGCCGCCGTTCTCCTGGGCACGCCTCATGGCCTGAAACGCTTGCTGGAGCAGGGTTTCGATCTCGGTCGAGGCGCTGATGCGCGCCATCGAAGCCACCCCGGCGCTGAGGCGGATCTCCAGTGGGGCCTCGTCGTATGTGAGGTGGACGGAGTGAACGCCCTTGAGGATGCGCTCTGCGACCTTCTCTGCATCGGTGCCGATGACGCCGGGCAGAGCGATTACGAACTCGTCGCGGCTCCAACGGCCGATGGGATCGTAGGGGCGGCTCTTCTCGCGAATGACCTGGGCTGTTAACCGAAGGATCTCGTTGCCTGCCGACGCGCCATGGGCATCGTTCAAGGCTTTGAAGTTGTCTATATTCAGCGCGATCAGACTGAGGGAGGACAGCGCGCGACGGGCGCGCTCAAGTTCCCCCTGTGCGCTTCGGTAGAACGCGGCGCGGTTCATCATGCCTGTCAACGCATCGTAGATGGCCAGATTCTCGATCTGGTGGCGCGCCTGTAGGAGGTCGTCCCCCAGAGAGAGAAAGCGCTGACCAATCGTGATGCGGGCCTTCAATTCGGCGGCGGAAAACGGCTTGCGCAACGTATCGTCGGCCTCGGCCAGACCGGCCTCCCTGGAGGTGAGCAGGAGAAAGTAGATGTGGGGCGGTCCGGAAGCGCGCACGCGCCCTATGAGGTCGGGCCAGTGAATCTCCTCCATGTCGGCATCCGCAATCACGAAGCGCGTTTCGCCGCGCGCGATGATTTCGAGCGCGTGTTCGGCGTTGTCGCTGAGCAGCATTTCATGCCCGCTCTTCCAAAGCACTTCCTGAAGCAAGGAGCGCTCCCCGTCCTCGCTGGCCAGCACAAGCACCTTCATCTTGTCTCCTCTTGTAGGAATTATACCCTGCTGGTCAGGTGGGGATGGGGCGAGGAGGCAGGATGAAACACAGGGACGGCCGCTGCGGTCGTCCCTGCCGTTCTGGTTGTGAGATGAGCACCGCCTCAGGCGTATAGGCCCCAATCGAGGGCGGAGGGGTCTTCCATCATCGAGAAGTCCCACATCTCCGGCAGCATTTCGATCGTGACGGGCCTGTTCAGGGCCTCGGCGGCCTTCTGACGCGCCATCTCGATCAGGGCCGGCCCATAGGGGCAGAAGGGCGTCGTCAGGATCATCTTCATGTGAGCGACGTCGTTCTCGAGGCTGACATCGCGGATCAGGCCGAGTTGAATGATGCTCATTCCGATTTCCGGGTCGATCACCTCCGACAACTTGGCGCGAATGGCTTCCACCAATTCGGGGTGCGTATCGTGGATCGCCCAATGGATTTGAGGGGTGATGTTCTCTTGGGACATCTACGGCTTCCTTGGGGTTGAATTATGATTCGCGAGAGGCAACCGCAGGTTGGACAACATAGGTGCAATAGGCATTCCCGTTCAAGATGCACTGCACTTTTTCGGCCGGCAGGGCCAGCATCTTGGAGATCAGGGCCTGATCCACGGTGCATACTTCCGGATGATTGATGCCAACCTGGTAATAGGGGCAGGAGATCTCGTGGATCTGATACTGCTCACCCTGCCTCTCCCATTCGACGGTGAAGCCCTCCTGGGCCAGAAGGGTCTTGACGAAATCGAGCCGCTCCTCCATGCTCATGCCCTGCAATTGCTCCGTGTATTCGCCGGCCAGGTCCTCGGCAATCTGATGGAACAGATTGCGCACGACCGGCTCGGGCATGCTTTCCTTCATCTGGGCGAGCAGGCGCATGGTCAGGCGCAGGTAGCGGGTGGGAAATTTCTCCAGCCCGCTTTCGGTCAGGTAGTAAACCAGGCGCGGCCGCCCTACGCCGTGTCGTTCTTCCTGCGCGGCGATCAGGCCCTCGGCCTGCATGCCCTTCAGGTGATGGCGCACAGAGATGGGATTGATGCCCACTGCCTGCGCGATCTCCGGAATGGTGCAGCGCGGGTGGCGCAACAGGGTTTGCAGGATTTGTTCACGCGTGCTTTTCATGCTGTTCTGGCTCCAGGCATGAGTATAACAGGGCTTATCCGGGATGTCAATATATTAGATAAATATCATAAAAATCGATCGAACGGGAAAACAAAGCCTCCGTTCGAGCCTCAGTGCTGCTGAAGAAGGCCGAACCATGAGAGCCGCGCCGCGAAGGCCAGCGCGGTGGTCATGAGCACGGAGTACAGGCCCAGCCCTCCGCCCAGGAGGGAGAACAGACGGCGGCGAAGGGGTCGGGCGCGCTCCAGAAGCGAGAGTTGCCAGAAACCGAGCACAGCGAGCACCAACAGGAGCACCAGGAAGTCGGCCATGTAGCGCGCGGCGGCAAAGAAAAATGCCATCATCGGCAGGAACGAGGCAGTGAAGCCGCCCAGCAGGCTGAGCGCCAACCATCCCAGAGCAGGGGCAGACTCGGAGGCGCGGGAGCGAGGGAAGAGCATCCCCCTCAGTTCGCCGGCCACAAGGGGGAGGGCGAAGAGCAAGAAGGGAGCACTGTAGAGCAGCCCGCTGAGCTTGCCCTCCGCGATGTATATCCTGCGCACGTCTGTGGGCAGGAGAGCCTCGCTTCCGTCCAATGGCTCGATGAACGGGAACTGAGCCGAAATCCGGAATGGGTTCAGCAGGTAGTTATAAAGGTTTTGCAGAACATAGGCGCGCGAGAAGAGGTCGTGATAGGATGTGACGGGATTGAAACTAGCCAGTTGATAGCGCATTCCAAACTCAAGGATGGAATCGAAGCGTGCCCCGTTGTACCAGGCCAGCCCGGCCGCCCCCAGCAGGATGGGCGACAGGAGGGCGATGGCGGGCCCCAGCCCGCGCCACCATCTCCCCTCCCGTCTTGCAGTCAGCATCAGGAACAGCAGCATCGTTCCCAGCATGGCCGTTGTGGGGAAGGCAAGCACGACGCGCGTGCCGATGGCGCACGCCCATAGGAGGCCGGCCACAACCAGCTTCTTGGCGCGGAACGATGGGGGAGCCAGGGCGCTCACCAAGAACAGGAGCCCGCCCATCAGAAAGAATTGCCCCCCGGCAATGGCGGCCTCGTGGGTGAACGGGTGGGCCAGCATGCGCGTGAATGGGGATGCCAGCCCCACAAGCAGAATGCCCAATGCCAGTTGCCATGTGGGGAGCATGGAGAAGAATCGCTGCCACAGGTGGATGAGCAAGAAGGCGGCGCACAGAAACGTCCCGGCGGCAAAGAGAAAGACAAAGGACTGATCGCGCACCCCAATCGGAGCGACGCTCTTCAGGGACGCCAGGAGCAGAGCAGGCACAGGGCCCCAGTAGAGATAATACCTGCCCTTGTACAGCGAGGCGTCGTTTACGAAGGGCACACCCTTGCGTGCCTTGGGGTCGTATGGGTTGGGCAGGGCCAGCAGGGCCGGGTCCGGCCGGACTTCGAGGGAAAGTTGTCCCTTGTGAAAGGCGCGGGCCAGTTGATCATAGTAATCGCTGGTCTCGCGCCAGCGCGTCCAGCGTCCGGCGGTGATGAACCATGTGTACACGAGCAACACGGAGGCGAGGGCGGCAAACACGGGGAGAAAAATGGAGCGAGAGGGGAAGAGTTTCATTCTCTTTGGCCGATGGAATTATAACAAAGCCCGCCGTGCTATAATCCTCAGCATGATCTACCTGGATTATGCAGCCACCACTCCGCTGGCCCGGCGCGTCCTGGAGGCCATGTGGCCTTACTTCTCCGATGTCTTCGGCAACCCCTCGTCGGTGCATCGCTACGGACAGCAAGCAGAAGCGGCCCTCGAGGCGGCGCGCGAAAGCGTGGCCGGGCTGCTGAATTGTCGGCCCGAGGAGGTTGTCTTCACCTCCGGCGGGACGGAGGCGGATAATCTCGCCCTGCGCGGGGTCGCCCTGGCTATGCGTGAGAAAACGGGCGCCGTATGGATTCTCACCTCGCGCGCCGAACACCACGCGGTCAGCAAAACGGCCGAGCAACTCGCACAATATTATGGCTTCCGCGTCGAGTGGCTCGAGGTGGACGCGTATGGCATGGTCTCGCCGGAGACGGTCGAGAGGGCTTTGCGCCCCGAGGTGGCGCTGGTCTCCGTGATGTATGCCAACAACGAGATCGGCACGATCAACCCCATTCAGGCCATTGCCGAGGTCTGCCATCGGCGCGGTGTGCTCTGTCACACCGACGCGGTGCAGGCTGCGGCTTATCTGGATATCGACGTGCAGCGGCTCGGCGTGGATCTGATGTCGCTGGGCGGCCACAAGTTGTATGGTCCCAAGGGCGTCGGCGCGTTGTACGTTCGCCAGGGGACGCCGCTTCTCCCCTCGCAGACGGGCGGCGGGCACGAGGGGCAGCGGCGGGCCGGCACGCCAAACGTTCCCTACATCGTTGGCTTTGCCGAGGCACTGCGTTTGGCGGCCACAGAACGCCCACAGCGCCTCGCCCACGTTCAACCCCTGCGCGATCACATCATCGGCCAGGTGTTGGAGCGGATTCCCGATGTGCGCCTCACCGGCCATCGCGAGGCGCGCCTGCCCAATCATGCTTCCTTTGCCTTCAAGGATGTGGATGGCAATCTCCTCCTGCAACTGTTGGACGCGGCCGGCTTTGCCTGTTCATCGGGCTCGGCGTGTAAGACCGGCAGCCCTGAGCCGAGCGAGGTCATGGAGGCCATTGGTCTGCCACGCGCCTGGGGTCTGGGGTCGCTGCGCGTGACGTTGGGAATGAACACGACGTCCAACGAGGTCGAAGCGTTTTTGCAGGCTCTGCCGTCCCTGGTCGAAAAAGCGAGGAGTTTGCGTGGCTAGGGTAGTAGTTGCCATGTCGGGCGGGGTTGATTCGTCGCTGGCGGCGGCGCTGCTTCAGCAACAGGGGCACGAGGTGATCGGGATGATGCTGCGGCTGTGGTCTGAGCCGGGACGGGAGGATACCAACCGCTGCTGCACGCCCGATTCCATGGCCCAGGCGCGACGCGTGGCCGCCAAACTGGGCATCCCGTTTTACGTCCTCGATGCCAGGGAGGTCTTCCGCTCGCGCGTGGTACAGTATTTCCTCGATGGCTATGCGGCCGGCCAGACGCCCAATCCGTGTCTGCTTTGCAACCGCGTGATTCGCTGGAAGTTCCTGCTCGACCATGCCCTGGCGTTGGGGGCGGAATATATGGCAACCGGCCATTACGCGCGGCGTGCCACAGTGGATGGGAAGCAGCAATTGCTGCGCGCCGTGGATCGCAGCAAGGACCAGTCGTATGTGCTGCATGTCCTGACGCAGGAAACGCTCCGCCATGCGCTCTTCCCGCTGGGGGAATATTCCAAGGCTGAGGTGCGGCAGATGGCCGAGAGGTTGGGCCTGCCAACTGCCTGGCGCAAGGACAGTCAGGATCTGTGCTTTCTGGCCGGCGAGGACTATCGGGCCTTTCTGCGGCGCAACGCGCCCGAGATGCTTAAGCCGGGCGAGATCGTCACCCACGAGGGCAGAGTGGTGGGCCGCCACAACGGTCTCGCCAACTACACCATTGGGCAACGCAAGGGGCTGGGGGTGAACATGGGCATGCCGCTGTACGTGCTCGCAAAGGACACCTCGCGCAACGCTTTGATCGTCGGCCCGGCGGAGGCGCTGGGACGGCACACATTGCTGGCGGCGGAGGTCAACTGGATTGCGGGGGAGGCACCCCGACAGCCGTTTCGGGCCGAGGTCAAGATTCGCTACACGGCGAAGGAGGCCTGGGCTGAGGTGATGCCATTGAAGGGAAGCCGGGCCGAGATCCGTTTCGATGCGCCGGCGCGGGACATCACCCCCGGTCAGGCTGCGGTCTTCTATCAGGGGGAAGTGGTCCTGGGCGGTGGGATCATCCAATGTTGACATTCCCCTCCCTTGTATTGGGATTGATCATTGCCTTGCTGATCGGGGCCTTGTTCCATCTCTGGCAAGGAGGCGGAGGTGGGCGGCTATGGCTGTACCTGATGCTCAGTGTTGTTGGATTTGGCGCCGGCCATCTCCTGGGAGTCCGCGCTCATTGGATTCTCATTCCCGTGGGGCCGCTGGATTTGGGGATGGCTGTCATTGGCAGCTTGCTGCTGTTGGGGCTGGGGCATTGGCTGGCTCGACTCGGCCGGTCTCACCCTTCTGATTGAGGCGAGTGCATTATAATTAGCACTCGTTATTCCACTTCCGAGAGAGAGCATGCCGATTTTGAACAACCTGCTCGATGTTTTTCTGCACCTCGATCGCTACCTGGCCGAGGTCATTGCCCATTACGGTGCATGGACGTATGTGCTCCTGTTTCTGGTCATCTTTGTAGAAACGGGATTTGTGGTCACGCCCTTCCTGCCGGGGGATTCGCTCTTGTTCGCGGCCGGCACGTTTGCGGCCCTGGGCTCGATGGAGATCGGCCTGTTGATCCTGTTGTTGATTGTGGCGGCGGTGGGCGGCGACACGGTCAACTACTGGATCGGACACCAGCTTGGGGAGCAGGCTTACCGCACAAAGTGGATCCGGCGGGAGTATCTGGATCGAACACACGCTTTCTTTGAGAAGCATGGCGGGAAGACCATCTTCCTGGCGCGCTTTGTGCCCATTGTACGCACGTTTGCTCCCTTCGTAGCCGGCATGGGACGCATGTCATATGGCTATTTCTTCTCGTACAACGTACTGGGTGGCATCACCTGGGTCTTGCTCTTCACCCTGGGCGGCTACTTCTTCGGCAACCTGCCGCTGATCAAGAGCAACTTCGAGTTTGTGATCGTGGCCATCATTTTGATTTCGGTGCTGCCGGCCGTTTGGGAGGCATTGAAGGCGCGCCGCGAGCGCAAGTCGGCGCAGCCCGGGTAGAAGGGCGCGGGTCTCTGCACGCCGACCGTCAGCCCGACGGCACGCGCACCTTTCCCCTTCACGAAGGTGAGCCGTTGCTAACCAGTTTTGGCAAAGATGCGTATCAGCGCCTCTTTGCCAAAAAGGAATAGTTTTCTTTGGGAAGGGTTCTCGGCCTTATGCGTTTCTTCTCCCGTGTCGAATCTCTCCTTCCTTCCGAAACCCTGCGTTTTGGCGGCGCGGCCGTGCTGGTTGGGCTGGCAAGCGGCGCGGGGATATGGCTATTCAAATGGCTCATCGAAGCCGTGCGCGGCTTCGCCTTCGGGTCGGTAAGCGGCGTGACTGAGCTCGCCGAAGTCGGCTGGTGGGTGGCGCTCCTCCCCATCCTGGGCGGGCTTGTGGTCGGCGGGCTAGCGTATCTGACTCTGAGAGACGAAAAACTGCACGGCACAGCCTCCGTCATGCAAGCCGTGGCGCTGGCGGGGGGACGGCTGCATTACCAGAAATTGCCCGCCCAAACCCTGGCGGCGATTCTTTCCATTGGATCGGGCGCTTCGGTTGGACCGGAGGATCCTTCGGTGCAAATCGGCGCCAACCTGGGCTCGATGTTCGGGCAGTGGTTTCGCTTTTCCGATGAGCGGGTGCAGACCCTGGTGGCGGCAGGGGCGGCATCCGCCATCGCGGCCGCCTTCAACGCGCCCATCGCCGGGGTCTTCTTCGCCCTGGAAATCATCCTGGGCCCGACCGACGGCGCGGCGGTGGGCATGATTCTGGTGGCGGCGGTCACCTCGTCGGTCTTCACGCAGGCGCTGGCGGGCGAATCTCCGGCCTTCCTTGTCCCGGCTTATGCCTTCCATTCGGTTTGGGAATTGCCGCTCTACCTGCTGCTCGGTTTGCTGGCGGGACCGGTGGCGGCGGCATATGTGCGCCTGCTCTATCGCATACAAGACCTGTTCGGCGGCTGGCGGGTGCCGCGTGCGCTCAAAACGGCTACCGCCGGAGCCATCCTCGGGCTGGTGGGCGTCTTCCTGCCGCAGGTGTTCGGCGTGGGCTATGAGACCATCAGCGATGTGCTCAACCGCAATTCGCTGGGGCTGACTCTGCTCCTGGCGCTGCTGGCGACCAAAATGATTCTCACGCCCGTCAGCATCGGCGGCGGATTCTTTGGCGGGGTGTTTGCTCCGTCTCTCTTTATCGGGGCGATGCTGGGGGGCGCGTTCGGCCAGATGGCGGCGCGCCTGTTCCCGGCTCTGGGAATTGTGCCGGCGGCGTTTGCCCTGGTCGGCATGGCGGCGGTTCTGGCCGGGGCGGTCCACGCGCCGCTCACCGCCATCCTTTTGCTCTTTGAGATGACCCGCGACTATCGCATCATCCTGCCGCTGATGTTCAGCGTGGCAGTCAGTTTGTTGATTTCGCAGCGCATCGAGCACGACTCGGTCTATGGGCTGGGGCTGGCGCGGCACGGCATCCGCCTCGACCGTGGGAGGGACGTGAACGTGCTGGCTGCGCTGACGGTGGCCGAAGTGATGGATACCGACTTCCCGACCCTGCGCGAGACCACCCCGCTGGAGCAGGCAGCCGACCTGATGGCGCGTACCCGCCGTCAGGGGTTGCCGGTGCTGGGCGCGGATGGGCGGCTGGTGGGGATGTTCACCATCCAGGACCTGCAAAGCGGAGGCGGCACGACGGTGGGCGAGGCTTGTTCGCGTGACGTGGAAGTGGCCTACCCCGATGAGAGCCTGCACGTCGCCCTGGAGCGGATGAGCCGCCTGGACGTGGGCCGTCTGCCGGTGGTGGAGCGCGCCGACCCGCGCCGGGTGGCGGGGCTGCTGCGCCGCTCAGACGTGATTCGCGCCTACGACCTGGCGCTCAAACGCCGCGCCGCGCAACGTCACCGCGAGGCGGCTCTGCGTCTGGATGCCTTTACTCCGCCGCGCGTGGAGGTGCTGGAACTGGAAGTTGCGCCCGGCGCGCCCGCCGACGGCCGCCGTTTGAGCGAACTCTCTTTGCCGCCCGGCTGCGTGGTGGCCAGCCTGCGCCGCGGACGCAAGGTGATTGTGCCGCGCGGCAGGACAATGCTCCACGCCGGGGATATGCTGATCGTGACGGTGGAGGGGGGCGAGGGGGAGGAGGCGATCAGGAGGTTGGTCGGGGAGCGAATGGTTGGATAGGCGGATAATCCCACGCGGGCTACCCTGCGATGTTGCTGCAAGCGGAGCGCGGCGAAGCATGGCGCCGTTGGCGCGGGCAGTCGCCAGGATGAGGCTATCTGGGCAGTTCGGATCGGCGAAGAGTTTCGCGGCGCTCAAGGCCGGCGATTCGTCCACAGGCCACTCCTGTCGAACCGAAAATCGTATAACGATTGCATCATGGGCCTGACCCTGGCCGCGGTACCCGTCCATCCAGTTTCGAGTAAAATCGGAACCATGAAATGCATCGGATGGTTATGGCTTTTCCTCTTGACGGCCTGTGCGAGCGGTGTTCAACCCGCGACGACTGTGAAACTGAATGACTTGCAGCCCCTGCCTACCTCGGCCCTCTCGCAGGTCCCGCTGCGGGTGGCGGTGGCGGCGGTCATCTCGCCGCAGGGGACGATCGAATCCTACGCTTCGCTGGCTGATTACCTGAGCGAGAAACTCAATCGTCCGGTCGAACTCGTCCAACGGCGCACGTATCTGGAAATCAACGACCTGATCAAACGCGGCGAGGTGGACCTGGCGTTCGTCTGCACCAGCGCCTACATCGTCGGGCATGACGATTTCGGCATGGAATTGCTCGCCGCGCCGCAGGTCAAGGGCGAGACGGTCTATCGGGCTTTTCTCATCGTGCCGGTCAACAGCCCGGCGCGCGATATGGCCGACTTGAAGGGAAAGGTCTTTGCCTTCACCGACCCCATCTCACTGACGGGACGTGCCTATCCCACCGCTTTGGTACAGTCGTTGGGCACCACCCCCGAAGCCTTCTTCAGCCGCACCTTTTTCACGTACAGCCATGATGAGGCCATCTACGCCGTCGCCAATGGCCTGGCCGATGGCGCCAGCGTGGACAGCCTGGTGTTCGAATATGTGCTGGCCCGCGATCCGTTGCTGGGGCAAAAAGTAAAGGTGATCCACCGCTCTCCGCCTTTTGGCATCCCGCCGGTGGTGGTCAACCCGAACTTGCGCCCGCAGGTCAAGGAGCAATTGCAGGCACTCCTGCTGGAAATGCACACCGACCCCGCCGGTCAAGCCGCCTTGAGCGCCATTGGCATTGAGCGCTTCGCCACCATCGACGATTCGGCCTACGCCAGTGCCCGCTCCCTGATTCGAGAAGTGCCTTTGCCATGAGAGAAAGATTCCGCTCCTGGGTCACCCGTTTTTGGTGGCTGGTCTCGGCAGTCAGCGTGCGGGTAAAAATCATCGGCATGGCGCTGGGGCTGGTGCTTCTGTTGGGCGGCGGAATCTTGTGGCAGGTGCGCGCCTCGCTTACCCGCACCCTTCAAGAGCAGGCGGAAACGGAAAGCATGACCCTCGGGCGCGACCTGGCCGCCCGCGCCGCCGACCCTATCCTGCTCAACGACCTGGTCGAACTGCAAAAACTGCTGACTGAAACACTGGAGAACAACCCCGATTTGCGCTACGCCTTCATCATAGACAAATACGGTCAGGTGCTGGTGCATACCTTTGGACAGGGATTCCCCCTGGCTTTGCTGCATGCCAATCAGGTGGGTTCGGGGGAACACCATCATACCGCCACCCTCCAAACCGAAGAGGGGCTGGTGTGGGACACCGCCGTGCCGATTCTGGATGGGCGAGCGGGGGTGATGCGGGTAGGAATTTCTGGTGCCCGCCTGTGGGCTTCCGTCGCCGCGGTCAGCGGTCAGATCCTGTTGATGATGGCGCTGGTCTCGGCGCTGGGCGTGCTGGGGGCGGTGTTCCTGACCTTCATTCTCACTCGTCCGCTGCGAGAGCTGGTGGAGGCGACCCGCCGTGTGGCAAGCGGCGATTTCTCTCCGCGCGTGCCGCGCTGGGCCGAGGATGAGATTGGCGACCTGGCGGAGGCGTTCAACACCATGAGCGAAGAGCTGGCGCGCACGGATGAGATTCGCCGCGAGCGCGAACTTCTGCGCCGTCAACTGCTGGAGCGGGTGATTGCCACGCAGGAAGACGAACGCCGCCGCATCTCCCGCGAACTGCACGACAGCACCTCGCAGAATCTCACCTCCCTGCTGGTGGGACTGCGCAATCTCCAGGAAACCTGTGGCGACCCGTCCATAGCCAAACAAGCCGCAGACCTGCGCCGCGTGGCCTCCCAAACGCTGGAGGAAGTGCATGAACTCTCCTCCCGTCTGCGCCCCGGTGTGCTGGATGATTTGGGGCTGACTGCCGCTCTGGAGCATTTGACCCGCGAGTGGCAGGCGCGGCATAAAGTCCCGCTGGATTTGCTGATTCACATCGGCGAGGCGCGCCTGCCAGACGAGGTGGAGACCGCCATTTACCGCATCGTCCAGGAATCGCTGACCAACGTGGCGCGCCATGCTCAGGCGCGTTCCGTCTCCGTGCTGGTGGAGCGGCGTGGCGAGGATGTGGTGACCGTGGTGGAGGATGACGGCCTGGGCTTCGATCCCTCCCATTCGTTTGACGAGCGGCGCCTCGGCCTGGCCGGGATGCGGGAGCGCGCCGAGCTGTTGGGGGGCCGATTCACCATCGAGAGCGCGCCCGGCCACGGGACGAGCATCCACGTTCAAATCCCTCTCCGCAGCGCGGGATCTATCCCGTACCCAAGAGCAGGCTGACCCCGCCCGGAATCTTCGCATCGTCGTAGCCTGCGCAGAAAAGAGCCAGAATGACGACCCTCTTGCTTGCCGATGACCATGCTGTCCTTCGCTCCGGCCTGAAACTTCTGCTGCAGAGCCAGCCCGATTTTCAGGTGGTGGGCGAAGCCGCCAGCGGAATCGAGACCCTCGCACTGGCTGAACGCTTGCAGCCCGATTTGATTTTGCTTGACCTTTCCATGCCGCAACTGGGCGGGCTGGATGCCCTCCCCACGCTGAAGAAACTCTGCCCGGCGGCAAAGATTTTGATTTTGACCATGCACGATGACCCCGAATACCTGCGCACGGCCTTGAAAAGCGGAGCCTCAGGGTATGTGCTGAAAAAAGCCGCCGACTCCGAGTTGATTTCTGCCATCCGTGCTGTCCTGCGCGGCGAGATGTACGTTCACCCCTCCATGACGCGCTCGCTGCTGGAGGACATGCTCCCAAAGTCAGCTACCGCCCCCGATGCCTGGGAGACGCTCAGCGAGCGCGAGCGGGAGGTGCTGCGGCTGGTGGCGCTGGGGCATACTTCGGCGGAGATCGCCTCCCAATTGAATCTGAGCGACAAGACGGTGGAAACCTATCGGGCGCGCGGCATGGAGAAACTCGGCCTGCCAAACCGCGCCGCGCTGGTGCGATTCGCATTGAAGAAGGGAATTCTGAACGAATGAGAAAGACTCCTGCGGCTATGGCTTTGAGTAGGAGCGCTACGAAATGTCGCGGGATAAATCCCGCGCTACGAAATGTCGCGGGATAAATCCCACGCTACGAAATGACCGTCATCCTTGAG
>JBBIKK010000065.1:0-12729 GCA_037445475.1 Chloroflexota bacterium
CAGCAATCCAAAGAACTGCCAGCCGAGGGGATGGGGCCCGATCAGCCATGAGGTGAGAGAAACGAAATAGGCCAGCAGCGGCCGGTCGTAGGAGTAATAGCGCACCAGGCCAGGCAGGCCGAAGGAGAGCGGCATCCAGGCGAAGCCCCAATCGTCCCAATGGAACCCCTGCTGGAAAGCAAACAGGCCATAGGCCAGGAAAGCGAGCGCCAACAGAATCAGGGGGGCGTGACGGTTGGGATCGGATTGCCGGGCAGCCCTAGCGCCCATCCTGCTCCTCCGGAGGCGGGGCTTGTTGTTTGATCAGGTAAACCGGGCGGCGCTTGACCTCTTGAAAGATATACCCCACGTACACGCCGACGAACCCCAGCAGCGCCGTCAAGACCCCGCCGACGATCAGGATGATGAACATCAATGAACTCCAACCGGGCGCCAGGTGCGAGCTCCGTCCGCCGATCCAGAAAGAGAGCACATATCCTACCTCGAGCAGGGCGAGGCAAAAGAAGAAGCCCGCCAGGCTCAACCCCAAATACAGGGGCACGAGCGAAAACGAGAAGACGGCATCCATGGCCAGGCGGAACATCTTGCCGAGCGAGTACTTCGAGCGGCCCGCGGCGCGGGCCGGCTCACGATAGGGCAGGAGCACCGATGGATACCCCATCCAGGCCACCATCCCGCGCAGGAAGCGATGATACTCGGGCATGGAGCGCAGGGCCTGTAGGGCCTGATGGGAAAGGGCACGGAAATCGGCCGCGCCCGGCTGAATGTGCGTCCCGCTGATGAGGTTGAGCAGCGCATAGAACGCCCTGGAGGTCGTGGCCTTGAACGACAGCGAACGCGCCTCGATCCTTTGCGCCTGGACCACATCGTATCCCTGGCGGATCAGCTCGATCATCTGCGGAATCATCTCCGCCGGGTGTTGGCCGTCGGCATCCATGGAGATGGTGATGTCGCCGTGGGCCTGATCCAGACCGGCCGTGAGCGCAGCCTGATGGCCGAAGTTGCGGCTGAGGGAAATCACGCGCACGCGCGCGTCCTCCTTTGCCAGGCGGGCCAGGGCCGCCTGGGTCTGATCGGTAGAGCCATCGTCTACGTAATAGATTGTGAAACGATGGGGCAGCGCATCGATCGTGGCGCGCAGGCGAGCATGGGTCTGCTCCACCACGCCGGCCTCGTTGTAAACAGGGATCACAATATCTACAGAGAGGCGCGCTTTGCGACGCATTGCGCTCATTTTACCATGCGGAGGGTGGCCCACTTCAGAGCGCTTCCTCTGCCAGCCTCAGCAGGTAATCGCCGTATCCGTTGTGCTTGAGCGGCTGGGCCAGGTCAATCAACTGCTGGCGGGTGATGAACCCCATGCGGTAGGCCACCTCTTCGGGACAGCCGATCATCAATCCCTGGCGCTCCTCCACGGCCTGGACGAAATTGGCGGCCTGCAACAGATTCTCGTGCGTGCCGGCATCCAACCAGGCAATGCCGCGCCCCAGTTGGGTCACGCGCAGCCGGCCCTGTTCCAGGTAAATGCGGTTGAGATCGGTGATTTCCAGTTCGCCGCGCGCCGAGGGGACCAGGCGCAGGGCATACTCCACCACCTGATTGTCATAGAAGTACAGCCCCGGCACGGCCAGGTGCGAGCGGGGGTGGGCAGGCTTCTCTTCCAGACTCAGGGCACGGCCCTGGGCATCCAGTTCGATGACGCCGTAGTGTTGCGGCTCGCGCACCGGGTAGGCGAAGATCAAGGCGCCCTGGCGCAGTGCCGCGGCCTGGCGCAGGTGGTCCCACAGGCCGGTGCCGAAGAAAATGTTATCGCCCAGGATCAGGCTGACCGTGTCCCCGCCGATGAAATCCTTCCCGATGATGAAAGCCTCGGCCAGCCCGCGCGGCTCGGGCTGCTCGGCATACGAAAAAGACAGGCCCCACTTCTGGCCATCCCCCAGCAGACGCCGGAAGGGCGGCAGGTCCTCGGGCGAACTGATCACCAGAATCTGACGGATGCCAGCCAGCATCAACATAGAAAGGGGGTAATAGATCATGGGCTTGTTGTAGACCGGCAGGATTTGCTTGCTCACCCCAAGGGTCAGGGGATAGAGGCGCGTGCCGCGCCCGCCGGCCAGGATGATGCCTTTCACGGCGCCCTCCGTGCATAGTTCTGTTCGAGCCACTCCGCATAGCCCGGACGGGCCGCCATGGCTTCCACCCAGTCCATGTGATTCAAATACCACTCCACCGTGAGGCGCAGCCCGTGCGACAAATCGTGTTTGGGCTTCCAGCCCAGTTCGGCGCTGATCTTGCGGATGTCCATGGCATAGCGCCGATCGTGGCCGGGGCGGTCGGCGACGTGGCGGATCCATGCGGCGTGTGGACGAGAGGCCGGCCGCAGTTCATCGAGGATGGCACAGATGTGCTGCACCACCTCGGCGTTACAGGGCTGATTCCCGCCGCCGATGTTGTAGGTCTCGCCCACCCTTCCCTTCTGCAAGATCAGATGGATGGCCTCGCAGTGGTCCTCCACATACAGCCAGTCGCGAATCTGCTTTCCATCTCCATAGAGCGGCAACGGTTTGCCCTGCAAGGCGTTGCGGATCACCAGCGGAATCAACTTTTCGGGGAACTGATATGGGCCGTAATTGTTCGAGCAATTGCTGATGGTGATGGGCAAGCGATAGGTGTGGAAATAGGCACGCACCAGGTGATCCGAGGCTGCTTTGGAGGCCGAGTAGGGGGAGCGCGGTTCGTAAGGCGTTGATTCGCGGAACGGCGGATCGGACGGATTCAATGCCCCGAAGACCTCGTCGGTGGAGATGTGATGAAAACGCGTTCCACTTCGCTCCGCACCCCAGGCCTGGCGCGCCGCTTCGAGGAGCGTGAACGTCCCGATCACGTTGGTGCGGATGAAGGGCGCCGGGCCGAGGATCGAGCGATCGACATGGGATTCGGCCGCGAAGTGAACAACGGTATCGATGCAATAGTCGCGGAAGAGGTCGTTGACCAGTTGTTCGTTGCAGATATCTCCCTGGATAAAGGTGTGACGCGCCGGCGCCGGCAGGTCTTTGAGGTTCTCCAGGCTGCCGGCGTAGGTCAGGGCATCCAGGTTGATGATGTGCACCTCGGGCTCGGCCCGCAGCAGATAGCGCACAAAATTGGAGCCGATGAAGCCGGCCCCGCCAGTGACCAGCACGTTGCGCATCAGAACTTGAACTCCAGGATGGCTTCGATCACCTGCTCCTGCTCTGTGGCCGTCAGGACGTTGTGGAAGGGCAGGCGGATGAGTTGATCGCTGACGCGCTCGGTGACGGGGCAATCGCCCTCGCGCCCGCCGTATTTCCGTCCCATCTCGGAGAGGTGCAGCGGCAGGTAGTGGAACACGCTGTAGATGCCCCGCTGGCGCAGGTGAGCGATCAGCCTCTGACGCGCATTCAGGTTGGGCAGGAGCATGTAGAACATGTGGTAGGATTGTTCGCAATGCGCCGGTACGACAGGGAGGCGCACCTCATGCCGGGCGGCCCAATCCCGCAGGCCGGCCTGGTACGTGAGCCAAAGGTTCCGGCGGTGATTCTGAATCTTCTGGCGCTGCTCCAGTTGCCCATAGAGATAGGCGGCAAGGATATCGGAGGGCAAGTAGGAGGAGCCAACATCGACCCAGGTGTATTTATCCACCTGGCCGCGGAAGAAGCGTGAGCGATTCGTGCCCTTCTCGCGGATGATCTCGGCTCGCTCGCTCAGGCGGCTGTCGTTGATGAGCAAAGCGCCCCCCTCGCCGCTGCTGAAGTTCTTGGTCTCGTGGAAGGATTGCGCCGCCAGCGCTCCAAAGGTGCCCAGGTAGCGTCCTTTGTATTTCCCGAACAGGCCGTGGGCGTTGTCTTCCACGATGGCAATGCGGTGGCGCGTGGCAATCTCCGCGATCGCATCCATCTCGCAGCCGACGCCGGCATAGTGCACCGGCACGATGACTTTGGTGCGCGGCGTGATGGCCGCCTCGAGGCGAGATTCGTCCAGGTTGAGGGTATCCGGCCGAATGTCCAGGAAGACCGGCCGCGCCCCGCGCATCACGAACGCATTCACGGTCGAGACGAAGGTGAAGTCCGGGACGATGACCTCATCCCCCTCCCCGATCTCCAGCAACAGGGCCGCCATCTCGAGGGCATGGGTACAGGAGGTGGTCAGCAGGACCTTCGGAACGCCGAGTTGCTCCTCGAGCAGGGCGTGGCATTTGCGGGTGAAGGGCCCATCGCCGGAGAGGTGGCCGCTTTGCAGGGCCTGCGCCACGTATTCGAGTTCGCGGCCCACCGCAGCGGGGCGATTGAAATCGACGCGCATATCAGCCTTTGCGGACGAGGATGGTGAAGTCATAGAGATCATAATCGTGCAGCAGCGCCACGTTGCGGGCAAAGTGGCGTTTGCAATAGTCGAAGAAGAAACAGGGGTCGCCGTAATACAGATCGGGGCGCATCTTGTCGGGGTCGGAATATTTGGTCAGCATGTTGAAGGCAAAGCCCTTCGAGGTGTGCCGATCCATCTGATGCAGCGCTTCGAGCACGACGCCACTCCAGAGCTCGAGGTCGATGTCCCGCTTCATGTTGAACGTGCCGCTGACCACGGCGTAATCCAGGATGGGCACCTCGTCGAGGCGGGTGGTGAAGAGGCAATCCGGGTTGTCGGGATGGAGCTGGCGTCCCTGGGCGATCATCTCGGGCACGATGTCGTATCCAACGTAATACAACTGGTGGCCGAGGCGGCGCAGATAGTCATACATCGCCCCGTAACCAGAGCCGAAATCCAGCAGGGAATACTTGCGGCCGGCATCGAACAGTTTTGTGAGCTGGAAGAAGCGAATCTCCTGTGCTTCGGGTGAATTGTAATCCACGCCGCGGTGGGTGGGGCCATGCGTCTTGAGTTTCTCCAGGAAGTAAGCCTGAATCTTCTTGAGTTCGTTATGCCTGTTCACCTTTGGCCTCAGGTTGGATGATGTATTCCAGCGCCCGCTCGCCACACATGAACATCAGGTCGAGGATGCTCACCTGCGGGTCGTAAGGCGGGTAGAGCTGGGGGTATTCGGGATAGTCATAGGTCATGTATTCCAGGGTGATGCCGGCAGCAGCGAATTTTTCCTGTTCGATGTAATCACGCGCCGAGGGGCCGCTGATGTAGTGATGGGCGCCCACGCGCTGCAGAATCTGGATCAGGCGATCCGTGCGCTGACCCTCGATGCCGCGCAGCTCGGAGGAACGCAGAAAACGCGTGTGCCGAATGCCCAGTTCGCGCGCCAGGACCATGGTGGTCTCGATCGTGAAGTCGGCGATGTATTCATCCTGTCGGGCGTAGAAGGCTTCGAGCAGCGGCAGGTAACGCTTGAAATAGGGCGCCCGGCCGTAGGCGAAGGTCAGTGCCTTGAGATGGCGCTTGGGCCATGGCCGGCTCCAATCGATGCGCACATCCCGGATGGCAATGCCCTGCGTCACGCCGGCGCTGTGAACGGGGATCGTGAGCCACTGCTTGCCCTGAGCGGTCTTGATCTGGTTGCGGTTGCGCCAGCCGTGTTTGTCATATTGCACATCATCATAGAAGATGAACAGGTCGGCCTTGTAAATCTGGTGGAAATAGCCGCGCCAGGGAATGTAGGAGGGCTGCAGGATGACGACTCTCACTCCGTCCCTCCGTCGGTTTGTTGCAGGATCACGTAAGGCGGGCGGTCCATGCTGCGGTCGAACATGCGCGCCAGATATTCTCCGAAGATGCCCAGGGTGAACAATTGCGCGCCGCTGAAGAGGGAAACGATCGAGGCCAGAAAGGGGAAGCCCGGCAGGCTGCCCTGGGCGAAGTACACCCACAACACATATCCGAAGACGCCGACGCCGAACAGCGTCATGAAGAAGCCGGTCAGACTGGCCAGACGCAGCGGCGCGGTGCTGTAGCCGGTCAGGATCAACAAGGCTTGCCTGAACAGGGCAAAGAAGGTGTAATTGGAACGCCCGCCGGCCGGCTCGATGTTGACCATCACAACGCTGAAGCGCGTCGTGCCCCAGGAGAGCAGCACATCCAGCGTCAGCGACGGGCTGCGGAAATCGCCGAAGGCCTGGCGCAGGTGCGTGCGAAAGGCGCGGAAGGCCGAGATGTTGCGCACCGTCGGCACACCCATGATCCACGCCAGGAGCACCTTGGTGTAGCGCGTCATCAGGTTGCGCCAGAATCCCTGTGGCAGTTTGCGCGGCGCGCCATAGACCACATCGTAGCCGCGTTGCAACTCGGCCAGCAGGGCGGGAATCTCCTGCGGCGGATGCTGCAGATCCTGATCCATGGTGACGATGACCTCGTAGCGGGCCGCCCGCACGCCGCACAGGGTGGCGTTGTGCTGGCCGTAGTTGCGCATCAGGTTCAAGCCGCGTACCCAGGGGAAGCGCCGCGCCAGTTCTTCGATCCTCTCCCAACTTGCATCGGGGCTGCCGTCATTGACCAGAATGACCTCGTAGCAAGCCGCGAGGGTGGGCAGGACGGCGGCCAGTTGTTCTACCAGCGGCACGAGAGTCTCCGCGCCGCGATAGACCGGGATGACGACCGAGCAATTCATGGCAGCGATTCTACCACCGCGCCTCCATGGGCAGACCGGTTCCGGGAAAGCCCACCTCTTTCGCAGGAGGTGCTTCGAGCGCAAGTCCACCAAACACACGCCCATTCCGTTCAGGGCGCTGCCGAAGCTCCGGGCTACGTTTTACGTAATTACCTGCCACCCTCGAGTGACACAAACCGCTTGACCCTGACCACCAGCCAGGGCGATGATTTGCACCTTGCCAACCGAACTTCAAAGCGCCTGTCTCGCTTTCTCCGGCAGTTCCACAGGCACCAACATGGATGCCGGATACAAATACCCGTCAGGCTCTGATAGATCTTCTACAATGCGAAGCATATTGTGCGATTCAGCTTCCGCGTCCGGCAACCTGCGATACACTTTACCCACAATCAGGCTGGCCGGGTGGCTCTCATTGTTGATGCAGATGACAAATTCGCTCATCGTATCATCCTCTTGATCTTGAACTCCTTACGGCCCATGCCGTGGCTTCGCACCAATCTCAGCCTCACACACCGTCCCGCCCACAAGTTTCACGGTGGCCATGCCCTTCATCTTCCGCCAACGCCCTCGGCTGTAGGTGCGCTCCAGGTAGCGCCGGATGTATACACCTCGACCGGAGGCAATGGTTTCGATGTCCCCGATCTCGTTGAGGATCCTGAACTCTGGATGCATTCATCCCACTTTTGAGAAAAAAAGGTAACTACCTACCGGCAGCCAAAAGCGGGAAGAAACCTGCCACCATATGTCATTGCGAGGGCGCAGCCCGAAGCAATCGCCAGCATTTGCGAGGAGACTGCCACGCTCGCTGCGCTCGCTCGCAGTGACAGGTAGGTAGTTACGAAAAAAGACGGAATCGCTACAAACCCGTTCGTATTTTGGGGATAGATGGGGGCAACTTCTTGGGTTGGGGAGGCCAACAGCCTGTCTCGGTTGCTGTGGATTTGGGGACAGGGGAACTCATCGCCGTGGGCTGTGTGAACGAGTACGACCCACAAGCCGTACGACGCTGGCTGGAACCCATCGTTCAGCAACATGGCGTGACCGTCATCGTCACGGATGATCTCCATACGTATCGGGAGGAACGCCAGCCGGCCTCGTGCAGGGTTACGGCGACGGACGCAGCACGCCGTTCTCATCTCGCTTGAGCGGCGCGGTCTGGGTTGGCAAGGGCGCGCCCGGCATCTCGTTGACCGAGACGCCGTAAGGCCAGTCCGGCGGGCAGACCGCGATGTAGCGTGCGTACCCTCCCGTGCCGCCCTTCGGTTTGGCGAAGCCAATGATGATCAGGGCGCCGGCTTCCGGGACCTGGTCCAGATTGGCTACCCCTTCCGCCTGGGCAAAGTGGTTATGCATCAGCCAGTATTCCCCTTCCAGCGTGGGAGTGGTATCGGTGTCGAGCGGTTCGTGCCCATGGAAGAGAATATGCCGTTCCAGATGCAGGAACTTCAGCGCATCCAGACTTACGCCAGGGAAGGGTATTTGACTAAAGCGCTCGATGTCGTTCCACTTCTTATACCAGTCGGAACGCACCATAACCACCGAGCCCTCGGGGATGCGTCCGTATTTCGCCTCCCAATCCAAGATGTCTTGCACTTGAAGGTGATACCCCGCATCCTGTGCCACCTTGTCGCTGATGTTGATCACGACCAGAGGGCGAATGGCATAGGTGGCCGGGATGTCGCTGATGGTGGCGCCAAGCGGCTCCCAGTGCGCGGGCGGATCGAGTTGCGTACCGTACTGGTCGGTGGGTAAATCGTAGGCAGTGGCGACAAAGCCGTGTTTTTCGTAGGTGAACTCCTCGCCGACATCCACATAGCCTTCGATTTTCTGCCCGGCAACGGCCGGCTTGAATTTAGCATTCCCAAAGCCTGGCCAAACCGGCTGCACCGGCTCGAAGGCATGCGTCAGATCAACGTATTTCGCGTTCTTGAAGAAGTCCTCGTACACTTGCCACAGGCCGGTAGGGCCCGCTGTGGCCGTGGGCACGACCTGGGTCACAACCTGGGTGATGACCTGAGTGACAGCAGGTGGCGAGGTGGGTGGCGGCGCACCGCACGCCGCCAGAAGCAGCACGATGGCGGCTAGCGCCAGAATGGGATGTAAGAGGCGTTTCATGTTTCTCCTCCTTTGGATGTGTATGAAGAATCTGCACCAATGAGCGGCCGGCGTTCCGGGAAGTATTTTACCCCAACTCCACGAGCAGGATAGTGATGTTTGCCCGCCTGGTGGCAGCCCACATCTCGCTCGCCCAGAAACCGAAGTCTTGCAAGTGCAGAAGGATGAATGTGGAAACGGGCGAAGAGTCCGTCCTGTATACCATCCGACGATCGGCTATCCGCCCCAGAGAAGTTGACTGCCCCCAAGCTTTTGCCTATAATCAAAACATGAAAGCCAAGAGGTCAGAAAAAGACCACCCACAAAGACGCCAGCCATCCAGGCCGGGGAGGATGCAGAAATCCGGCGCGCCCGCTGCTGAAGCGATGGCCTTGCTGCAATCCTTGCCTGTGCTCGTCATCTTGATAGAAGGAAAGCGCCTCATCCCCAACGCCACCCTGAAAGCGCTGTATTCCCCTTTCCCGGCCACAGACCTGAGCGGGTTGATTCCGGCACCGCAGCGCGCCGCCTTTGAACAATTGCTGGAGAGCGTCCGAAGGAACCACCTTTCTGCCCAGACTCTGCTGGAGTTTGGCCCGCCCGATCAGCGCGCCTGTTACGATTGTCTTCTCGTTCATATCGGGAAAGGCCGCGTGCTCTTGCTGGCTACTCCCCTCCCGGCGCAGACGGCCCCTCCGCCCCTGCTCGGCCCCCTCGAACAACTCAACGCCGAATTGCAGGAGGTCAAGCGCAGACTGGAAATCAAAGAAAAAGAATTGCAGGCCGTGCTCGCCCAGGTCGATGAAGTGGCGCACACCGACCCGTTGACCTATCTTTCCAATCGCCGCCACATCCTTGGCGAATTGCAACGAGAAGTGATGCGCTCAGAGCGCTACAACACCCCGCTTTCCATTTCGATGATCGACCTTGACCACTTCAAGCGCATCAATGACACCTACGGCCATTCCGCCGGCGATCAGGTGTTGAGGTTTGTAGCCATGCAGTTGCGTGATCACATCCGTTTGCCCGACATCATCGGCCGCTATGGCGGGGAGGAATTCCTGGTGCTCCTGCCCAACAGCACGGCCACCGCAGCGAGCGAACAGGCGGCGCGCTTGTGTCAGCATATTCGTTCCAATCCTGTCCTCCTGAACGATCGGGAAATTCATCTCACGGTGAGTATTGGCGTGGCTCAATATCATGCCGGGCAGGACGACTGGCAGACGCTGCTTCAGCGCGCGGACCAGGCCCTGTATCGCGCCAAGCAGAACGGCCGCGACCAGTGGATACTCCTGGAGACACAGGACGCCCCGAAAGGCGAATGACCCCATGCCGGCCAATATCGAGATCAAGGCCCGTGCTCGAAACTTCCTGGACCTGCAACGGCGTGCCGAGACCCTAAGCGCTTCGCCGCCCCAGGTCTTGCCACAGGAAGACATATTCTTTGCCACCGCGCATGGCCGCCTCAAACTGCGTCTTCTCGCGCCCCACAGGGGCCAGTTGATCTGCTATACCCGCCCCGATCAGGAAGGACCCAGGCGCTCCGATTACGAGATCTTCGAGACCGATGCCCCCGAGCAATTGCGAGCCGTGCTCAGCGCGGCATACGGTATACGCGGCATTGTGCGCAAGACGCGCTACCTCTACCTCGTCGGCCAGACGCGCCTGCATCTCGACCTCGTGGAGGGACTGGGCCCGTTCGTGGAACTGGAAGTCGTCTTGCAGGATGGTCAGAGCGAAGCCGAGGCGCGCGCCATCGCCGAGGATCTGATGCAAAAACTCAACATTTCACGCGCAGACCTGCTCGAAGGCGCCTACATAGACCTGCTGGAAGGCGTGGAGCACAGCACGGAGGAAAACGTGCCAAAGATCAAGCGCATTCATCACCTGGCGGTTGTGGTGGAAGAGATGGAAAAATCGCTGGCTTTCTGGCGCGACACCCTTGGCCTGGAGTTGCATGACCTGCGCCAGGTCGACACCGAAGCCTCTCAGGTGGCCTTCTTGCCCCTCGAGGCCGGTGAGATCGAACTGGTCAGGCCCCTGAGCGCCGATTCGGGCATTGCGCGCTTCCTCGCCAGGCGTGGTCCTGGCATGCACCATGTCTGCCTCGAAGTGGACGACCTGGAAGCCATGCTGAATCACCTGAAAGCCAAAGGCGTACGCCTGATCCATGAAGAACCGCGCCTCACCCCCGATGGGAAGAAGTATGCCTTCGTTCATCCCGAGGCCGGTGGAGGGGTGTTGATCGAACTGTATCAGACCTAGCCATGCTCGAACTTGTAGAGGACGTCCTGCGTGAGCGCTGTCGCTTAGACCCAACCCGTCCGCTCGTGGTGGGCGTTTCAGGCGGAGCAGACAGCCTGTGCCTGATGGACCTTCTGCGTCGCGCCGGCTACCCCCTGAGGGTGGCGCATTTCAACCATCAACTGCGCCAGGAGGCCGAGGCTGAGGCAAGGGCTGTGGAAGAGAGCGCGGCGCGCTTCGATCTGCCCTTCGTTACGGAAAGCGGCGATGTGCGCCTGTTCGCCCGCCAGCAACGCCTCTCCCTCGAGGCGGCAGCCCGCCACTTGCGCTACCGCTTTCTCTTCGACCAGGCGCGCCGCCATTGTGCTCAGGCGGTGGCCGTGGCCCACACGGCCGATGACCAAGTCGAGACCGTGCTCATGCATTTTTTACGCGGGGCAGGCCTGAACGGCCTCAAAGGCATGGCGTATCGCCTCTGCCTGCCCACCTTCGATCCCGAAATCCCCCTCGTTCGTCCGTTGCTCGATGTCTGGCATCATGAGACGGTAGCCTACTGTGCCGCTCACGGCCTGGCGCCCGTTCACGATCCCAGCAATGCCTCCCTCGACTTCCTCCGCAACCGCCTGCGCCACGCCTTGATTCCCTTGCTCGAGACCTACAACCCTCGCTTTCGCCAGGCTGTCTGGCGTCTGGCGCAGGCGCTCTCGGCAGA
The DNA here is from genome assembly GCA_037445475.1 of Chloroflexota bacterium. GTDB lineage: Bacteria > Chloroflexota > Anaerolineae > Anaerolineales > Villigracilaceae > Fen-1038. Next base: position 11,619 of record JBBIKK010000065.1, read on the forward strand.
CTACGCCTTGCTGAACGACGTTCTCGATGCCTGGTGGAAGAAGTGTGTGGTGCAGGAGGCAGCCGGGCACGTGATGTTTGACCTGCGGGGCCTCGCCGCCAGCCCACTCGGGGTGCAGCGCAATCTGATTCGCCGTGCCGCAGAGCGTCTTCTCCCCGGGCAGCAGCTCACCTTCTCGGCCCTCGAGCGCGTCGCCCGCTTCATGGCCGATGAGAAGCGCTTTCGCATCGATCTGGCCGGCGGCTTGAGCCTCTTGCGGGAGGGTCATTGCCTCCTTATCACCTCGTCGGAGACCGGCCTGCCCTCTGGACACTGGCCGCAAATGCCCCCCGACGTGGAGGCGATTCCGCTAGAGCTGCCGGGCCAGGTGGAACTCGCCGGCGGCTGGCGTTTCTCGCTGACGCTTTGGGAAGCGCGCCCCCCGCCGCTCGAATCCGCCCTGAGAAACAGCGACCCGTTCCAAGTCTGGTTGGATGCAGACGGGTTGCCGGAGAAACTGGAACTGCGTGTGCGGCGCCCCGGGGATGTGTTTCACCCGCTCGGGCTGGGGGGGCACTCGCAAAAATTGTCCGACTTCTTCATCAACGTCAAGTTACCGCGGCGGGCGCGTGCGCGCTGGCCGCTGTTGTGTGCAGGGGAAACGGTGATCTGGGTTCCGGGTTACCGCGCTGCCGAGCCGTTCAGACTGCGGGAAGCCTCCCGCCGCGCGGCCCATTTTGTGCTGAGGCGCTCAGGATGATCTTCATCGCCAAGGCGCTACCGGGCAGCCTGGTCATTTTTGGGAATAATGCGTAGCGCGGCAATTGCCCGCCCTGTGGCATGTTGCACTTTCCCGGCGGGCCGGCGCAAGCCGTCGCATTCGTCCGACTTTTCATGACCTGAGGAAGGACTTGCACGCAGCCCCCTGGAAGGGCAGCCCGCCCGAAGCGGGCGGGTGTTGCGTAGCGCGGGATTTATCCCGCCACGCAAACGCGACATCAACATCGCGGTGCAGAATCCTTACGGTGGTAATAGGTAACTACCTACCTGTCACTGCGAGCGAGCGCAGCGAGCGTGGCAGTCTCCTCGCAAATGCTGGCGATTGCTTCGGGCTGCGCCCTCGCAATGACAT
>JBBIKK010000066.1:0-12682 GCA_037445475.1 Chloroflexota bacterium
TCCAAGGTGAGAGCAGAAAGGGGCAGGATGGAACTTGCCAGGATGACCCAGGAGCCGGCCCGGAAAGGGCGAAGCCTTTGGATAAGGGTTTCCATGACCAGCAGGGCACTTGCGCCAGCCAGGCCGTAGATGTACACGCTCACAATCCTGAACCCCAGTTTGGGGAGGGGCAGGAAAGAGACGGACGGCGGCCCTCCATCTGTGAAGAGCGCGTTATGCCACGGCTCGCTCCAAAACAGGATTTGCACCAGCAAGGGAAAGGCGCCTATGAGAAGAAGGAGTCCGAGAGCGGATTCGGGATGGCGCTTTGAGTAGGAAAGGGAGAAAGTGAACTGAGCCGAGGCCGCCGCCGTGGCCGCAAGGAGCAGGATGGCCATGGATGGTTGCTCCGCCTGCGCCGGGAACCGCACCGAGAACAGGCGGGCAAGCGACCAGGCCGCGATCGAGAGACAGAGTGCGATCAGACTGATAGCGCCCATTGTTTTGGGGCGCGGACGCGCCTTCAACGCGGCCAGGAGAATGGCGCTCACGCCGACGACCAGAAGATCGATGCCAGCCTTCATAGGGCTTCCATGCGGATGATTACTCGCCTGAGGAGAGCACAGCCTGCAGAGAGGCCTCATCGAGGAGGAGCCTCAGATTCGGGTCGCGTTCGACCTGGATTCTCGCCATCCGTTTTGAGGACAACGCCCGCCCCAACCGCTCCAGGGCCAGGTCGGGCCTCCCAAGCAGCGCCTCTTCATAGACCTGGAAGTAAAAATCGCCCTGGTCACTGTGCTGGCGGGCCTGCTCCAGCACGGAACGCGCTTCTCCTAAGAGGCCGATCTGGCTGTAGCCGATGGCCAGGGAGACATAACAGGGCGCGCAGGTTGGCGCCAACTCGGTCGCGCGTCGATAACATGCGATGGCCTCATCGGTCCTCCCAAGGGCGATGAATACGTAGCCCAGGCGGTTCCAGATTTTGGCGTTGGATGAATCCAGGCGGGCGGCTTTTTTTCCGTATGAGACGGCGACAGAATTCTTCCCCAGCGCGCCCAACGCAAAACTCGCGTTGATCCACAGGAGGCTGTCGCGGGGGTGCGCTTGTAACGCTTCTTCGTAGAATGCGAGGCACGGATTGTACTCTGCTCTTTCGTAATGGATGATAGCCAGACCGTTCAAGACCCTGCTGTGAGGGTCGGACAATTGAAACTTCCGCGTCATGGCCATTGCGTCAGACAATCGCTCTCGAGCCTGTTCTAGGTTTCCCAGGCTCCAGTGAAGATGTCCGAGCACGCAAAGCAGTTCGATTCTGGCGGCCACAGCCTCCGCCCGATCGGGCAGTTCGGACAGCAATCTCAGGTGGGCGGCGATCTTTTCCTCTATTTCGTCCCGAGGGGCCTCCAGCTCACGAACGTGCCACAGCAGGACGCCGGCCGGGAGACAGAGGGAAAGCGCGCGCGGAGCAGTGAATTCAAGCACACGATGACGAAAGGCCCAGAAATCGGGTGCATCGTTTGCCAGGTGAGTGGCTTCGCTCGGCGTCAGCCAGAGAACAACCCTGGTTTTGTTCTCTACGAAGGCCTCGCGGTGCAAATTGAGGGTCTTGTATGCATCCCTGTTGCCGGCCCCTTCGGCCCGTTCGAGATTCGATATAAAGAAGACGGAGGTTTTTGCTCTTTCTCCCGCCTGAAACAGCGGCTGGACGAGGCCGGCCTCCGCGTTGGCTTGTATCTTGATGACTCTTTGTCCCAGATCCTCCAGCCGTCTTTGGAGCTCCCTTTCAGCTTTCTGCTGGCCCAGGCGGGATGGATGGACGGCGACGAGAATGCTGGGCCTGTCCCACTGGATGGCCAGTTTCAATTCATCGAGCAGGCTGTCTATGTTTTCGCGAAACGAGGTCTTGTTTTGCGGCATCTGGTTTAGTGATCCACGGCGGGCGAGGAGGCACGCTGCCTCGCGTCACTCGATTCCAGAAAGATAGTAAATGGCTTTCAGGGGAAAGCGATTGCGCGCCTCCTGCCCCAGCTTTTCGTAATATCGAATCCACAGGTCAAAGAAATTTTCCAGGTCCAGCAGAGTGATTCTCTGGAATGCGTCGGCCCGGACTTGAGTTGTGATGTCGCGGGTAAAGCCGCCCGTAGAGATGAACAGTCCGTAATCGTTGGAGCCCAGAATCGAGGAGAAGGATTTCAGGCCTTCGAGCGTGACGGGCTGCCCTTTATGCCTGACCTGGACGAGGATGCGCGGGCTTCGCACGCCGATTGGATCGACGTGAGCCACAATGTCGATCTGTCCGTGATCCTTCCCGGCCGGCGCCATCCAGGCGATGTAGTAACCCATGGCCTGGAGCAAATCTGCCACCAGAATTTGAAACTCGGAACGTCTCATCCCCTGGAGGAACTTCTGAATCTGCTCCCAGGCTTTCTCCTCGGCCTCCTCGACCACAATGGTGTACAGGGGGTTGTTCTGCCTGCACTCTTCAAAGAGCCGCAAGGCTTCTTTGTACAGTTCCTGAGCATTGGGGAACCTCTTGCAGGCCTGGCGGCCCTCTTCGGTGATGTACCAGCGCCCCTTGTCATTTTTCACCAGCCAGCCGACCCTGACAAGCGGAACCGTGGCCAGGCGGATGATGCGTTCGTAGCGCGGTGTGTTCGAAGGGGGTGCATATCCCTTCTCATAGTCGCTCAGCGGGGTCATCTCGGGCAAGAAGGCCAGGATCTCCCTGGCGGGCATTCCCTCGGGCCTGGCCCACAACAATTCCAGAACAGTGCGCAGGAGCTCGCCAATTCTGCTGAGAGTGATATCGGCCATTTGGGATTCCCTGAATCGGGGGTCTCTCAAGGGCTGTACTATTCCGGCTTCTTGCCGCTCACGCGAACGTTGACGATTTTCATCAGGAGATCGAACCAAAAGGAAGAGCCCTGCGCGGCCGCCAGGGCGGAGATCAACAGGCCGCTCAGTTTTAGCCACAGCCAGAGCCATCCATTTGTGGTCGCGGCGGCAGGGAGCGGCCTTGCGCACAGGCCGTTCCAGGCGAAGCCGAAAACGGCATCCCCGCGCGGGACGAAGGCGCAGGGGACGAACCTCAAGATCTCGAACTTCCAGCCGATGGGCAGGCCCACGTTCAGCAACTGATCCTGGAGCCACAGGATGGCGCCGGCCGGGGTCGTGCCTGCCTCCTGAGTCTGCAGCAACTGGGACAGATTCAGGGCAATGGCCTGCCTGACGATGGGCTCGCGCCAGAGCTGATTGGAGAGTTGAATGGTGTCAATGTTCAACAGGGCGGCCAGCGCGAAGCCAATCGCAAAGGCTCTCAGTTGAGCTTTGCGCTTGTACCAGCCGGAAAGACGATCCATCGAGTCCTGGAACCACGACTCGATGCTGGCTTGCAGCGCCTGGATCGAGGGCGGCTGATTCTGTTGATCTCCACTGCCCATGAGCAGGCTGTCCAGGGTCAGTCTGAGTTCCGGGTTGATCACGCTGAGAGCCAGCATGCCCCTCAGGACTTTATCCAGGTCGGAGTCCTCGCGCCGCCCGGGCAACGTGGCCAGCAATTTCTCTATGCGTTCTTTGTTCTGGCGGGCCTCTTGGATGAGGGTGTGGACAGGGCCTTCCAGGGCAGGAAATTGCTTGCCCAGGTCGTTGATTTCCTTTTCCAGGGAGGTCAGAATCAGGTTTCCCATGGCCTGCTCGCCCTCCGTCTGGGTGGAGAGGCGGGCCAGTTCGACCAGGCGGCTGAGTGCTTCGCGTGCTCGTTCTCTCTCCCTCCTGGGCTTGAGCTGGTCGACCCTGGTGTGCAGCGTGTATAACCCCTGTAGCAACAATGCGGATTCGGTGGGAGCCGTCGCGATGATGTTCAAAAGCACGGCTGAAAATTTGTCTGCGGGAATGTAAGAGGGTTTGTGTGCCTTATGATTTTCCTGCCGGGAAAGACTGCGAATGATAGGGTGGTCGTAGAAGTACCTTGTCAGCCCCTCATCGCCGAGCATCCGTCGGATCGCCTGTTCGAGTTCGCCGGCCCGCCATCGCCACAGGCTGGCGAGCCATTCCTGAATCTGCATCGTGGCCGTGCTGAGGATGAGCCAGGTAAACACCAGGCCGATGACGAGTTCAAAGATTTCTTGGAGGTACATGCGCGCCTCGCTCTCTCACGGGTCTCGCGATCTCAAGTTACACGGGCAAACCATCTTCGGCCTCTGGAAGCGATGTTGATTCCGGGTTGTGCTGATTATAACCCACCTTAAAGCCGTGTAACGGAGGGCGGGGATGCCCTCAAAAGTTGTCCGGAAAGCAGCCTGAAATTTTCTCACCCCTGCGCTGGCTCTTATTCCCCGCCCTCCCGCTCATCCTTTCGCGACTTGGGTCTGGGTGGTTCGACGGCCACTTCGGGCGAGAGCGCGACCTCCAGCACCTGATCCATGTGCATGACCGGCACGATTTCCAGATCGGTGCGCACAGCCCGGGGCACATCGTGCAGGTCTTTGAGATTCTTTTCGGGGAGGAGGACCACCTTGAGGCCGGCGCGGTGGGCCGCCAGGACTTTCTCGCGCACTCCTCCCACCGGCAGGACGCGCCCGCGCAGGGTGATCTCGCCGGTCATGCCCACATGGCGATAGACGGCGCGGCCGGTCAGGGCCGAAACCATTGCTGTCGCAATCGTGATGCCGGCCGAGGGCCCGTCTTTGGGGATGGCACCTTCGGGCATGTGCAGGTGGATGTCCATCCGCTCAAAGACCTCCATATCAATGCCCAGCTTAGAGGCGCGCGATTTGATGTACGTGAGAGCGGCCTGCGCCGACTCCTGCATAATATCACCGATCTGGCCGGTCATCTGCAGGAGGCCTTTCCCCTCCAGCACCGCGACCTCGACGGACATGATCTCCCCGCCGTTCTCGGTCCAGGCCAGGGATTGCACCACGCCCACCTCGTCGCGCTTTTCCATTTCCGGGGGGATGTACTGGGGCGGGTCGAGGAACTTTTCGAGGCCCTCGGCGGAGATGAGCAGGGGATATTTTCTGCCCTCGGCTTTGAGGCGCGCCACCTTACGGCAGATGCGGGCAATCTCGCGCTCCAGGTTGCGCACACCTGCCTCGAAGGTGTACTCGCGAATGATGCGTTGCAGGGCGGCCACTTCGAACTTCAGGCCGAGGTCTTCAATGCCGTTCTCCTGGAGCTGGCGCGGGATCAAATAGCGCGTGGCGATTTCGATCTTCTCCTCTTCGATGTAGCCCGGGAACTCGATCACCTCCATGCGGTCGAGCAGGGCCGGCGGGATTGGGCCCAGATAATTAGCGGTCGTGATGAAAATGACTTTCGAGAGGTCGAAGGGGATCTCGAGGTAATGATCGCTGAAAGCACTGTTCTGCTCGGGGTCCAGCACTTCGAGCAGAGCGGCGGCCGGATCGCCGCGAAAATCGGCATAGAGTTTGTCGATCTCGTCCAGCATGAAGAGCGGGTTGGCCGTGCCGGCCCTCTTCATGGTCTGGAGAATGCGGCCGGGCAGGGCGCCGATGTACGTTCGGCGGTGGCCGCGAATCTCGGCCTCGTCCCGTACGCCGCCCAGCGAGAGGCGCACGAACTTGCGTCCCAATGCTTCTGCAATGGAGCGCCCCAGGGAGGTCTTGCCCGTTCCGGGCGGCCCGACGAAACACAGGATTGGCTGGCGTTCCTTCTTGGGCTTGAGCGAGCGGACGGCAATGTATTCCAGGATGCGTTCTTTGGCCTTTTTGAGCCCGTAATGATCGCGGTCCAAAATGCGGGCGGCGTGTTTGACATCGAGATTGTCGGGCGTGGTCTTCGTCCACGGCAGGTCCACAATCCAGTCAATGTACGCACGGATCATGCCCACTTCGGGCGAGAGGGGCGGCATCTGGCTGAGGCGGTCGATCTCCTTCAGGGCAACGGACTTGGGCTCGGCCGGCAGGCCGGCCGCTTCGATCTTGTTGCGCAGTTCGTTGAGTTCACGCGTGTAGACATCGCCCTCGCCCAATTCATTTTGGATCTGCCGCATCTGCTCGCGCAGGTAGAACTCGCGCTGACTGCGATCCACCTCGCTCTGAACACGGGAGTGAATCTCGTCCTCGAGTTCCAGCACGTCCACTTCCTGGGCCAGAATCTTGTTCAGGACCCGCAGACGTTCGAGCGGATCGAGGGTGGCCAGGAGTTGGAGACGGGTTTCGTGGTTCAACGAAAGGGCCGAGGCAATCATATCCGCCAGCCAGCCCGGCTCGGCGATGTTCATGGCAAAGAGATGTGCCTCTTCGGGGATCGAGCGATCCAGCTGCACACAGCGCTCGAAGAGATCGAGCACCGAACGCATCAAAGCCTGGGCCTGGCGGTCGGCGTGATGCGGCTCCGGGATGGGGCGGGCGTGCACCTTCAAAAACGGGCGCGTCCGAACGAAGTGCACGACCTCGACCCGCCGCCGGCCCTGCACCAACGCGCTGGAAGAGCCGTCGGGCATTGTCAGCAGGCGCCCCACGGCCATCTCCACCCCGATGGGCAGGAAGTCGGACGGTCGCGGCTGTTCGATGCGCGGATCCCCCTGCACCAGCCCGACCACGGTCTGGTTGCGCGCCTGGGCCTCCTCCACGGCCAGCAGGGAGGTCTCGCGCCCAACAAAGATCGGCGAGACCATGCGCGGGAACACCACCAGATCGCGCAGCGGCAGGACCACTGCCTCGATCAAGCCGTCTTCGTTCGGTTCATGATTGGGCACGCGGTACAGTTCTTCGGTGCGCTGCGAGAGCGCTACATTGAAATTATCGTCTTGTTCGTTCCAGTCGTTGTTCATTTGTTTCTCGTTCGCAGAACGTATTTTATCCTTTACTGTTGCTCTGTTGCAAACATGTCATTGCGAAGCCCCTGCTCCAAGCGGAGCGTGGGCGAAGCCATCCCCCGTCCCTTCGGGAGACTGCTTCGGGCGCATGTGCGCCCTCGCAGTGACAGTCTGTTAGGGCGATCGCAACAAAGCACTTTACTGTAACTCCCTGCCGCCCTCACTCCGGGCGCAAAATCCAGAGGTTGGGAGAGAGACGGGGTGAGGGTAGCTACCTTTTACCTTCTCATCCAGACATGCAAAACTTGCCCATGGCCTTTCATGAACACGATGACGAAAACGCCAGCGGAAGCAGGCAGAGCCTGGTTGAGGGGTCTCTGAAGTGCCTGTCTGGCAAGCTCGAAATATTTCGAGCGGCCGAACTGCAACGGAAGTATACTGCGATTTCTCTTGTCCGCCAGGTCCGTTTTGATGGTGGCCTCGAATTCCCAAACTCCGCCCCAAAATATTCTTGCCGGGTGATTACCTGCCTTCTCTCGCTCTGCCGGGAAAAGAGGTCTCGCACAGAGATACGGAGAAGGGCGGTCAGATAGTCGAATGTGGTTAGTAGTGCCGACCCGTGGCCGGCCATGGATGGCAAAGGATAGCCGGCTGAAGCCCTGCTTCAACACGCAGCGCGGGATTCATTCTGCCACCCGAACGCGACATCCATCCCCTACGGGGACATGCGTCGCGGTGCAGAATCTTTACGGTGGTGATAGATTCTCAAGAGCGATACTACAGAAGTTTGATACAATACTACTCGACATGGCCGCCCTCTCTCGATTTTTTGAGATCAATCACGAGATCATCCTCTTTGTTTACGGACTGGTCTTTTTCGTCCTCGGATTGGCCATCACCTTGCAAACCCGTCAATCCTCGCGGCTGGAACTGGCGCGCAGCCTGCGCTGGCTGGCGATATTTGGCCTGAGCCATGGATTCCACGAGTGGGGCGACCTGTTCATTCCCATCCAGGCGGAGTATCTCAGCCCGGCCATGATGGAGTGGCTGTACATCTTGCATGTGATCCTGCTTGCGTTTTCGTTCGTCTGTTTGTTCGAGTTTGGACTGGCTACCCTTCGTCCGCGCCCGCGCGGCCTGCGCCCCCACTGGATTTCGTTGACTTTGTGCGGCGCCTGGCTTGGAGTGGCGTTTGGCATCCTGTTGCCGCTCATTCCCGATCGCCACCTGTGGCGACATACGGCCAACGCGCTGGCCCGCTATTTCATTGGCTTTCCCTCCGGCTTGCTCGCCGCGTACGGATTGCGCCTCCACACCCTGGAACGCATTCAACCTCTCAATGTGCCCCCCATCGTCCGAAACCTGCGCGTGGCGGGGATTTTGCTCGGCCTGTACGCCGTATTCGGTGGCCTCATTCCTCCGCCGGTTGGATTTTTCCCCGGCAATCTGGTCAACACCGCCACATTCACCCGCGCCTTCGGAGTGCCGCCGTGGGTCTTTCGCTCCTTGATCGCGGCTGTAATTGCGATCACGCTCATCCGTGCTCTGGAGATCTTCGAGGTAGAGACCCAGCGCCGCATCGAGGAACTGGAACAACAGCAAATCCTCCATGCTGAACGTGAGCGACTGGCACGCGAGCTGCACGATGGCGCCATTCAAAAGGTGTACACAGCCGGGTTGCTGGTGGAATCGGCCCTCCACTGGGCAGGAGCGGATACCGAACTGGGCAAACGTCTCAAGCGCGCCGCGGCCGCGCTCAACGATTCCATCGCCGATTTGAGGCGGAATCTGGCCGAGTTGCATGAAGCCACCCCGCTCGTCGTGGAGCCGCTCCCCGTCCTCCTGCAACGACTGGCGGAAGACCCCCACTACAATTCCATGGTCAATATCACGCTGGACGTTCAGGTGCCGGATCGGAAAAGCCTTTCGCCCATGCGGGCCAGCCACGTGGCCGCCATCGTCCGCGAAGCGCTGTCGAACACGGTGCGCCACGCGCAGGCACGATGCGCCCGCATTACCGCGCGGGACGAGGGGGAATGCTTGCAGATCACGATCTGGGATGATGGCGTGGGCATCCCTCCGAATGCCAAACATGGATATGGCCTGAGCAACATGCGCGACCGTGCCCGCCTGCTCAACGGAACGATCGAGTTCAAAAACAGTAAGGGCACGGAAGTTGTGTTGAACATCCCATGGGCGGATCCGCAATGACAGGGAAGATTCGCATCCTGCTCGTGGACGATCATGTGGTTGTCCGCCTTGGCCTGAACGCTTTGCTCGGCGATCAGCCCGATATGGAAGTGGTGGGCGAGGCCGGCGCCGCGGCAGAGGCTCTGAAGGCCGTGGAAAGGCTCTCTCCGGACGTGGTGTTGATGGACATCCGCCTGCCGGGCGAGGGCGGGATCGAGGCGACGCGGCAGATCTGTGAGCGATTCCCGTCCAGCAAGGTGGTCATGCTCACATCCTTCGCGGACGAGGAACTGGTGATGCACGCCATTTGTGCCGGAGCGGTGGGCTATGTCCTCAAACAGGTGGAGACGGAGGAGCTGCTGCGGGCAATCCGCCTCGCGGCCAGGGGTGAAGCCGTGCTCGATCCGGCCACCACCGCGCGCCTGTTTGCGCGCGTTCGCCGGGCGGAGCGCAAAGCCTATGGGGATGCCTTCCGCGACCTCTCCGACCGCGAGCTGGATGTGCTGATCCACCTGGCGCGCGGCAGGACCAACGCGGAAATCGGGAAGACCCTGAACCTCAGTGAGAAAACCGTGGAAAATCTCGTTAGCAGGATGCTGGAAAAACTCGACTTGAAGAATCGCGTCGAATTGGCGGCTTACGCCTATGAACATCACCTGTTTCAACGTCTGAGCCGCAAGGAAGGATGAACCCGCCCCCGGGCAAGCTGGGGGCGGGTGATTTGTTGGACGCCAATGGCCAGACGGGAAAGGGAGTTATTTGGGATTGTGGAAGCCGGCTGCAGGTGGGCCGGCAGGGCCCGGCGCGCCCTGCGGACCCTGTGGGCCCTGCGGGCCGGCACAGGAGACCAGGGCGAGCATGACCAGTACAAGACCGGCTGCAAAGAGGAGCGTTTTCTGTGACATGTCATTCTCCTTGTTTTGGGTGGTGGCCATCAAACTTGTCTTTTGGCGTCCATCCTGTGTTCGCGAAATTCGGGCGTGTCATCCATCTTCTTCCTGCATGGATTCTATAGATTAGTGGGAGTTAAGTGCAGGGGGATTCCCCTGTGTTTTGGCGGGGAGATTCCCCTTTTTGGGTGACTACCTGCCCTGGTTCCCGCACGGCCGCTGAAATGCCCCATGTGGTCTGAGAGTCTGATGGTCTGGAGTCAGGTAGTCTGAAGTCGGAGAGGCGGAGGGGCGGACGGTGGACAGGAGCGTCGGCGCAGGCCGGCTTCGTGGAAGGACCGCAACTTCAGTAGCCGAGCGGAAATGCCAGAGGAGGGTGGGAGGTTACCTTACCTGGAGTAAAATCAACAATGGAGAAGGAGGAGCGAGATGGAAGTTCGAAGCGTGCACACACCGCAGGACGTCGAGCGGGCTTACCCTTGTGCCACGGAAAACCCCGTTCCCTTTTGGGCAGATGGGCTGCCGGGCTGCAGGGGGTGGCTCGCCGCGCATCTGGGAAGATACGTTGAGGGGCTTCATCTCCTCGATGAAAGCGGTAACGTGATTGGTCATATCTACTGGGCTCCCAGCGATCAGGCCTTGGTCCCCTATGAAATCGAAGATGGGGCCGCCTACATTTACTGCGAGTGGGTTCAACACGGCTATCGAGGAAGGGGAGGCATGCGCCTGCTCTTCCAGGAGTTTGTAAGACTCTTGTGCTTGCAGGGCTACAAGGGCATGCTGGTCGATGGGACGGAGTTCGAAGGCTATATGCACTATCAGCATTTCATCAAGCGCGGCTTTCAGGTGCTCAGGGAAGGCGAGGGGGGCAAGCTGCTCTACTATCCGTTGAGTCAGCCTTCGATCGCGGTAAAGCCATTGACGCTTCGCGTGGCCAAAGAGACCGATGCGAAAGTAGAGGTGCTTGTGATTGGCTCGCGCTTTTGCCCGGTGGGCGCCTCGGCCGTGTTGGCGGTTCGTAGGGTGGCTCAAGAATTCGGGGAGCGCGTGGCGGTCAGGGAGATTCCGGCCAGCAGAGAGGTTGTTGCCCGGTACGGTGTTGCCGATGGCATCTTTATCAACGGAAAGCCGAGGTTCTTTGGGCCAGTAAAGGAAGATCAGGTTCGGAAGGCGATCGAGAACGAAATGAAAGCATAACCATCGTTGTCTTTGACCCCGGGAGGCCTGCGCTCCGCCATGAAACGAAATCTCCACCTCCCTTACATCAGTGGCTGGTTCAAGGTTGGCATTCCCGTTCTTATCTTCTTCTTGCTGTTCCTCGGCCTGCCCATCCTGATCATGGCTCTGTTGAAATGGAGTCTGCCCGCATGGCTGGGAATTTCGCTGTATGTCCTCGGCTGCCTGCTGGGGTTTGGGGTGAACATCGCCCTCTACCCGTTTCTGGTGGGAATTGCGCCGCGCGGCGAGGGGGAAGTTGCCCTGGAAGGCGAGCACCTTCGCTGGCGCAGGGGTCGTCGCTGGTGCGAGGTGGATCTGAGCCGGTCCTATTGGGCCAGCATCGCCGCTGGAACGAGCGGGACAGGGACTGAGACCAATGCCTCCATTGACCTCGCTAGTGGTGGAGGCGATGGTTCTCCCGCGATGATGTTTCATCTGCGCGCAGCCAACCGCCTGCAGGTACTGGAGGCCTTCCCGGAGCCTTATTTCGTGGACGCGATGGCCATCACGCCGGAAGAGGGCCTATGGGGCTTCAACCTCCGGGCGGAGGAGGCCCCCCAGCGCGCTTTTTTCTACGACTTGCTGACCGTCCTCTGGCGCACGCGTGACAACAACGAGTACTACCGCCTCTTCCGTAAGTTCCCTTGGGAAACTCCACCTCGCCCGACCTTTCCCCACATCGAGGTCGTAGATATCAGGGAGATGAGCGCGGAACAGCGCGCCTTCATCGAGCGCCTGGAATCTCAAGTGATCAGCGCCCCCACCTGGACGGCTAAAGTCACCCCTGACTATCTGCTTGGCGCTGATGCGCACCGCTACTACATCATGCCCCTGGGATATGTGCATGCTGAACCAGGCCCTGGCGCATCCGGCGAGGCCGGGAATTATCTTAAAGTGACCGGACGGGACAAGGATCAGCACAGACTGACCGTTAAACTGGACTACTGGATGGTGCCAGGCGACAAAGAGTACGGGGAAGGGGTCTTCTTTGTGCGCTTTATCAACCGTCGGATGGAAAATCAGCGGTGAAGCCGGCGCCCAGATGCTTGCCGGCCCGCCGGGAAAGTGCAACCATGTCACAGGGTAGACAATTATCTGTTTTTCGTGTTGGCGGCGCTATGGCTCTCGTTCTGGTCTTGAGTGCGGCCTGTGCCCCCGCGCCCACAAACGTTCCCTCTGTGCGCGCCATGCCAACGGCTTCGCCTGCGGCGACCTCCACACCTCGGCCGACCAACACGCCCCCTCCCACGGCCGTCACTCAGGCATTCTTCTGTGTATGGGACGCGACGCCCACGCCGTCCCTGCCGGCCTGTCGTCTTCCTGAGGCCGAGGAGCGCGACCGCTTCTGCGTGAGGAAGGTGCCCTACACCCTGATTGCCCTACCGGAGGGGGATGCCTATCGAGTCTTGACGCCCGGCATTGTTTGCACGGACGCCGGCCTCAAGCGGGGCGTTCAACTTGTGACTTGCACGGGACCCCAATCGTATAGTTTCCTGCGGCTTTGGTGCATAAATCAAGAAGAAAGTAGAATCTGCCCCTCCATCGCGGTGGGTTAGGCAACCTTGTAAGCTTGCGGCATCCCCAGATGCGTCATTCTATTCAGAGCGGCGCAACGGACTAATGC
>JBBIKK010000067.1:0-12235 GCA_037445475.1 Chloroflexota bacterium
GCATTAGTCCGTTGCGCCGCTCTGAATAGAATGACGCATCTGGGGATGCCGCAAGCTTACAAGGTTGCCTAACCCACCGCGATGGAGGGGCAGATTCTACTTTCTTCTTGATTTATGCACCAAAGCCGAGCAATACTATAATGCGGAGAGCCGCACAGGACCACCCCCCGCTTGGCCTCACTCAGCCTTGCCTGGAGCATCTCCGCCGGCCTCCAGCACGCGTCGCACCTGAGTTGTACCTTCGGGCGGGCCGACGATGCCGCGCTCTTCCATGATGTCGATCAGGCGCGCGGCGCGTGTGTAGCCAATGCGCAGGCGGCGTTGCAACATCGAAACCGAGGCGCGCCCCTCGCGGCGCACGGCCTCTATGGCCTCGGCGAGCAACGGGTCCTCCTCGCTCTCCGGCATGTCCTCCCACAATGGTTTTTGCTTCAACGGCGCGTTCTCCGGCAGGGCCTCCGCCGGCGCTCCAACAATGGCATATGGCGAAGCCCGCCCGGCCTGCGCGCGCCAGTACTCTGTCAGGCGCTGAATCTCGTGGTCGGATACGAACACGCCTTGCAAGCGCAACGGACTGGCCGCCTCGGGGGCCTGGTACAACATGTCGCCGCGGCCCAGCAGCCGTTCCGCGCCGGGCTGGTCGAGAATCACGCGGCTGTCCACGCCGGAGGCGACTGCGAAGGCGATGCGCGCCGGGAAGTTGGCCTTGATCAGGCCGGTCACCACGTCCACGGAGGGGCGCTGTGTGGCCAGGATCATGTGGATGCCTGTAGCGCGCGCCAGCTGCGCCAGGCGTGTGATCGTGCGCTCGGTCTCATCGGGGGCAATCATCATCAAATCGGCCAGTTCGTCGATCACGATCACCAGGAACGGCAGTTTCTTCCCGCCCTGGACTTTCATGCGGGCGTTGAAATCGGTGATGTTGCGCGCTCCTACCCTGGCAAACTCGTGGTAGCGCCTGTCCATTTCGCGCGTCATCCATTGCAAAGCGCCCACGACGCGCTCGATCTCCACCACCACCGGGGCGAGCAGGTGCGGAATGCCGTTATAGGTCGTCAACTCCACACGCTTGGGATCTACCAGCACCAATCGCAGATCGTCCGGCGTGTTGTTGAGGAGCAGGCAGGTCAGAATCGCGTTCACACACACCGACTTGCCCGAGCCGGTTGTTCCGGCGATCAAAAGATGGGGCATGGATTCAAGATCGGCCATGATAGGGTGGCCGGCCACATCCTGTCCGAGCGCGAAGCGCAGGGCCGTTCGGTTGCGCTGGAAAGTTTCGCTCTCTAAGAGGCTGCGCAGGGTCACCACCGTCATTTCCTCGTTCGGGACCTCGATGCCCACGTAACTGCGGCCGGGGACAGGCGCCTGAATGCGAATGCGCGGCGCGGCCAGAGCCAGGGCCAGGTCATCGGCCAGGGAGGCGATCTTGCCGACGCGCACGCGTGTCCGCCCGCCGCGCGTCTCCAGGAAGAGCGGTTCGACCCCGAACTGGGTGATGGTCGGGCCGCGGCTGATCTCCACCACCTGAACGGGAGCGCCCAGCGAGGCCAGTGTCTCTTCGATCAGGCGTGCCCGCTGTTGAATGAACTCTTCGCTCACCGAGGGGGTCGAGCCAACGTCGAGGATATCTTTGTAATCCGGCAGGGACCACGAGACGGCCGGCGTGCCGCCGATCGCGGCCGGGGCGTTCGGAGGGCGTGACGGGGTCAACGCGGCTGGGGAGGCTGCCGGCGCGGGCGAGGACGCGCTCGCCTCGGATGCGGGATGCGGCGCGGCCGGTCTGATCTTCGCCTGCAGGCGCGCCAGCCAGGCGAGGCTCCGGTTGAACAGGTCCTGAACAGTTATGTCCAGCGTCATCACCAGCGCGATGACCATCCAGGCGAGCAGGGCGATCGCCGCGCCCCCTGCTCCAAAGCCAAACCACAGAACGCGCTCGAACACGCTCCCAATGTAACCACCTCCGGCCCCATCTCTGGCTGCCACCTGCGCCATTTGCGGTTCGGCAATCAAAGCGTGCATGACCGTCAGAAGCCAGACGTATATCAGGAGGATGCCCACCGTGCGTTCCACAGAGAGGGGCGGGATGCGTTCGATCTTGCGCAGCACCAGCCACAACCCAAAAACGATCAGGCCAAGCGGCAGGATGTATATACCCCAGCCCACCAGCTGGCCGAGGAAACGAATCAAGCCGGCCGTAAACACGGAGCGCGAGGAGGCCAGCAGGGTGAGAAGGATCAGGATGCCCGCCAGCGCCAGGATGACTCCCAACACGTCCAGCCTGCGCTCTGGAGAAAGGCGATCCCACCAGGAGAGAGAGGCCGGCACGGAACTCGTCCTGGAGCGCGGGGCAGCCCTGGAGGCCGTGCTCTTCGCATGTGGCTTCGCAGAGGTCTTTGAGGGGAGAGGAAATTTGCGGAAAGGCATGGGCTGTATCGGCTATAAACGCACGAGGGATGATCCAGGGCCGGGGTGGGGCAGAGAGGGGCGAGGGATGACCAGGAAGGCACAAGGCGGTGAGCCGTGGGACGAAGCCCGTCTGTGCTTCAAGATGCTGTACAATTGAGGGAACGCCGGCGACGCCCTCTGGATTCTGTTGTGTGAATCTTACCAGATTTCTCACGGCCCATCTTCTGGTCTTGGCGAAACCCATGGCGCGATAAAGGGAATTTGTATGACAGTAGAAGATACAGCCTCAGATGTCATCAAACGGCGGCAAAGTTCCATCGTGTTGATCTTTCTGGCGTTAATCGTGTACCTTCCAATGGCCTATACCCAGTCTTACATCCTGACCCGGGCCATGGCCGATTTTCCTGCGCACATCGCCTGGGCGGAACAAATAAAGAAGAGCATGGATGTGCCCTTCTATGTGATCCTCAAGCAAGCAGGTGATGCTCACGCAGGCTGGCAGGTTCTGCTTTTGCTCTTCAACGCCCTTTTTGGCCTCCCATTTCAAATGGCCAACCTTGCCGCTGTCGTTCTGTGCGAGGTCGTAACTGTGTTTCTCCTTTTGCGATGGTTCTGGCCTGTCCTCCATGCAAAATACCCGGCTGTATGGAAGCAGGCGGTGATCCTATTTGGCGTGGGCATGGCAACCCCGATCAGCGCGTTATGGTTCGTGGACCACAAATTCTATCTCGGTTACATCGGTATCACCTCCTATCATAGTCCGACGATCATCCTCCTGCGTCCGCTCGCGCTCTTGCAGTTCCTCTACGCTCTGAAATGTTTTGCGCAGCGGCGCACTGCAAAAATTGAAATTCTTGGGATGGCCATGATCTCCATGCTGGCTGCATTTGCCAAACCGAACTTTGCCATCGATCTGCTCCCTGCCATGACGATTCTGGGGCTGCAGCGAATGCTTCAAAGGAGGAACGTGGACCTTGTGGCCTTTCTCGTTGGCTTTGCCCTCCCAACCCTGTTCGTGCTGACGGGCCAGTTTCTGATCACGTATCAGAGAGAGAGCGGAATCATTTTCGCTCCATTTACAGTGATGAGCCATTATTCGGGTTTCCTGTTGCCCAAGCTCCTGTTATCCATCTTGTTTCCCCTGCTTGTTACGATAATTTACCGAAGACGAGTCTGGCACAACGCGCACATGAGCCTGGCGTGGATCATTTTCATCTTTGGGGGCTTCTATACCTATTTCCTGGCGGAGGGCGGCCCCCGCCTATATGATGGCAACTTCGGGTGGAGCGGCGAGATCGGGTTGTTTGTGTTGTTCGCTGCCGCCACCCGGTTTTTTCTAAGCCTTCCAGAATCTTCTGGAAAGTCAAGATGGCTTCTGCGTTTCGTCTGGCTCGGCCACGTTGCCGTTGGGGCAATGTACTATGCTTATTTCCTCGTGACTCACGTCTATGTCTGAGAGAGGAGGGCCGTGATGGGGTTTGCTCCCGGCCAGAGGCGCGGGGGCGCCTGAGATTTGGCCCTCCTCCTGCATCGGGGGCGCCTCCTGGCAACCCTCGATCAGCCGGGGGTCATGGCAGGGCAGGCAGCCACCTTATGAGGTACAATTGCCGCGCCATGACTGCGCGACGCCCCAACGGCTTTGCGCTTTTCATCCCTGCTTTGAGGATTCTTCGTTGTTCGAGATTCTCTTCCTGGGCACCTCTGCCTCGGCCCCCTCGGCTCAGCGCGGGCTTTCGGCGCAGATCATCACGCATGACGAATACCGCTTTCTGGTTGATTGTGGCGAGGGCACGCAGCGTCAGATTCTTCAGGCGGGCGTCGGCTTCCGTCACCTGACGCGCGTTCTGCTCACGCACGGCCATCTCGATCACATCCTGGGGCTGGGTGGTTTGCTCAGCACCTTCCTGCGCTGGGAGGCGATCGAACAACTGGAGATCTTCGGCGGGCGGGCGACGCTCGAACGCGTGCGCGCCCTGGTGGACGGCGTGGTGCTGCGCGGAACGCAGGCGCCCATGCCGCTACACTTCCGTGAGATCCGCCCGGGGACGTTCTTCGAGGCGCAGGATTTCACCATCACCGCTTTCGCGGTCAGTCATCGCGGGCCGGACTGCCTGGGCTATGTGTTCGAAGGCAAGGCCCGCCGCCCGTTCCTGCCCGAAAAAGCCGACGCCCTGGGCGTGCCCTTCGGCCCCGAACGACGTCAACTGGTGGAGGGCCATGCCATCACGCTGGCCAACGGGCGGCGCGTCACACCGGACGAGGTGCTGGGCGCGCTCCAAAAGGGCGTGAAGCTGGTTGTGGTGGGAGATGCCGGCAAGACCGACGACCTGCTGGCGGTCTGCCGGGATGCGGATGCCCTGGTGATCGAATCCACCTACCTGGAGGAGGAGGCCGAGATGGCGCGCCGCTTTTCCCATCTCACGGCGCGCCAGGCCGCCGAACTGGCGGCGCGGGCCAATGTCAAGACCTTGATCCTGACGCACATCTCGCGCCGCTACCGTGCCAGGGACGTGTTGAAAGAGGCCCGCTCTATCCACCCGAACGTAGTCGTGGCCCGCGATTTTGATGCCTTCAAGATCAAACGCGAGGATTCCGATGGAGACGGGTAAGCCTTTCACGGTTGGTGTGCTGACCTCCGGCGGCGACGCGCCGGGCATGAATGCGGCCATCCGGGCTGTGGTGCGCACAGCCATCACACATGGCGCCCAGGTGTTGGGGGTGATCGATGGCTTTGAAGGCTTGCTCAACGGCGAGTTCCGCCCGCTCAAGGCGCGCGACGTGGGTAACATCTTGCAGCGCGGCGGGACCTTCCTGCAGACCAGCCGCAGTGAGCGCTTTATGGAGCCAAAGGGCCAGCGCGAGGCGATTCGCCACCTGAACGAGGCCGGCCTGGATGGATTGGTGGTGATCGGCGGGGAGGGCTCGATGAAAGGCGCCTATGCCCTGCACCAACAAGGCGTGCGGGTGGTGGGGATCCCGGCCAGCATCGATAACGACATCTGGGGCACCAACATTGCCGTTGGGGTGGATACGGCCATGAACACCATCATGGACGCGGTGGATAAACTGCGCGATACGGCCTCGTCTCACCACCGCGCTTTTTTGATCGAAACGATGGGGCGCAATTGCGGTTACCTGGCCGTAATGGCCAGCATCGTGTGCGGGGCCGAGGTGGTCTTGATTCCCGAGGTGCCCATCACCGTCGAAGAGGTGGGACAGGCCATCCGCGAGGCCTACCTGCGCGGCAAGGCGCACGCCATTGTCATCAACGCCGAGGGGTCAGGGCACTCCACGGTGGAACTGGCGCGCGCGCTCGATGAGATGGACGTGGGCTTCAAGACGCGCGTCACCATCCTCGGGCACATCCAGCGCGGCGGCTCCCCCACGGCTTACGATCGCTTGCTGGCCTCGCGCATGGGTGTGAGAGCCGTCGAGGCTCTGCTGCAGGGCAAGGGCGGGGTTATGACCGGCCTGAAGGGCCGCGGCATCGAGTATGTGCCTCTCGAAGAGGTCGTCAGCCGCAAGCGCACGGCCAACCTGGAGTATTATGAAATGACCAGGGTGCTGGCGCGCTAGAACCGTGGCCGCTCACAAACCAATTGACCGCACCGCCGGTTGGGCAGAAGGGGGAAACCCTCGGTCGGCCAGGATTATAATTGATGCAGAGAAAGGAGGTGCCTGTGGTCGAGAAAGCATCGCGACGCAAGCCGCTGGAGGAGCGCATTCCCGAAGAGGCCCGCCAGCACCTGCGCGCCGCCTATCAGGAAGCAAGCGAAAGCCTCAAGGCTTTCCTCCCTCCAGAATTCATCGAGCACAGCCGCAAGGCGCGCAAGGAAATGTTGCTGGCCTGGCGCAGTCTGATCGATGCTGCCCTGCAACGAATGGAAGAGAAGGCATGACGGCCGCCTCCGAGATCCACGAGATCTCGGAGGCCGTTCCTGGCGGCGAAAGGAAAAACGTCTGCGGCCATGAGGATGGCGCTGGCAAGCCTGGTTCTCGGACTCTCGGCCTGCAACGGCTGGAATGTTTCCGCGCTGCCCTCTCTCTCGCCGGCGCCTCCTCCCACCCACACGCCGTTCATCTATACGCCGACGGCGCTGTTTTTCACTCCAACGATCGCCGCCCTCACGCTCACGTCGCTCCCCGCGACAGAGATTCCCACTCCTGTTCCCACGTTTACGGAGATTGCTTCGTCTCCGACTCCCATCCTCCAAGTCGAGACCGTTGTTCTGGGGTGTAACACCAGCCTTGACCTCGCTCACGGCCTGGGCGAGGTGACCAATGCCTTCATCACCATCAGCAACACCGGCCAACTCGACCTGGATAACGTATGCGCCACGCTCAAAGCACTGGATGAGGGCCGGGCTCACCCCGATAAGACGAAATGCCTCCCCTCGCTGCCGGCCGGCTACCGGGCAACGTTGAAATTGACCGTCGACACCACATACAAGAGGGAGACACCTGTTCAGATTGAGGTCACTTCCACGCTGGGGCTGCTGCAGCGTGTGGGAAAGGAGGCATGCACGGAAATAGGCGTGCCCTCTCCTTCCAGCGACCTGGGCACGCCGGGGCCCATTCCCACGCCGTGAGCCTCAGGCGATGGGCAGGGTGAAGGCGAACGTGCTGCCCTTTCCTTCCCCCTCGCTCTCGGCCCAAATCTTTCCTCCCTGAGCCTCCACGAGGTGTTTGGCAATCGTCAGGCCGATTCCGCTTCCGCCCCCGCCATAGCGGGCGCGCGATTTATCCACCCGATAGAAGCGGTCGAAGATGTGCGGCAGATGCTCGGCTGGGATGCCGATGCCGGTATCTCGCACAGAAAACAGAATCTGATCCTCGGCATGCCGTACCACAATGAACACCCGCCCATTCTCAGGTGTGTATTGCAGGGCATTGACCACCAGATTCGTGAGCACCTGTACGACCCGATCCTCATCGGCGCGGAGCGGCGGAAGATTTGGATCCAGATCGAGGTCGAGCGCGATGTGCCGAGACTCGAACTGGGGGCCAAGGCGCTTCAGGACCGTGCGGACCACCGCAGCCGCCTCCACCGCCTGCATATCCAACGAATAGGCGCGCGCCTCGACCCGACTCAATTCCTGCAAGTCGTCCACCAGGCGATTCAGGCGCTCTGCCTCAGCATAGATTTGCTGGTAGGTCTCCTGCGTGGCCGGCAGAACGCCATCGATCAGCCCCTCGATGGAACCCTTGATGGCCGTCAGCGGGGTGCGCAATTCATGGCTGACATCGGCGAGCAGGCGACGGCGACGCGCCTCGACCTGCTCGAGTTGCGCAGCCATCTGATTGAAACGCCGGGCGAGGTGTGCGATCTCATCCTCGCCCTGAACCTGAACGCGTTCCTCGTAGCGGCCCTCGGCGATGCGCTGGCTCACCTCGGCCAAACCGTGAAGCGGGGCCACGATCTGACGACTCAAGAATATGCTGACCAGCAAGGCAACTCCCACGGCCGCGAAGATGGCATAGAAGAGAGCCTCGTTGAACGTGGCGCGGAAGTCCTTGTACAGCGAGTCCATCATTCCACCTCGCCACAGCCCGTCCCAGCCCATCATCGGGCCGCCCATCTGTGGCATGCCCATTCTCGCCATATGCCGCGTGAAGGCCGGAGGCACACTCAGTTGCCCGACAACGAAGAGCACCAGCGCGCCGGTGGCAATGACCACCAGGTACGAAAAGAGGAGTTTGGCGCCCAGACGACGGCGAAAATAATCAAGCATCTTCCCTCGCTCTACTCATAGCAACTGATCCTCGAAACGATACCCCACGCCGCGCACCGTAACGATCAAATCTTCCCGTCCCAGTTTCTCGCGAATGTGCCCGATGTGAACATCCACCACGCGCTGTTCGCCGTAGTATTCACCGCCCCAGACGTTCTCGAGCAGTTGCTGGCGCGTCAGGACGCGGCCGCGATTCTCGGCCAGGACCCGCAGCAAGTCGAACTCGATGGCGGTCAGTTCCACGGGCCGATCTTCCACTGTGGCAGCCCGCGCCTCCACGTCCAGGCGCAGATGACGGAAGGCCAATATCTTCTTCCCGGGGCCGCCGGCCGAGAGGGCTTGAAGGCGCCGCAGCGCGGCCTTGACGCGCGCCGTCAGTTCGCGCGGGCTGAACGGCTTGGTCACATAATCATCCGCTCCCACGCCGAGCCCGACGATCTTGTCGGTCTCCTCCGTCTTGGCGGTGAGCATGATCACATACACATCGGACTCGCGGCGCAGCCGGGAGAGCAGTTCCAACCCATCCATGCCGGGCAGCATCACGTCCAGAATGATCAGGTCCGGCTTGAAGGCGCGCGCCGCCTTGAGGCCGGAAGGACCATCCTGGGCGGTGAGGACTTCGTACCCTTCCGGTTTGAGGTAGGCACTTACCAGTTTGACGATGCTGGGCTCGTCATCGACGATCAGAATCTTGGCGCTGGACATGGGCCTATTGTACAACAATGCGTCCGCCGGGGGAGAGAAGGGCTTGAGAAAGCAGGACCGCCATGCCCAGGCGGCCCTACTGATCTCAAGCCGTGCACGAAGCCGCAGACCCCTACTCCGCTTCCTCGATGAACGTCCCATGCCAGGTGTGAACGAAGACCTGGCCATTGTAACCGTTTACACTCAGCATCCCCACGACTTTGCCGTCCTTCGAGAAGTCGAGCGTGTAGTAGCCGTAGAACTTGATCGGGTCTGTCGCAGCCGTATGGCCTGGCATGAAGCGATCGAGGTATTTCTGGGCCGCGCTCACGGCCTGCTCGGCGGTGAGCGGCATGTCGGCCGAGACGTTCGGCAGCGTGACGTTCGCCCCATTCCAGCCGTAGCCGCGCATCATCCAGCCCATGTCGCCCCATCCCATCATCCGGCCATGGTTCAGGCCGCCATACTTGAGGTTCCACATCATGTTGGGCCCCGGTTCGGGGTAGGCGCTCTGGGTCAGCGGGTCAACGAGCAGTTCGAAGGCGCCCATGCCGGTCTCGGTTTCCTTGACCACGACATAGCCGTTATTATCGAAGATCATCACCTCGCCCAGGCTGAGGCCGCTGAGGCCGAGGGTGTCCACATACGCCTGGGCAGCCTGCCGGGCCTCCTCCACCGTCAGGGGCTGGGCGATCGCCCGCCGACTATCGGGCAGGGCGCCGAAGCCGTAACGGTGCATCATTGATCCATGCCAGCCAAAGCCCCAGCCGCGCCACAGACCGTAGCCGCGATTGTAGCCGCGCCCGCCTGGAAGGTTCCAGGGGCTCCACCCAGGAACCAGGCGGGACTTCCCAAAGACGTTGCCGGCCCAGAAGGCAGCCCCAACGACAGCCAGGGCAGCGATCACGATTAACACGATCTTCACAACCTTGTTCATGGTGACTCTCCTTAAAATGTTTGATTTTTCGTAATTACCTATCCCGCTTTCCGCACGGCCGTTGAAACCGCGTAGCGCGCGGATAGTGAACAAGGCGTCGGTCTTGCTTGCGGCCTGCCTGTGCGTTGCACGCAGACAGGCGGCGGGCCGACTTCGTGGAGGCAGCCCGCCACTTGAGCCGCGCGGAAATGCC
Source organism: Chloroflexota bacterium (assembly GCA_037445475.1). Taxonomy (GTDB): domain Bacteria; phylum Chloroflexota; class Anaerolineae; order Anaerolineales; family Villigracilaceae; genus Fen-1038. The sequence goes on from JBBIKK010000067.1 coordinate 9,956, forward strand.
ATAAGGGATGGCAGGTAATCACGATTTTTCTCTTACAGTCTAGCAAAGGGATATAAAACGGACATCAAGCAAAGATGAAGTTTCGGTAAAGGAGGGGAGTTGCATCCTTCGTACTTTCGTGTAAAATGGATATGATTCGTAATAATTTTCACCCCTCGCATGCCCGGCAAACAGGTGCCACATGCCCAACCATCTCAGAGACGAAAACTCTCCCTACCTGCTTCAACACGCCGAAAACCCTGTGGACTGGTATCCCTGGGGCGAGGCAGCGCTGGCCAAAGCCCGCCGTGAGGATAAGCCCATCTTCCTTAGCATTGGCTACGCCTCCTGTCACTGGTGCCATGTCATGGCTCGTGAATCATTCGAGGACGAGGCCACCGCCGCCATCCTGAACGAGCATTTCGTCAGCATCAAGGTTGACCGCGAGGAGCGCCCCGACCTAGACAGCCTCTACATGGCGGCGACCATCGCTCTGAGCGGCGCCGGCGGCTGGCCCATGTCGGTCTTCCTCACTCCCGATCTGAAACCGTTCTATGCCGGCACATACTTCCCGCCCGTGCCGCGCCATTCCCTGCCCGCGTTCAAGGAGGTGCTCCTCCACCTCGCTGAGGCCTGGCAGAACCAGCGCGAGCAAATCCATCAAGTCGGCGAGCGCTTGGTGCAGCACTTGAATCAGATCTTCAGGCCATCCGCCTCGGATCCCACCATTACTGAAGAGACCCTGCGTGCCGTCACGCGCTCCATCCTGGAGGCCTACGACTGGGGATACGGCGGCTGGGGCGAGGCCCCAAAATTCCCCCAGCCCATGCTCATTGACTTCCTGCTCCAACGGCACACAGCCGGCGAGGAGGGGGCCTTGAAGGCCGCCCTCCATGCCCTGGAGGCCATGGCGCGCGGCGGAATGTACGATGTCCTCGGCGGAGGCTTCGCCCGCTACAGCACCGACCGCTTCTGGCGTGTGCCCCACTTCGAAAAGATGCTGTACGACAACGCCCTGCTGACACTGGCCTATCTGCATGCCTGGCAGATCACGCACAAACCCCTCTACAAGCGCGTGGTCATCGAAACGCTCGATTTCGTCGCCCGCGAGATGACCCATCCCGAAGGTGGCTTCTACGCCTCGCTCAGCGCCGACTCGCAGGGAGAAGAGGGAAAGTACTACGTCTGGACGAAGGATGAAATCCAGCGCCTTCTGAAAGATCAATTCGACTTTGAGTTCTTCTCGGCGGCCTACGGGTTGAGTGAAAGAGGCAACTGGGAGGGCAGGACGGTGCTGCAACGTGCCCTGGACGACGCCACGCTCGCCGGCCGCTTCGGGCTGGAGCAGGAAGCCGTGGCCTCGAAATTAGCCGCCTGCCATTCTGCGCTGCTTGCGGCACGCCAGCGGCGCGTGCCTCCCGCAAGCGACGACAAGATACTCACAGCCTGGAATGGCCTGATGTTGCAGGCTTTCGCCGAGGCTGCCCGCTTCCTGGATGACCCGCAGAAGGCAGCAAACTATCACGAGGCGGCCGCGCGCAATGCGGAGTTTCTCCTCCGCAACCTGACTGTCCCTGCAATGCTTTCTCGTTCCTGGCGAAACGGCCGGCGCGGCCCCCAGGCCTTCCTGGATGATTATGCCGCGCTCATCCTCGGCCTGCTGGCGCTGTATCAGACCGACTTCGAGCCGCGCTGGTTTGCCTCGGCCCGCGAACTGACCGAAGCGATGCTGCAACGCTTCTCCGACCCGGCCGGCGGCTTCTTCGATACCCCGGCCGAGGCGGCCTCGCTCTTGCTGCGCCCCAAGGACCTGCAGGACAACGCCACGCCTTCCGGCAACGCGCTGGCGTGCGAGGCCCTGCTCAAGATGGCCGCGTTCACCAATGAGCAGGAGTACCGCGATCTGGCTGAGAATGCGCTCAGGCTGGTCTCGATCTCCGCGCAGCGCTACCCTCTGGCCTTTGCGCGCTGGCTCTGTGTGGCCGACTCCGTCCTGCGAGGCGAGAGACAGGCCGCCGTCTTGTACGAGACGTGGGACGAACAGGCTCAGGCTCTGATCCGGACCCTGCGAGCCGAATACCGGCCGAATCTGGTTGTAGCTGCCTCGGCATTCCCGCCTGCGCCCGAGGCTCCGCCTCTGCTTTTTGATCGTCCGCTCTCGGAGCGCCGGCCGACCGTTTATGTGTGCGAACGTTTCTATTGCCGGCAGCCGCTCCACGCGCCGGCGGAACTCCAAAACGCGCTCGGGCCTCCGGCATCGTGAGGCGCGCCGGGGGTCTGAAAGTTCAATGGTTATCCCAA
>JBBIKK010000068.1:0-12121 GCA_037445475.1 Chloroflexota bacterium
GGGTCGCCGCCCTCGGTGTGGAATGTGACCGCGGCGCCCTCCGAGCGGCCGATCCAGTTGGTTTGCAGGATGCGAACGCGTTCGGGCCAATCCAGAGAGGAAAAGTCCAGCAATTCCTCGGCGTAAGCCGTGATGCGGAAGAACCACTGCTCCAGTTCCTTTTTGACGACCGGCGTGCCGCAACGTTCGCAGACGCGGTTCTCTCCCACCACCTGCTCACGGGCCAGCGTGGTGTTGTCTTTGGGGCACCAGTCCACAGCAGCCTGCTTGCGATAGGCCAAGCCGCGCTTGAAGAGTTGAATGAAGAACCATTGCGTCCACCTGTAATATTCGGGGTCGGAGGTGATCGCCTCGCGCTCCCAGTCGAACATGGCGCCCATGCTCTTCAGTTGCCGGCGCATGCGCTCGATGTTCTTGTAGGTCCATTCCTTGGGGTGAATGCCGCGCTGGATGGCAGCGTTCTCGGCCGGCAGGCCAAAGGCATCGAAGCCGATGGGGAAGAGCACGTTGTAGCCGTTCATGCGCATGAAGCGGGCGCGCGCATCCGAAGGCGCCATGGGGTACCAGTGGCCAAAATGCAGGTCGCCCGAGGTGTAAGGCAGCATGGTCAGTGCATAGTGCTTGGGGCGGCTGGGATCGATGCGGGCGCGGTACAACTTATCTGCCTCCCATTTGGCCTGCCAGTGTGCTTCAATCCGGCGCGGCTCGTAGGCAGCACCTGCCGTTGCCGTCACCCCGGCCTCGGGCACCTTTGGTTGGGCGCTCGGGCGAACAGGCACAGCTTTCCTGGCGGCAGGTTTGCGAGAGGAAGCCCTTGGCGCAGCCTTCTTCGGCCGGCCGGCCGCGACGGGCTTTTTGGCGCGCGGGGTTCTCGCGGCTTTGGACGCAGATTTTTTCTTTTTCTTTGTGGCCATGCCACACCTCCAAAATTATAAAAATCTTCCGGGGTTGTGCCGGCGGCCCGGCAGCGAAGCGGATGGCCTTTCCATAACGAATAAAACAAAAGCCCTTCCTCCACTCAGGGACGAAGGGATGCTCCGCGGTACCACCCGGATTATGGAGTCTCATAGTCCTATAGTCTTTAGTCTTACGGTTCCATGGTGCGAGCGTTGCACCATGACAACTATCTGACTATTCAACTACCATCACTCATTCGCGCTAACGGGCGCTCCCGGAGACGACTACTGGGCTTTCATCGTCTCGGTCTGCCTTGCGGCGGACAGGCGAGTTCGGTCTCCGGCGCTCCCGCGGGCACCCTGAGGGGCTTCCACCACGCTTCCCCTTCTCGCTGACGGGATGACCTACTACTCCTGCCTTGACCTGTGCAGAACGGACCAGCCGTCCGTTTCGATTTTCTGGTGGACCCAGAGGGATTCGAACCCTCGACCTTCTCAATGCCATTGAGACGCGCTCCCAACTGCGCTATGGGCCCGCACCCTTGTGGCAACTTGTGCCAGACGGTGAGCCAATTGATTTCGGAGCCACTCCAGTGGACCTGAGGGGATTCGAACCCCTGACCTCCTCAGTGCGATTGAGGCGCGCTCCCAACTGCGCTACAGGCCCGCCGCCGAAGTGGAGTGTATTCTACTGTACGCATTCTCGAATGTCAAGCAGCGTTCTCCCGCGCCGGATGGCCACCCACCTCCGCCCGCAACACTTTCGACGCTTTGCTGTAAAATAATGCCATGGCTGAAGCCTCTCCGCGTTCGAGTTATCGGATCACCGATCTGTACCGGACAGAACGGCCGCGCGAACGTCTGGCCTTGCTGGGCCCCCAGGCATTGACCAATGCTGAGTTGATCGCCATTCTGCTGCGCGTGGGTGTGGAGGGAGAAAACGCCGTGCAGCTTGCTCAGCGCTTGCTTCAGCATTTTGGCGGACTGGGCGGCCTGCACCGCGCCCCTTTCGAAGAACTGGTCAACCAGCACGGCATTGGCGAAGCCAAGGCCGCGCAGATCAAGGCAGCCATCGAACTTGGGCGCCGCCTCACACTCGAGTCGCCAAGCGAGCGCCCGAGCATCCATTCGCCGCAGGAGGCGGCTGCGCTGCTCCAGTATGAGATGTCGGCCCTGGAGCAGGAGCATCTGCGCGTCCTGTTGTTGGACACGCGCAATCACGTCCTGGACATCGTGGAGGTCTATCGCGGCTCCGTAAACACCTCGCAGGTGCGGGTGGGGGAGGTGTTCAAGGCTGCCATTCGGCGCAATGCGACCGCCATCCTCGTCGCCCACAATCACCCCAGCGGCGATCCAACGCCCAGCGCGGAGGACGTGGCGGTCACGCGTGCCCTCGTCCAGGCCGGGAAGTTGATGGATGTGGAGGTGTTAGATCATCTGATCATCGGCCAGGGGCGCTTCGTCTCCTTGAAGGAACGCGCCCTGGGCTTCGCCTAAAATTCCGGAGGCGCGATGCTGAGTCAGGAGCAATATCAATACGTGCTCACGGCCCTGCCCCTCCTGCGCGGCGCGGATTCCCGAATGCTGCGCGAGTTCCAGCAGGTCGCCTGGCTTGCCCGCATCCCGACCGGGAGCGACATCTTCACCGAAGGTGACCTCGTCGAAGCGATTGCCCTCTTGCTCTCCGGCGTGGTGCGGGTGTACAAGATCGGCGAGAGTGGGCGGGAGATCACCCTCTATCGTTTCGGCGATGGCCAGAGTTGCATCCTGACCGCCAACGCCATCCTGAGCCAAAAAACTTTCCCGGCCGTTGCCACGGTCGAGCGGGAAACGGAAGCGGTGATGATCCCGGCCGAGAAGTTCAGAGAGTGGGTCAACAAATACGAGCTGTGGCGCGACTACGTGTTCGATTTGTTCTCCGAGCGCCTGTCGAACGTCATGGCCCTGGTGGACGAGGTGGTCTTCCGCCGCCTGGATGCGCGCCTGGCAGCCTTCTTGGTGAGCCGGGCGCGTTGGGCCAATCCATTGCGCCTTACCCATCAGCAGATCGCTGCCGAACTGGGCAGCTCGCGCGAGGTCATCAGCCGGCTGCTCCAGGATTTCGCCGAGCGCGGCTGGGTGCGGGGCGGGCGCGGCGAGATCGAGATCGTGGATGCCGAGGCCCTGGAGGCGTGTTCTGTGTGAGACGAAATGTTTGCTTGGTGACTTTGTCACGGACGAAGGCATGCACTCCTGCTACACTCGAGGCGAAGATTCCTAAAGAAAGGAGACCCTCACATGAACCCCTTCGTTAAATTCATGGCATCCACCGCAGGTCGCCTGGCGCGCATCGTGGCCGGCCTGGCGCTCATGCTCTGGGGACTGCTGGGCCTGAGCGGCACGAGCGGCGCCCTCGTCGCCGTGATCGGCGCCGTGCCCTTGCTGGCAGGCCTGTTCGATTTCTGCCTGTTCGCCCCACTGTTTGGCGCCCCTTTGAGCGGCTCCAAGATCCGCGCCGGCTAGCGATCGTCGGAGCGGAACAGAACCAACGGGCCGGGCAGTCCATCCTGCCCGGCCCGTTGGGTTTGGAACAGAAGGACAGCCGTTCTGAGTTGAGGGGCATGTCCTGGGAGCAGGAATCCCGCCCCGTCCGCTTCAGTTCGGGACTGAGCCGGCGGGTCAATTGGATTTATCCTGCGTAATTACTTATCCTGTATCTTGTCGGCGGGCTAACCCCCTGACGGGGGCAAGCACCCTGCCTCCGTACATGGAAGCCCTGCGGGCTAGCACAAGCCGTCGGATTCATCCGACTTTTCATGGCTGACCTCCTCGCAACTCCTGCCAATGAGTGTAAAATCGAAACATTCCTTATGTTGGCGCCGCGCGAAGGCGGCGTAACCTGTAGAGAGGAGTTCCCATGTTTCACACCATCATCATCGTTGGTAATGTGGGCCGCGACCCGGAGATGCGCTACACGCCCAGCGGTCAACCGGTGACCTCTTTCTCGGTGGCCACAAGCCGAAAGTACACGGCCTCCAATGGCGAGCCGGTCAACGAGACAATCTGGTTTCGTATCACCACCTGGGGAAAGCAGGCGGAGATTTGCAATCAATACCTCAAAAAGGGCGCCAAAGTGCTGGTGGAAGGACGTCTGACGCCCGATAAGAACACCGGCGGGCCACGCATCTGGCAGCGACAGGATGGCACCTCCGGGGCTTCGTTCGAGGTGACGGCTCAGACCGTGCGCTTCCTCAGCCCGCGCGGCGAGGTGGAGGCCGGAGGCGCGCTCGCCGAGGGGGGCGATCTGCCCGCAGCCACCGAAGAGGATATTCCCTTCTAGGATTGGAGAGAACATGACCCTGCCTCAACCCCCCTCCCCCTTGCTGGAGATCCCGGATGGGTTGGAGGTCGTGTATACGAATCTGGCCCGCATCTCCCACTCGCCGGCCGATATCGTCATGGACTTCGCCCACCTCCTGCCCGGCGAGAGCAAGGCCGTTGTGAAGGCGCGGGTACTGATGTCTCCGCTTTCGGCCAAGTTGTTGCTGCGCGCCCTGACCGAGAATCTCGCCCGCTACGAGGCGGCCTTCGGCGAGATCGTCATACCGGGCAACTCCTCGCTCGCCGAGCATCTCTTTCGCCCCCACCAGCCGCCGGAGCCGCCCAAAGATCCCTGAAACGACAGGCACGCATGCATAAACTGGAACGCATTGCCGAGCAGATTCGCCGTAACTTCGAGGCGCGCACAACCATCCGTGACCAGGCGCTGGCCCAGGCGCGCCAGTTGACGCGTGCCTGCGCACTGGCCATTCGGGCTATCCATCGCGGTGAGATCGAGGTTGCCGCCCGGCACCTGAGCGAGGCGAGCCGACTGGCCCAAAGCATGAAGAACAGCCTCGCTGACTACCCGGACCTGTTCTATGCCGGCTATACCCAAGACGCTCTCAAGGAATTCGTGGAAGCCCGCGTCGCCTGTGCGCTGATCCAGGATCAACCGCTGCCCACGCCACAGGAGCTGGATGTGCTGGACTCCACCTACCTGAACGGCCTGGCCGAAGCCGTGGGCGAATTGCGCCGACGCATACTCGACATCCTGCGCCACGGCTACTCGCAGGAGGCGGAACGCCTGTTGGGAATCATGGACGACATCTATTCAGTGTTGGTGCTGATGGACTATCCGGAGGCGGTGACGAACGGCCTGCGCCGCCAGACAGACCTGGTGCGCAACCTCACCGAGAAGACGCGCGGCGATGTGACCTCCAGCCTGCGCGGCGAACATCTCCAGACAGCCATCGAACGTCTGAGCGAACAGTTGAAACAGAACGCCTCTCGAACATAATCCTATGGGCAAAGCGGGAAAACGATACTCGCTCGTCATCTATACGCGCATGATCGATCGCTGGTGGCCGGCCCTGTTCCTGATCGGCCTGGCAACGCTGGCCCTGGGCTGGCCGGCCTATCAGGACCCCTTCACCCGCCTGACCGCACCCTGGCGCTGGATGAGCGCCGCGGTGGCCGGCGCCCTGGTTCTCCTCGCCTCCCTGACTCTGCTGGCCCTGCGCCAGAGCGCCTACGTCCAGCCCTTCGAGAATCACCTGCGGCTGGTCACTCCGTTCTTTCGGATGAACATCTCATACCGTCGCATCCTCCGCACGACCACCGCGATCATGTACGCCCTGTTCCCGCCCAAGAATCTCTCTGGCCTGAAGCGCGATATCATCGAGCCGCTCGGCAAGATGACCGCCGTGGTGATTGAATTGAACGCCTACCCGATTCCGCGCGGCGCGCTGAGGCTGTTCCTCTCGCCCTTCTTCTTCAAGGATCGCACGCCGCACCTCGTCATCCTCGTCAACGACTGGATGGGCTTCAGTACAGAACTGGAAAGCCTGCGCAGCAGGGCCAGCGAGGCGGCGCGGCAAAGGTCGGGCCCCGCGTCGGCGCCGGAGCGTTCGTAAGAATGAACATCTACTTTGCCTGTTCGATCACCGGCGGACGCGAATTCGAATCCATCTATCAGGGACTCGTGGCGGCCCTCCTGGCAGATGGTCACGAGATTCCCACGGCCCACCTGGCCCATGCGCAGGTCCTGACGCTGGAAAGCCTCGTCGAGCCGCGCCAGGTGTACGCGCGCGACGTGGCGTGGATGCGCGCCGCGCAGGCGCTCATTGCAGAGGTCAGCGTACCCTCGCACGGCGTGGGCTACGAGATCGGCTTTGCTTTAAGCGAGGGGAAGTCCGTGTTGTGCCTGTACCAGCAGGGCCGAAAACTTTCAAAGATGATCCAGGGCAACCCTGATCCCCACTTGGTGGTGAGGGCTTACAGAGATATGGAAGAGGCCATCGCCCTGGCACGGGAATTCATCGCCACCGTCCCGCCGCAAAGTGCCCGCGGCAGTTCGAAGGATCGGCGAGGGCCGAAAGCACTCAGATAGTCAGAGCGCCAGAGGGAAGGGCACTCTTTTTGCGGGTAAAATCAACCCCGTGAAAGAGCGGCTCTACTCCCGCAACGCGGTCTACGAGGCGCTGCGCGCGGCGCGGCGACCGGTCTTCGGCCTGCTGCTCGCCGAGGGGGCGCAGGAGAAGGGACGTCTGGCCGAGATCATCGTCCTGGCTCAACAGCGCCGCATCCCCATTCGGCGCGTGGGGCGCGCCACTCTGGATCGAATCCACACCCACCACCAGGGGGTGGTGGCCGAAGTCGGCCCATACCCGTATGTGGATCTGAGCGATCCGATCGAGTTGGCTGGGCAGCGCCGCGAGGCGCTGTTCGTGCTGCTGCTGGATTCGCTCCAGGACCCGCAGAACTTCGGCACGCTGTTGCGCACGGCCGAGGCCGTGGGCGTGCACGGCGTGGTGTTGCCCCTGGCGCGCAGCGTGGAGGTCACGCCGGCCGTGGTGAACGCCTCCTCGGGCGCCAGCGAGCATCTGTTGATGGCACGCTCCAATCTCGGGCAGGCGATCGAAACCCTGAAAGAGGCCGGGGCCTGGATCATCGGCTTGGAGAACCGGGAGCCGGCCCACGGTCCAGGAGAGATACGGCTAGATGGCGCGCTGGGGCTGGTGGTCGGGAACGAGGGCGAGGGGCTGCATGAGTTGACCCGTCGCAAGTGTGACGTTCTGATGAAGTTGCCGATGCGCGGCCAGATCGCTTCGCTGAACGCCGCCGTGGCCGGCTCGCTGGCTCTCTATCTCGCCTACCTGGCACGAAATCCCTGACAGGAGAGAGGCATGCTTCAGGCAACGTATCATTTTCCACGCGGTTTCCTGTGGGGCACGGCCACCGCCGCCCATCAGGTGGAGGGGAACAACGTCAACAATCAGTGGTGGAAGTGGGAACAGGAGGGGCACACGAACGGCGTCTCTGGCCGGGCCTGCGATTGGTGGGGCGGACGCTGGCGGGAGGACTTCGATCGCGCCGCCGAGGGTGGACAGAATGCCCATCGTCTGTCGGTGGAGTGGAGTCGCATTCAGCCCGCGCCCGATCGATGGGATGAGGAGGCGCTCGAACGATATCGCACCATGCTGCGCGGCCTGCACGAGCGCGGCATGATTCCGCTGGTGACGTTGCATCATTTCACCGACCCACTCTGGTTGAGCGAGCGCGGCGGCTGGGAGACAGAGGAAGTCGTCCTGCTCTTTGAACGATTCGTGCGCAAGACCGTGGAGGCGCTCAAGGAGTACTGTACGCTGTGGTGCACGATCAACGAGCCGAACGTGTACGCCTTGAGCGGATATGCCAACGGGGCCTTTCCACCCGGCGTGCATGACGTTCGCCGCGCCATCCGGGTGGAGGTGAACATGGTGCGGGCGCACGCCGCCGCGTACCACGCCATCCATGCCCTGCAAAAAGAAGCGCGGGTGGGCTATGCCCTGCACTACCGCCCGATGGTGGCGCGCCGCGCCTGGTCCCCGCTCGACAGACTCATGCGTCGCATCCGTTACGAGGGTGTCAATCTGGCCTTCCCGTCCGCCATCCGCCGCGGCCTGTTGCGTTCCCCCCTGGGCAGCGTGCGCGTGCCAGAAGCCAGGGGCACGCAGGATTACCTCGGCCTGAATTATTATTCCGTAGATACGGTTTCTTTCAATCTACACAACCGTCGCGAACTGTTCACACACAGCGCCTATCCTGAGGATGCCGATTTCAGCGACAATCGCTTTATAGCCAACATTCCCGCCGGGCTGTATGACTCCATCCGCTGGGCAGTGCACTTCCACCCCAATACACCCATTCTCATCACGGAAAACGGCGTGGAGTGTGCAGATGATCACCTGCGGCCGCGCTACATGGCTCAGCACATTCACCAATTGTGGCGCGCGGTGAATTTCAATCACCCGGTCAAGGGCTATTTTCACTGGACGCTGGTAGATAACTTCGAGTGGGAGCGCGGCTGGACGCAACGCTTCGGGCTGTGGGCGCTGGAGGTCGAGACCCAGCGGCGCAACAAGCGTCCCAGCGCCGACATGTACGCCGCCATCTGCAAGGAGAACGCCCTCTCCTCGGAGGTCGTACAGCAGTACTGCCCGGAGGCGTTCGCCTCCATCTTCCCCGAGCCGGGCCTCGCGCCTGTCCACTAATAACGCAATTCCAGTACCGCTTTGTCGGTGAACACTTCCTTGACAAATTGTTCGTGCTGGGCGAGGCTGCCATCCACCTGCCATTGCCCGACGAATACGCGCTGGCGCTTGAAGCGCTTGCGCTCCCGAATGTAGAGGCGGTGCTTTTTGAATGCCTGTTCGATGCGTTCGAAGGCGCGCGGACGTGTGTAGGTGATCTCGTACGTGAGCGTTTCGCGCGCCCGCGCCTCGACGAAGCGCGCCACATACGCAAACAGCCACAGCACGATCACCACCAGCCCGGCCACGAACAGGGCCATCTCGTACCCACCCAGGCCCACGGCCACGCCCACCGCCGCCGCGACCCAGATCGAGGAGGCCGTGGTCAGGCCACGAATGCGCCCGCCGGAGAGCAAAATCACGCCGGCGCCGAGGAAACCGATGCCGGTCGGGATGTTGGCCATGATGCGCGTGTTATCACAGGCGGGGCGCCCATCACAACTTTGAAGGGATAGAATGGTGAAGAGGGTCGAGCCAACCGTGATCAGGCTGATGGTGCGCAAGCCGGCCGTCTTGTTGTGCCATTCGCGTTCGACGCCGATGATCGCTCCGACCAACACGGCCACGATCAACTTGAGTAAGACCTCTTGCGTCAGGTCCATAGCAACTCCTGCCCCATTGTATCAAAAAATATCGTAACTACCCGCCTGTCACAGCGAGCGCCGCGCGTAGGTCTCCTCGCGAAAGGTGGAGATGGCTTTGGACTGGGTCTCGAGACGCTCCCCTCGTTCGCTACCCGACTATCGCCCCGGCAGCATTGCCCTTGAGAATCTGTTACAACCGTGAAGATTCTGTACCGCGATGTGGATGTCGCATTTGGGTTGCAGGATGAATCCCGCGCCACGCACGTTTTCACGACGTTTTGGGCGTGGTCTCGGTACGGCGGCAGCCGAGCGCATCGAGACCCCGCCTACATCTCGACCAGCCGCCCTCGCCATGACAAAGAATATGCGTGTTTTCTTATTGCCTGCCCTCACCCTAACCCCAGAATGAGCTTTTGCGACCAAAAGCGACAAACTTTTATGGATTTTGCGCTCCTCCCCCACCGCAAGCGGGGATGGGGGTGAGGGCGGCAGGGAATTGCGTCACGGCACCCAATTGGAAAGGACGTGCACGACCAGATCGGGTTTGTTCGGGTCGTTGGTTTTGAGATGAACCGCGAAGTCGTGCGGACCGTCCATGCCCTCGTGCATCATGAAGACACTGGATTCCACGAGCGTGCTTTCGCCAGGTTTGAGGACCATCGAACCGATGGTCAGGCGCGGCGGTCAACACCCCTCCAGGACTTCGATGAAGGGCTGTTCCTTGAAGCGCAGCGTGCCATCGCCGCTGTTGGTGACCTTGATGGCGAAGGTCAGGTTGGTGCCAAAGTGTTGGTTGCCGAAGTCAATCTGTTGCTGGTCAACGGCGATGGCGGGCGTTCCGCCGCCGGTGCCGTTTTGGTTGGCGAAGAGGAAGATCGCGGCTGCGATCAGCACGCCGCCCAACGCCACGAACAGCCAGGGGAAGGCTTGCTTTTGCTTTCTACGTTTTTTGCTCATGCAGCACTCCTTTAGATTTTGTAGCATGGAGGCAGATCAGAGATCTGCCTGCGCAGGTCAAACAGACTTGCGCTACACAGCACGCTAGGGAGAATATTCAAACTGGAACGAGTAGAGATAGGCTACCAGATTCCAGATTTGCTCATCGGTGAAAATCGAACCCCACATGGGCATGCCCGTGCCCATTCCGCCACGCAGAATTTTGCCGTGCAGAAGGGCGGGACTGGCACCGAGCATACGCTTCGCGTCCGTGAAATCAACCACACGCGCATCGTTCATGCCCGCCAGGCCTTTACTAAACTCAGCGGCAACCTTCTCTGCAAAGACGCCGTCGCCGGCGCCGTTCTCACCATGACAGGCGGCGCAGTTTTGGGCGTAGAGGCGTTTTCCGTTCGCGAGGGATTCGGGCGTGGTGTTGGATTGCCAGATGTAGGCAACCACGTCCCAGCGTTGGGACTCGGTGAGCGAGGTGTTCTTTAGTTCATCGAATACTTGATAGGGCGAGTGGGCGCGATAGGTGTTGAGAGATTGGTAATTGGTAATTGGGGACCGGGTTGCAAGTTGTTGGCCGCGCCGTGCCGAGGGCTTTTGGGCAGGCACAAGGGGGGCCTCGTGCGGGAGGTCAAGGTTGAGGCCGAGGGAAACATATAGCGGCGCGGCAGCAGGCTGAGGGTCCGGCCGCGAACCGCTGACCTCAATCGTGCCGCGCATCCGCCAGTGATTGAGTCCGCACCAGCGCGTGCAGTAGAAGGTGTATCGCCCGGGTTTGTCGAACGTCAGCGTGACTTCGCTCACTTTGCCGGGCAGAACGTCCACGCTTTGCATGTCCGTCTGAGCGACGGCGAAGCCGTGCACGACATCATCGGAGGTGAGTTTCAAATGCAGCGGCTCGCCCACCTTGGCCTGGACGAGATCGGGATTCCAGCCGCCCGCTTCGGCGACTCGGGCGTGAATCAGCGGCGTGCGCGCCCAGGCGAGAAGCGGCATTCCGAGCGCCCCGAGGAGACTCGCCGTTATCAGAAAGCGGGTGAGGAGTTCCGAGCGTTTCACAGCAGCAGCCAGAGCATGACGAGGGTGACGATGAGGCAGAAGGCGAGGACGGGAATCGGGGAGGATTGAATTTCGCGCCCGGCTTTTTGGGCCGTGCGCGCCGACCCAATGAATCCGCCGACCAGCGCCAGCGTTTGGGCGGGCGCCAGGCTGGCGGTGAGCATGGGCTGCCAGGCGATGTTGGCCGTGCCGAAGAGATCCCAACCGAGGCCGAGCGGATCGGAAAGCGAGGCGAGGAGGTAACTGGCGTTGGTCAGAACGAAGGATAAACTGAACGCGACCCAGAACATCAAGCCGAGCGGGATGAGGGCGGTGGAAAGGGAGGCAAACGCCCTCACCCTTGCTCCTCTTCCGTTGAGAGAGGAACGTCCGCGAGATGGGGTGAAGGAAATCATCAACCAGAAAAATCCAGGAAGAACAACCAAGATGATCGTCAGAAAGACGACGGCATAAACAAACCACGCGCCTGTGCCAACGTTGTACGCCGCGTCTTTGAGCGCGCCCCAGGGACCGAGCAAGACGCCCGCGTAAATCATTGCCGCGCCGAGCATGATGAAGGCTTTGAAGGCCTCGTCGAGCCGCGTGGAGGGCTTGGTCAGGTCAGCGGCGAAAGGACGCAGGTTGAGGGCAAGGTTGTCGTGCGGGCAGGCACGCAGACATTCCATGCACAGGCCGCAGTAAGTGTTCTTCGTCAGGCCGCCGGGGAAGACATCCCACGGACAGCCGTACGCATTCTCATTGCCGTTGTAACAAGGTTTCCCATCGCAGGTCGCGCAGGTTTGTTTGTCTTTGATCCGCAATGCGATGGGCGCGATTTGCGAATACAGACCGATGAATCCGCCAACGGGGCAGAGGTAACGGCAGAAGGCGCGGCGCTCGAAGAGCAGGCTGAGTCCGATGGCGGCGAAGAGCATGGCAGCAAGCACAATAGCGGTGATGTTGGGCGTGGTCAGAAGGGCACTGCTGAAGAGCGCCAGCAGAAGAAAGGAAATATTTTGCAGCCAGATGTGGCGGAGGAATTTAGGCCATTTTTTACCACCAG
>JBBIKK010000069.1:0-11940 GCA_037445475.1 Chloroflexota bacterium
GGTGCCGCGTTCCATGGGGCTGTCCATTCGCCGCCCCATGCTCGCGAGGGTGAAGATGGTTAAATCGGCAGCGAGGTCATGATGGACTGGACGCTCTGGCTGGAATGGATCATCAAGTCGCTGGTGTTGATTTTCGCCCTGTTGATCGGCTTCGCGTACCTGACCCTGTACGAGCGCCGGGCGCTGGCGCGCATTCAGGTGCGCATCGGTCCGAATCGCGCCGGCCCGCAAGGGGTGTTGCAACCGATCGCCGATGCCGTGAAATTGATGTTCAAGGAGGAACTCACGCCCGCCCAGGCCGATAAAGTATTGTTCGTCCTGGCGCCGATCGCGACGGTGGTGCCCGCCATGATCATCGCCGCCGTCATCCCCTTTGGACCGCCGCTGCACCTGTTCGGGCGCACGATCTCACTCCAGATTGCGGACATCAACGTGGGCATGGTCTACGTCACCGCCATCGCCTCGATTGCCGTGTATGGCATCGTCCTGGCCGGTTGGTCCTCGAACAACAAGTATGCGCTCCTGGGGGGCCTGCGCTCTTCGGCTCAGATGATCTCCTACGAACTGGCGCTCGGCCTGTGCTTTGTGCTCGCCATGTTGCTGGGGAATTCCATGCGACTGAGCGAGATTGTGGACGCCCAGCGCGAGATATGGTTCGCGGTGCTGCAGCCGGTGGGCGCGTTGCTGTTCATCGTCACCACGCTGGCCGAGGTGAATCGCGCTCCGTTCGACATGCCCGAGGCCGAGCAGGAACTGACGGCCGGCTACCATAGCGAATACTCCGGCATGAAGTTCGCCCTGTTCTTCATGGCCGAGTACGAGAAGATGATCGTGGTCAGCATGCTCATGGCCACGCTGTATCTGGGTGGTTACCGCGAGTTGTGGTTCTTGAGGGACACCGTTCTCAGCGTGGATCGCACGGGGTGGCTGGGTCCCATCTACCTGTTCATCAAAGTTGCGCTTCTGTTGTTCTTCATGATCTGGGTGCGCGCCACACTGCCGCGCATTCGCTACGACCGTCTGATGGCGCTCGGCTGGAAGGTGCTTCTCCTGCTTGCGCTGGTGCTGGTCTTCATCACCGCCTTGGGTCTCTTGCTGGCGGAGCAATTCGGAGCCCTGTACATCTGGAGCATCCCGGCCCTGTCCATCCTGGCGGGCCTGATCGCCAGTTTACTGGTATACGCATCCTTGCGAAGGAAGGTGGCTTATGCTTAGAGAGTTGGCACGTGGCCTGGGCACCACGCTCAAGTCCATGTTTGAGCGCCCGGTGACCATTCAATATCCTGAGGAGAAGCGTCCCGTGCGTCCGCGCTTCCGTGGCCGGCACGTGCTGAAGCGCTATGAGAACGGCTTGGAGAAATGCATTGGCTGTGCCCTGTGCGCCGCCGCCTGCCCGGCGGATGCCATTTTCGTTGAGGCCTCGGAAAACAGCGACGAAGCGCGCTACTCGCCGGGCGAACGCTACGCCAGCACGTACGAGATCAACATGCTGCGCTGCATCTTCTGCGGCTTCTGTGAGGACGCCTGCCCGACGGAGGCCATCGTGCTGGGCGATAACTACGAGCTGAGTTTCACTTCGCGGCGCGAAGCCATCTATACCCGCGAGCTATTGCTAGAACCCGTCCCGGCGGGCGGAAGACCCACTCCGCAAAAAACGCCGCCCGGCCTCTACACCCGTCCGGTGCCGGAGATGAAGGATCCCACGGATTGATCACTGCTTCCTCCCCGCCTCTTGCTGCTCAGGAGAAGGCAGAGAAAACAGGAAATTTCCCATGACGGCTCCACTCCTCTTCTTCCTCGCCCTGGCGGCTGTTTCCATCGCCACTGCTGTAGGGATGGTGCTCAGCCGCAACGCGGTGTATGCCGCGCTGTTCCTGGTGCTGAACTTTGCCAGCGTGGCTATCTTCTACATCCTGCTGAACGCGCCGTTCATTGCCATGGCCCAGGTCAGTGTGTATGCCGGGGCGATCATGGTGCTGTTCCTGTTTGTCATCATGTTGCTGGGCGCAGAGGCCCTGCCCCCCTCCGCGGCGCTGCCGTGGCAGAGACCGCTGGCCTCGCTGCTGGCGGCGATCCTGATGGCGGAGGCGGCCTATCTGCTCCTCGTCCGCCGTGTTGTCCATGGCGAGGTGTCGCCCCCTGCGGAGGCATTTGGCAGCCCGCAGGCGGTTGGAATGGAACTGTTCAACCGCTATCTCCTTCCGTTCGAGGCGACCTCGGTGTTGCTGCTCATCGCCATGGTGAGCGCCATCGTGCTGACCCGCAACAGACAGAAGAAGGGAGGGCAATGATGGTGTCCCTCACGTATTACATCGCCCTGTCGGCCATTCTCTTCACCATCGGCGCTCTGGGCGTGCTCGTCCGCCGCAACCCGTTGATCATCTTCATGTCCATCGAGTTGATGCTCAACGCAGCCAATCTGGCCCTGGTGGCGTTCGCGCGCAGCCATCACACCCTGGCCGGTCAGATCTTTGTCTTCTTCATCATGACCGTGGCCGCGGCGGAGGTGGCGGTGGGCCTGGCGCTGATTGTGACCATCTTCCGCACTCGGCATAGCATCAACGTGGATGAGATGAACATCTTGAGCGGGTAGCGCGGCTCAAGATGCGCGGAATATCGGACGATGGAGAGCCTATGCTTTTGAGCCAATCAACTCCCCCCGGGTTCTTCTTCCTTGCCCCCTGGATCGTGTTCTTCCCTCTGCTTGGGTTGCTGCTCAATTTGATCTTCGGTGGGCGTTTGAGGGAGAAGACCATCGGCAGCCTGGCCAGCCTGGCTTCGGGGTTGGCTTTCGGCGCCTCGCTTCTGCTGGCCTACTCTCTCACCCGGCATCCGGAAGCCGTCCGCTGGAGCATCGGCGAATGGATGCGGGTCGGGAATCTGCAACTCGATTGGACGTTTCGCGTCGATACGCTCTCGGTCACGATGATGCTGGTGGTCTCGGGCGTGGGGACGTTGATTCACATCTACGCCATCGGGTACATGCACGAGGACGTGCGCTTCAAGAACGATCCGCGTCGCTATCGCCGCTTTTTTGTTTTCTTCAACCTGTTCATCGTAGCCATGATGATCCTGGTCGGCGGCGACTCGTACCTGATGCTCTTCGTCGGCTGGGAAGGGGTGGGGCTGTGCTCCTTCCTGCTGATCGGCTTCTGGTATGAGATGGACACGCTCGGCCGTCCCGCGTGGGCCAACTCCGATGCGGCGAAGAAGGCGATGATTGCCAATCGCATCGGCGATTTCGGCTTCCTGATCGCCGCCTTCTTGATGTTCTGGGGCTTTGGCAGCCTGCAATTCGATGCCGTCTTCGAAAAAGCGCCCTCCATCGCCGCGACCCAGCCGGGCCTGATCATAGCCATTACGCTCTTCCTGCTCTTGGGGGTGAGCGGCAAATCGGCGCAGATCCCGCTCTACGTCTGGTTGCCGGATGCGATGGCCGGCCCGACCCCGGTCTCGGCTCTGATCCACGCCGCCACCATGGTGACCGCCGGCGTCTATCTGATCGCCCGCTCGGCGGCGCTCTACGTGACGGTCCCATCGGCACAATTCGTCGTCGCCCTGCTCGGCGCGCTCACGGCCCTGTTTGCAGCCACCATCGCCGTTGGCCAGTACGATATCAAGAAGGTGCTGGCGTATTCCACCATCTCACAACTCGGCTTCATGGTGGCGGGGGTGGGCATGGGGGCCTTTGCGGCCGGAATGTTCCATCTCGTCACACACGCTTTCTTCAAGGCGCTGTTGTTCCTCTCGGCTGGCTCCGTGATCCTGGGCGTGGAGCGCGGCCACCATCGCCTGGAGCATTCCTCGCCCCATCGGGAGAGGGATCGGGTGAGAGAAGAAACCTTCGACCCCGGCGACATGCGCAACATGGGCGGCCTGCGCCGGAACATGCCCATCACGTTCGGACTGTATGTGATCGGGGCCCTGGCCTTAGCCGGCATCCCGCCCCTGGCCGGTTTCTGGTCGAAGGATGAAATTCTGGCGCATGCCTTTCAGGACGGGTATACCACGGTCTACTGGCTGCTGAGCGCGGCGGCCTTCTTCACGGCCTTCTACATAGGACGTCAGATCTGGCTGGTGTTCTTCGGGCGGCCGCGCCACAAGGCCGCGGCTCAGGCTGAAGAAAGCCCGGCCATCATGACCATCCCCTTGATGATCCTGGCCGGACTGTCTGTGGTGGGCGGTGGGCTCAACCTGCCGGGCGTGCATACCCTCACGCAATGGCTGGAGAAAACTCTGGAGTTCATTCATGCCGGCGAATTCAACCTGAGCGTGGCGTTCACCTCTACCGCGCTGGCATTGCTGGCCCTGGCGCTCGCGTGGCTTCTGTATGGGCGCCGTCCGCTCGCCGCGCGCCGCCCCGATCCGCTGCGCCGCCTGCTCGGCCCGCTCTTCGTCGGCATGGAGCGCAAATGGTTCGTGGATGAGATCTATTGGGCGCTGTTCGTCGATCGCTATATAGACCTGGCGCGCTTCGTAGCCAATGTGGTCGACGAGCGCTTCTGGCACGATTGGTTCCATGAAAAAGTGCTCGTCGCCGCCTATCACTGGATCAGCACGATCGGGCTCGACCGCTACGCCGATCAACGCGGCATTGATGCCTTCTTCAACAGCCTGGCAGAATGGACCAGGAGAGCCGCCTCCGCTTTGCGCCGCGTGCAAAACGGCTTCGTTCGCAATTACGCCCTGGCCATCCTGGTGGGCGTGGTGGCCATGCTGGGCTATCTGATCTTCAAATGATCTTCACCCTCCGACCTGCCGAGGCACACATGGACTTCATCCTTCAACCTCTCACTCTCATGACCTTCTTCCCCATCGTGGGCGTGGCGGCCCTGCTCTTCCTGAAATCGGAATGGAAGGACGCCCTGCGCTGGACGGCGTTTCTCACCTCCCTGGCCACGTTTGGGATTTCGCTCTGGGTGCTCCTCCGCTTCGACGCCTCCAACCCCGACCTGCAGATGGTGGCGCGCTACCCCTGGATCACGGTGGCCGGCTGGAACATCGAGTACCACCTGGGGATCGACGGCCTGAGCATCCTGCTGGTGCTGTTGACCACCTTCCTCACGCCGATCTCGATCCTCTCCACCTGGCGGGCAATTGACGAGCGCGTCAAGGACTTCATGCTGTTTTTCCTCTTGTTGGAGATCGGCATGGTGGGCGTCTTCCTGGCGCAGGATCTGTTCCTGTTCTACATCTTTTGGGAGTTCACTCTCGTCCCGATGTACTTCCTGATCGGCATCTGGGGCGGGCCGCGCCGCATTTACGCCGCCATCAAGTTCTTCCTGTACACGATGGCCGGCTCGATCCTGATGCTGCTGGCCATTCTGTGGCTTGGAATCTATCAGGGCACGTTCTCCGTGCCCGACCTGACGGCCCGGGGCGGGATCGACCCCCGCACGCAATTGTGGCTGTTCCTGGCCTTCGCGGCGGCCTTTGCCATCAAGGTCCCGATGTGGCCGTTGCATTCCTGGCTGCCCGATGCCCACGTCGAAGCGCCGACCGCCGGCTCGGTCATCCTGGCGGGCGTCCTGCTGAAGATGGGCACCTACGGCTTCCTGCGTTTCAACCTTCCGCTCTTCCCGCAGGCGGCCGTGCAGGCCGCGCCGGCCATGGCCGTCCTGGCGGTGATCGGCATCCTCTACGGCGCGGCGGTCTCGTATGCCCAGGCGGATGTCAAGAAACTGGTCGCCTATTCCTCCGTCAGTCATCTCGGCTTCGTCATGCTCGGCCTGTTTGCCCTCAACCCGCAGGGCGTATCGGGCAGCATTCTGCAAATGATCAATCACGGCCTCAGCACGGGGGCGCTGTTCCTGCTGGTGGGCATGATCTATGAGCAGACGCACACGCGCGAGATTCGCGTCTACGGCGGGTTGTGGAAGATCACGCCCCTGTTCGGGACGATCATGCTCATCGTCTCCCTGTCCTCGATGGGCCTGCCCGGCCTGAACGGCTTCGTGGGCGAGTTCACCATCCTGCTCGGCGCCTTTGGGGCGACGGTCTTTGGGTCGCCCTGGTATGCCGGGCTGGCTGCCATAGGCGTCATCCTGGCTGCCATTTACATTCTTTACATGTTCCAGAGAATGTTCCTCGGCCCGGAGGGCGCGGTGGTGGCAGAGCTTAAAAAGCACGGACATGCCCTGCACGACCTCAACGGACGCGAGATCGCCACGCTCGTGCCCATCCTCATCCTGATCTTCTGGATCGGCCTCTACCCGGCGCCCTTCTTCCGCCTGATGGGGCCCTCTGTGGATAAATTGCTGACGGCCTTCGGACACGCTGTGCTGACCATGCGATGATCTCGCTCATCCCCCCTCCCCGTCCACGCTCTCCCCGCAGAGCAGCTGGAGGGGATGCGGGAGGAGGACTGTGTGATGCCCGCTTTGAACTTCTCCGTTGTCCTACCCCTCCTCGTCCTGACAGGTTGGGCCTGCACGCTTTTGCTGATGGACCTCTTGATCGAGAACAAGGGCGTGACCGCGCTGTTGGCTGCTGTGGGGCTGGCCGTGACGCTCGGAATCGTGCTCTCCCAGATCGGCCTCTCCGATTCCGCCTTCAGCGACATGGTGGTGCTGGACGGCTTCTCTACCTTCACCAATGCCCTGCTGCTCATCACGGGCCTGTTCGGCATTGCTCTGGCTTACGATTACCTCAAGCGCATGCAGATTGAGCGCGGTGAGTATTACGCCCTGCTGCTCTTCAGCGTGGCCGGGATGATGCTCATGGCGCAGGCGGGCGACCTCATCATCGTCTTCCTCGCCCTGGAGATGCTCTCCCTGCCGCTGTACGTATTGGCGGCCTTTGCCCGTCCCCGCCTTGAATCCGAAGAAGCCGGGCTCAAGTACTTTCTGCTCGGCGCCTTCTCGAGCGGATTCATCGTCTACGGCATTGCCCTGGTCTTCGGCGCGAGCGGCGCGACGCGCCTGGGAGCCATCGTGGAGTCCGCTTCAAGCGGGCGCTCTGATGCGCTGCTGCTCACGATCGGCGCGGCCCTCGTCCTGGTCGGACTGGGGTTCAAGGTGGCGGCCGTCCCCTTCCACATGTGGACGCCCGATGTGTACCACGGCGCGCCCTCGGCCGTGACGGCCTTCATGGCAGCCGGGGCAAAGATCGCCGGCTTCGCCGCCCTGCTGCGTGTCTTCGCCCTGGCCTTCCCGTCTCTTGCGGCTGACCTGACCCCCGTGCTCTGGGCGCTCTCCGCCCTGACCATGATCGTGGGCAATGTGCTGGCCATCGCGCAAAACAACATCAAGCGTCTGCTGGCCTATTCCAGCATTGCCCATGCCGGCTATATCTTGATGGCCTTCGTGCCCTATGGTCAGCCCGGCGTGCTCCCGCTCTCGATCGCGGCCGGGCTCTTCTACCTGGTGGCCTATGCTCTGGCCAACTTCGGTGCCTGGAGCGTGGTGATCGCGGTGGAAAGGAACGAGGGCAAAGGTCTGGAGCTCGACGAGTATGCCGGCCTCGGGCGCAAATACCCGGCCCTGGCCGCCGCCATGACGGTCTTCATGCTCTCGCTCACCGGCGTCCCGCCCACGCTGGGGCTGGTGGGCAAGTTTTACCTGTTCCGCGCCGCCATCGCCGGCGGCTTCTACGGGCTGGCCCTGATCGGCGTTTTGACCTCGCTCATCTCCGCCTATTACTACCTGCGGGTGGTGGTGATGATGTACATGCGCGACGGCGACCCGCAAACGGTCAGCGAACCCTGGCTCAACCTGAGCTGGGCGCTCTCTGCGCTGCTTACCGTGCTCATCAGCCTCGCGCCGGCCCCGCTCTTCCACTGGGCCAGCCAGGCGGTATTGAGGTTGTTCTGAGCGTTTGCATGTGGCAGGCCCTCCTGTTCGCTTCGATGGCCTGATCCCGGCCTCGCAGACGCCCGAACCTTCAGTCGAGAAGAACTCGTCGCGCTTTCCCCTCGCCGTACAACTGGCGATGCACCATGCTCAGCGCCCGCACCTGCTCGGCGGCGTGGTAGGACGAGCGCACCAGGGGGCCGCTTTCGACCCACTTGAAGCCGAGGCTCAGGCCGTATTCTTTAAGTTCCGCGAATTCCTCCAAACGGTAATAACGGGCGATGGGCAGGTGTTGCTTGCTTGGCTGGAGGTACTGGCCAACAGTCAGAATGTCCACGCCCCAGGCGCGCAGGTCGCGCATCACGGCTTTGACCTCCTCCAGGGTCTCGCCCAGGCCAAGCATAATGCCGGATTTGGTGAGCACTTCCGCGTCCAGCTTCTTGGCGTTGGTGAGGATGGCCCGTGCCCATTCGTAGCGGTCCTGAGGCTGCACGCGCGGGAACAGGCGCGGCACGGTCTCGACGTTGTGATTGAGGATCTCCGGCCGCGCCTCCATGACGATCTGGAGCGCTTCCAGCGAGCCCTTGAAATCGGGGATCAGCACCTCGAGCGAGCAGCCCGGCAACAGTTGGCGAATGCGGCGGATGACCATGGCAAAGATCGGCGCGCCGCCGTCGCGGCGATCGTCGCGGTTGACGGACGTGATGACAGCGTGCTTGAGATTCATGGCCTTGACAGCCTGCGCCACGCGTTCGGCCTCGCTCCAATCGAGCACAGCCGGCTTGCCGTGCTTGATGTCGCAAAAGCCACACGTGCGCGTGCAGACATCGCCCAGCATCAAGAAGGTAGCCGTGCCCGCTCCCCAACACTCACCCAGATTGGGGCACATGGCCTCCTCGCACACGGTATGCAGTTCCTTGGAACGCATCAGGCCTTGCAGCCATTGGTACGTTTCGCCCGCCGGAGCGCGCACCTTGATCCACTCCGGGCGGCGCAGCGGGCGCGCCTCCGCCCCCTCAGGAGAGATTCGATCGCGGGTCGGTGTGGCAGTCATAGGATGCTCATTATACCTTGCGCACCCTCAGGCGCAAGCCCTTGACCTCGACCACCTCGACCCGGTCTCCCGGATGGATCGTCTCGGACCCCTCAACGGCTTCCGCGCTCCACAGCTCGGCCCCGACCTGGACCTGCCCCGTGAAGCCGATCTCCGTTTGCGCGTACCCCTGTCTGCCGATCAGTGCCTCGGCTCCGCTCTGAACAGGAATGCGTTGGGAGCGCAGCGCGAAGGTCAAGATGACGAAGAACATCAAGCCAATCGTCATGCCAACGCCAATGACCAGCGGCACGGAGACGCGTTGAAATTGAGGCGCGCCGGGCGAATTGAACAACACCAGTGCTCCGATGATGAAAGAGGCCACCCCGGCCGCGGTCAGAGCACCGTGTGTGGGTGCCTTGAGATCGAGGAGGAACAAGACAAACGCGGTGATCAGGAAGATCATCCCAAACCAGTTAACCGGTAGCACGCCCATGCCGTAAATGGCCAGCGTCAGGCAAACCACTCCGATGAATCCGGCCACCCATCCGCCCGGGCTGGAGATTTCGATCAGAATCGCCTGGACGCCGATCGCCAGCAGCAGAAAGGCAACATTCGGATCGGTGAGCATGAGCAACAGCCGTTCGAGCAAACTCAGCCCGAGGGGTTGAGTGGAGGCCTTCGCCGTGTGCAGGGCGCGTTCCCCGGCGGCCGTCCGGATGCGGAAGCCATCCAGTCTCTTCAGCAGGTCGTTCATATCACCGACCACAAAGTCGATCAATCCAGCCTCCAGCGCCTCCTGGGCCGAGACCGCCCGCGCCTCGTCGATCATCGCCTGCGCCAGTTCCACCGCCTTTTGGCCGCGCGGCTGCACCAGTGGGCGAATGGAGGCCTTCATGATTTCTTTGGCCTTGGCCTCCAGGGTTTGAGACAGGTCCTCCCCCGAGCCGCCGATCGGGCTGGCCGCGCCAATGGCCGTTTCGGGGGCCATGGCGGCCACGTGGGCGGCCATGGTGATGATCGCGCCGGCGCTGCCGGCCATGGCGCCGTTGGGCGCCACGTAGATCACCACGGGCACTGTGCTGGCGCGGAAAAGTTGAATGATGTCTGTGGTCGTCCCCAGGTCCCCCCCGGGCGTGTTCAACTGGATCACGATGGCCTCCGCCCCGCGCTGCTCGGCCACCCGAATTCCGCGGCGGAAGTATTCCAACATGGGAGGCGTGATCGGCCCGTTGGCGTCCAACACCAGGACAAGCGGCTGGCTGCTCTGCGCCCGCACAGGTTGAGAGAAAACGATCCACAAGCCGAGGATCCATGGGAGGAGGCGTAGAATCTTCACGGCTCCGATTATACCCCGCCATGCACTTCTTCTTTCGAGCCCATCTTGCTCTGCTGCGAACACCGTTTCAACGGGTGATTTCGCCCTCACCCTTGCCCCCACCGGGAGACCCCCTGGCGGGGGCAGGGGGGAGGGGGTGAGGGCGGCATAAAGATTCCGTGCCGCGACGTGGATGTCGCCTCTGGGTTGCGGGATGAATCCCGCGCCACGCAGGTCTCTCGCGGCCATCCTCAAGAGAACCATCCTGTTCCAGCGTTGCCGGGCGGACATTGATGGGGCCTGTCAAGAAACGGTATAATGACTGGGATGGGAAACATCATTGCCGTGGACATCGGCGGGACGCATTTGCGCGCCGCTGTATATGCACCTGACTGCCTCAAGCCGGCCGCGCTGCAACGCACCGAAACGCGGGCGAACCAGGCAGGCGTTTTCGACCGTTTGGTGAGGTTGATCGAGGCAATATGGCCGCCTCAGACGGTGGATGCTATTGGACTGGCCTCGCCGGGGCCGCTCAACCCGCACAGCGGTTACATCCTGGGAACACCCAATATCAAGGGATGGGAGAACTTCCCCCTGGGGCCGAATCTTTCGCGGCATTTCGGGGTGCCGGTCTTCATCAACAACGATGCCAAGCTGGCCGGCCTGGCCGAGTGGAAGTTCGGAGCCGGCCAGGGACATCAGCACGTGCTGTACCTGACGCTCAGCACAGGCGTCGGTGGCGGGGTGATCAGCCACGGGCGCCTGCTGGAGGGCAGCGGCGGCCTGGCCACGGAAGTCGGACACATGGTGCTTGACCCCCAGGGAGCGCTGTGTGGGTGCGGGTTTCGCGGACATCTGGAGGCCTATGCCTCGGGCACGGCCATAGTGCGCTACGTGCTCGAGGAACTGGAGGCCGGCACGCGCTCCTGCCTGACCCCGCAGCCGGGCCTGAGCGCCTCCGAGGTGGCCGCGGCGGCCCGCGCCGGGGACGCGCTGGCGCTCTCCGCCTATCGGCGGGCCGGGGAATACCTCGGGATCGCCGTGGCCAACCTGTTGCACATCTTCAACCCCTCGATCGTCATCTTCGGCGGCGGCGTCTCACAGGCCGGCGCGCTGCTGTTCGAACCATTCGAATCCAGTCTGAGACAGCGCCTTTTCAACCCTCACTATCTCGACGGACTGATCATCCGTCCGGCAGCCCTCGGCGATGAAAGTGGCCTGCTGGGCGCGTTGGCGCTGGCACAGATCAACCTGCCATCCACGAAACAGGAGTAGTCTATGGAACCCATGAAACTACCGGGCCCGAAGGCCCGCGCCCTCATCAAACGCGATTCGGCCGTGATCTCGCCCTCCTACGCCCGCAGTTATCCGTTTGTGATGGACCATGGCAAGGGCACAGAGGTGTGGGATGTGGACGGCAACCGCTTCCTGGACTTCATGGCCGGCATCGCGGTCGTCTCCACTGGGCACGCCCATCCCAGAGTCGTGAAGGCCATTCAACAGCAGGCGGAGAAGTTCATCCACATCTCCTCGGATTTCTACCACGAAAAGTGGATCGAACTGGCCGAGAAACTGGCCGAGATCGCCCCTTTTGATGATTACGGCGTCTCGTTCATGACGAATTCCGGCACCGAGGCGGTGGAGACGGCCATCAAACTGGCGCGCTACCACACCGGACGCAGCAACTTCATCGGCTTCACCGGCGCGTTCCACGGACGGACGATGGGCGCGGTGACCTTCACGGCCAGCAAGCCGAAGTACCATCGCGGTTTCTACCCGCTGATGAACGGCGTGCTGCA
>JBBIKK010000070.1:0-11667 GCA_037445475.1 Chloroflexota bacterium
GTCATCGACAGCACAAAACAATTCGATTAAACTATCCATCAGGGGCTCCTTGGGGTGATTGTTTTTCACAAATCCAAGTTTATCCCATTGAGCCCCTTATCCCGAACTCACGTTAGTTACGATTTTAGTCGTTCTGCGCTTTAATCTTCATTATACAAAAGCAAAAATTTCTTATTTCTCTAAAATTCGTATTCATCCGTGACATCCGTGTTCATCCGTGTCCTATTCCATAAAATCTGTGCGGTAAAGACATGGTTTTTGCAGGAGAGTCAATAATGCAAGAGGCGGACAAGCAACAGATTGTCCGCCTCTTGATCCATCGGTTTTGAGCCTATCGAGTGAACTCGGAGATCAACTGTTTGAAGCGCGGATCCTGGCGGATGAAATCCAGGTCTGGGTCTCGAAGCACCCAATCCACGTAGGTTTGTTTGTTCACGAGAGCCACCCTGAGCAGGTCAAGGGCTTGATCCACGTTGCCGCAGATGGCTTCCAGACAGGCGCGGTTGTATTCGTTCTCGCTGTCGAAAATGCTTTTCATGGCTTTGCCTATATGTTCCTGGGCTAAATCTTCGAGGCCCATTTTTCGGTAGTATCCGCCCAGTGTTGCATGTGCCAGGCTGTAGTCTGGATCCAGTTCGAGGACTTTCTGGAAGGCCTGGATGGCATCATCATGTCGCCCCTCGGCGGCATAGACGAGGCCCAGGTGGTGGTGATAAGACGCCTTGGTGGAGTTGATGGAAATGGCCTGCCGGTACGCCACAATGGCCTCCCGGTACATGCCCGCAGATTTGTAGAGTGTGCCCAGGGCGTCCCATGCAAAAGCATTGCGGGGGTTGAGTTGCACCGTCCTCTTGAATTTGGCAATTTCGGCTTCGAGTTCTGCGAGATCCTCTCGAACGCCGAGAGCCGCAACCACGCTTTCAGCCTCGGGTGTTCGCTGAAGAGCCTCATTCTCCTTTTCCTCCTCATTGTGCTCGGCCAGGACGAATGTTGGAAGGAGGCGCTTCTCAACCTCAACCTCAACCTCTACCTCTTGCAGCGCTTGTTCGCTCTGCAGAGTAGAGAGGCCACGCCCTGTAAACGGCGCCGGATATTCCGCCTGACGATGTGACCCATCGGGCGGTGCAACCTGGCTTTCGATCCCGTCTGTTGTTTCCGGAGCATCCTCTGTGGCCACTCGTTCTTCGGCCGACGTTTTGATGTTTGCTGAAGAGGAGCCGGCGCTTTCGATTGTTTCAGCCTCCTCGAGCGAGACGTTGCCCAACGCCTCGGCGGCGGGACTCTCCACGGGCGCGCTACGGGGCGCGTCCGAGGCAAGGACAGGGGCATCCCCTGAGGGAGGAGAGGCTGCCAGGTTCGAAGAAGGGGTCGGCAACTGCTCGTGCGAAGGGAATTCTATGCTCTCCTGTACGCTGCCGTAGAGCGGCTGGCCGGGCTCTTCCTGCCCATGTGCGCTGCCGGGGTCGAGCTCATCCGCGCGCTGGTAGGCCATGATGGCTGCATGGTAGTCCTTCAGATGCCGATACACATGCCCCAGGCGACTCCAGGAGGCGGCTTTTTCCCTGTCATCGCTCAGCAATTCGAGGCTGCGGCGATACAAATCGATCGCTTCCCTGTATCTCCCTTGCCGAACGTAGGTTAAAGCCAGATTGCTGTACGGCCTGCCGAAGCGCTCATCCAGTTGAATGGACCTTCGGTAGGCTTGAACGGCTTGCTCATATGCCCCAACCATGAAATACAGGTTTCCCAGTTCATTCCACAGTTCATGTTCAGCCATTTCTCCTCCGCCTCAGGATGTAACTTGCATCTTTTGATTCAATGGATGGTTTCCCAACAAGCTGAAGCGCGATTGCAGGGAGATGGTCGTGTTGGCCGGGTCTAACTCATCGGCTCGCTGGTAAGCAGCAATGGCGTTTTCGTAATCGTTGAGTCGGCGGTAGACGTTTCCCAGGCGATTCCACGAAATGGCCTTGTCCCTGTCGTCCTTGAACAGTTCGATGCTGCGCTGGTAGAGCAGGATGGCTTCGGCAAAGCGGCCTTTCTGAACATAGGTCAGGGCCAGGTTGCTGTACGGCCAGGCAAAGTAACGGTCCAGTTCAATGGCTTTGCTGTAGGCCAGGATGGCATCGTCGTAGGCGCCGCTGTTGAAGTAGATGTTCCCAAGTTCGTTCCACACATGGGCGCTGCGCGCGTCCATTTCGAGGTGGACGTCGCCTGAGGGATCGATCTTGGCAACGGCTTCCTGCGGGAGAGCCTCCTGGCACGCTTCGGCCGTTTCTTCTTCCAGGGCGAGGGGCGGCTCTGGGTTGTCCCTTAAAAACTCTTCGTAGGCCGCGTGTTGAGAAAGGCTCTCTTCCACGGAGATTCCCTCTTCCGCCTCCTGCAACGATCCGGCTTCTGCCCCTGCCTCTTGCTCTTCAGGACTCGCCAGCTCGACCTCGGTCGGCTCGAGGCCGGCGGCTTCTTCGACCTCGCCGAACTGCTCCTCGGCAATGGCCTGTAGATCCGGGATCTGCGCTTCGAATTCGAGCTCTGATTCGCCCGTCTGACCCTCGGGCGATTGCTCCCCCTGGGTGTTGATTGCCTCGATGGGGGCTTCATCAGCCGCCGTTTTGGCGCCGGGCGGCTCTGCGAGCGGAACTCCAGGAGCAGCCATCTCTTCGCTAGCCCTCTGCTCTTGTGTGGCCTCTGCAAGGGTCGCCTCCGCGTCGATCGCTCTTCCCAGGCCGGGCTCGTCCTCTGCGACTCGGTAGGGCGGGGCAGAGGCTGTTGCGGTGCCCGGATCCTCGGGTTGCGCTTCTTCGACCGCCAGGAGGGAAACGGCCCCGGGAGTCTCTGTGGTCGTGACGGATTCGTGCAGGGGAGCGGTGTGCGTCTCGAGCGTGTTTTGGGCTACGACTGTCGTCTCCGCGTCGTCTGCGGGCTGGCCTGAGGCAGGCGCGGCCTCCACGTTATCGGCCTCGGAGGCGGCCGGGGGCTCGCTGTGACCCGCAAGGGGGTCCGTCGCCGATTCGAAGGCGAGGGATTCATGGCCGTCTGCGCCGTTCGAAGGGGATGGATTTTCCTCTCCTCCATCCACGCGACTTTCGACCCGGACAAACTGGATGGGAGGGATGGCCGCCGTGGCGTCATGGCTTTCCTGTTTGGCCATGACGGTCGGCTCATTGGCCGTCTCGTCCATTTCATCGCGGAAGCCGGCATTCTCCCGATCCAGCTCATCGGCTTTTTGGAAGGCCTGCAGCGCCAACGCGTATTCGTTGAGTTTGCGATAGGCATTGCCAAGGCGATTCCAGGCAATGGCCTTGTCCTTCGGGTTGGTGAGCAGTTCGATGCTCTTCTGATACAGCGGGATGGCTTCTGCACTCCTTCCCTGGGCGACCAGCGTCAGCGCCAGGTTGCTGTAGGACCATCCCGAGTCCGAGGCCAGTTCAATGGCCTTGTTGTAGGCTTGAACGGCGTCGTCGTAGGCCTCCATGCGGAAGTAGGCGTTCCCCAATTCATACCAGTTTTGAGCGTTGGTGGGATCGATCTCGATGGCTTTCTGGTAGGCATGGATAGCCTCTCGGTTGCGCTCCTGCTTATCGAAGACGTTTCCCAATCGAATCCAGGGGTTGATGAAGCGCTTGTTGAATTCGATGGACTTCTCCTGATAGGCCACAACCGCGTTGAAGATCTTGCTCAATTCGTCCCAGAACTCATAGTTGTTCATTGGTGCCTCCGAGTTTAAACATGACAGGCTCGCTTAACCGGACAAATTGCTCAATAAGCTGAAGCGTGTACGTGTGAGCAAATTGATGCCTTCGTCGGCCAGGATGACGGCCTTCTGGTAGGCTTTGATGGCGTTGTCGTAGTCGTTCAGTTTGCGATACACGTTGCCAAGGCGATTCCAGATCGCGGCCTTGTCCTTGTCGGTTTGAAGCAGGTCGAGGCTTTTCTTGTATAAGTCGATGGCCTCTGTGTATTGGCCGCAGGCGCTCAAGACGCGGGCCAGGTTGCCATATGCCCAACCGAAGGCGGGTTCCAATTGAATAGCCTTGTGGAAAGCATGAATAGCCTGGTCGTAGGCGCCGCTCTTGAAGAACAGTTCTCCGAGTTCATTCCAGAGCTGGGCATTCTCGGGATTCTGGCCAGCCTGGAAGGCGTTGGTGCCCTCGCGCATGCCGGCGGTCTGGGGGTCGAGTTCAGCAGCCTTCTGGTAGGCGGCCACGGCGTTGGGGTAATCGTTGAGGCAGCGGTAGGCATTTCCCAGTCCGTTCCAGCAGATGGCCTTGTCCTTGTCCGAATCCAATAAATCGATGCTCTTCTGATAGAGCAGGATGGCCTCGGCATATTGCCCCTGGGTCAGGTAGGTCAGCGCCAGGTTGCTATACGGCCAGCCAAAGCCGGGGTCGAGTTGAATGGCCTTGTTATAGGCCTGGATCGCTTCTTCGTACTCGCCGCGCTTGAAATGAGCGTTTCCCTTTTCGTTCCATGCGTAAGCACTGGCGCTCTCGGGTGGGTTTTGGGCAGAAGGGACACGCTCGTTCTCTTGCGGGACAGGGGTCTTCTCGGATTTCTGCATGGTGACTCCTTGGGTGCGCTTCTCGGAGCGAAGTGGCCTCCTGGCCTCTGGCGCCGGCATAGCCATCACGAGGCTATCCACGGCGGGCTGGAACATCCATGTGGGCGCTTCTGTGAGGCCCTGTTCGGCGTCGGTCTCCGCGGGCGGCTCGACCGGCGAGCGCGGGCCGGATGGCTGTGTGGGTGGCTCTGTTTCGGGCCGGGCGGCCTCTGGCTCCTGAGGCTGCGCGGCGTGGGGGGTGGGGGCGAGGGAGGGCTCCGCTTCGGGCGCGGCGGCCTCGGTGGCCGCCCTGGCCGAGGGGATGTCTGGATTTCCCAGGTCGAGCATGTCTGCCATTTGATAGGCGGCGATGGCGTTGTCGTAGTCGTTGAGGGCGCGATAGATGTTCGCCAGACGATTCCAGGCCATGGCTTTGTCCTTGTCATCTTTGAGCAGCTCGATGCTTCGCAGGCATAATGAGACGGCCTCTTTGTGTTTTCCCTGTCTGGAGTAGGCCAGGGCCAGGTTGCTGTAGGCCGAGCCGTTTCCGCGATCCAGGGCGATGGCCTTCGAGAACGCCTCTGCGGCCTCGGCATATGATTCCGACTGCAGGTAGAGCAGTCCCAGTTCGTTCCAGATGGTGCTGTTGTTGGCATCCAGGTGCAGGGCTCTCTGGTAGGCCCTGATCGCCTCTCGAAAGCGATCCTGTCTGGCGTAGAGATTTCCAAGCCGCAGCCAGGGGGTGACATAATGTTTGTTCAGTTCAATAGCCTTGTTGTACGCTTTCAAGGCTTCGTCCACCCTGCCGCTGCTGGCGTACACATCTCCCAGCCCATTCCACGGCTGAGCGAAGTTTGGCATGAACTGGATGGACTTGCGGTAGGCGGTGATGGCATCGTCCGTATAGCCGATTTTGGCATAGACGTTTCCCAGGCCGTTCCAGGCGATGGGGTCTTTGGGGTTGTACTCGATCGCCTTCAAGAAGGCCGCCATGGCCTCGTCGTTGCGGTCGATCTTGGCACAGAGATTGCCCAGGTTGTTCCACACGAAGATCTGGTCAGGAGCCAGGCGAATGGCTTGTTTGTAGGCGCGAATGGCCTCATCGATGCGCTCCAGGCTGGTGTTGACGAGGGCCAGGGCGTTATAGCACTCTGCCTCGAACCAGTTATCCTGGATCTTGACGGCCAGCCTGAGTGCCTCCTGAAGCAGTTCCTCGGCTCTCTCGTAGTTGCCTTTGCGCCAGTACAGAATTCCCAGTGTGAGGAGCAGGTTGGCGCGTGTGAAACTGGCTTCTTCCTCTTCCGGCAACTCCATCAGCAGGGCTTCGCGCAGCGAGATTTTTGCATCTGTGTCTTCGAGTTCGTCGGCGTATTCGCCAATGCCCTGCCATGCCGATTCGAGTGCGCCCTTCAAAATCTGTTCGGCTTTTGGAGATTCGGAAAACTCGATGACGCGATGGCGGTAAGCCCAGAAATCCGGAGCGCAGTGCGCCAGTTCTCTGATCTCTCGCGGCGTGAGCCAGAAGACGACGCGGATTTGCTTTTCGACAAAGAATTCTCGTTGCAGGTTGAGAGCGGCGTAGAAGTTCGTCTCCTGTCCCTGACCCCAGCGCAGGCCCTGCAGGAAGAAGATCGTGTTTGTGGAGGGCGTGAGCATCTTGAGGAACTGAACCGCGTCGGCCGTGTGCTGGCTTTGCAGCCGAAGTTGGACGACTCTCTGTCCCAGGTCGATCAACTGGTTTTCCAGGGCGGCCTGGGCTTCGGCGCGCACGTATTCAGAGCCGTAGACGACCAACAGCAGGCACGGCCGTTGCCACCGGATGGCCAGTTCCAACTCCTTGGCCAGGACGGCAATGCGTTCCTCGAAGGGTTCTGCCTCGTTGGGGGTGGGATTACTTTGCCGAGTGGTCATGGAGCAGTTTCCTCAGCACGGGGTGAACGTCACACCAGTTTTCCTGGTCGCGGTACTCCAACAGAGCCAGGAGTTGGAGCAGGGGACGGAGACGCTCGCTGTATTCCAGGTAATTGTTCTCTACGACCTTCTTCAGCAATTTGATGTCGTCTTTGTCCAGGATGCGGCGGTACTCATTGCGGATCTCGGCCGCCGACCATTCGACGTCTGTCAACTCCACGCGCCGGGCGCCTCTGCGCCGGGCGCGCCCGATGGCGGTGCGCATGATGCGGGCCATTTCGCGGAAGACGCCACCGCTGAAGGTGATGGCCTGTTCGAGAGCCGAGTCCTCGATCAGGTCGGGCGCCATGCGGACATGGACGAAGCGCTTCATGGTGTTGTACCCCTCCTCGTGGTGGAGGTCTGGGCGCTGAGGAGGATGCAGGTAGATGTTGGGGAGAAAGAGCGCCTGGTCGCGAATCGAATCGAACTCCTTGCTGTAGAACAGGGCGCTCGAGACGGTGTAGACGATGGCGCAGTTCGGTTGCATCATGATCTCGCGGCGGTCGTGGAAGATGGAGCGGGCTTTCTCCAGGTCGGGCTTGTCCATGTCGTCGATGAGGACGAGGGGAATGAGGCGCTCCCGGCTGTAAATGGCGGCGGCGATGTGGTTGATGATGGCAATCAGCCCGGTGATGTCGGTTTGTACGACCTGCCTCAACTCGATGCGGGTGGCCGGCTCCAGTTTCATCTTCAGGCCGGCGTTCGCGAAGAAGGCGTCGATCGAGGCGCTCACTTCCACATCCGAAATGCGCCCCTCCAGGAGCGTGGTGATTTCTTTTTCTACTTTCCCTTTCCAACTGTTGAGTTCCTTGAGCAGTTGATCGGGGAGTTCGCCGCCTCGTCTCCTGTATTCTCGGAACAGGCGTCCGCCGATGGCCAGGAGCACGTCCTGGAAGTCGATGTCAATGATGTCGGCCTCTTCCCGAATGCTGAAGTTGATCGGCCAGTACTTTTTCTGGATGCCGGGCCGGGCCAGCAGATGCAGCAATTCGGTGGATTTTCCACAGCCGCGGTGTCCCGAAAAGAAGAACTTGGGCGGCCGGTAGAATGGCGCCAGCAAGGCATCGGCCAGTTCCGCGATCGGATTGCCCGGCCGGTCAATGTAAAAAGGATTGCGCTGTCCGTTCTTGCCCGGCTTGAGCGGCAGGTCCAATTCAAAGTTCAGCCAAGCACGGTCAAAATCGGTTGCCATGACATAATCGAAGTTGTTCATTGCTTCCTCTTCCAGCAGTCAAACGAACGCGAGCACAAGTTATGAGTTGAATTGTAGGCAAGGCACGGGCTGAGCGAAACCCAAAAACATGGATGTTTGCCCGGTAGACAGGATTGGGGCACATGGTCATTTATGACCATCGCATTATTCCCTTGGGCCTCACTCGGCAGACACGGTGGTCAGTCCCTCGCGGATGGCATACAGGGCGGCCTGCGTGCGGTTGGCCACGTGCAATTTGTTCAAGATGCTGCTTACATACTTGGCTATGGTGCGTTCATGAACCACCATGGCGGCGGCGATTTCCTGGTTGCTGAGGCCGCGCGCGATCAGGCGCAGCGCCTCCATCTCACGGCGGGTGAGCGTTTCGTTGGATGGATAGACGGCGCTGGGCTTGTGATCGAACTCGTGGATCACTTTCATGGCGATGGAGGGATGGATGGAAGCATTTCCATAGGCCACGTCGCGG
This sequence comes from Chloroflexota bacterium, assembly GCA_037445475.1. GTDB lineage: Bacteria > Chloroflexota > Anaerolineae > Anaerolineales > Villigracilaceae > Fen-1038. Next base: position 8,173 of record JBBIKK010000070.1, read on the forward strand.
ATGGCTTGCAGGAGTTGCGTGCGCGTCACATCCTTCAGCATGTAGCCCAGCGCCCCGGCCTTGATGGCCTGATAGACTCGCTCGCTCTCGGCAAAACTGGTCAACACCAGAATGCGCGCCCCTGGAGCCACCACCTTCAATTTCGGGATGGTGGCCAGCCCGTCCTGGCGGGGCATGACCATATCCAGCAGGATCACATCGGGATGGGTTTGCCGCGCCAGCTCGACGGCCTGAAGGCCGTCCTCGGCCTGGGCGACAACCTCCATATCGGGTTGGAAGGAGAGGATGGCCGCAATGCCTTCGCGGACGATGTTCTGATCCTCCACCAGCAGGATGCGAATTTTCTTGCTGCGTGTCCCATCTTTCGATGGGCCTGGCCTGGTTTTCAGATTCTTTTGCATCGGAACGCTCCGTTTGTGAGTATCGAGGGGCTTATCGGGCTGTCAGATCCAGCGCCGAAAATCTGCTCGCGTTGGCCCGCACATCCCTCAGTTGGGCTTCCTGCTCGCTCCAGGAGGCGGGCGACCAGATTTCGAAGTAATCGCCCTGCCCGATGAGCAGAACCGTGCTGCTCAAGCCGGCGAAGGTGCTCAACGGCTCCGGGATGAGGATGCGGTTGCGATGATCGACTGCCGTCAGGTGTGCGCTCCCGAAGATCAGGCGCACCAATAGACGCACGGTTGGGTCCGCCATGTTGAGGGTCCTGATTCTTCGATAGAGCGCCTGAAAGGCGTTCGGAGTGAAGGCCAGCAGGTTTTGCTCGAACCCCTGGGTGATGAAGAGGCCGCCGGCTGCCTCGCCCCTGAACGCGGCCGGAATCTTCAGGCGCTGCCCTTTGTCCAGCGTGCTTGCATACTGTCCAAGTAACAAATTCGACTCCGAGGCCATCAACTCTTTTGTGGTGTGCGTTTACATTATAGAAGCCGCCTCCCTCAGCGAAAACCCGAAAAAGGCGCTTTCCGGGATTCTTTTTTGACCGCAGCAAAAGATGAGCCGGCGGTCATAAATGACCAGGCAAGAATTTGCCCGGAATGGGATCTCTGTTCAAAAACGAAACACCCGTCCGGGCGGGTGTTTCGCGTTTCACGAGCCAGACCGCGGGGTCTGGCATTTATTTTTTGGCTAACCACCTGCTGCCCTAAAGTCGAGGGTCAGGGCGAGGATGGCAGTTACTTTTTGGCCGTCTTTTCGCGTCCTTCCGTCAGGCCTTCACGGATGGCATAGAGCGCGGCTTGAGTTCGGTTGGCGAGTTGAAGTTTCTCAAGGATGCTGCTGACGTACTTGGCGACTGTCCGCTCGTGCACGCAGAGCGCGTCGGCGATTTCTTTGTTGCTGTAGCCGCGCGCGATCAGCCGCAGTGTCTCCAGCTCGCGCGGGGTGAGGGGATCAACCGTGTAGGAGGCGTGGGCGGGATGATCGATCTCGTTGATCACCCGCAGGGCGACGGAGGGCTGAATGGAGGCCTGCCCGCTGGCCACGTCGCGGATGGCCTGCAGCAGTTGCGTTCGGGTGGCGTCCTTGAGCATGTATCCCAACGCCCCGGCCTTGATGGCCTGATAGGCGCGATCGCTTTCGGCGAAGCTGGTCAGTACCAGGATGCGGCTCTCTGGCAGGGCCTCTTTCAATCGAGGGATGGTGGCCAGCCCGTCCTGTTTGGGCATGACCATGTCGAGCAGGATGACGTCCGGGCAGGTGCGACGGGCCAGTTCCAGAGCCTGGAGGCCATCCCGCGCCTCCCCGACCACTTCGATATCGGGCTGCAGGGAGAGGATCGTGACGATGCCTTCTCTCACCACGCTCTCGTCGTCGGCCACAAGAACGCGCACTTTCTTTGTTCTCGATGTCTTCATATTTGCCGCCTGTATTTTAGGGGTTGAGCCGCTTCCTCTTTCGGGACGTGAACTATGATTTTCGTTCCCTGTTGCGGTCTGGATAGGATTTGGATTTTTCCGCCGATTTGCAGTGCTCTTTCTTTCATGTTTTGCAGGCCGAGGCCGCCGCGCTCCACCTTCTTGGGGTCGAAGCCGCGCCCGTCGTCCTGGATTTTGAGGATGAGGTTGCGCCGGCCCTGCTTGAGGGTGATGGTCACCGATTTGGCGTGGGCGTGGCGGAGCGCATTGTTCAGGGCCTCCTGGGCAATGAAATAAAGGGCGATCTCTTTCTCTTTGGGTAGTGAAATATTCTCGTCGGCCAGAAAGCGGGCCTTTATGTCTGCTCGCCCTTCCACAGCCGCCAGGCGGTGGTGCAGGGCGGAGATGAGGCCTTCCTTATCAATATCAACGGGTTGGATCTGGTAGAGAAAGAGGCGCATTTCCTTGACCGCCTGACGCGCGTTCTCGCCTATGCGCGCCAGGATTTGGGATGGGTTGACCATGGAGCCGGCCTCCAGGGCGGCCTGGGCTGCCTCCGTCAGGGTGACCAGCCCGTAGAGCTTCTGGCTGACCGAGTCGTGCAGGTCGCGAACCAACTGCCGGCGCTCGGAGAGAGAAATGGCCAGCTTGCGGCGCCGGTCGCTGTCGACGAGGTTGGCAATGTGATCGGAGATGGTGTTCAGCCGCACAACCTCATCTTGACTGAAGAGGGGTCTTTCTTTTCTTGCCAGGCAGATGCAACCGAGGACCTTGCTTTCATCCCCGGCCTGAGTGATGAGCGGAGCGGCCAACAGACCGGCAAACCCCATCCTGCGCATGGGCTGAGGAAGGCGGGCGTCGTTTTCCATGTCGTCGATCAACACGGGTTGCCGCTTGCTCAAAATCCACTGGAACAAGGGTTCAGAGATCGGCATGGCTGCCATGCGTTCGACCGCTTCCGCGGCCAAGCCGAAGTGGGAAGCGAGAAAGGCCTCGCCCTCCTGTTTTTCACCCCTCTCCTCGAATAAGAAGATGGCAACACCCTGGCTGCGAAATGGATAGATAATCTGGTAGATCGATTCCGAAAGGAACTCGTCCAGGTTGATGGTCTGACTAGCGGCGCTGGAAATGGCGTTCAGCAGGACGAACAACTCATCGCGCGCGCGCTGACGCGCGTCCTCGACCAGCTTGCGTTCGGTGACGTCGCGCCATACGATCAAGCGGCCAATGCGCCCCCTGCTTCGATCAACGAGGGGTGAACTGCGCACGTTGATGTATCGCCAGCCCTCTTGCGATTTCACGCTCCTCTTCATCTCCAGCTCCCGGTCGCTATCCAGCATTTGTGCCAGATTGGGGAGATCGCTCAAGATCGCGGTGACGGGTTGCCCATATGCTTTTTCGCGTGCCAGGCCGACGATCTTCTCTGCGGCGGGATTGATGTCCACGATGTTGTTTTGGGAATCCAGGACCATCCAGCCCTCATCCATTCCTTCCACCACGGCCTCGCGTCGGATCGGAGCCGGCTCGACCAGGCCGCGCTGCGACAGCCCATAGGAGAATCCGCAGGCAGCCAGAGTAAATGCCAGCAAGGATAGCCCACTGGGCGGAGTGGACGGCGAGACGACGACATCCAAGGTGAGAGCAG
>JBBIKK010000071.1:0-11382 GCA_037445475.1 Chloroflexota bacterium
TCGTGATCGCCGCCGTCAGCGTCGTCTTCCCGTGGTCGATGTGCCCCATCGTCCCTACATTCAAATGCGGCTTCGTACGCTCAAATTTCTGCTTGGCCATTTCTTTCATCTCCTTTTCCGACAGGAATGTGCTTGCCGGTCTCTGTAGAGCCCATGGTGGGAATTGAACCCACGACCACACCCTTACCAAGGGTGTGCTCTACCGACTGAGCTACATGGGCCCGCGCCTGGTTCACCGGGCCATCCGACAGTGGGCGGTGAAGGATTCGAACCTCCGAAGGCATCTGCCAACTGATTTACAGTCAGTCCCCTTTGGCCACTTGGGTAACCGCCCGCTAGTCTGGCAGTCCGCTCATCTACCAGTCACCTGGCCCTGGGAAGCAAGGCCACCTGACTGAGAGACCAGCCCAACTTCTCGGGGTGGAGCCGACGACGAGAATTGAACTCGTAACCGCCCGCTTACAAGGCGGGTGCTCTGCCGATTGAGCTACGTCGGCGGTTAAGCGGATAGATTATACCAAATTCAATCGGCACGTCAATGTCTGTGCTGAAGTCGGGACATGAGTTCAGACAAATCTGCGAATGTTCGGAACGGTAGGATACAGGGAATAACTTCTGGGCATTGCTGACACGTTTTCAGTGCTCCGGGCGCCCCGCAAGATACTCCCATGCAGGATGTCCGAACTTGAATCCGAGCCTCGGTTGCAGCCCGGAACGTCAGCCGGCGAAATTGACCGAATCCGAATCTTCACGGTATAATTATTCCCACAGCGCAAGGCGGGGCAGACATTTGGGTGTGTATGCAGATTCGAGTTGTGGTCTCGATACGGCAGCGGTCGAGTGGCCTGTAAAGGCGTATCGAGACCTGCCGCCTGTTTGACCATCTGTTTACATACAAATCCCGGAGAATGTTTGCCTGCACCGCAGCCCAAGAGACACTCTCTAGCGTTGGACTTTGCGCTGTAATATTACGCTTTTCGGAAGGAACGGATCTGCTGTGCAATCAAATGCCCGATGAAAGGCACAAGAGGTAAATTTAGATGCCCAAGCGAACCTACCAACCCAAGATCCGCCGTCGTCTGCGTGTGCATGGCTTTCGAGCGCGCATGGCCACTGCAGATGGACGCGCGGTGCTCAAGCGCCGCCGTCTGCGCGGCCGTTACCGATTAACCGTCACGGCCAACGAACACGTCAAACGACCTCGCTGGTAGGAATGAGCGGCGCGCGGCGAGGCCCGGGTGCAGCGCAAATTCCGTCTGAGGCGGTCGGAGGATTTTCAGCGGGTGCGACAATTGGGCAGGTCTTATGCGCACCCGCTTGTTGTGTTGATTGTACACGCCAATGATGAAATGACGGTACGCGTGGGTGTAGCCACTGCCCGCACAGTGGGCAGCGCTGTGAAACGCAACCGCGCCAAGCGTCTTTTGCGCGAGGCCATGCGTTCGCTCCTGCCCCTTCTTCCTGCCGGCTGGGACATGATCTTGATTGCCCGCCCCCCACTCCTCGCCTCCCCGGCAAGCGAAATCCGCCAGGCCTTGCTGACGTTGCTGCGCCGCGCCAAACTGATCTCCGCCGATGCAACCTGAGTTCTACCTGCCTCACGAGTATCCCGATGAACCGCGCCTGCGCGATCTGCCGCGCACGCCCCGCAACATACCCCGCCTCCTCCTGCTGTCCCTGATCCGCCTGTATCAGATGACGCTGGCGCGCGGCCTGCCGCCGGACACCTGTCGCTTCTATCCATCCTGTTCTCATTATGGATACCAGGCCATCTACAAATATGGCGCCATCAAAGGCTCGCTGATGGCCGCCTGGCGCATCTTGCGCTGCAATCCATTCCATCCGGGCGGGTATGACCCCGTCCTTTAGGAGAAATGATTTTCCCCATGAAGCGTTTGACGCCTCTCTTTGCATTGCTCTTCGGAGCACTCTGGCTGAGCGCCTGCGCCCCCTCCGCCGGGCGTGGCCCGAGCTGGCCGGGCCTGGCAGCTGACTCCGAGCGTGCCTATCTGGCAGATGGCCAGTTCATCTATGCCGTGCGCCTGCGCGACGGCACAAAGGTATGGCAATACCCGGAAAAGGGAGGGGCCGCCACGTTTTACAGCAACCCGCTCCTGACCCCAGACGGGCAACTGCTGGCAGGAAGTGCCGGCAACGACCATGCATTGTACAGCCTGGATGCGGCCAGCGGGAAGGAGCGCTGGCCGGCTCCCTTTCGTGGCGCGGCCGATCGCTGGATTGCCGCACCTTTGGTGGTGGGCAACTTGATTTATGCCCCCAATAACGACGGCACACTCTATGTGCTTGACCTGTCCAACGGAAAGTTGATCTGGTCGCTTCCGATCAGCCATTCGCTCTGGGCCACGCCGGTGACGAACGGCAAATTGCTCTTCCTGGCCTCCCTCGATCACTTCCTCTATGCTGTGGACCCGCAGGCGCGTAAAATCATCTGGAAGAGAGATCTGGGCGGCGCGCTGCCCGCCTCCCCGGCCCTCAGCGCCGACGGCTCGACGCTCTACGCCGGCGCCTTCACCCGGCAGATGTACGCCGTGCATGCGGAAGATGGAACGATTCGCTGGACGGCTGCCACCCACGATTGGGTCTGGGCTACACCAACCCTGGACGATGGGATCGTCTACGCGGCCGACCTCAGCGGCTACGTCTACGCCCTGGACGCCTCGGATGGCAAGAACCGCTGGCCCGAGATCCAGCCCGATGGCGCCATCACGGCCAGCCTGCTGGCGCGAGGCGAGAACCTCCTCGCCGCCACCGAGGCCGGCACATTGATCGCTTTCAACCGCGCCGGCGAGAAGGTCTGGGACGTCAACGTGGGAGGCAAGATCTACGCCTCGATCGTGGACGCGGGCGAACAGATTCTCGTCTCGCCCTTGAACGCCGACTTCCTGATGGCAGCCCTCAACCCCGAGGGGCAGATTCTCTGGAAGTTCACCGGAAAGTAAGGACGTGGTTTATGTGGGATCTGTTGATCATTCACCCTTTCACCAATCTCCTGCTGTGGATCTATGACTTGCTGGGCCCCGGGCCGCACATGTTCGGCGTGGCGATCATTCTCTTCACGATCCTGATTCGCCTCATTACCTGGCCACTCAACACGCAACAGTTGAAAAGCGCGAAAGTGATGCAAGACCTGCAGAATGACAAGGAATGGCAAGACATTCAGAAGAAATATGCCAAGGATCGCGAGAGGCTGGCGCAGGAACAAATGCGCATCTACCGCGAGCGCGGCATCAACCCCTTTGCCTCCTGTCTGCCGACCTTGATTCAATTCCCCATCATCATCGGGTTGTACCAGAGCATCATCCGGGCACTGGCCGCCACCCCGCTCGGACTGCTTCAACTGGCGCGCAGCATCTATCCCTTCATGAACATCGCGGGCATCATCCCGATCAACAGCAAGTTTCTGTGGATGGACCTGGGCAGCCCGGAGCACATCAATGTATTTGGCCTGGCCCTGCCCTCGCTGGCCATCATCGTCGCCCTCACTACGTATCTGCAAACGAAACTCACCATGCCCCCCTCCACCAACCCCAACGACCAGACGGCTGCCATGAACAGCATGATGAGCATTTACATGCCGTTGCTATTGGGATATTTTGCCCTCAGTTTCGCTTCGGGCCTGGCAGTCTATTTCATCACCAGCAACGTGCTGGGCATCGTTCAATACGCAGCCATGGGGCGCGTGCAGTGGCGCAACCTCCTGCCGGGGGGGAATCGGCCGGCGGCCTCGAAGAGCGCCAGGAGGAGGTAAAATCTTTTGGAGAGGTCTACTATGGTCGAGCGAACTACGCTGGAGGTCATCGCTCCTACGGTTGAACAAGCCCTGGCACAGGGACTGGCGCAACTGGGACTGACGGCCGATGCCGTGAGCGTGGAAGTGCTGGATGCAGGCAGCCGGGGGCTGTTCGGCCTGGGGGGACGCCAGGTGCGGGTGCGCCTGACCGTGAATCCACCACCCGCAGCCCAGCCGGGCACAGCCACCACCGCGCGCCCGGCCGAACAGGCCAGGATGGAGGGCCCTGCTCCCGCCTCAGGGCCCGGCGCGCTCGAAGCCGCGGCCTCCCCGGCCCAGATCCACGACGCGCTTTTGGACACGACGGAGACGATCGTCTCCAGGCTCCTGTTTCACCTGGGGCTGCAGGCTCAGGTCTCGGCCCATTATGGCGAGGGCCAGGACGAACACCAACCCATCCTGGTCAGCGTCCACGGGAAGGACCTGGGGGTGCTGATCGGACGCCGAGGCGAGATATTGAACGCCTTCCAATACGTGGCCTCCCTGATGGTGGGCAAGGCGAGCGGTCGGTTCGTGCGGCTGGTCGTGGATGTGGAGGGCCACCGCGAGCGCCGCGAGCGTCAACTGCGCCAGCTGGCGCGGCGCATGGCCGATCAGGTGATGAAGACCGGCCGCAAGTTGACCCTGGAGCCGATGTCGGCCGCAGAGCGCCGCATCATCCATCTGGAACTGCGCGATCACCCGGCGGTGACGACCCAAAGTTCGGGCGAGGAGCCACACCGCAAAGTCACGATCTACCCCAAAGGCTGAAGGCGTGGTGTAAGACCCGCGCCATGGCGATGGCAGTTCGCACGCCCGGCCGGCAGAGAGCCGCATCCCGCCCATGGACTTCCTCGAGCAACTCAACCCCCAGCAAAGAGCCGCCGTCACGGCCGGCAATGGCCCTGTTTTGGTGGTGGCCGGCCCAGGGTCCGGCAAGACGCGGGTGTTGACCCAGCGCATTGCCTATCTGATCGCCTCTCAAGCGGTGCGCGCCTGGGAAATCCTGGCCGTCACCTTCACCAATAAAGCGGCGCGCGAGATGGAAGGGCGCGTCCGCGCTCTGCTGGGCGAGCGCGCCACCGAGGGGATGATGATCGGCACGTTTCATGCCGTCTGCGCGCGCCTCCTGCGCCGCGAAGCGGAACACTTGCCGCTCCAATCCAATTTTGTGATCTTCGATACCGAGGATCAGGAGCGCCTCGTCAAAGGGATCATCCGCGAGTTGAACATCAATGAAAAGACCCATCGTCCGGCCAGTGTTCATGCCGCCATCTCGCGCGCGAAAAACGAGTTGCTCGCGCCGCCGGATTACCCCGTCCACAATTACCGGGATGAGGTCGTCAAGCGGGTGTACGGGGAGTATCAGCAGCGCTTGATCGCCAGCAACGCCGTGGATTTCGACGATCTGCTGGTATACATGGCGCGCTTGTTGGAAGAAAACCCCGATGTGCGCCAGAAGTACGCCCAGCGCTTCCGCCATGTGCTGGTGGATGAGTTCCAGGACACCAACTTTGCCCAGTATGTTTTGATCAAGCACCTGGCCTCGCATCATCACAATCTGTTCTGTGTGGGCGACCCCGACCAAAGCGTGTATCGCTGGCGGGGGGCCGATTATCGCAACGTGATGCGCTTCGAGGCGGACTTCCCGCAGGCCCAGATCATCCTGCTCGAACAGAACTACCGCTCGCGCCAGAACATCCTGGATGCCGCCATGGGTGTGATGGCGCGGGCGGCGCATCGCACTCGCAAGCAGCTCTTCTCGGAGCGCGGCCAGGGGGAAAAGATCCTCTACTACGAAGCCCCCGATGACTATGCCGAGGCCGCCTTCGTGGTGGATACCATTGCCGGCCTGGTGGCCGGTCAACAGTTCGAGCCGCGCGAGTGCGCGGTCATGTACCGAACCAACGCTCAGTCCCGCCTGCTCGAGGAAGCCTTTCTCCAGGCGCGCCTGCCCTATCGCCTGGTCGGGGCACAACGCTTCTATGGCCGGCGCGAGGTGAAAGACCTGATCGCCTTTCTGCGCCTGGTTCACAATCCGGCCGATGAGGCCAGCCTCGACCGCATCATTAACGTCCCGCCGCGCGGCATCGGAGAGAAAACCCTGCTCACTCTCCACACCGTGGCTCAGCAGCAGGGAACGGCGGCGGGGGAGGTCCTGCTCGATCTGGCGCGCGGCCCTGAGTCCTTCTTCTGGAATCGCTTCACGGGGCGCAGCCTGATCCCCCTGGCCGATTTCGGCGCCCTGCTGGCTGCCTGGCACGCCGCGGCCAGGGTGTATACGGTCACGGAACTGTTCGATCGCATTGTGCGGGACCTCAACTACAAGGATTACATCAACGACGGAACGGAGGAGGGCCTGGAACGCTGGGAGAACGTCGAGGAACTGCGCCGCCTGACGGCGGAATATTCGGATCGCAGCCTGGACGAATTCCTGGAAAGCGTGGCCCTGATCGCCGACCAGGACACGCTGCAGGACAACGTCAATGCCCCCACGCTCCTGACCCTGCACGCCGCCAAGGGCCTGGAGTTCGGCGCGGTGTTCATCGTCGGCCTGGATGATGGCCTTCTGCCTCACAGCCGCTCGTTTGACGATCCCGAGGCGATGGAGGAGGAGCGCCGTCTGCTCTACGTCGGCATGACGCGCGCCAAAGAGAGACTCTACCTTGTGCGCGCCCTGCAGCGCGGTAGGCGCGGCTATGGCGAGGCCACGTTCCCCTCGCGCTTCCTGGATGACATCCCTGCTCACCTCCTGAGCGGAGGGGGACGCGCCCCGCGCCAGGCGCGTTCCAGGGCAAGATGGAGCGATTCCGCACGCGAGCCGCGGCCGCCTGCCCGCCTCGAAGGGCACTTCCAGGCCGGACACCGCGTGCACCATCCCCTGTGGGGCGAGGGCATTGTGCTGGAGAGCCGCCTCCAGGATGGGGATGAGATCGTCGATGTGGCCTTTGAATCGGTCGGCATGAAACGCCTGGTAGCCAGCCTGGCCAACTTGAAGAATGCATGATGGGCAACACCCCATGTCTGCAATGGCCCACCTTTCTACTGTACGGCAGGTGATATCAGATAGGCTGGAGGCGGAGAGGCGGACGGTGAATGGGCTTTTTGCCATTCTCATTCTGCCTTCCGCATTTCCAAGATGCCCGGGCGGAATGCCCGAGGAGGGGTAGGTAACAACAAATTGTAGCTACCGCCTGTCACGGCAAGCGTGGCCGTCTCCTCGCTAAAGGCAGAGATGGCTTCGGGCTGGGTCTCGATACGCTCGCTTCGTGCGCTACTCGACCGTCGCCCTCGCCATGACGAAGAACATGTGTGTTCTCACGACCTTTTCAGGATGGTAGACAGTCACATTGGAGGAGTTACTATGCAATACGTCAACCTGGGCAAAAGCGGAGTGAAAGTTTCGCGCTTGTGTTTGGGCATGATGTCCTACGGTTCCAGGCAATGGCGCGAATGGGTCCTCGAAGAAGAGGAGGCTCGCCCGTTCATCCAGCGCGCCCTGGGGTTGGGGATCAACTTCTTCGATACGGCTGATGTATACTCGCTGGGCAAGAGCGAGGAGGTGCTGGGCAATCTGCTGAGAGCGCTGGGCGTGCGGCGTGAGACGGTCGTCATTGCCACCAAGGTCTTCAACCCGATGAGCGACGATGTCAACGACCGCGGCCTCTCTCGCAAACACATCCTGGACTCGATCGATGCCTCGCTGCGTCGCCTGAAGATGGATTACGTGGATTTGTACCAGATTCATCGTTGGGATTACAGCACCCCCATCGAGGAGACCATGGAAGCCCTGCACGATGTGGTCAAGGCCGGCAAGGCGCGCTACATTGGCGCCTCGTCCATGTTTGCCTGGCAGTTCGTCAAGGCACAATACACGGCCCGCCTGCACGGCTGGACGCCCTTCGTCTCGATGCAGAATCACTACAACCTGATCTACCGCGAGGAGGAACGGGAGATGATCCCCTGCTGCCTCGACCAGGGCGTGGCCCTGATCCCCTGGAGCCCCATGGCGCGCGGCTTCTTTGCCGGCCACCACCGCAAGGGCGATTGGGGCGATACGATTCGGGCCAAGACCGATCAATACGCTCATGAATTGTACTACCGCGAGGAGGATTTCGTGGTCGCCGACCGCGTGCAGGAGGTGGCCAGGGCGCGCGGCGTGAGCGGCCCGCAGATCGCTCTGGCCTGGGTGCTCAACAAGCCCTACATCACGGCTCCCATCATCGGTGCCACCCGCCTGGAACATCTGGAGCAGGCCGTGGCCGCCCTGGAGATCCAACTCTCGGAGGAGGAAGTACGCCGCCTCGAAGAGGCCTATCGTCCCCATCCCATCCTGGGACATTCCTGAGTTCCCTGCAGATGAGCCTCTCATGAGCGAGACCTTCAAAGTTGTCCTCCCCATGGCCGGCTGGGGAACGCGCATGCGCCCGCACACCTGGAGCAAGCCCAAGCCGCTGGTAGCCGTGGCCGGCAAGACCGCCCTCGATTACCTGTTGGAGATGTTTCACAGCCTCCCCCATGCCCGGGAAGCCGAATATGTGTTCATCATCGGGCCGCACCTGGGCGAAGAGCACATCCCCGCCTTTATCTCTGCCCATTACCCGACCCTCAAGGCCCGTTATGTCGTCCAACGGGAGATGAAGGGACAATCTCATGCCCTCTATCTGGCGCGTCAGCACCTCGCCGGGCCGATGATGCTGTGCTTTGCGGATACGCTGCTCGAGGCGGACTTTTCCTTTCTGGAGCGCGAGAGGAGCGACGGCGTGGCCTGGGTCAAGGCCGTCCCCGACCCGCGCCGCTTCGGCGTGGCCGAGGTCAGCGCGCAGGGCCAGATCACGCGCCTGATCGAGAAGCCATCCGGCCTGGAGAACAACCTGGCTGTCGTCGGCTGTTATTACTTTCGGCGCGCACAGGATTTGATCGAGGCCATCGAAGAGCAGATGCAGCGCAATTTGCAACTGAAGGGCGAGTTCTTTCTGGTGGAGGCCATCAATATCATGATCGAACGCCGCGCCGTGCTGCGCGTCCAGGCCGTGGATACTTGGCTGGACACGGGCACCATCGAGGCCACGCTGGAGACCAATCGTTACCTATTGCAGCACCATCCGCCCGCCAAACGTTGGACAGCCTCCCCCGACGTGCAGGTGATCGAGCCATCCTTCATCCACGAGACGGCGCAGATTCGCTCCTCGGTGATCGGGCCGTATGCCTCCATTGGGGCAGGATGTATGATTTCGGGAAGTCGCATCGAGGACAGCATCCTCGATGCAGAGTGTGAGATTCGCGATGCCGTTCTGAAGCGCTCGTTGGTCGGCGCCCGGGCCAGGGTCCAGGGCAGAGGCGGGGGGGAGGCCATGGCGGTGAACATCGGCGATAACAGTTCCGTAATCATAGAGTGATCCGGCCCTACCCCTTTTCGGTCAAACCCGCTAGAATAAGGACATGGTTGAGTGCCGTTCGGACTCGGAATATGCCGAGCGCCCTCTGGCATTGACGTGGCAAGACCAGCGCCTGGAAGTGACCGAGATCCTGGCTCGCTGGCGCGGACCGGGCGAAAAGGGGTTTCGCGTCCGCACCCGCGACGGACAAGTGTTCGAACTCATCTACCGGGAAATTCCCGAGGAATGGAGCATTCGACCGCAGTAAACATGGAGGTGGCATGCAAGAATCGACACGCGTCCAACGACTCTCCAGGCGTGTGGCCGGGCTCAGGCCCTCGGGCATCCGCCGATTCTTCGATATTGCGGCGACGATGAAGGACGTGATCTCGCTCGGCATTGGCGAGCCGGACTTCATTACCCCTCGCCCCATCCTCGAAGCCGGCATTCGCTCGCTGGAACGGGGGGAAACTCACTACACCTCTAACCACGGACGCCTCGAATTGCGCCAGGCCATCGCCGAGCATCTCGGGCGGCTGTACGGAGTGAATTACGATCCGGTGCATGAGATCCTCGTCACCGTCGGCGTCTCCGAAGCCCTGTATCTGACGTTCACGGCCATCCTCGATCCCGGCGACGAGGTGATCATTCCCACCCCGTGCTTCGTCTCCTATCAGGCAGAGGTGATCCTGGCCGGCGGCGTGCCGATCGAAATCCCAAGTCGTCTGGAGAACAACTTCCAGTTGGATCCCGATGAAATCCGCCGGGCGATCACGCCGCGCACCAAGGCCATCTTCGTCGCCTATCCGGCGAATCCCACCGGGGCAGTGGCCGAGCGGGACGTGTTGATGGAAGTGGCCAGGATGGCCGAGGAACACGATCTCCTGCTGGTCTCGGACGAAATCTATGATCGCCTGGTATATGGCTTCAAGCACGTGTGTGTGCCCTCGCTCGCCGAGAGCATTCGCGAGCGCACGATTCTGCTGGGCGGCTTCTCAAAGGACTACGCCATGACCGGCTGGCGCATCGGGTATGCATGTGGGCCGGCCAACCTCATCAAAGGGCTGGTGCGCGTCCACCAATACTCCATCATGTCGGCGCCCACGACGGCCCAGGACGCCGCCATCGAGGCCTTGAGGAGCGGCGAGCCATACGTGCAGGAGATGCTGGCCGAGTACGACCGCCGGCGCCGCTTGCTGGTGGGCGGCCTCAATCGCCTCGGGCTGCAGACCTTCGAGCCGCGCGGCGCCTTCTACGCCTTCCCCAACATCCGTGCCTCCGGCCTGGATGACGAGACCTTCGCGCAAAAACTTCTCGAGGAGGAACATGTGGCTGTCGTGCCGGGCAACTCCTTCGGCCCCGGCGGAGAGGGCTTCGTGCGCGCCTGCTACGCCACAGCCTACGAGAAGATCGAGGAGGCCCTGCAGCGCATGGAGCGCTTCATGCAGCGGCATGGCTGATCGAAGTCGGCGATTCAAAAATCCCCAGGATGTGCTCCTGGGGATTTTGCGTTCCACTAGCCGATGACCACGACGTTCGTGGCCTGCGGCCCTTTCGGGCTGGATTCTACGGAGAATTCCACCCGCTGGCCCTCTTCAAGGTTTTTGAAACCATCGCCTTGAATGGCCGAAAAGTGGACGAATACGTCCGGCCCACCCGAGCGAGCCAAAAAACCATAGCCCTTGCTCGCGTTGAACCATTTGACCGTACCTGTGATACGTTCCGACATTGGATTTGCCTCCTTGGCAAAAGAATTTTTGGAGGGTACTCATAGTGCGTTGCTTTCGGAACGTTCACAACGAAACGGCTCACGGGATATACCCATGAGCCGTCTGGTGTTCCTTCCAAAGCGAACTTCCCTGGTATCCTTCGTGCCTGACTGTATCATGGAAGATCAGATCTGTCAAGGGAAAAGCCGTCTGGGGATTGCCCATAAATTCAGAATCGCAGGACCGAGGCCGACCTCTCCGTGCATACGGAAACCGTCCAGGCGGCGCAAGCAACCGGATGATGAAGTTTAAGATGCTCAGTTACAAACACCCGGACAGAGTGCCACTGCGAGGGCGCCCATGTGCCCCAAGCAGTCTATAAAACAGGCGGGAGATTGCGTCGCTTCACAATGACATGCTTGCAACAGGGCAAGTTTAAGAAATCATTTCCGTAATCGTAGCTGCCTGCCGCCCTCACCTCCATCCCCTTTCCCGCGTGGGAGAG
>JBBIKK010000072.1:0-11116 GCA_037445475.1 Chloroflexota bacterium
CGCCCACCGCGAGGCTGCTTGCGGCCTGGCTGCCGTCCTTCGCAGCGGCTCTGCGCACAAGTATGATGTGATCATAAGCGGGGATGCCATCTACAAGGCTGTCATAAAGGTTGTGGCTATGGTCAGCGACGTTTGCCGGGCTGGAGCGGCGGGATCGCCGGGAGGCACGTTTGTCCAGCCGCTGGCCGGAGAGAACGAGGCCACCTGATAGGAGAGGCCAAAGGCGGCCGCGCCGGCTTCCTCGTCCGGGAGGCGCGGGAAGGTCAACACGCCGCGCGTTGAAAAGAAGTTGGCGAAGTCCACCGTCGGGCCGGCAATGTTGGCGTTACGTCCACCGACCCATTCCACCTGGGCGACCTTCTTCCCGGCGCGTTCGGCCGCCTGAGCCAGCGTGTCGGCTTGCGAGATGCCCGAGGTCGAGAAGGAGGTGCGATTGTTGAAATTGCCTTCCCCAATGCGGTGAAAGGTGTTGTTGGTCGAACCATGCTCACCCGGCCATGCGCCTGTGGCCAACGTGTACCAGCCCACGCCGGTGTTGGGGGGAAAGCCCTGAAGCAGGCCGTTCTCTCAGCGAACCCCCTCGGCCATGAGAAGAGCGTTAAGTAGGCATCACGCCTTCGGAGGCATAACGCTCCATGAGATCGGGTCGCATGCCGTCCGAGGCGAAGAAAACGACCTTGCTGGCACTCGGCTTGCCCGGAGCAGGGGGAGCAGCGGTTGCGGGCGCGTGCGTTGTGCCCAGGAGAAATCCGAGCGCGAGGACGAGATGAAGGAACTTTGTCTTCATGACTTCTAGCCTCCTGAAGAATGTGGTATGACGGAACATGCAGAGGGGTATGGGGATTCCCTGATCTGAGACTTTGGCCTCCTTGCGGGATGAATCCCGCGCCACGAATCGATCTGACGAATTGCCTGAAAACAAAACCGCCGGGTGAGCACCTTCGGCGGTCTTGCGATCTGCCAAGAGCAGACCCATGACTTTGCATCCCCGCCTCGCAGCGGGTTTGCCCTTTCGGGATGGATTCGTCTATATGATAATTGGAGTACGCGATGGCTGCAAGGTCGCTCCTGCGCAACTCGGCGATGCGCTTCCGCAGGCTGCTTCGGAGCGGGCGTCTCACTTCACCATGCCTGTCAGGCGAGGAAACCAGTACCACAGCACATCCGCGGCCGGCTTGCCGTGCACCGAGGCGGATTTATCTTGCAGCATGGCCGGCGGATAATAACCGCGCGCGATCACGCCACCGATCCACAGGCGAGCATTGATGGCGTTCAACAGGGCCTCGTAGATTTCTTTTTGCTCTTGCAAGTCTACGGACGTGCCGGGCGGATCGTTGGGCTGATCGAAGGCGCTCCAATCCAGACATTTTCCCTGCCCATTGCTCACACATCCGTTGGCGGCGCCTTTGGCCGAGGGGTAGGCCAGGGCCAGCATCAGGGGCTGATTCAGCACGGAGGGCAGTGCGGAGACTTCGTTGTCGAGGAGCGTGCCGGCCCGCTCAGCCATCTCCTCCTGCGTTGCCGGGGAGTGGGTAGCAAGGGGGGCGCTCCATAAGAGATAGACGCCATCCGTATCCTGGAGGAAGTTCAGCGGCAGGCGAAGCGCCCCGGGTGTGTAGGGCAGGGCCCACCACACCTTGCCTTTGAAGTGCTGGCGTACCTCGGCCACGATGGACTTCCAGCGCGCCTCGGCATCGGGCGGGACGCCGGAGGGGGTGCCATCGCTCAACGCCCCATTCGGCAGGGCCGGGCCGAGCCAATCGCCGCCGAGCAGGAGGGCCTGCGAGCCGCTCTGGGCGGCCAGGTCGGCATAGTTCACGATGAAGGCGCGATAATGATCAAACCAGGTTTGCCACCAGTTTGCATCACGCGGCGCGCGGCGCCAGAATTCGGAGGCGGAGGGGTCGAAACGCGGTGTGGGGAAGATGCCCACGTTCAGGTTCAGCGCCCGCGCCTGATTGATCATGAGGGCCGAATCCAGCCAGAAGGGGTCATGGCCGGGAAGGAGGCCGAACTCCAGCGGGACGGTGCGCTGGTAGGTCCAGGTAGGAGTGAAGATGACCCAGTTGGCGCCCAGGGCGCGAATGTTCTGCAGTGCCTGGGGGTAGTGGTAAGACCAGTTCGGTTGGAATGCCGGCTGGATTTCCACTCCGCTCACAAAGTCGGCGGCGCGGGCCGAGACCGGGGAGCCCACCAGCGCGGTCGGCTCGCTATTGGTCAGCCAGGCCCAATCCTGGATCACGTCTTGGATGTCTTGCTCGGTGAGACTGGTGATGATCTCGCGGCCGCGCGCCGCGCCGCCGGCGCTGGCCAGGTCATCGGCGCTATCACATTGCCCGTTGCGGCAGTAGCGGTAGCGGAAGGAGCCCAGCATGTTGAACGGGCCATACAGTTTATATGCCCAGCGATTGTTCCCCATTGGCCACATGGGGATGGGCTCGGTCCAGCCGTAAGGGTTGAATTGAATGTACACGATGTCGCCGGCCGGCGTGGCGGAGGGCGCCACGACCTCGAACAAGATCGGTGCGGAGGCGCCTGCTCGCCAGGTGGCAACCCGGTCTTCGATGATGGCATCTTGTTGTGGAACCAGCATCTCGCGCAGCTCGAATTCTCCCGAGAGCTTGTGTTCTGCATTCCAGAAACCATCGCCCAGTGTGTACTTGTATTGCACATAGGCCCCGGCCGGCAAGCTGAGGGTAATGCTGTAACGTCCGTCGGGTTGCAGGCTCAGGATGGGCATTCGATCGGCGATGGTGCTCACGCCGCCCCTCAGATCGGCGAAGGTGTTGCCCAGTTCGAACAAATTGCCTGCCATGCGCACGGGCGCGCCCTGCACGCCCTCTTTGGGAACGCTGACGTTGAAGGTGACGCGCACCAGCGGCGTTGCCTGGAGATGCACCTCCACGGGAGTGGAGAGATTCGGCGCGACGGTGGCGCCTTGCTGGAAGGTTGTGTACATCCCATCGGGCGCGTAAGCCACGAGGTTGTGCGTCCCGCTCAGAAGTCCGGGCAGAGAGAACCGTCCGGCCGAATCGCTGAAGGTTCGTTGTCCGGCCGCCGTCACCAGGATATTGGGGATCGGCGCGCCGGTGTCAGCATTGAGGACGCGCCCTTCGATGTTTCCCACAGGAGAGGTGGATGTTTTGTCGCTCCAGCTGGCAATCTGGTCCTGGACTTCGTTTTGTCCGCTCACATAGTAGAGACGGTAACGGATTGGCTCATCGAGCGCGCTGTCTTCGAGAATCGGCGTGCTGCCGAGGCGCACGTACCGATAGCGGATCACCGCGCCGTACGGCAGCGCCAGCGTGGCCGCATAGGTCACGGCGTCCCGCGCCTGCATCGGAAAGAGTTGTTGATTGAGCGCCAGACCCGTGACTTCGTCCAGGAGGCTCAGAGCCAGCGAGTTGCCCGGCGGCAGGGGTTCGGGGAGTGTGACGACGAAGACCGTTTGTGCTTTTGGCAGCGGGGTGGGCGAGGGCACGGATGGGGCGGCAGGGAGCGTTGGGCCGGCCGGAAAGCCCGGAATCTGGAACAGCGAAAAGGTGCAGGCCGTCCCGCTCAAGACCGCCGCACAGGCGGCCACCACTACCGCGCTTCGGAATCTGGACCTCATGTCGTCCTCTCCTCGGCGAGCGTTTTCCTGGTCGACTTCCTCCGCCCGGCATAGGCCAGGTAACTCAGGAGGATGCTGATGAAGTATAGCAGGCTCATGGGCAGCATGACCAAACCCATGTTGACCGGGTCCACCGTAGGGGTGATGGCGGCGGCCAGGATGGCGATAACGATGACAGCCATGCGCCAGTTTTGCACCAGGGGCTTGGGTTTGATCAGCCCCATGGCCGTGAGGGCATAGATCACGAGCGGGAATTCGAAGGCCACGCCAATCCAGAACATCAGGCCGGTCACGAAGGAAAAGTAGGAGGACGGGCGCAGCTGGGCCTGAATGCCCAGAAAGTTGAGCAGAAAGGGCAGGGCGCTCGGCAACAACATGAAATACGTGAAGGCCATGCCGCCCACGAAGAAGATCGCGGCCAGGGGAATGCCGATCAGGCTGTAGAAGCGCTCGCGCGGCCGCAGGCCCGGCGCAGCAAACAACCAGAACTCGAAGGCCACGTAAGGGGAGGCAATCGCCAGGCCGGCCAGCAAGGCGACCTTCATGAAGACGCCGATGGACTCGGTCACTTCGATGGCTCTCAGCGCGCCCAACCCGCCGATGGGCAGGGCCAGGAATTCCACCAGTTGCGAGGTGTAGGCGAAGGCGAGGCCCACGCCGACGACGATCGCCAGCACCGAACGCAGGAGGTGCGCGCGCAGGATTTCAATTTCCCTCCAGAACAATTGGCGCATCTGCTCGTTCTGGGCCAGTTCCGAGAGAATCTCGCCGAGCGGATGTTCCTCCGGCTCCTTCCGCATGAAGCGATAAACGGCGCGGACGACACGGAGCGGGAGGGTGAGGACGCGCAACAGAAAGGCCAGAATCCTCCCCAGGAAGTGGAGCAGGGACGATAGAAGCCTCCAGATGATTCGGAAGGGAAAGGTGATCCCCCTCCATAGTTTACCCAGGAGACGGCGCATCTTTGTTCTCGTCCTCTGCGGAGGCATGACCGGGAGGGCTCTCGCTCCATGGGATCTGATCGGCGGCTGTGCCCGAAGGGGGTTGAATCGATTCGCGTGGCAGGGCATTTATGGACCGATTCACATCTTCCTGAATCTTCTGAAGTTCTTTCAGTTCATCCAGGGCCGCCTCGCGCATCAGGCGGTGAGGGAGGGTTTGGATCTCGCGCGAGGTTCTTTGGACGACTTTCCAGCCGTCGGAGGTGACGATTCGCCGCAGCCACTTTCCGAGCGTGTAGCCGGCTCTTTGCATGTCTTTTGGGCCGAGCAGGATCAGGATGATGACGATGATAAAGAAAAGTTCGGAGGGGCCGATGCCAAAGATTTCCATACGGTTAGCCCTTGGAAGCCGGCAGCCCGGCCGTGAGGGAAGTGGCCGTCTTCAACTGCTGTTCGATCTCATGTTGATGTTCGGCCAGGCTGCCCAACACACCGTTGACGAAACGGGGGGCGCTGTCGGAGCCGTACATCTTGGCGAGTTCCACCGCCTCGTTGATCGCGACTTTCACGGGCGTCTTGCCTGAGACGGCGAACTCCCAACATGCCATGCGCAGGATGTTGCGGTCAATAGCAGCAACCTGATCGAACGGCCATTCGGGGGCGTATTTTGCAATCACCTGGTCGAGGGCGCGAGTCATGGGGAGGATGCCGAAGAGCAATTGGCGGGCGAATTCTGCCAACTCCTCCGGCAGAGGGGTTTCCTCCAGCCGCGCCTTTAACACATCGGCAGGCAAGTGTTGGGTCAGATCAATTTCGTAAAGTGCTTGCAGGACCAGGCTGCGTGCTCTGGTGCGGGACTTCATAGGGGCTCAGGCCTCGGGCGCCTCGTACTCGATATCTTCGACATGAACATCGATTCGGCCAACGTCCATGCCGATCAGTTCCTGGATGGCGCGGGCGACTTGTTGCTGGACCTCGCGCCCCACTTCGCGCAAGTTGAGGTCGCCTTTCACCACCAGATAAAGATCGGCCGTGACGACATCATGGTTGATGTTGATGCGCACGCCCTCGCTGGCGCCGCGCTGAAAAATGCGGTTCACTCCGCCGGACACGGCTGCCATGCGAACCACGCCCGGCACGCTGAGGGCCGCCATGCGCGCCACCGTGGTCAGCACTTCGGGGGCGACGGTTGTTTTGCCCGCGGGGCGGGTGTGTTCTGTCATATCGGCTCCTTAATAATATTGCTCTTGAGAATCCATGACAACCGTAAAGATTCTGTGTCGCGACACATTGTCTCCGTAGGGGGTGGATGTCGTGTTTGGGTTGCGGGATAAATCCCGCGTTACGAGGGTGCCCACTTCAAGCAACGACTACATCATGGCCATTCCGCCATCCACGCCAAGCACCTGCCCTGTGATGTAGGCGGCCTGGTCGGAGGCCAGAAAGGCAGCGGCATAAGCGACCTCCTCGGGCTGGCCCTTGCGTCCGAGCGGCACCATTTTGAGGGCGGCCTGGAGCGTCTCGGAGGGCATGGCGTCAAGGATCTCGGTGTCGATGAAGCCAGGAGCAATGGCGTTGACCGTGATGTTGCGAGAGGCCACCTCGCGCGCCAGGGCTTTTGTAAAGCCAATCTGTCCGGCCTTGGAAGCAGAATAGTTCGTCTGTCCGGGATTGCCCATTTGCCCGGCCACCGAGGCAATGTTGATGATGCGCCCATAACGTTTGCGCACCATGTGTTTGACGACGGCCTTGGAACAGTTGAAGGTGCTCTTCAGGTTGGTGGTCAGGACCGCATCCCAGTCTTCTTCGGTCATCATCATGATCAGCATGTCGCGGGTAATGCCAGCGTTGTTGACGAGGATGTGCAGATCGCCGAAGGTGTCCAGGGTGAACTTCACCAAATCCTGCGCCTGAGCAAAATTGGATACATCAGCCTGGAAGAGGGCGGCGCGTCCGCCCTCGGCCTGGATCGCAGAAGCCACGGCCTGCGCGGCCTCGACCGATTGGCGATAGTTCACGACCACGGCCGCGCCGCGCCGCGCGAACTCCAGGGCGATGGCGCGTCCGATGCCGCGCCCGGCACCCGTCACGAGTGCGATGCGATTTTCTAATGACAAAGTTGCGGACATCCCTGACTCCTGGGTGGAGATTATACATCATGCCTTGGCGGGGCGGAGCGCCAGAATCAACGCCAGCGCGCTGCCGCTGACCAGCAGCCCAATGTACAAGATTGCATCCTGCCAGAATCGGATTGGATACAGGCGTATCAACGTGTCGGAGTAGGCGAACAACCAGGTCGCCCCTTCGAAGAACAGCGCGTGGAAGCCGGAGAAGAAGACCCAAAAAGCCTCGTCCATGCCCAGCGCGCCCAGTGCCGCGATGAGTCCCACCGTCAGTGCTAGCCCAAGCGTCAGCCACCCGCCCCGCCGCAGTCCCTGCCGATAGGCGGACGCCCACCCCCCGCGCCATGACCAGAGCCCCAACAGAAGCAAGAGGCCCAGATCGAGAAGCCAGAGACGCAAAAAACCCTGGGTGACGCGTTTGACATCTTGCATGTGGCTGAGTTCGCGTTCGTTGAAGAGCGGCCTGCCGTCGCGGAACTTGAGGTTGCCGAGGTAAGAGATGCCGGCATCGTTGAGTAGATAGCGAATGCCGTAAGATCCCCAGTGCAGGCGCTCCTGTGTGGTGAAACCGTATTCGTCTGCCGGGAAGCCCGGCAAGCGGTACTCGATTTGCAGAAAGAGCGGCGTGAGCAGAAGTCGCACGCTGAAGCCGAGGAGGGACAGAGGGACGAGGAGCGCGGCCGCCCAGGAAAGGATCGAGAACCGTTGACGTTTCATCTCTTTGCTCCTGCGTATGGCCCGCACAGAGTCGCGCCCAGCCGCCGATCACCCGAGCGAGTGCTTTTCGAAGGCGGCCAGACCGCGACATGGCGAGCGAGGTATAACTATCTCATTATAAATGCTTCGGTGCTTTACAGTGTTGCTCTTGAGAATCTATCACAACCGTGAAGATTCTGCGCTGCGACGTTGAGGTCGCGTTTGGGCCGCGGGATAAATCCCGCGCTATGGGTGAAATTGGCATGCCGAATCGCACTTCCAGAGCCTTGACACGTCTCGGCTTGGTGGTAAAATGGCGCCCAATTATGTACCCGACCTTTGCTCTGCCCCGCTCCCGTCGTCCGCAGCCCACCTCTTCGGGAAGGTTGGGCTGGTTGTGTTTGGAGTGCAGCGGAGCAAACCTCGTCATCTGAGCGCATATCGAATCCGTTTACCCAGACAGCCCTCCTTCTCGGAGGGTTGTTTTGTTTTCGAGGAGTGTCTCTATGAAATCCAAACCAAAGCCGTCTGTCCAAAAAGTTGTCCTGGCTTATTCCGGCGGCCTGGACACCTCGGTCATCGTGCCGTGGCTGCGCGAGAACTACGGCTGCGAGGTGGTGGCGTTTTGCGCCAATATCGGCCAGAGCGATGAGGACCTGAACGGGCTGGAGCAAAAGGCGCTCAAGAGCGGCGCCAGTCAGTTCATCATGCACGATGTGCGCGAGGAGTTCGCCGGCGAGTATCTCTTCCCCATGCTCAGGGCCGGGGCGGTGTATGAGCATAAGTACCTGCTCGGCACCTCGGCGGCGCGCCCGTTGATTGCTAAACATCTTGTGGACGTGGCCCACGAAGTCGGCGCGGACGCGGTGGCGCACGGCGCGACCGGCAAGGGCAACGATCAGGTTCGGTTCGAGTTGACCGTGATGGCACTCGATCCACGCCTGACCATCATTGCTCCGTGGCGCGAATGGGAGATTCGTTCACGCGAGGATGCCATTGCCTACGCGGCCAAACATAACGTGCCGGTCACAGCGACGCTCAAATCCATTTACAGCCGCGATTCAAACTTGTGGCATCTTTCTCACGAGGGCGGCCTGCTGGAGGACCCGTGGAATGAACCGGAAGAGAGCATGTATCAGATTTCCACGTCGCCCGAAAACGCGCCGGACGAGCCCGAATGTATCGAGATCGAGTTCGAGAGCGGCAACCCGGTGGCGGTCAACGGCGAACGCCTGAGCCCGGCCAGGCTCATCGAGCGGCTGAATGCCATCGGCGGGGCGCACGGCATCGGGCGCGTCGACCTGGTCGAGAATCGCCTGGTGGGGATGAAGTCGCGCGGCGTGTATGAAACCCCCGGCGGCACCATTCTGCTCTACGCCCATCGCGAACTCGAATCGCTGGTCCTCGATCGCGAGACCATGCACTACAAACAGATGGTCGCCATCAAATACGCGGAACTGGTCTATTACGGCTTGTGGTTCACGCCGCTGCGCGAGGCGCTGGATGCCTTCGTCAATGCCACGCAGGGGCCGGTGACCGGCACGGTGCGGCTGAAGCTCTATAAGGGCAACCTCATCAGCGCCGGGCGCAAGTCGTCCTTTAGCCTGTACCGCGAGGACTTTGCTACCTTTGGGCAGGAAGATGTCTATGACCAGAGTCACGCCGAGGGCTTCATCCGCCTGCTCGGGCTTTCGCTCAAAGTGCGGGCGCTGAACGGCCTGCCGGTGGCAGGGGTGGATTTGCCGAAGCCGGATTATTCCAGGTTCAAACGCGATTAGTCCGGTAGTCGGATGGTCGAATAGTCGGATGGAGGCCTTATGACCTTATGGAGCGGACGATTTAGCGGCAAACTGGATGGACGTGCCTGGGCGTTGAACGCGTCCTTGCCTTTCGATAAACGGCTGGCGGGGCAGGATGTGCGCGGCTCGATCGCCTGGGCAGAGGCGCTCTTTCGCGCCGGCGTGCTTTCGGCGGGCGAGAATTCGGCCATTCACAATGGGCTGGAAGTGATCGCCAAAGAGTTTGAGCAGGGAACGTTTGTGTTTCAGCCTGCCGATGAGGATGTTCACACGGCCGTGGAACGGCGGCTGGGCGAGTTGATCGGGCCTGTGGCAGGGAAACTGCGCACCGGCCGCAGCCGCAATGACCAGGTGGCGACCGATTTTCGCCTGTGGATGCTGGATTCGCTGCCGGGATTGCACGCTGCAATCTGTGTGTTGCAATCGGCATTGATATTGTTGGCCGAACAACATACCGAAACGCTGATGCCCGGCTATACCCACTTGCAACGCGCTCAACCGGTGACGCTGGCGCACTGGTTGATGAGTCACTTTTGGCCGTTGGAGCGCGATAAAGAGCGCCTGAATGACCTGCGCGAACGGGTGGCGATTCTGCCCCTCGGCTGCGGCGCGCTGGCCGGAACAGCCTTCCCGATTGACCGCGAGGTGCTGGCAACGAGGCTCGGCTTCGATGCGCCTGCCCAAAACAGCCTGGATGCCGTCTCCGACCGCGATTTCGCCGCCGAATTTTTGTTCTGCGCAGCGATGATCGCTTTGCATCTGAGCAAGTTGAGCGAACAGATGGTGTTGTTTACCACCGCCGAATTCGGTTTTTTTGAACTTGCCGACGCTTTTTCCACTGGCTCCAGTCTGATGCCGCAAAAGAAGAATCCCGACCTGTTTGAGTTGGCGCGCGGCAAGGCGGGGACGCTGATTGGCCTGCTGACCGGAATGCTGGCAACCCTGAAGGGGCTGCCCTCCACTTACGATAAGGATTTGCAGGAGGATAAAGGACCCGTTTTTCAGGCGTTCGATACGCTGATGATGATTCTGCCGGTGCTGGCGGGCGCGCTGGAGACGATGACGGTGCGCCCCGAACGGATGCGAGCGGCGCTGGACGCTTCGATGTTGGCGACGGACCTGGCGGATTATCTTGTCCGCAAGGACGTCCCTTTTCGCGAGGCACATGCCGCGGTGGGGCGCGTCGTCCGGGCGGCGGCGGAGAGAGGCGTCGGCGTGGATCAACTTTCGTTGAGCGAGATGCAGGCCTGGGGTCCGTTCGAAGCGGACGTGGAGCGCCTCTTCGACCCGAGCGAGTCGGTTAAACGGAGAAACGCGACGGGGGGCGCGAGTCCGGATTCGGTCAGAGAGCAGATCGAAAAAGCAAAATTGTTGGTCAAATAGTCGAGTAGTCGAATAGTATGAAACAATCTGATAGTATGAAAGGAGGAAGGATGAGCACTGTAGCTTGTCCCGAGTGCGAAGCCGAGATCACGCTGGAGGCCAACACGGAAGTCGGCGAGATTATCGTCTGCCCGGATTGCGGGGTGGACCTGGAGGTCGTCTCGCTCGCGCCGGCGGCAGTGGCCCTGGCTCCAATGGAACAGGAGGATTGGGGCGAATGAGGCCAGAATGAGGCATGCAGAGTGCAGAATCAGGGGTGTGCCAATTCGGATTCTGCATTCTGCGTCCTGACGCCTGCATTTTCATAGAGAGGGCCTATGCAGAGACGATTGCGAATCGGCGTCCTTTACTCGCGGGTGCGGGTGGAGGAGAAATGGATTTTTGGGGCGATGGAGAGGCGCGGCATTGATTATGAGCGTCTGGATGACCGCGAGGTGCATTTTGACCTGGAGAAGCCGGCGCGCTGGCGCGAATTTGATGCCGTGCTGGAGCGTTCCATCCGTTACACCAGTGGGCTGTATGCGCTGCGAATTTTAAACGCCTTCGGCGTGCCGACGGTCA
>JBBIKK010000073.1:0-10865 GCA_037445475.1 Chloroflexota bacterium
GGAAAGACTCTATAGTAATTTTACTCCTTTTGTCCCTCCATGTCTACAAACAGTTTTGCAAGGTCACGATTTTGCAATAAAAAGCACAAGGGTGGGGAGCACAGCCCCCGATAGGAAACACGGTATAATGCCGTTGACACCTCATTCCAAGCGGGTTCGCAGCATGTCCATGTTTTACGAGTACGTGATCATCGGCTCCGGCTTCGGGGGCTCGGTGTGCGCCATGCGCTTGAGCGAGAAAGGCTACTCGGTGCTCGTCCTGGAAAAGGGCCGGCGCTTCCATGACCAGGACTTCGCCAGGAGCAACTGGCACTTCTGGAAATACCTGTGGCTGCCGGCAGCGCGCGCTTTCGGCATCTTACAGATCAGCCTTCTCAAAGGGGCGATGGTGCTGCACGGCGTGGGAGTGGGAGGCGGCAGCCTGGGATATGCCAATGTGCTCGAAGTGCCCAGTGAGGAGACCTTTGCCACTCCGGCCTGGAATCGCCCGTTTGCGTGGGGGAGGGTGCTTCAACCCTACTACGAAATCGCGAAGAAGATGCTGGGAGTGGCACGCAACCCGAGGCTGTGGAAGGCCGATGAGGTCCTGCATCAGATCGCCGAAGCGCGTGGCCGGGGGCACACCTTTCGCGCCACCGAGGTGGGGGTGTACTTCGGCGAGGCGGGCGTGACCGTCCCCGATCCGTATTTCGACGGCGAGGGCCCGCCACGCGCCGGATGCCGGCACTGCGGCGGATGCATGGTCGGCTGCCGCTACAATGCCAAGAATACCCTCCTCAAGAATTATCTGTACTTTGCAGAAAAGAACGGGGCCAGGATTCTGGCCGAGATGGAGGTGGTGGATGTTCGGCCCCTCCCTGCGCGAGAGAAACAGGGCAGCGCGTGCTATGAAGTAACCTGTCGCTCCTCCACCTCCCCGTTCAAGCCCAAATGCACTGTGTATGCGAACAATGTCATCTTCTCGGCGGGCGTGATGGGGACGCTGCGTCTGCTGCTGGAGCTGCGCGATGGGCGAGGCTCCCTGCCGAATCTCTCGCCCCGCCTGGGCGAGATGGTGCGCACCAACTCCGAAGCGCTGCTCGGCTCGCTGGCCCGCACCTCAGAGGTCAACTATTCGGAGGGGGTGGCCATTTCCTCGATTTACAGCCACGATGACATCACGCGCGTCGAACCCGTGCGTTATCCCGACGGTTCCTCGTTGATGCGCTTCCTGGCCGCGCCGCTGATCGACACCGACGTGAGCGTGCCCATGCGCCTGTTGCGCTTCTGCGCCTGGGCGGTGAGGCATCCTCTGGACTTTTTGAAAGCCATGCTCTTGCCAGGCTGGGCCCACAACGTGACCATCTTGCTGGTGATGCAACACGCCGATAACCGCATGCGCTTCCGCCTTGGGCGAAGTGCGTTCACTCTGTTCCGGCGCGGCCTGGTGGCCGAACGGGAGCCGGGCTATGAGATTCGGGCTCAGGTGAAAGGCTCCCACGAGTTGGCACGCGAGTTCGCCCAACGGACGAACGGCATCGCCCTGGGTTCGCTGGGCGAGAATCTGCTGGGGCTGCCGACCACAGCCCACATCCTGGGCGGCGCGCCCATTGGCCGGAATGCTGCGGAAGGCGTGGTGAACGAGCGCTTCGAGGTCCACAACTATCCCGGCCTGTACATCGTGGATGGCTCGATCATGCCCGCCAATCCGGGCGTCAACCCAAGCCTGACGATCGCGGCCCTGGCTGAGTATGCGATGAGCCAGATACCCGCCGCCGGAAACTCGCCGACCTGAGCCGCGAGATCGAAGTCGAAGCTGGATTTCCTGTTTGGAGAGAATGCTATAATCCCGGCCGGAGAACACGAACGTCAAAGCACTTCGGAGGCTCGTCCTTCGACCCTTTCTGGCAAGAGATTCAGCGGGCGGCTGGGGGTACAACAACGCGTCCTGCCTGCTTATCGCCTCCCGTTCTTCGACTTGCTGGCGCAGTCCTGTGAAGGCGGGATGAGCCTCTTTGCGGGCACGGCGCGCCCCGCGGAGGGGATCATTGCCGCAGACCCGGCACGCCTCCCCTATGGCACCCCTGCTAGAAACTGGCACCTCTTGCGCGGCGCCTTCTACCTCTGTTACCAGCAAGGCCTGCTGGACTGGCTCGAGAAGACCAACCCGCAGGCGTTGATCGTGGAAGCCAACCCGCGCTATCTGTCCACGCCCCAGGCCATCGGCTGGATGCACGCCCGCCGCAGGCCGGTGATCGGTTGGGGATTGGGCGCGCCTCTGCCCCGCGGCGGGAGGCTGGGCGCACAACTCTGGTCGCGCTTTCTGAACCGCTTCGAGGCACTGATCGCCTACAGCCGGCGCGGCTCGGCCGAGTATGCTGCCCTGGGCTTCCCACAGGAACACATCTTCGTGGCGACCAATGCGGTGGCTCCCCGACCGACCTCCCCACCGCCACAGCGGCCACCGTTCTTCGAGGGCCGCCCCACTGTGTTGTACGTCGGCCGCCTGCAGACCCGCAAGCGCGTCGACTGGCTGCTGCGCGCCTGCGCCGAGATGGCAGAACCCAAACCCCGCCTGATCCTGGTTGGTGATGGCCCCCAGCGAGCCCGGTTGGAGGCGTTGGCCAGGCAAGTCTATCCCTCGGCCGAGTTCGCGGGAGCCAGGCACGGGGCGGCACTCTCGCCCTATTTTGCCGAAGCCGACCTCTTCGTCCTGCCCGGAAGCGGCGGACTGGCTGTGCAGGAGGCCATGGCGCACGGCCTGCCGGTCCTCGTCGCCAAAGGCGATGGCACACAAGACGACCTCGTACGGGAAGGGAACGGCTGGCAGATTCCGCCGGAGGATTATGGGGCGCTGGTGGAAGCGCTCCGCCAGGCCCTCTCCGATGCAGGACGCCTACGGGCGATGGGCGCAGAATCGTTCCGCATCGTTTCCGAGGAGATCAACCTGGAAAACATGGCCGCGGTCTTTCTGAAGGCGCTCAACAGCCTATAGCGCACCTTGAATCGGAAAGTGCTCGAACCAGGCGCTGACCCGCCCGAACCAGGGCGCATCGCGACTGCGGGACGCGAGGCGGTAGAGCAATCCCAGCAGAATCAGCGGCGCGACCAGCCGCCCATACGACCAGGGGAAGAAATCGAACGTGGGCACCAGAAACTCAAGGAAATAGACCAGCCCGAACCACAACCCCTCAACAGGAGAAGCCACGCGCTTGAGCAACAAGAGGCAGGGCAACGCCAGGAAAATCCCATGGTGCTCCCAGACCACAGGCGAGGCCAACGTCATCAGAATGAACAGGGGCGGCATGGCGTTGAGCAGACGCGCCCCGCCTCCCTCGCCGGCCAGAAAGGCCCGCCTGCGCACGCATGACAGCATGACAGGCACCGTCGCGGCCAGGAGCAGAGCTTTGGAGGCGTACGTCAGCGCGCCCGTCCAGAGAGGAGCGAGATCGAAGAGTTCGCCAATGGCCATGAAGAAGGAATCGAACGAGTTGTCGCGAAAAGACAGCCCGTGCGCTTGAGCAAGCAAAAGGCCGTTGTTCAGGAAATCGAGGAAGGGAGCCGCGCCGTGCAGGGCCAGTGTGGGCACGGCAACCAAGAGCATGGAGAGTGCGAACCATCCCACCCACTTCCAGTCTTTTTCAAGCAGAAAGGCCAGCGCCAGAACAGCGGGTGAGGCCTTGAGATGCACTGCCAGCGCCAGGGCCAGCGCGGAAAGGAAGGGCCAACCCGGATAGAAAAGGAGAGCCAGGAAGATCAGGTTGAGCACATGCAGGTTGACCTGCACGTAGAACAATGTGCGCAGGAGCGGGACGTTGACCAACAGGAAGAGCACGGCGATGAAAGCCGCCAGGCGGGAGTGAAAACCGTATCTCTGGAGAGTGCGGGCCAGGAGAGCATAAAAGCCCGGCAAGGAAAACAGGTTCAACAGCCAGGCAAAGTGAAAAATGGCCTTCTCGCCGAACGGGGCCAGGAACTCAAGCAGGTTCGCCCACAAAGGTGGATAGAGATATTCCGGCGGCAGCCGCTGGCCGGCGTGCAGAGCGAGCGCCGCACGGACGTAGTACTCAACATCTCCGTACTCGGGCCGCTCGCGCAGCAGATTGAGATAAACGAACACCACAAGAAAGAAGCCGGCCCACGTCAGGGCATTGCCGGCCTTGATTCGCTCCAGGCTCAGGAGCAGCACACCGGCAGCCGTCCAGGCCGCGGCCACGGAGAAGAGCGCAATGGTCAGTTCGGTGAAAGGGCCTCTTTGGAGGGCAAGTTGTAATCCCCGCCCGCCCTGCCAGGCGCTGAGCCAGAGCCAGCTGACTGCGATCAGCCCGCTCAGCAGCGCCCAAAAGATCAGAGCCGTGCGCGCCGCACGCTTCATAGCCGCAGCTCGACGTACTGCGCCATCACATAGCCGCGCCGATTGTTGGTCGCCTTGACCGCCAGCCACTGGCCGGCCACTCCGATCTTGGGGATGGCAGTGCCGATCGGCTCGAGCACGGTCAGCCTGGCGCCGGCCTTCTCGATGTGCACCTGGGACGCGCCGGGCGACGGCTGGCTGCGGACGACCAGGCCGGCGCGACCCACCCGCCTCGAGACCGCGACCTGAAAGCGCTGCGGCTCGCCGGGCGGAGGCGGCGGCTCGGGCGGGGACGAGGGAGCGGGCGCGGCCACCCCGGCCTGTTCCACCAGCCAGGCCGCGACGTACCCCCGCCGCCCCTGGGGGTCGAGGATATAAAGCCACCTGTCCATCTGGCCGATCTTGGCCCGCGCCGCCTGCGGCTCTTCGAGCACCTGTAGAAGCGTGCCGGGCATCTCCGCGGCAAAGGGATAGGATTCCGGTGAGGGCTGCGTGCGCAGGCGCAGTCCGGCCGTGACGCTCGGCAGAGGTCGCACGTAAAAAGTCTCCTCCCCAGGCGCGGGTACGGCGATGGCCGTGTATTCGTACCAGGCAACGGCCTTGATCGCCCGCCCCAGGGAACGCCCATGCCCGAAGCGGGAAAGCA
This sequence comes from Chloroflexota bacterium, assembly GCA_037445475.1. GTDB lineage: Bacteria > Chloroflexota > Anaerolineae > Anaerolineales > Villigracilaceae > Fen-1038. The sequence continues at coordinate 4,980 of JBBIKK010000073.1, forward strand.
GGCCGACCTCTTCCGTATCGGAGGGATAGGGCCAGGGGTCGAGGATCAGGTAATCGTTGCCCTGCCTGGCATACAGCAACACCCAGTGCGTCTGCAGGCCGGGGGCGGGCGAGTAATCGACTTCCACAATCATGGGCTGCCCATTGCTCAGGGAGGCATCTATCTGTGCCAGAGGAGCATCCGTGTTGTAGCACAGCGTAAGGCCATTGCTCTTGATTTGCGGGTAGAGTTGCGTCACGGCAGCCCAGACAATCGCCTCGCCGATGAAGCCATCCCGTGCCACGAGCTTTTTGTTCAAGGTGGGCGGGGTTTCCAGAAAGCCCCAACCGCTGGTGTACATCGCCAGACTGGTGAGGGCACAGCCGAGGAAGCCGATCGTGCCGGGGCCTTTACCGAGGCGATCGCCCTTCCAGCGCGGGTCTTGCTGGGAATAGCGTACGATGTTGAACGACATGCCTGGCCTCATTCCGCAAACAGTTTCTCGTCTTCTCGCAAGCCATAGGTCTCGAGCACCGGCAGGACGATGAGGATGCCGGTGTGCGGCGCCGCCAGAGGTCCGACCACGGCTTCGGTGGCGCGAATCAAAGCCGGGATGTCGAACGTGTCGGGAACAACGCTGAAGATCGTGCGGTGCGTGCGCTCCTGGGTGCGCAAGACGGCCCGGATGGATGGAATGAGTGGCAGGTCGTCGCGGGCCGCCAGTTGACGACCGATGCCGCTGCTTTCCAGAATCGTGGCACCGCTTACCCCAACACGCGCCCAGGCTTCGAGGGTGGAGATAGCTTTGCTTTCATCTGCCAGGACAAGCATGACCATTTTACTCATGGGATTGTTCCTCTCCAAATGTCCAGCGCAACAAAGGAGGAGTGACGAGCGTGGTAAGCAACACAACCAGGACGATCAACGTGAACTCCTGGGGGGAGATCAGGCCCAGCCCCTCGCCCACGCCGGCCACGATCAGGCCGACCTCGCCGCGCGAGACCATGCCGACGCCCACGCGCAGGGCCTGGCGATTGGAAAACCCGCCCAGGCGCGCTCCCAACCCACAGCCGAGGATCTTCGAGAGAATCGCCACGACCACCAGGACGAGTCCGAGGGGCAGAACGGAAGTCTCCAAACGACGCGCATCGGCCTGCAACCCCACACCTACCAGAAACAGGGGCACGAAGAAGGCATAGTTCATGGTCTGCAATTCGCGCACGATCTCCTCGCGCCAGCGCGTCTGGCCCAACCCCAGGCCGGCAATGAAGGCTCCGGTGATGGCAGCGACCCCTCCCACAAACTCCGCGCTCCACGCAAACAGCAACGCCGAGACGATGACTAGCGCCATCATGCCCTGGCTGACCGGCAGGCGATCGCCCCATTCCGCCAGGCGCGGCAGAACCAGATACCCCAAAACGGCCGAGGCCAGCAGAGTCAGGATCATGCGCAGGAGCACCACCCACAGGCTGACCTCATCCCCACCGGTCAGGCTGATGAACAGGGAAAGCGCCAGAATCACCAGCACGTCATCCACCACAGCCGCTCCCAGCAGGGCCATCCCCTCGGGCGTGCGCAGGCGATGCAACTCGACCAGCGTCTGCACCGAGATGCTGACGCTGGTGGCGGCCAGCACGATGCCAAGAAAGATCGCCGAATCGGAGGGCATCGCTAAGGGCAAGACGGCCAGGGCCGTCAACACAATGGGAGTCAACATCCCGAGCAGGCCGGCCAGGGCGGCCGGGCGGCCGCTCTGGCGCAGATCGGTCAAGTCGGTTTCCAGGCCGGCCGAGAACATCAGGAAGATCACGCCGAGTTGAGATAACTGCAAGACCGTTGTGGCGGTGTTGCCGAAGGAGTCGTTCAAGATGGGAAGGTGAAACAGATCGAGCGCCGTCGGGCCGAGCAACAGCCCGGCTATCAGTTCTCCCAATACGGCGGGCTGGTTGAGGCGCACGGCCAGGGCTCCGGCCAGTTTGGCGCTGGCCACCAGGATCGAGAGGGCCAGCAGCAGGGGCAGGAAGCCCGCCTCGCCATTCCCAATGGCAGCTGAAAGGGCATGGAGATGGGACAGGGAGATGTTCATCGCGGTTTTTGTGCGACCCTGGCCCTACACTTGCAACGCTCGAGGCGCGCCGGGCGTGAGGCATTCATGGCGCAATTGTAACCGAATTGTATCCGCTTCTAATAGTATTGTTCTTGAAAATCTATTACGACTATAAAGATTCTGTACCGCGTTTGGGTCGCGGGATAAATCCCACGCTACCGTATTGCTCTTGAAGATCTGTTACGACCATAAAGATTCTGTACCACGTTTGGGTGGCGGGATAAATCCCACGCTACCGTATTGCTCTTGAAGATCTGTTACGACCATAAAGATTCTATACCACGTTTGGGTCGCGGGATAAATCCCACGCTACACTTGCCAGAGGCAACTACTTACCTGTCACGGCAAGCATGGCCGTCTCCTGGCTACAAGCGGAGACGGCTTCGGGCTGGGTCTCGATATACTCGCCCCGGCAGGCCTCGACACGAGCGAGAAGAGCACACTTTGGCAGGCCCAGCGCATCGCTCGCGCTACATCTCGACCAGCTCGATGCATCGCTCGACCATCGTCCCCGGCTGTTACTGCCAGAGTTGTTGATATTCCGGCAGGCGGCTCATCGGCGGGCGCTCCCTCTCGGCAATCTCCTCCACCTCCAGCGAAAAGTGCTTCTGCTCGCTGCGGATCAACTTCATGCTCTTGTTGACGCTCTCCAGGATGTTCTGCCCAAAGCGGTCCTCGACTTTGCGGATGACGGCCTGGATGATGGCAAACGACATCTTGCTCAAGGCTTCGAGTGGCTGATTGTGATGGATGCGCTCCTGCAAGTCCACCTGGGCAATGGACGAGAGCCCGAACTCTTTGAAGATGTCGATCAACAGACCGATCTCAACGCCATAGCCGGAGAAGAAAGGCAGGCGTTCGAGCGCGCTGCGCCGGCCGCCGTATTCGCCGGAGAGGGGTTGAATCACCCCCGAAAGTTCGGGGTAGAACAGGTTCAACAGGGGACGCGCCACCAGTTCGGTGACCCGCCCGCCGCCCGTGGCTTGGATTCTGGCCCCCACCTTCAGGGGGCGCTTATAGTACCCCTTGACGAAGCAGATATCGGGTCGCAGGAGCAACGGTCCGATCAGGCCGTACACAAAGCGAGGGTGGATGTTGACGATGTCGGTGTCGATCCAGATGAGCAGGTCGCCGCGCGTGCAATACAGACTCTTCCACAGGGCTTCTCCTTTGCCGGGGCGCGCTCCGTACTGTGGCAGCACCTCCTGATGGATGTAGACGGGGATGCCCAACTGGCGCGCAATTTCACGCGTGCGATCGCTCGAGTTCGAATCCATCAGTACGATTTCGTCCACGAGAGGCACTTTTGAGACGAGCGCCTCCTTGAGGGTGCTGACCACGTGACCAACGGTCTTCTCTTCGTTGAGCGCCGGCAGGGCCAGGCTGATGGTGAGCCCTTGCTCCCGTTTCAATCGCAGCAAATAGGATAAGTCGTCGAACTCGCTGGCGTGGAAGGTGTTTTCGGCAAACCATTTATCCACCAGGACGGAAATGGCCGCCTGCCCTAACTCTTCGCTCTGGGGGCCAAAGAAGGGCGTGCGTTGCGTTTTGACGACCATCACGCCGTGCCGGCTGTCCTTCATGATCCGCGCCGCCACCGGGCCAATGGCGATCGAGTCGCCCGTGGCGCGTGCGCTGGCGCCCAGCACCACCAGATCGAAATGGCGGGAGAACTCCTGAATGACATCCGCGGGAGCGTCGGTGATGATCTCCTCCTGCTTTATCTCAGGCAAATGTCTCAGCACCCTTTTGAGGCCCTGAAAGGCGACATCATATTCTACCTCTGCCTCCGGCGGACGCATGTGCAGGGTGGTGATCTCCGAGCCAAGCGTGCGCTGCAGCGAGAGGGCGATGCGCAGCGCCAGCTCCGCATAAGGACCGCCGCGCATGGGCACCAGAATCTTGCGCGGCGGGTGTTGGGCAAAATGGGAGTTGACAACCAGGATGTCGCAGGGCGGTTGAGAGAGGGCCTCATCGATCGTGGTGCGCAGGGCTTCAAACTGAGACGGCCATTCCAGGATCAACAAATCCGGCTTCTCGTGCTCCACCGCCTTCAACACTTCGAGCCAGGGGTGATGAGAGACGTACACCTCGGCCCAGCGTGGAGCGTGCTCGCTGCCCGACAACTGCCTCAACAGTTTCCGAATCTCTCGCGCCGGAATGGCGGCCGTGCTGAGCGAGAGGCCGGGCGGAATGGCAACCATGCCACGATAGAGCACATTCCCTTCCCCGCCGATGGCCTTTGCGGCCGCCAGCGCCGAGGCCTGCGCACAGTTCCAGGCCACCGGCACCATCACTTTCTGAAGAAGAGTGCGTGCAAAGGTGCTTCTCATCGCGACCTTACGCGGTTAAGAAGAGGCACCAGGTAGTTCTGATAGATACGCTCCCAGGTGAAGTTGCGGCGCACCCTGGAAGCCAGGTTGTAGAGAGGGCTGGCTGAAAGGTAGGCGGCCATGCGGGCCGCGATTTCCTGCGGGCCGGCGTGCGGCGAAAAATACGTCACCTCCCCTCCACCGAGCGCCCGCAGTGGGGGAATATCGGAACAGAAGACGGGCACGCCCGCCAGGGCTGCCTCCAGAACAGGAATGCCGAAGCCCTCCTCGTGGCTGGGAAGGAAGAGCACATCGGCCAGGCGGTAAAAATCCGAGATCACTGCGTCGGGAATAGGCTCAGGGGTGAGCTCGGCCAGGAAGTGGGCCGCGTGCTTCAGGCCGAGATTCTCGCGCAACATCTTCAAACGCTCGAAGTACTGCACGTTGGCCGGGTTGTGTGGCCCAGGCGGGCCGGCCACCACTAATTGGGCATGCGGAAATGTGCCTCGCAGACAGGCCAGTGTTTCCAGAGCCAGTTCGATGTTCTTGCGCGGCGTGATGCGCACCGGCAGCCACAGCAAGGGATCAGCCTCCGCCAGGTTCAACCGTTCCAGATATTCCTGAGTTGAGCGCTCCAGTTTCAGAAAATGGGCAACATCCACCCCGTTCGGGATCACGACGATTTCGCTCTCGTCTATGCTCAACAAGTGGGCGAGTTCCTGGCGACGCAGGTCCGAAACGGCTACCTGGGTGGCCGCGTCCCAGGCAGTGCGCAGCAACTCCCATGGGTAAGCAGGGTACAACTCGTCGCGATAGCGCGGCGTGGCCCAGGCCAGATCATGGTGCCACAGAATCATAGGAGGGTGATGCGGCGCGTGCATGAGTTCCCAGAGCGCGGCAGTGAGCGCCAGATTCTTGTGAAGGGAGCACACGTTATGGGCAATGAGCACGTCCGTTTCGCGAACATGAGCGGATAGTTCTCTCTTCAGAATGGCGACGACTTCGCCAAACTGCGGAGGGACATGGCCACGATCCATCTCGGCCTTGAGGGCCAGGATGTGCGGATGGGTGGAATCGGCCAGGGGCAGGGAGAGGAAGGTCACGCGCCCCTCAAACGCCGCGCCCCGCCCCGCGATCACCTGCACCTGATGACCATCCCTGGCCATCAGGCGCGCGTGGTGCCTGATCACCGCTTCCACCCCTCCCGTCACAGGAGGTGCAGAGTAATGCAATATCGCGATGCGCATAATTGCAGTGTTGACCGAACGCCCCCAGGAGACCAGCCTGAAAACTTTATACCATACAATCCCGATTCTGGGCAAGGAACGGCCCTGCGGGAGGGTCCGCGAGGTCCGCCCCGCTCGGCGCAGACCGACCCTGCCCACAGCAGGGCTGTCTCCGGCCGGCCCGCGCCGCCGAAAACAAAAGCCGGGGTCGCTTCAGGGCCCCGGCTGTGGGTTCAGACTCCGCTGGGCGAATCTGCGGCCA
>JBBIKK010000074.1:0-10214 GCA_037445475.1 Chloroflexota bacterium
TTGGGCTGAGGGTTAGGGATGCGGGTGTGAGCGTGGCCGTCGCGCTCGGAGTGGGGGTTGCGCCCGGCTGGGGAGCAAAGAGAAGCGCCACGCCTCCCAGGCAGTAACAGGGAAGCGTAGCCAGGATGATGGCGGTGAGAATGAGATGGCGCCGCGGGCGCGGATCATCCGGATCACGCATGGGAGCGATGATAACATATAGTCCGAGAGTTTGATAGTCTGGAGGCGGAGAGTGAATGGGCTTTCTGCCATTCTCATTCGGCCTTCTGCATCTTCAGGGTGCCCGCCACTTCCATTGTTGGGCGGGTACATTGGCATTAGGTATGACGCGATAGGTCAAAAGGGTTCTCAAATGCAAAGGTTCCGGCAAGCCAACAATAGGGGCCAACGGAAAATTGTGGTACACTCCAGCCAGTTCATGTGAACTGAACAGGCTTCCTATGCCGGATATTGAATTCTCGAAGCACGCGAAACACATGCTCCTCAGACGAAAAATCCTGGAAGAGTGGGTGTGGCGAGTTATCAACACTCCAGACAAGAAGCGGCGAGGCGAGGATGACAATATGCACTACACCAAACCTATCCGCGAAAAAGAGGGGCGGGTCTTGCATGTCGTGGTCAACCCGCATGTTCAACCTAATCGGATTGTGACCCTATTCTTTGACCGTCGTTTGGGAAAGAAGAAATGAAAGTTCGCATTGATAAAGAAGACGATGCACTGTACTTCGAGTTGGACGACGTGGAAATAGTCGAGTCGGAGGAAGTCCAACCCGGCATTATCTTGGATTTTGATGCCGAGGGCCGGTTAGTGGGGATTGAGATTCTCGATTTGAGTACGCGTCTCACGCCGGAGAAACTCCGTCTCATGCAATTCGAGACGGTGTGAGGGCGGCAGCCAGCGAAGTCTTCTCCGGCATACAACCCGTCCAACACTGCATGCACCCGACCGCGCTTCGCGCGGGGCCAACGCCCCGGCCTGGCGAAGGGGCGGCCGATCCACGCGAGTCTTCGTCGCGGAGTTCGCGCGGCGGGTGATGCTTACGTTAGACGGAAGCGCCAGAGGGATGGCAGGCGGTTCCCCTACAAGTGGAAGATCAGGCGCGCTTCACGTCGCACGATGAGCCAGGCCAGGGCCGCCCCGCCGATCATCCCTGCGCCGCTGGCCAGGATGGCGTTGCCCGGCAGCCAGGTGGCCAGGATGAGAGTTGTCCCTCCACCGACCCCGGCCGCCACCAGGCCGTGCAGGAGGGCATTCCCGATGTGAAGAGGCGCGCCCATCTTGTAGCCCAGCCAGGCGAACAGCACAACGGCCTCGATCGTCAGGGAGAGTTCGGCCAGCGCAATGGCCGGCGCGCCGATGGAGCGCAGAGCCAGGAGGGCGAACAGAGCCATCCCGACGTACAGCGCCATGCGGATCAGCACCCCGAAGAACGGGTACCAGGCCTCCTTGCGGGCATAGAACGAGCGCACGGCTACCTCCTGAACGGCATAGCCGCACAGGGTGAGCAAATAAGCACGCGTGGTCCACGTCAGGAGGTTGCTCCCTCGCGCGTCGAAGCCGAAGGCGGCCCGGATCAGAGGGTCGATGCCGGCCGCGAGCACGGCCGCCATCGGCAACGTCAGCGCGATCAGGACTCGCAGGGCCTTTTCGATCGTGGCACGGAATTCGTCCCAGGCGCGGCGCGCCGCCAGCTGCGAGAGGGTCGGCAGCATGGCGGTAGCCATGGCCGTTCCCAGGAGAGTCTCCGGCACCTGCATAATCATCCAGCCATACGTGAGGGCCGAGATGGCCCCGCTCTGGTCCAGGCGCGAGGCGAGGTTATCGCGCGCGATGAACATGCTCTGGATGAGGAACATGGTCAGGAGACGCGGCCCGATCACCTTCAGGGTCTCGATCACAGCCGGGTCGGGCTGCAGGGAGGAAGTCCAGCGAAAGCGATATTTGATCAGGGCCGGGACCTGGATGAGCAGGTGGAGGGCCGAGCCGAGGATGACGCCATACACCAGGCCGCGCACGCCGAAGCGCGGCGCCAGCACCAGCGCCCCGAAGATCTGTCCGATGTTATACAGGGCCGGAGCCAGGGCTGGCAGAAAGAAATGCTGATTGGCCTGCAAGCCGGCCATGACCAGACCGCTGATGGAGAAGATGAGCGTGGCCACCAGGTTGAGGCGCATCAGTTCGGCGATCAGGTGCTGTCTTTCGGCTTCGAAGCCCGGGGCAATGCCGATCTCGGAGCGAACGATCGGCTCGGCGAAGACGGCGATGATCAGCGCCAGCGAGGCCGTAACGACAAAAGCCAGATTGGCGACGCGCGAGAACAGGTCCCAGGCAGCCGGCCGACCCTGGAGCGCCAGAGTTTGAGCGAGGACGGGGATGAAAGCCATGGCCAACGCGCCGCCCGAGATCAAAGCAAAGAGCAGATCGGGCAGGTTGTTGGCCACGTTGAAGGCGTCTAACTCGAAGGAGAGGCGAAAGGTGCGTGCAATGATGATCGAACGGACGAAAGCCAGCACCTTGTCGAGGGCAAAGAAGAAGCCAAGCAGGAAGGAGGTGCGCGTGAGGAAGGAGAGTCTGCGCATGGGGAGCGGGCTAGAGCGTCCCTTTGTACATCCCGCCATCCACGGTCAACATCACGCCGGTGATGTAACTGGCAGCCGGCGAAACCAGGAAGACCGCCACATTGGCAAACTCCTGCGGCGTGCCCATGCGCCCGAGCGGGCTGTCCTTGGCCTGTTTGGCGATCTCCTCCTCCACGGTAGTGCCGTTCTGCTGGGCGCGGAAGGACATCAGTTCATAGACGCGCTCGGTTTCCGTCCAGGCCGGCAGGATGGAGTTGAAGCGGATGCCATCCCGTCCCAGTTCCAGCGCCAGGGATTTGGTCAGACCAACCGTGGCGGCGCGCACGCTGTTGGAGAGCACCAGGTTGGGGAGGGGCTGCTTGACCGAATACGAAGTCATGGTCAGGACACTGGCGGCTCTGGACTTGCGCAGGTGAGGCAGGGCGGCGCGGATCAGGCGCACGTGGCTCAGGAACGACAGGTCAATTGCCTTCTGCCAGGTGGCCTCGTCGAAGGACTCGAAGGCCCCGGCCGGCGGCCCACCGGCGTTGGTGACGAGGATGTCCAGCCCGCCCAGGGCCTGGACGGTCTGCTGGATCAGTTTTTCCGGCACATCCGCCAGGCTGACATCGCCGGCCAGCCCCACCACCTGGGCGCCTGTTTCACGGTGCACTTTCTCTGCCGCGGACTTGATCGTTGCCTCATCGCGGCTGTTGATGGCCACGCGGCAGCCCTCGCGTGCCAGGGCGAGCGCGGTGGCGTAGCCCAGGCCGCGCGAGGCGCCGGTGACGAGGGCACGCAGATCTTTGAGTTGCAAATCCATGCTGACCTCCTGGAAGAGATATGACTTGTAGCGCGGGATTTATCCCGCAACCCAAACGCGACTTCCATGTCGCGGCACAGGACTTAAGGTTGTGACAGATTCTCAAGAGCGATGCTGTAGCGCGGGATTTATCCCGCAACCCAAACGCGACTTCCATGTCGCGGCACAGGACTTAAGGTTGTGACAGATTCTCAAGAGCGATGCTGTAGCGCGGGATTTATCCCGCAACCCAAACGCGACTTCCATGTCGCGGCACAGGACTTAAGGTTGTGACAGATTCTCAAGAGCGATGCTATAAGAATCGACCCCTGACCAGATCGCCAGGGGTCCTGTTTGTTGCCGGCAGGGGGCTACTTGAAGAGATTGCTGGCCAGGCGGGAGAGCATCTCCACACCGCGCACTTCGGTCTCAAACAACGGCACGATCGAGCGCACCGAGCCGTTGAACTTCTCCCAGATGTCTTCCATATAGCGCTCTTGCATGGCCACCCGATTGTGCACGAACTCCGGCGACTTGCTGTTCACCTGCTCACGATCAATCAGCATGTTGACGATCACGCCGCCGACCGGGATGCCGAAGTCGTGGAACCAGCCAATGAAGCGCGTGATGACCGCGATCGGCAGCGCCTCGGGCAGGGTGACAAAGAAGAAGGCCGTCAGGCTGGGATCGGTCAACAGTTTTTGGGCCTTGCCCATGCGGTCGCGGAACGAGACGAGGTAGTCCATCAAGGGATCGGCCTCCTTCCTCTTGGTGAAGGAGAGCATCTCGCGCAACGAGCGCGCCTCCTCGCGGCTCTTGAGCATCTTGTTGACCCATAACGAGTAGACCTTGGACATGCCCAGCAGGCGGCGAGCATTGGCAGTCGGGGCGGTGTCGAAGACGTAGGTATCGTACTCGTCGCGGAACATCAACTCGACCATGTTCTCGAACATGGCCGATTCCTCGAAGGCCGGATTCATGGTGGCCGATTCCACGAACTCATCGGCTTTGGTGGAGATATCGGCGAACTTCAGGAACCACTGGACCTTGTCGCGGATCTCCTGTTTGGAACGCTCGATGGTATCCTTGGTGTCGATCTCGTAAGCCCACAAATTCGAGGCGCCCTCCACCGGCGTGGGTTTGCCGAAGACGTTCTGGTCGAGCAGGCCGCTCAGGCTGTGAACCGGGTTGGTCGAGGCCAGCATCACGCGCCGGCCCTGCTGGGCCAGCCACAGGGCAGTGGCCCCCGCCATGACCGTCTTGCCCACGCCGCCCTTGCCGCCGAAAAAGAGGTAGCGCAGGCGCTGGTGTTCGCTCACGTACTTCCGCATGGAGGTCTCGATCTTCTGCGTCTTTGCCATGTTGCTCTCCTACTTTCCATACATGATTTCAGAAAGTTTCTTGATCATCTCCAGCCCCGTTACATCGCGCTCGAGTTCGGGCACGCGCGCCGCCACCTGATTGCCGAAGAACTCATCGATCTGCTGCAGGTACTTGTCCTGCATTTCAATGCGGTTCTTGAGATAGGCAGGGATGTGCTGTTTGAGCAGTTCGCGCGGCACGACGCGGTTGACCACGTAGCCCGAGATCGGCACATCGAATTTCGCGAACAGCTCCGCGGCCTTACGGGTATCGATCAGGATCATCTCTTCCGGGACGACGACAAAGAAAAAGGCCGCCTTCTGCTTATCGGTCAGGATTTGCGACGAAGCGTTGATGCGCCCGCGAATGTACTGCAACTCGCGCAGGATTTGATCCTCTTCCGTCTCCTTCTCGCGCTTCAGGCGCGAGACCATCTCTTCGTACTCGCGCATCTCCTCGCGCAACCTGGTGATCTTGTTGATCCACTCATCGTACACCTTGGCCATGCTCAGATAGTAGAGGGCATGGCCAAGCGGCACGAGGTCGTAGATGTAATAATCGTAGTGGCCTTCCACGACGATATCCACCACCGCGTCGAAGATGGCGCTCTCCTCCATAGCCGGCTCCGCCGAGGCAGCCTGAATGTACTGCTCGATCTCGTCCGGCACCGAATCGAAGCCATACATATCCAGGATCTTCTGGCGAATCTCGCGTTGATAGGCTTTGATGTGCTGATCGGCATCGATCTCCTGGGCCCACAGATTTTCCATGATCTTGACCGGGCCCTTGCCGAAGATGTCCTTTTGAAAAATATCGGAGAGGCTGGCCTGAGGATCGACCGAGAAGACCAGCACCTTCTTGCCCTGCTTGGCCAGCCAGTAGGCGGTCGCGGCCGAGAAAGTTGTCTTGCCCAGGCCGCCCTTGCCGCCGAACATGATATAGCGGCGTTCGGGGTGCTGTTCGAAGATTTGCCTAAGGGACATGATGGTTTCTCCTAGAACATGGCATCCGAGACGTCTTTTTCGCGCAGCAGGCGCCGCTTCCAGGTCGAGATCTGCGGCACGACGTAGGGCAGGAGGCGCAGGCTGTAGTATGGCGGCAGGATCGGAATGCCGATCATGTCGCCCATCGTAATCAGGATGAAAAGATGTTCCATGCTGGCGCGCGTGCGCAGGGCGTAGCGGCTCATATCATGGGAGGCCATGCCGTAGAGCACTTCCTGCATGTTCTTCCAGAAACTTTTCTTCTCGGGCTGTTGAGGTATGGCGTGACTCATGGAAAAAACCTTTCTGTATTTGAGATTTATAGACCTTCCAGGTGATAGTCGTGTTCATCGCTGAATTCGCGTTCGCGCAGAACACGCCGTTTCCAGGTCGAGATCTGCGGCACAACGTGGGGCAGGAGACGCAGGCTGTAATAGGGCGGCATGATGGGAATGCCCAGCATATCTCCGAGGACGCTCAGCAGGAAGAGGTTTTCCAGCGTGGCGCGCATCTCGAGGGCATGCTTGGCGAATTCCAGGCCGGTCATGCCATACAGGAATTCCCGCGCCTTCTGCCAGAAGGGCTTCTTGTCTGGCCGAATTGACACACTCATATTATACTCGCATTTGTAAAGTGCATTCCGTCTGCCTGTTCTGGCAGACCCCGCCTAAACAAAGATGAGCTGCGAGGTGCCTTGTGAGTTCCCAAACCATTGCCATCATGGCAGTCGCTTTTTTCATGGGCTGGTTCGCCCTCGGCATGATCTACAACCTGCGCCGCGGCGACAAGATCCTCAAATGGATGCAGGCCGGCTTGCCGCTCATTGGCCAGCGTACCACCTTCCGCTGGTTGGGCACTTCGGTGGCCGAGATGGGCATCGCCAGGGCCAAACGCCCTTTCCATCGCATGGATATTCTGCTGGTCCTCAAGCCGCGCGACGTGTTCTGGATGACGTTCCTAGCACTGATCCAGGGGCGCGACGACGTTCTGATCTTCCGCGCCGCCCTCAGCACGCCTCCGCTGCTGGACCTCGAACTGGCGGACCCCAAAACCTGGAGCGGGCGCGCCGCCCTGCGACGGGTCGCCCAACGCGGGTGGGAGGCGACAGACTATCACGGCCTGCGCCTGATGGCCCCCCGGGGCTTGCTCGGCCTGGCCCACGAAACCCTGGAGCGCCTGACGCTTCCCATGCAGTCGCTTTCCGGGCGTTACGTCCGTCTTGGTCTGCGAAAGACCGCCCCCAACCTGGAGTTACACCTGCCGTTCCCAAACCCGAAGACCACCGATGCCAGAGCCTACTTCCAGTCCCTGTGCAGCCTGGGACAGGCCGTCGGCGAACGAAAATAACTCTTCCCATCAAACTCACAAGAAGGGGAGACGCAAACTTCTGCGCCTCCCCTTTTGTATGCTCCTCTCCCTTCAGAGAGAGAAGTTGAGGGTGAGGGGTCAATCCGCTGCCGCGGCGGCCTTCTTCTTGGCCGCGCCGGCGCCACCGGCATAGCGCTGATAGGCCTGATAGCCATCCCAGGCAATGACAAGGGCAGCAACGAACAGCAGGACGGCAATCACGATCATCACCCAGGCGCCAGCCGCGGCCGCCCCGCCCTTGGGCACAATGGTCACGAACAGATTGCGCGCCGTGACCAGCGTGGCCGCCAGCGTGGTGATGTACATGAACAACGTCGGCCACAGGGCGAAGGACGGATTCCTCTTCTGCTCGCGCAGCCAAACGGTGACGATCAGCAGGCTGAGCGCCGCCATCAACTGATTGGCCGCCCCGAACAACTGCCACAGATACACCCACGTGCCGGTCAAGACCAGCAACATGGTCAACACCATGGAGGTCACGGTCGAGACGTGCATGTTCTTGAACACCGGTGCCGCTTCGCCAACCCACTCCGCCAGGGTAACGCGCATGACGCGGAAGATGAGTTGCGTCACGGTCAACACGATGACCATGAAGGCGCCGAAGCCCAGCGCCGTCCCGAAGGTCTTGAAACCGTCTCCAAAGAGAACCGTCAACAGCGAGCCAACGCCGGCCGCGAAGCGACCCGCGCCGCCGCCCGTTCCCGCGATGGAAACGGCCACCAGCGAGAGCAGGCCGAGGGTGTTCTCGGTGAACATCGCCCCGCCGCCCACGGGCAGACCGTCGGTCTCATACTCCAACTGGCGGGCGGTGCCGATCGAGCCGAAGAGCGCGTGCCAGCCGGAGATCGAACCACAGGCGATGGTCACGAACAGCATCGGCCACAGCGGCTGCCAGGCCTTGGTCGGGTCGTAGGCAAAGCCCCAGGTCTTGAGCGGTTCGAGGGCAAAGGCGCCGACCGCCGGTTTGATGAAGGGCGCCAGCACGGCGCCGATGGCGCTCAGGCCGATCGTCAACAGCGTGATCCAGAAGCCAATGTAGTTGACCGGCTGGGCAAAGCGCCAGATGGGCAGGGTGGCCGCCAGATATGAGAAGGCCAGGATGAACAGCGCCCAGAACAGGTAGGAGGGCAGGGTCTTGATGGCGCCCGTCTCGGCATCGTACACCGCCGTGCTGGGTCGCTTGCCATCAGGGCCCGGAGGCGGAATGCGCGGATCGGCGTTGGTCGGGTCGTAAACGGTCATGACCGATTGGCCGCCGCTGATCTTGTTGATCGCGCCGTTGAGCGCCACCGTCGCACCGTTGATGGGACCTACCCACTGGATGGCTTTGGTCTCGGGGTTGATGGTGCTTCCAAACGGGGCGAGGATCATGGCCGCCACGGTCACGATGACGACGATGGCGGTGACGACGATCAGATCCATCTTCCACCTGTAGAGCATCTGCCCACCCAGGAAGCCCATGATGCCCAGCATCAGGATGCCAAAGGGCACATCGGGGCGGGCGGCCATCAGGGCGCTCATGATGCCCATGAACGCGCCGGCCACCAGCAGCAGGTAGAAGAAAATGAACACGAAGAGAATGGTGCGGGTGCGCGGGGCAATCAATTTGTGGCTGATGGCGCTCAGGCTGTTGCCGTCGTTGCGGACGGCCACCATGATGGCGGTGTAATCGCTCACCCAGCCGATGAACGAAACGCCGATCAGCAGCCAGAGCAGAGCGGGTGCCCAGCCCCAGATGTTGGCAGCTGTGATCGGCCCAACGATCGGCCCGGCCGCGGCGATGGACTTGAAGTGATAGCCGTAGAGCACGTTGCGACTGGTGGGCATGAAGTCCACACCGTCCATGTACATCTTGGCCGGGGTAGCCTTCTTGGGGTCAGCCTTGATGATGTCCCGGTCGATGCGCCTGGCGTAAAAGTTGTACGCCAGGTAGATAACGATCGCAGCGATAACAACGATCCAGAGAGTATTCATACGTCTTCCTCCATTAGCCTACTCAGAGCATAAGGATTTTCCGGTGAGAGCAGCTTGGAGCGCCCACCGTCAGACGGAACGAGTTCGTGACTCCTTCGGCACCACCTCCTTTCCCGAATCTATGCCGCGGCCTGAAAGGCCAACTGGCGCGCGATCTCATCCCCCGCGGCCTTCAGCGACTGGCTGCCCAGGAAGCGCGCCTTCTGGTTGACGATGACGGCCGGGTAACGACGTGCGTTGTACTTCAACGATTTGTAGAATCCCTCCACCGAGGCCGCGTCGATGACCTTGAGGATGACCCGGTCACAATGTACCCGGAAGATCTCCCTCACCCAATCGGAAATTGCCTGATATTCCTGAAGCAGGTCGGGCGGCAAGCTGCTCGCCAGCTGCTCCTCTTGCACACGGTTCGATTTGCCCATCTCACGCCAGGCGATCTCGCAGTGCGTGCAATGATAATAGGCCGTCGGCGCATAGGCGATGATCTCTACCAGTAAAGGGTTGTCCATCTCTCGCTCCTTACAATAAACAAAAACGCCTCAGAGCCCTCGCACTCCAAGGCGTAAATACATGGCGCTCCCCACGAAGGGGCCATAGGCCACAGCGAGATTCCAGATTCTTCCGAACAGGGTGAGCATTGCAATCCGATCATTGCAGTCAACCCGGTCTTCGGGCACAGTGTGGCTTTCAACTGGTTTCAATTTTACAACCAGATGAAAAATTGTCAATAGAGAATTTAACATCCCGGGCCTGGCCGAGGCTGTCGTTTGTGCCTCACAGAACAAAGCGGCGAACCTGCTGGCGGACATATTGGGCGTCCTCACCGTCGTTTCACGGCCTCTCCTGTCGGGCCGCAGAGCCGGGCTGGCGCGCCTTGAGTTCCACGGGCAGAAGCAGGGCATAGATCATGTCGGCGATCGGTGTAGGGACGCCGCGCTCGCGTCCCTTGCGCCCGATGGTGCCGATCATCGCCTCCAGTTCGGTGCGGCGCCCTGTCTCGACATCCAGTTGCATGGAGGCCTTGATGTGAGGCGCGGCCCGATCCATGAATGCCAGAGAGCGTTCCACCACATCTGCCTCCAGATCGATCCCGTGGGCGCGGGCAACGGCTTCCACCTCTCGCATCAGAGCCAGGATCATAGCGCGCGTCTCCGGCACTGAGCGGT
>JBBIKK010000075.1:0-10194 GCA_037445475.1 Chloroflexota bacterium
CGCGTTGCTTTTCGCCAGTGTAGAGCCAGCTCTTTTCAAAATCGTCTGACAACCAGAACGTGATCGAGCCGCACTGTACCAGCGCTTTGTCGTATTCCGACCAGTTCTTGACACGGTATAATGCTTTCTGGCGTGGGCGTGGCTTTGTTTGTTTTGACATAAACTCAAAGTTACATGCTCACGCCGCTTTTGTCAAACCTTTCATGCACCAAAGCCGTATTGCTCTGTAATTACCTACCCGCCCAGTTCGGGCTGAAGTCCTTCCTCAGGTCATGAAAAGTCGGATGAATCCGACTGCTTGCGCCAGCCCGCCGGGAAAGTGCAACCATGCCACGGGTAGACAATTACTGGATTTTGCGCCTGGGATGAGGGTGGTAGTTACCATGCTTTACAATATGCACAAACTGGCGGTCAGCTGACCGCCAGTTTTTTATTCCCTGCCCTTCTGCCAGAGAAATTCCTTTTCTTGGTTGGGCTGCCCCTCTGGCCCCAATCCGTCTCAGGGCCTACGGCTTTTTACCGTTGCCGCCCCCTTTGCCATTTCCCTGGCCGTTCCCCTTCCCGTTCCCATTGCCTTTGGCATTTCCTTTCTCGGCAGAGGAAGTCGAAGTCGAGTCGTTTGTCGTGGGTTCGTTGTTCGCGTGTCCAGACATGATTTGGCCAAGGTTTTGTTTATGATCGAGCAATGCCTTGCGGAACTGCCCCCAATTTTTGGGCGTGCTGCCATCGGGCAGGACGATCGCGCTGTAGTCGCCGCTGCGTTTGGCTTCCACAATCGTATTGAATAGCGTCGCGTCGCCGCCAAGAGCCTTGGTCAGCCACAGAGCCTGAGCAATCACGCCAAACCCAACGCCTTGCTCGTGGGCGTCCATAATTGCGGCATAGTCCACGCCCAGCAGCGAGGAGAAAAAGTCGGCCAGCGCGGAGCCGACCGGATGTTGCGCCTCGCTCTCTTCCACGATGACTGTACTCGGATCGATCTCGACGCTCGTGCCAATCGCACTCTCGTTGACCAGCGGGTTTCCTGCCTCATCGAGCGTGACGAGCCCCAGACTCACCGCCGTCTCCACGCTCAATCGCACAGTTTGTGTATTGCCGGCGCTGTCCTGCAGGGTAACAAGCACAGTGGTCACCCCGTTGGCGTCGGTCTCGAGCACAATGGAAGTCACCGTCCCGCTGATGGGTGTAGATTCCTGTGGAAGCGGAGCGGCCAGGACAACACCCACCTGTGCTCCAAGCAGAGCCATGGCAAGCAACAGGCTAAGAGCAGTTTTCTTGAACATGCGTGGTCACTCCTTTCGACATGCTCATTATTAGAAACAACGCTCTCCGCTCTGTCCTAACAAAACTGTCAGGCGACCTGTGGTATAATAATACTCGCAATCGTAACTACCTACCTGTCACTGCGAGCGAGCGCAGCGAGCGTGGCAGTCTCCTCGCAAATGCTGGCGATTGCTTCGGGCTGCGCCCTCGCAATGACACACGGTGGCAGGTTTCTTCCCGCTTTTGGCTGCCGGTAGGTAGTTACTCACAATCTCAATATTCAACCTTCGGGGCAGGGTGAAATTCCCGATCGGTGGTACAGCCCACGAGCCTCTCTGGGCGAAGGCATCCTTGAGAAAACAGGGGTGCCTCTCCCACAGGGGCAGGATTCGGTGACGCCCGCGAGATGCGGGTGAATTCCGAGGCCGACAGTGACAGTCTGGATGGAAGAAGGTTCGAAGCGGCCGACGCGTTCGGATGGTTTTGCTTTCACGCCCCGAAAACACTTTCGTTTTCGGGGTTTTGTTTGCAGCCCTATCCGAGGCGCTCTCTGCATCCATGCCCCGCGCGTTCTGTGTGCGAGGCATTTCTTTTCGTTGAAATCAACCGCGAGGTCGAAGTGAACATTCGTGCTGCTTCTAAAGGCCTGGTCTCGGGCAGTCGCATATGGCTGGGGCCACTTTCCCTGCTGAGCGGTATCCTGGCGTGGGAGATGGGCGCCCGTCTGGCAGACCTGCCGGCCTTCATCTTGCCATCGCCCATGCAGGTTTGGGAGCGCTTCCTGCGCGCCGTGGCCGACGGCACATTGCTGCTTCACACGGCCACCTCGCTGACAGAGATCCTGCTTGGCCTGTTTTTGGGGACCCTGTTTGCCACGCTGTTGGGCTATCTGGTGGCCAAATCCCGCGCCCTGGAGCAATGGCTCTCGCCCTACCTGGTGGCCAGTCAGGCTGTGCCGTTGGTGGCCATTGCGCCGCTCCTGGTGATCTGGTTTGGGCCGGGCATGCTTTCCAAGGTCTTGATTTGCGCCCTGATCGTTTTCTTCCCCGTCCTGGTGAACACCGTGGTTGGAGTGCGCGCCGTTCCCTCTCCACTGCGTGACCTGATGCGCTCCCTGCATGCCAGGCCGCTCCAAATTTTCGTCAAACTCGAAGTACCGGCTGCGCTGCCGGTCTTTCTGGGCGGCCTGCGCATTGGGGCAACGCTCTCGGTCATCGGCGCGGTAGTGGGCGAACTGGTCGGCGCCAATCAAGGGCTGGGCTTCCTCATCAACATCGGACGCGGACAGTACGATACCGCTCTGGTCTTTGTAGGTGTCTTCACCCTGATCGCGCTTGCCCTCTGCCTCTACGGGGTGGTTGCCTGGCTGGAGGCGCGCACCCTCGGCTGGCAGGAATGGCGAGGTCAATGATGTTCTGCACGAACAGCGCCGCGCGCTTTGTTCAATTCCAAAAACAGGAGATGATGATGCTTCGTAGAATCGCTCTGCTCTTCTTCGTTTTGGCGCTTGGCCTTTCAGGCTGCAGCCGCCGCGTGCCCCCCGAGAGTGCGGGGCAGATGATTCACACCAAGATCCCCCTGGGGTACATCCCCAACATTCAGTTTGCGCCTTTGTATGTTGCGCTGGAGAAAGGGTACTTTCGGCAAGCCGGCATTGAACCGGAACTCGATTATTCCTTCGAGACCGATGCTGTCTCGCTGGTTGGTGCGGATGAACTGCAGTTCGCCGTGGTCTCCGGCGAGCAGGTCCTGCTGGCGCGCGCCCAGGGGTTGCCCATCGTGTACGTTGCCGCCTGGTATCAACAGTACCCGGTGGCGGTGGTCTCCAAAGTGGAGCAAGGCATCGAAAAGCCGGCCGACCTCAAAGGCAAGCGCATCGGCCTGCCCGGCCTGTTCGGGGCCAATTACATCGGCCTCGATGCGCTGTTGTTCGCGGCCGGCCTGAGCGAGCAGGATGTGACGCTCGATTCGATTGGCTTCAATCAGGTGGAAGCGCTGGCCACCGATCGCGAGCAGGCGGTGGCCGTGTACACGGCCAATGAGCCGGTGCAGTTGAAAGCCCAGGGCTATGCCCTCCATGAACTGCGCGTGGCCGATTATGTGCAACTGGCCTCCAACGGACTGATCACGAATGAGGCCACACTGAACGAGAAGCCGGACCTGGTGCGTAGAATGGTCGAGGCTCTTCTGAAGGGGCTGCGCGATACCCTTGCCAACCCGGATGAAGCCTACGAGATCAGCAAAAAGTATGTCGAGAATCTTGCCCAGGCCGATGAGAAGATTCAGAAGGAAGTGCTGGCGCGCTCGATCGAGTTGTGGCAGGCAGAGCGCCTCGGCTATTCAGACCCTCGGGCCTGGCAAAACATGCACGAGACCCTGCTCAAGATGGGTCTGTTGAAACAGCCCCTGGACGTGAGCCGGGCCTTCACCAACCAGTTCGTCCCATGACCCGGAGGCCTATGTCCCGCAAGCCCATCCTGAAAGTGCAGAACCTGACGGCCGTCTTCCCCGACAACAACGGTGGCCTGCGCGCCCTGGAGGGAGCCTCGTTTGAAGTCTACCCGCAGGAATTCATCTGCGTGCTGGGCCCCTCCGGCTCGGGCAAGAGCACGCTGTTGCGCGTGCTGGCCGGCCTGATTCCGCCCCACGCGGGGCGGGTGGATTTTGGAGACGGGCGCCAGCCGCGCATCGGGATGGTCTTCCAGCAATCGAACCTGATGCCCTGGCGCAGCGCGCTGGATAACATCACCCTCCCGCTCGAACTGCAAGGTGTGGACAGAGAGGCCGCTCGCGCCCGGGCTCAGGAATTTATTGCCCTGGTGGGATTGAGCGGTTTCGAGCAGGCCTGGCCGCGCGACCTCTCGGGCGGGATGGCGCAGCGGGTGGCAATCGCACGGGCGCTCATCCATGACCCAGACCTGCTCTTGCTCGATGAGCCGTTCGGCTCGCTGGATGCCCTGACCCGCGAGCGCATGTGGATGGAACTCTCGCGCATCTGGCAGGCGCGCCGCAAGACGGTCATCATGGTTACGCACTCGATCTCCGAGGCGCTCTTCCTGTCCGACCGCGTGCTGGTGCTGACCCAGCGCCCCGGCAGGGTGAAACTGGATCTGAAGGTGGACCTGCCCCGCCCACGCCTGGAGGACATGCGCTACACCGCGCACTTCGGCAAACTGGCCAAAAAATTGAAAGAGGCCATCGGGTAAGGAAGCGAGACTGGATGGCAGGCCAGAGAACTTTAAAAAGCCCTGTCCACAAGGTGCTATCTTGTGGATTGCTCAGTCACATGCTATAATCCGCCCGCTCAAAACGAAACCGGACGTAAGAAGGAAGAAAGGCCATGGCAGATTTAATGAAGGCCGTCCAGGCCAAGGCAAACGAAAACATCCCCGAACTTCACCCCGGCGACACGGTGAACGTACACCTCAAGATCAAAGAAGGCGATCGCGAGCGCATCCAGGAATTCAAAGGCATGGTGATCCGCCTGCGCAAGGAACACACCCATGAGGCCTCGTTTACTGTGCGCCGCATTGCCTCCAATGGGATCGGCGTGGAACGCACCTTCCCGTTGCGCTCACCGCGCATCGACAAGGTGGTGGTGGAGCGCCATGCCCATACGCGTCGTGCTCAGTTGTACTTCATGCGCGCCCGCACCGGCAAATCAGCCCGCCTCAAGCAGAAGTTTGAATAAGCCAGAAGGAGCGCCCTCGCGGCGCTCTTTTTGTTTATAATCGGCGCGTGCAACCTCTGATCGGCATCACCACCCATCAGGGAAAGGACCCCGACGGCTACCCAACCACTTACCTCCTGCAGGCCTATCTCCAGGCCATCCTACAGGCGGGCGGCATACCGTTGCCCATCCCCTCCTTGCTGGCGGAGGGGGGATGGGAGACGCTCTATCCCCACCTGGATGGCCTTCTCTTCTCAGGCGGCGGGGATATCGCGGTGGAACGCTTTGGAGGCGAGGCACACCCCCGCCTCGACGGCCTGGACCCACAGCGGGATGCCCTCGAACTGAACTTGCTGCGCGCCGCTACCTCCGATGGCAAACCCTTCCTCGGAATCTGCCGCGGCTGTCAGCTGGTCAACGTCGGTCTGGGAGGAAGCCTGTACACTCATCTCCCCGATCAACTGCCCGGAGCGCTCAATCACTCCTACCCGCGTCCCATGCGCCGCGCCCTGGCCCATGAAGTGAAAATCATGGGCGGGACCCGCCTGGCCGAGATCGCGGGACAGCCGCGCCTGAAGGTCAACAGCCTGCATCACCAGGGCTTGAAAGGGGTCGCGCCTGGACTGCGGGTGGCCGCTCTCGCCCCCGACGGATTGGTGGAAGCCATCGAGTTGCCCGACCATCCATTCGGGCTCGCCGTTCAATGGCATCCCGAATGGCTGATGGATCAATCCCCCATGCGCCGCCTCTTCGAGACGTTCGTCCATGCGGCGCGGCAACGAGGCCACCACGCATGAAGCCGGAGGCCTGCCAACCCATCGGCGTCTTCGATTCGGGGGTGGGGGGATTGTCGGTTCTGCGAGCCATGCGGGAACAAATGCCCGAGGAGGCCATGATTTACTTCGGGGATCAGGAACACGTTCCCTACGGCTCCCGCTCGCTGGAAGAAGTGCGCGGCTTTGCAGACGGCATCACGCGATTCCTGCTCGAGCAGGAGGCCAAACTCATCGTCGTCGCCTGCAACTCCGCCTCGGCAGCCGCGCTGACGTATCTGCGCCAGACCTTTCCCCAGGTCTCCTTCGTCGGGATGGAGCCGGCTGTGAAACCGGCTGCAGAACACACGGCCAGCGGCGTGGTCGGTGTGCTCGCCACGCCGGCCACCTTTCAGGGGGCGCTGTATGCCTCGCTGGTGGAACGCTTCGCGGCCGGCGTCGAACTGCTTCAGGCGACCTGCCCCGGCCTCGTCCAGCAAATTGAGCAGGGCGAGCTGGATAGCCCGCGCACGCGTTCCATCTTGGAGAGGGCGCTGCTCCCCATGCTGGAAAGAAAGATCGACACGGTCGTCCTGGCCTGCACACATTACCCCTTTGTGATCCCGCTCATTCAGCAGATCGTGGGAGAGAACATACGGGTGATCGACCCGGCCCCGGCGGTGGCGCGTCAGGCCAGACGTCTGCTCGAGAGGCAGGGCCTCAAACGCGGGACGGGGCCGCGCGGCGAAGTCCGCTTCTTCACCTCCGGCGAGGTCGCCTCCCTGCAAGCCCTCCTGCCGCGCCTGCTCGGCGAGGAGGGCGCCGTCCAGCACGCCCGCTGGGAGAACGGCAGGCTCAGGGTTGGATAGACCTCCACGCCCCGCCTTCCTCGTAGCGCACCGTGTAGGTCACACTTGGCTTCCCGTCCCGATCGAAGTGCACTTCCACGATTCCGTAATTGATATGTCCAACGGAGAAGTGGAGGCGCGCTTCGTGGAGCGCCTTGCTGGATGGCTCAACGATCAGCAAACGCGCCGGCCAGTTGATCTGCTGTTCGAACGGCGTGGCGCAAAATTCCCAGAGCGGGATTCTCCGGCCTCGAGGACTCTGCAGGTGAGCCGAGATGGCATGGGCCTCGTGCAGGTCGCCGGCAATGAAGTACACCCCCTCGATTTCGTTCTCGGCCAGGAAATGGAACAGGCGCTCGCGCTCCTGAGGGAATCCTGACCAGCGGTCCTTTGCAAAGTCGCCCCACATTTCGAACAGGATGGCCGACGAAGTGACAATGAACTTGAGCGGATAAGCCTCCTTCGCTTCCCGCAACCATTCTTGGAGAACACGCCACTGTGCCTCGCCAAGCAGGGTCTGCTGCCTGCGATTGCGAACGCGCAGGGTGCGCGTGTCCAGGACAAAAAAAGTGGCCGCGCCATACGTAAAGGTGTAGGCAAACGCCCCTGCTTCGCCGGCGAGGAGATCTACGGGCGCGCGACCGTCTGCACCCTGGAACGGCAGGAGCGGCGGTGGAGCATGCATGCCCTGATGCTCCCAATAAGCGCGCAGGGCAGCCTGCACGTGCTGGCGAGAAAGCTCGCGCTCGCCGCGCGGACGGCCGGCCAGCCAGCGCCACAGACGAGTATAAAGTGGAATGGCCGCCTGCTGACGCGCATCCTCTGTCCAGTGCCAGTCGTTGTCCACTTCGTGGTCGTCCAGGATCATGAACACGGGGGTGCGGGCCAACAGTTCGCGCAGGAACGGGTTGGACCAGGTGTGCAGGTAGACCTGGCGGTAATCCTCGTACGTCCTCGCGATACGTCCCAGGCCATTGTACTGCCACTCGTCGGCGTAGATCTGATCGCCAAGCATGAGCAGAAAGGCCAGGTCGTGTTCCGTTTCGAGGATGTGCCGAAACGCGCCTCCGGCCCCCCTCCGAGCGGGGCGGAAACACGAGCCAAACGCGAAGCGGAAAGAGCGCCGTTGGCCAGGACGGGGGAAGGTACGGAAGGAACGGAACTCCTTTTTTGCCGGTCTCCGGGAATCGGGACGCAGGGCATAGTAATACGTGCTCTCGGCTTGCAGACGTTCGAGGGGCACGACACCCGCCAGGCCCGAGCTTTCGCTCACGCGCACCCGGCCTGCCACATGGGCATCGCCGAGATCGTCGCGCCGCGCCAGCCAGGCCGTCAGGATGGCGGGGGAATCGCTGCGCCCCCACAACCGCGCCGATCGATGAGTCAACCCGCCCACCAGCGGGCCCAGCACCAGTCTGGCAGCCATGTTCTCAGAGAACGCCCTCTCTCCGAGACAGTTTACTCCTCGCCACTGATCTTGAACACGGCGTCGTTGGGGTGTACGCGCTGGATCACCTTGATGGCGATCTCCTCGCCCGCCCGTCCTTCGGTCACGGGTTTGTGCTCGATCTGCAGCGAAGTGACTTCCTGTTTGAAGTCGGTGGAGCGGCCCAGGAAATGCACCATATCGCCCAGGCGAATCGTATCCGTGAGCGCCAGCACGGCCACATGGATGCGGTCGAAGAAGTGCGTGACTTTGCCAATGCGAATGCCCGACATCGTTCCACCTCCTTTCGGGATGTCGGCGACCTGCCCGCTTGTGCAACCATCCGTACCGTAAGGCAAATTAATTATAGCATCCGGCTGGGGACCGGACGGCATCTCTGTTGCCGGCCCGATTCACACGTCCGCCGCTTGCACGCCGAGGTGGTGCGGCCGCACCTCCGCCCCTGCCAGGTTATCAAAACTGAGGTCTCGATAGGGAAGAGAGAGCGTGGCCTGCAGACGCTCGAAGAGGGCCTGGTAACTGACGGGGATGGCTGCCTTCCAGTTCAATCCGAGTCGGCTTGCGATGGGCGGAAGAGATTCCGCTTCCCCCTCGATCTCAACGAAACTTCCATAGGGCATCTCATCGAGCATGACGTGTGCATCGTCCAGGTCGAAGGTGGTGCGGTATTTCTCGTACATAAAGATCGCCTGATACCCCAGAGCCTCCAGGAACTGCCACGCCGCCTCAAAATCGCTTACGGCGAACTCGATCTCGCGCCGCGTGAGCATTCCGTTATTCAGGCGGCTTCCGGATTTATACGTCAGGAACACGGCGGCTCCCCGGCGCAGGCGCAGCACACGTCCGGCGCGCTGCAGAACGCCCGACGGGGTATCGAAGCGCAGGTTGACCTCGTGGGTGCGCGGCTGGATCAGGCGAGCCCCCTGCGCCTGGAGCGCCCGCTCGATGCGGGCCAGATCGAGGACGTAAAACTTGACTTCGTTTTCCTGCATCACGCCTCCCCAGGAGGAGCATCGCTCTGCCGCCATAGAGCATACCACAACCCGAGGATGATGGGCGGCTCAAGCCCTCTCCATCCTGAGCGCTCCCGGGCACGCTCCTCATTGACAGTCTGGCCTGCTTTCTGTTATCCTGTAGCCGGGATTGCCTGCTGCATGACCATGCCCTCCCGGGAACTGACCCACCTCACGCCGCAATCGACCCTTGCGCCCGCGCTCGAGGCCTGGGAATTGTTTCTCCAAGACCAGGGGCGCTCCCCGTACACGGTCAAGGCGTTCCTGTCCGACGTGCGCCTGCTGGCGCGGTTTCTCCCACCAGACCGCGCCCTCGGGGCGATCACGACCGGCGACTTGAATCGCTTCCTGGCCTGGATGGAAAAGGAGCGCGGCGTTCCCTGCAGCCCGAAGACGCTGGCGCGACGCATCACCTCCATCAAAGCCTTCTTCCGCTGGCTTGTCCGCTATGGCGTGCTCGTGATCGACCCTGCCGAGAAAGTGGTGCAGCGCTCGGTAATCAGTCCACTGCCTCAGGTGCTGAGCGAGGACGAAGTCAACGCCGCCCTGGCTGCGGCAGATCGCCACCGCCGCGGAACCAGGCCCGACGCGCGTCCATATACTCTCCTATCCCTCCTGCTTGCCACCGGGATCAAGAAGAGCGAATGCCTGGGCATTCACCTCAACCACATCGAGCTCTCGGCCCCGCACGGCCCTGAGGTGTTCATCCGCTACGCCAGCCCTGCCAATCGCTATAAGGAGCGCAAGCTGCCTCTTCCCGAGGATTGGGTTCCTGCCTGCGAAGAATACCTGGCCCAATACCAGCCCGTCGATCGGCTCTTCCCCTGGTCGCCGCGGCGCCTGGAGTATTTGCTCGAGGATATCGGGAAAGAAGCCGGGTTGAACAAGCATCTCTCGTTCGACATGTGCCGCTGGACATGTGCTCTGCGCGATTTTCAATCGGGCATGGAAGCGGAACGCATTCGGCAAAAACTCGGCATTTCCAGGATTCAATGGCGAGAGGTACACCTCAAACTGCGCCAATTGAACGGACAATAGAGTATTGCTCTTGAAAATCTATTACCGTAACCACCTCCGGCAGCCAAAAGCGGGAAGAAACCCGCCACCGTATGTCATTGCGAGGGCGCAGCCCGAAGCAATCGCCAGCATTTGCGAGGAGACTGCCACGCTCGCTGCGCTCGCTCGCAGTGACAGGTAGGTA
>JBBIKK010000076.1:0-10066 GCA_037445475.1 Chloroflexota bacterium
TACTCAAGGATCTTGGTAATGACGCCGGCGCCGACCGTCAGGCCGCCCTCGCGGATGGCGAACTTCGAGCCCTGCTCCAGCGCCACCGGCACGATCAACTCCACCGTCAGGTTGACGTTGTCGCCCGGCATCACCATCTCCACCCCCTCCGGCAACCGGATCGTCCCCGTCACGTCCATCGTCCGAATGTAGAACTGCGGCCGATACCCGCTGAAGAACGCCTTGTGCCGCCCGCCCTCCTCCTTCTTCAGCACGTACACCTCCGCCAGAAACTTCTGGTGCGGCGTGATCGAGCCCGGCTTGGCCACCACCTGCCCGCGCTCCACATCCTCGCGCTCGATCCCCCGCAGCAGCAGCCCCACGTTGTCCCCGGCAATCCCCTCGTCCAGCGACTTGTGGAACATCTCCACCCCCGTCACCACCGAGGCGCGCGTCTCGCGCAGCCCCACAATCTCCACCGCATCCCCTACCTTCACCTTGCCGCGCTCAATGCGCCCCGTCACCACCGTCCCGCGCCCCTTGATCGAGAACACATCCTCGATCGCCATCATGAACGGCTTGTCCATCTCCCGCTTCGGCTCCGGAATGTACTCGTCTATCACCCGCAACAACTCCTTGATGCAGGCGTACTCCGGCGCATTCGGATCGGTGCTCGCACTCTCCAGCGCCCTCAGCGCACTGCCGCGCACGATCGGCGTCGTATCCCCGGGAAATCCATACTGGTTCAACAACTCCCGCAACTCTAACTCCACCAACTCCAGCAACTCCGCATCATCCATCTGATCTACTTTGTTCAAAAACACCACAATGCTCGGCACCTCCACCTGCCGCGCCAGCAACACATGCTCGCGCGTCTGCGGCATCGGCCCGTCCGGCGCCGCTACCACCAGAATCGCCCCGTCTACCTGCGCCGCCCCCGTGATCATGTTCTTGATGTAGTCACGATGCCCCGGCATGTCCACGTGCGCATAGTGCCGCTTCTCCGTCTCGTACTCCACATGCGCAATGTTGATCGTGATGCCGCGCGCCTTCTCCTCCGGCGCATTGTCTATGCTCTCATACGGCCGAAACTCCGCCTTCCCCAGCATCGCCGCCACCTTCGTGATCGCCGCCGTCAGCGTCGTCTTCCCGTGGTCGATGTGCCCCATCGTCCCTACATTCAAATGCGGCTTCGTACGCTCAAATTTCTGCTTGGCCATAAGAACACTCCTTCTGTGAAAAAATGGAAAATGAACGACTATGCTTTCAGAATTTCCTCGGCCACGGTCTGTGAGACCGGTGCGTAATGATCGAACTCCATGCTGAAGACGCCGCGTCCCTGCGTGGCCGAGCGGAGATGAGTGGCATAGCCAAACATCTCGGCCAGGGGCACCAGGGCGCGGATGGCCTGGGCATTGCCGGGGCGGACCTCGATTCCTTGAATGCTGCCGCGACGACCGTTGATCTGTCCCATCACGTCCCCAAGGAACTCCTCGGGCACGACCACCTCAACTCTCATGATCGGCTCCAGCAAGACGGGGGCGCCTCGCTGCACACCTTCTTTGAAGGCCAGCGAGGCAGCCATCTTGAAAGCCATCTCGTTCGAATCGACTTCGTGATAGGAGCCATCGAACAGCGTGACCTTCAGATCGGTCACCGGATAACCTGCCAGGACGCCGCTCTCGGCAGCTTCGCGAATGCCCTTCTCGACGGCGGGGATGAACTCGCGCGGGATGGCCCCGCCCACGATCCGATCCTCAAAGAGGACGCCGGCGCCGCGCTCGGTGGGCTCCAACGAGATGACCACATGGCCGTACATGCCGCGCCCACCGGATTGCTTGACGTATCTTTGGTTGACCTCGGGAACGGGGCGCGTGATCGATTCGCGATACGCCACGCGCGGCGTGCCCACATTGGCCTGAACCCGAAACTCGCGCAGCATGCGATCTACAATAATATCAAGATGTAACTCACCCATGCCGGAAATGATTGTCTGGCCGGTGTTCTCGTCGGTGCGAACACGGAAGGTCGGGTCCTCCTCCGAAAGTTTGCGCAGCGCCTCTCCCATCTTCTCCTGGTCGGCTGTGCTCTTGGGCTCGATCGCCACCGAGATGACCGGTTCAGGGAACGTGATGCTTTCGAGAACGATCTGCTTACTATCGCACAGCGTGTCGCCGGTGAACGTCTCTTTGAAACCGAGGGCAGCCCCAATGTCTCCGGCGCGCACCTCGGTGATGTCCTCGCGCCGATCGGCGTGCATGCGCAGCAGGCGCCCGATGCGCTCGCGCTTGCGCTTGGTCGAGTTGATCACGGTCTGGCCTTGCGAGATCACCCCGGAGTAAACCCGGAAATAGGCCAGCCGCCCCACGTATGGGTCGGTGACGATCTTGAAGACCAGAGCACTGAGGGGCGCGTCATCGCGGGTCGGAAGCTCGATGAGGCGATTCTCGTCCTCCGGCTCGTGGCCTCGAATGAAGGGAATGTCCGCCGGCGAGGGCAAATAATCAATGACCGCATCCAACAAGACCTGCACGCCCTTGTTGCGCAAGGACGAGCCGCAGAAGACCGGCGAAGCCCGATTCGCAATCACGGCGCGCCGCAGCGCGGCCTTGAGTTCGTCCACGCCGATCTCCTCCCCCTCCAGATACTTGACGGTCAGATGGTCATCCAACTCGGCGATCTTCTCGACCATCTGACGGCGGGCTTCTTCAGCCGCCGGCCTCAAGTCGTCAGGGAGGTCGAGGACCTTTGGCTCCTTCCCCAGATCATCCTCCCACACAATAGCCCTCATGGAGAGCAGGTCGACCGCGCCCTTGAAGCCGGCTTCCATCCCGATCGGCAACTGCATGGGGATGGGATTGGCGCCCAGACGATCCACGATGGATTGGATCGTACGCTCGTAGGAGGCGCCCACCCGATCCATCTTGTTGACGAAGCAAATGCGTGGCACCCCGTAGCGATCGGCCTGCCTCCAGACTGTCTCGCTCTGAGGCTCAACACCCTGCACCGCGTCGAAGATGACCACGCCCCCGTCCAGCACGCGCAGCGAGCGCTGGACCTCGGCCGTGAAGTCAATGTGGCCGGGCGTATCAATGAGGTTGATCTGATACCCCTTCCATTCCGCCGAGATCGCCGCCGAAACAATGGTGATGCCACGCTCGCGCTCCTGCTCCATCCAGTCGGTCACCGTGGTGCCTTCATCCACGGAGCCAATGCGATGGGTCTTGCCTGTGTAGAACAGGATGCGCTCGGTCGTGGTTGTTTTACCGGCGTCAATGTGGGCAATGATCCCGATATTTCGATACTTTTCCAGCGGATACTCGCGTGCCATTCTTGCTCGCTTACTCATCCAGGATTAAATACGATAATGGGAGAAGGCGCGGTTGGCTTCGGCCATCTTATGAGTCTCATCCCGCTTGCGGATCGCGGCCCCGCTTTCGTTCGAGGCCTCGATCAGTTCGGCGGCCAGTTTATCGGCAAACGACCTGCCACTGCGCTCGCGCGCCGCGCTCAGAATCCAGCGGATGGCCAGCGTCAGGCGCCGTTCGGGCGAGACCTCCATCGGAACCTGATAAGTGGCGCCGCCCACACGCCGCGGGCGAACCTCCATCATGGGGCCGACGTTCTTCAACGCTGCCTCGAAGACCTCCAGCGGGTTTTTCTGAGTCCGTTCTTTTACAAAATCCAGGGCCTCGTACACGATTCGAGTGGCAACGCTTTTCTTGCCGCGCTTCAGGACATGTTGAATCATGGACTGAACCTGGGTGCTGTTGTACCGCAGGTCGGGTGGAAGGGGCCGTCGTTCAGGCTTTCCTCGTCTCATACCGATCTCCTACGCCTTGGGGCGCTTGGCGCCATATTTGGAGCGGCCCTGCTTGCGGTTGGCTACGCCCGTGGTGTCAAGGGAGCCACGCACGATATGGTAGCGCACGCCCGGCAAGTCCTTGACACGCCCACCGCGCACCAACACGACCGAGTGCTCCTGCAACTGATGCCCCTCCCCAGGGATGTAGGCCGTGACTTCGATCCCGTTGGTCAGGCGCACACGGGCGATCTTGCGCAGCGCCGAGTTGGGCTTCTTGGGGGTCATGGTGCGCACAACCGTGCACACGCCCCGTTTCTGCGGAGCGCCTTTAGCCTGCCGCACACGCCGCTGTTTATGGCTGTTCAGCGTGTATTGGAGGGCGGGCGCTTTGCTCTTGGCTTTCTTGCTCTTGCGGCCCTTGCGGACCATCTGATTAATTGTGGGCACTTCGCCTCCGAAGAATAGTACAAGACGGGTTGCAAGAAATGAGGCCATCAGATACGATAATGATGGCCTCATTTGTGGCTGCCATTATGCTGAGCGGCGTACAGGTACTGCCGTTTGGCAACGGGGATTTATTCTATCATGCTGTTACCCACACGTCAAGAAAAAAAGACATCTGGACAGCGGCCGCAATTCCCCATCGAAAGATGCTTCCGGTCACCCCCTTCTTTAGCAGGGATGAATCCTCCGAGAGCAGTGCAGAAGGAATTCCGCGCTACGGGCAACCTTCACCATGGGCGCTATTTCTTGCTTCCATCCCCTCCCAGACCCAAATCGATCAGGCCGGTTCCCAGTTTTGGCGGGTGGGTCTTTTCCTCGTCCTTGCCGAACCGCACCACCTCCCCATCCTCGGTGATCGCCTCGACAGCCAGGCCAAGCGATTGAAGTTCTTTGACCAAGACACGGAAAGAGGCCGGGATGCTCGGTTCCTCGATGGGCTCACCCTTGACAATGGCCTCGTAGGTGTTGACGCGTCCTTGCACATCATCGGACTTTACGGTCAGCATCTCTTGCAGGGTGTAGGCTGCGCCATAGGCTTCCAGAGCCCACACTTCCATCTCGCCGAAACGCTGGCCGCCGAATTGGGCCTTGCCGCCCAACGGCTGTTGAGTCACAAGGCTGTAGGGGCCGGTGGAGCGAGCATGCACCTTGTCCTCAACCAGGTGATGCAGTTTGAGGATGTGCATCACCCCTACAGTGACGGGTTGATCGTAAGGCAGCCCCGTCTTGCCGTCGCGCAGAATCTGTTTTCCGAGCGTGGGCATGGGGATGCCGCTCTCGCGCATGACCTGCTGGGCGGCAGAGTACACCTCTGCCTCCGCCACGCGTTGGGCATAGCCCAGGCTTTCCATCCAAAGCCGCAAACATGCCCGGATCGCGGCCAGGTCCTCCTCCGGATTGGGCCGCACCTTTTCTTCCTCAAGCGGCCCGAGGATCCGATTGGGGGCGTATCCCCGATCCCTCAGCCACTCCTTGGCCGTGGCGCGGCGCGCATAATGCGTATCGTTCAGACTGTATACATCGTATTTGCGCTTCCCCAACCAGGATTCGAGGTACAGGCGGCGCGCTTCATCGTCATCCTGGATCGACTCGGGGTCATACCCCTGTTCTTTGATCCACTCCCAGGCTCGCTGAGCGGCCTCCTTCCAGGCCTGGTCGACGATCCAGGCACGCGCCAGTTCGGCCTCGATCTGCTCCTCGGTAGCGCCATCAAAGACGGGGGTGATGGCACGAAAGCCGAGCCGTTGTGCGGCCCATCCCAGGTGCACCTCCAGCACCTGGCCGATGTTCATGCGTCCCGGCACGCCCAGCGGATTCAGAATGATATCCACCGGCGTCCCATCCTCCAGGAAGGGCATGTCCTCCACGGGAACAACCTTGGACACCACGCCCTTGTTGCCGTGTCGTCCGGCCATCTTGTCGCCGGCCGTGATCTTGCGACGTTGGGCGACGGAGACGCGTACCATCTTTTCCACGCCGGCTGCCAGATCGGCATTGTCCTCGCGGGTGAACACTTTGACGTCCACAACCTTGCCGCGCTCACCATGGGGCATGCGCAGCGAGGTGTCTTTTACATCGCGGGATTTCTCGCCAAAGATGGCGCGCAGCAAGCGTTCTTCTGGGGTGAGTTCCTTCTCCCCCTTGGGGGTGATCTTTCCAACCAGGATGTCGTTTGGGCCGACCTCGGCTCCGATACGGATGATGCCATCTTCATCCAGGTCCTTGATCGCCTCCTCGCCGACGTTGGGGATATCGCGCGTGATTTCTTCCGGGCCGAGTTTGGTGTCGCGTGCCTCGACCTCATACTTTTCAATATGAACGGAGGTGAAGCGGTCCTCCTGAACCAGGCGTTCGGAGAGCAGAATGGCATCTTCGAAGTTGCCGCCCTCCCAGGACAGGAAGGCCACGACCACGTTCTGACCAAGGGCCAGATGGCCGTCCTCCGTAGAGGAGGAGTCGGCGATGATGTCGCCCTTCCTGACGACCTGCCCCTTAACCACGGAGGGACGTTGATCGATACAGGTGGACTGATTGGAGCGCTGGTACTTGCGCAGCGGATAGGTTCGCAAACTGCTTCTCTTCTCCCGCACGACGATCCTGCTGCCCGTCACGGAAACGACCTCGCCATTCTCCTCGGCCACAACCACCTGGCCAGAATCCAGCGCGGCGGCCCGCTCCATCCCTGTTGAAACGAGGGGCACCTCAGGGCGAATCAAGGGCACGGCCTGGGCCTGCATGTTCGACCCCATCAGGGCACGGTTGGCGTCATCGTGCTCGAGGAACGGGATCAGCGCAGCGCTGATGCCTACCACTTGATGGGGGGCAACGTCCATGTAGTCGATTGTTTCCGGTGTCGCCAGGATAAAGCCGGAGTGGTAGCGGCAGGAGACGCGCTCGCGAATGAACTCGTTGTTCTCCGTGAGTTGCGCGTTGGCCTGGGCAATGACATACTTGTCCTCGGCATCTGCAGAGAGGTAATCCACCTGATCCGAAACAAAAGGAACAACGGGGATCGCGCTGCCGATCTTTGCGAGGCGTCTGGCCAGGCGTGCGTCGATGACCTCACCCGCCCTGGCAAGCGGCTCTCCACTCTTCGGATCAACGACCGTCTCGCGCAGGGTTCGCCCAATCAGGCGCTCATCGTCCGCCGGCAAGGACTTGAGCACCCTGCGATAGGGCGTCTCGATAAAGCCGTACTCATTGACGCGTGCAAAGGAGGCCAATCGTCCGATCAAGCCGATGTTCGGGCCCTCGGGCGTTTCGATGGGGCAGATGCGTCCGTAGTGGGAATGATGGACATCGCGCACGTCGAAGCCGGCGCGCTCGCGCCGCAGCCCGCCTGGGCCGAGCGCCGAAAGGGTGCGCTTGTGGCGCAATTCAGCCAGGGGGTTGGTTTGATCCATAAACTGGCTGAGCTGACTGGAGCCGAAGAATTCGCGCAGAGCGGCCACCAGGGGCCGAATGTTAATGAGGGTCACCGGCGAGAGCTGCTCTTGATCGCGAATGGACATGCGCTCTTTGATCACACGTTCCATGCGGCGCAGGCCGATGCGAAGTTTGTTTTGGATCAATTCACCCACCGTCTTGACGCGGCGGTTGCCCAGGTGATCGATATCATCCGGCGGCTCAACGCCATTGTTGATCTGAATCATGCGCCGGATGAGGCGGATGATGTCGTTCTTGGTCACCGTGCGATGAGCAATAGGGACGTTGAGATCGAGTTTTTGATTCAACTTATAACGGCCCACTCGCTCCAGGTCATAATGACGCTGATCGAATAACTGCTCCTCCAGGAACTGGCGAGCGTTCTCCAACGTGGCGGGGTCGCCCGGCCGCATCTTGCGGAAGAACTCGATCAGGGCCGCCTCTGCTATGGTCAACCCGCCCGAGAGGTCCCATTCCGGCTCCTGTTTCAAGGTCGAGGCGATGAACAGCCGCTCGGGGTTGTTGTCCACATCTTGAAAGATGTCCAGCAGTTCCTCATCGGAGCCGGTTTGCAGCGGCGAGTCCTTCAGGCCGTCATCCACCGCCGCCAACGCCCTCAGGAACACGGTGATCGGCACTGTGCGCTTGCGGTTGAACTTCAGAATGATGTAGTCGCTCTTGCGAGTTTCGAACTCCATCCATGCACCGCGATCGGGAACCAACTTTGCCATCGCCAGTGGATAGCCCGTGGCGCGGTCTGCGGGGGCCTCGAAATACACGCCGGGCGAGCGAATCAGTTGCGAAACGACTACTCGCTCCGTGCCGTTGATGATGAACGTGCCCTTGTCCGTCATCTCAGGGAAATCCCCGAGGAAGATGTCTTGTTTGATGGGTTCGGGCACGTCCGGCCCAGCCAGCAACACCGAGACATACAAGGGACAAGAGTAAGTGAGGTCTCGTTCCACGCACTCTTCAACAGAATGCTTCGGCTCCCCAAACCAATACTTCAGCCCCCATTGCCTGGCCTCGGGACTGCGACTGGGAAAGAACAGTTTCATCCCTTTATTGTAAGACTCGATCGGCGAGATCTCATGAAAGAGATCGGCCACTCCCTCCTTCTTGAGGCGCCGAAAGGATTCGATCTGAATCTCAATGAGGTTGGGAAGCTCAATTTTAACCGGGATGCGAGCGTAATTCCTGCGTGGCAAAGTAAACGCCATTCGTAATCTCCTGAAATTTCGACCACTGGTTTAAAAGCAAAGACCACCTGCCATCCTGGCAGGACGTGAGAAACCATTATATAACATAATATCATAAAAATCAAGGGCGATTTCCAGGCCGTGTGCACGCAAAGGTTGTCAGTGGCAAAAAAGAAGAACCTGCGGTAATTTTAAGGCTACTAATCCCATTCCGCGAGGTTCTTCTATGGATAAGTATAACGCAGAAATCATTCAGGGAATTGCCAAAGAGATCGTCAATCTGATTGGGGACACCCTTTCGCAGGCCGAACACATCGGCGAGATTGAGCAGGAAATCCGCACGGTGTTACAAGTGATTGGCAAGCAGACGCTGCAGATGTCGCTGGAGCAAATGGGGCGGGCGGAGGAAAAAGAAATTGGGTGCGAATGTGGTGGGAAGTTGACGTATCAGCGTCAGCGAGAAGCGATCGTGACGACGGTCTTTGGCAAAGTCAGTTATCGGCGGGCGTATTACAGTGGCTGTCGGTGTGGGAAAGGCTGTGCGCCCTTAGACCAACGGTTTGGATTGAAGCCAGGTGGGGTGACGCTTGGCTTGGCGCACCTGCTTGCGTTGAGTGGCATCCAATTCTCGTACCAGAAAGGGCAAGAGTGGCTGCGGGAGTTTTTGTTGTTTGATGTGTCCGAAAACACGATTCGGAAAGAGACGGAAGCCATGGGAGCGGCGCAACAAGCGTTGGAAGAAGAATGGATCACTCAAAGCCAGCAGGAAGACTGGCTGCAAGAGCAGTTGCGTCAGGAAGATTCTGTTCCTGAGACCCTCTACGGGGCAATGGATGCGGCCAAAGTGCGGATTGAACCCCGCCAACAGCCCAAAGAAGCGCACGAAGACTGGCGAGACCTCAAGGTGCTGGTTTGGTTTGAGACCGAAACCGTCCCTGCTCGCCAACAAAATGCTCGCCAGAAACAGAAAGCCGAGCGTCAGGAAATCCCCCTGCGGGCTATTCACAAACGCTACGCCTGCGATATTGCCGAAGCCGAGACCTTCGGCCAACTCTTATGGGCAACCGGCTGCCAGGTCAACGCCCATCGTGCGCGCCGCCTGGTCTTCCTCGGAGATGGCGCCCCTTGGATTTGGAACCTGGTTCAAACTCACTTTCCCCAAGCCATTCAGATTGTGGATTGGTATCATGCGGAAGAACACCTTGAAAACCTGGCCCGCACAGCGTTCTCTGACCCCCAGCAGGCTCAAGCCTGGCTCGCCGACAGCAAACAAGCCCTTTGGGAAGGACGCGTCGAAGAAGTCATTCAGGCCTGCCAGGCTCTCGCTGACGATTGTCCAGAAGCCGCCCGCAATGTACACTACTTCTCCACCAATGCCGAACGGATGCGTTATGACCGCTTCCGGGCAATGGGCTTGATGATCGGCAGTGGCGTGATCGAAAGCGGCTGTAAACAAATTGTTACCCAGCGTCTCAAGTTGCCCGGCGCACAGTGGCTGCTGCAGGGTGCAGTCAAGACTGCCAAAGCACGCGCGGCCTGGTTGAGCGGACAATGGCATACCTTGTGCCAAAGGCAGGCCGCTTTGTCCCTCGCTATCTGACAACTTTTGCATGCACACCTGGAGTGGTTGCTCTTGACGTGCTCTCGAAAGCGT
>JBBIKK010000077.1:0-9771 GCA_037445475.1 Chloroflexota bacterium
TGTGAGCCGGGGGGAAGTCCGCCCTGGGTCGGTTCGGTTTTTGCCGGGGGCTGTGTGGCTGCGGGCATTCCATAATTAACATTGATCACATTCCCTGAGCCGTCCACGATGAGCGATTGCTGGGCGTCTCCGCCGATTACAACCGAGTGTTCCCCGCCGCGGACGGTGTTCCCTTTTTTCGGAGCGGCTTTGGCGGCCGCTTTCTTTCTCGACTTGATGACTCCCTGCGCGGCCTTCACCTGCTCGGCGCGTTTGTTGAGCGCCTGCACCACTTTTTCATATCCGCCGTCTTCGTAATATCGTCCCCACTGAATTTCCCGCAGGCGGAAGGGCATTTCGCATTCTTCGAGTTGCAGCGGGATGAAGAAGATCGTCCCTTCGGGTTTTTCCTTTTGAATCTCCTGGGCGTACTTGATTTCTTTCTGCACATACCCCTCTTTGAGAACCGAAAGGCGCGAAAAACAGACGATGACCGCGTCGCTGGCGCGCATGGCTTTCTGGATTTCCAGGTCCCAATCCTGGCCGGGCAGCAGGGCTTCGCTATCCAGCCAGGGGTCGAAGCCGTCGGCTTTCAGGCGGTCATAGAGTTCGCGCACGAGGGGCTTGTCCTCGCTGGCATGACAGAGAAAGACTTTCAAGAGGCGGCCCGGCTCGGTGTTCACAATGCTTCTCCTCTGCGGGAAAGATGGGACAGTTCGATTTTACATCCAAAGGCAGCCATTGCGAATACTGCGAGCAAGGGGGCCTGGATTTGGCAATCCAGACCACCAGCCAGAACCCAGAACAGTCAGCCCGGCGGTGAGAGCGGCTCTCAGGGCGGATGTTTTTTTCGCCGCTTTCGTTGACACCGCCCCGAGATAGTTGTAAAATACAACTGTTTTATCTTGCAACTACCCCCGCCACCCGACTATCCGACTACCCGTCCAAACATGACCTCCCTCATTGATTCCTTCTGGGAGACCATCCCTCCCATCTGGCGGCAGACGCGCACCAAAATCCGCGCCGTGGCGCGGGAACGCTTCGGCCTGACCGTGGAGCAGTTTCAGGCCTTGCGCCGCATCCGCAAGGGATACGACTCGGTCAGCGCCCTGGCGGAGGAGGGGAGGCTCAGTCGCTCGCAGGCCAGTCGGGCGGTGGAGGCGCTCGTCCGCCGCGCTCTGGTGGCCCGCCAGACTGACGCGCGCGACCGCCGGCATGTGCATCTCTCGCTGACAGAAGCGGGCGAAGAAACCCTCTCCGCCATCTACGCCGAGGCGGAGACCTGGCTGGCGACGCGCTTTCAATCGTTGAGCGCGACCGAAAGCGAACAAGTCGCCGTGGCCCTTTCACTCCTCCGCCGGGCGTTCGATTAGCATACCGGCTATCCGCCAACCATCCGACCATCAGACTCTCTGACCATCATGACTCCTTTGCTAAAGCTCCGCTCCTACCTCAAGCCCTATCTCGGAAAGATCCTGCTCAACCTGTTCATCCTGCTTATCATCACTGTCCTCTCGTTGATCGTGCCGCGCGTGCTGAAAGGCGTGGTTGACCAGGGATTACAACAGGGGCAACAGGCCTACCTGCTGCGCGCCGCGCTCCTGTTGCTCGGCCTCGGCCTGACGACGGCGGCGCTGAACTTCCTTCAGCGTTACCTTTCCGAGTGGGTGGCCGCTCACGTGGGCTATGACCTGCGTAATGCCATGTACGATCGCATTCAGTACCTGCCGTTCACCTATCACGATCACACGCAGAGCGGCCAACTCATCACCCGCTGCATCGAGGATGTGCGCGCCATCCAGAGCTTTGCCGGCAGCAGTGTGATCGAGATCGTGCAACTGGGGCTGATGTCCCTCGGTGTGACGATTGCGCTCTTCATGGCCGATGTGCGCCTAGCGCTCGTCACCCTCCTGCCGCTCATCCCGATGGTGATGATGACCACCGACTTCGGCGACCGCGTCACCCGCTTGTTTTACAAGGTGGATATGGCCCTGGGCGACCTCTCCACCCGCCTGCAGGAAAACGTCAGCGGCGTGCAAGTAGTGCGCGCCTTCGCCCGCGAGCCGCACGAGATCGAACGCTTCGACCAGGTCAACCGCGCCTACTTCCGCTCGCGCATCGTGCTGATCGGCGAATGGTCGAAGGTCATGCCCACCACCAACCTGCTCATTGTTCTCGGCACGATACTCATCCTGATCTTCGGCGGGCAGAGGGCATTGAACGGCGCGATGACCGTCGGCGAGATCGTGGCCTTCAACTCGTACTGGCTGATGCTCTCGGCCCCGGTTCAGCAACTGGCCTGGCTGATCAACGCCGCGGGCGAGGCCGGGGCGGGCGCCCAACGGGTGTTGGAGATTCTCGAAACGGAACCCGCCATCCGGTCGCCGCGCGACGCCGTGATCCTGCCTGCCCTGCGCGGCCACGTTGAGTTCCGCGGCGTCTCGCTGCGCTATCAGGATGAGAAAACGGTCGCGCTGCGAGGTATCAACCTGACCATCGAGCCGAATCAGATCGTGGCCCTCATCGGGCAAACGGGTTCGGGCAAGACCTCGCTGGTCAACCTCATCCCGCGCTTTTATGATGTGAGCGAAGGCGCAGTGCTGGTGGATGGTCACGATGTACGCACGGTGGACCTGGAGAGCCTGCGCCGGCAGATCGGCATCGTGCTGCAGACCTCGCTGTTGTTTTCGGATACGATCCGCGCCAACATCGCCTATGGCCGCCCCAACGCCAGCCTGGAGGAGATTATCGCCGCCGCCAAAGCGGCTCAGGCGCACGACTTCATCATGAGTTTCCCCCACGGCTACGAGACGGTGGTGGGCGAGCGCGGCGTGACGCTGAGCGGCGGCCAGCGTCAGCGGATTGCCATTGCCCGCGCCTTGCTGATGGACCCGCGCATTTTGATCCTGGACGACTCGACCTCCAGCGTGGATACCCAGACCGAGCAGCTGATCCAGAAAGCGCTCGACCGCCTGATGGAGGGCCGCACGACCTTTGTTATTGCCCACCGTCTTGCCACGGTTCGCCGCGCCGACCTGATCCTGGTGATGGAGAACGGACGCATCGTCCAGCGCGGCCGCCACGAGGAACTGCTCGCCCAGGGCGGGCTATACCGGGAAATTCACGATTTGCAGCTAATGCAATACAGACCATCCGAAGAAATGGAAGAACTCAAAGCGCCAGAACTTCAGCGTCTTCGCCTCGATAGCGGCTTGGGTTAGCGCCCGCTGCCTAAGCCGAATGCCCAACCACCGCTCGACTGTCATCCGACCATCCGACTCTCCGACGAAATGGCCACCATCACCCCTCCCTCCTACATTGCTCAAACCGAGGAACAATACGATAAATCCTACGATCCGCGCGTGGCACGGCGGCTGTTTGCCTTTGCCCGACCGTATGCCGGCAAATTATTCCTCGCCATGCTGCTGATGATGGGCGCCTCGGCGGCGGCGGTGGCCGGGCCGTACTTCGTCAAACTCGCCATTGATAACGGCCTGACCGCCCGCAACTGGGACGCCCTGCGCTGGATTGTGCTGGCCTATCTGGGCGCCTCGGTGCTGCAATGGATTTTCATTTACTCCCGCGTCAACCTGATGGCGCGCCTTGGGCAATCGGTCATTTACGATGTGCGCGCCACCCTCTTCCGTCATTTGCAGGAACTCTCACTGGGCTTCTACAGCCGCTACTCGGTGGGACGCATCATCACCCGCGTCATCAACGATGTGGAGACCTTGCGCGACTTCCTGACGTGGGCGGTGCTGGCCATCACCCGCGACCTGTTCACGCTGTTTTTCATCATCTTCATCATGCTCCAGATGAACCCGCGCCTGGCGCTGATCACCTTCAGCGTGCTGCCGTTGATGGTGGCGGCCACCATTTACTTCCGCCGCCTCTCACGCCCTGCCTACCGCAAGGTGCGCGCCGCCATCTCATGGGTCAACTCGGTGCTGGCGGAAAACGTCAACGGCGTGCGCGTGGTGCAGGCTTTTTCGCGGCAGAAATACAACTACCAGTATTTCGCCAACTACGTCAACCGTTACCATCTGGAGCGCTCGTTGCACGCGGCGCGCATTGCCTCCTTCTTCGGTCCGACGGTGGATGTGCTGGGGGCGATTGCCACCATGCTGGTCGTCTGGCTGGGCGGGGCGGCGGTGCTGGGCGAGAAGATCACCGCCGGCGTGCTGGTGGCTTTTATCCTGTACATTGATCGCTTCTTCGAGCCGATCCGCGATTTGAGCCGCCGCTTCAACGATTTGCAATCCACCATGGCGGGCGGGGAGCGCATCCTCTCACTGTTGGATGCGCCGCCGGAAGTGCGCGACGCCCCCGACGCCCGCGACCTCCCGCCCCTGCGCGGCGAGGTCTGCTTCGAGCGTGTCTCCTTCCACTATGCCGACGATCCCACCCCCGTCCTGCAGGACATCAACCTGGAAGTGCACGCCGGCGAGACGGTAGCCCTGGTCGGCGAGACGGGTGCCGGCAAGACCACCCTGGTCAAGCTGCTCGCCCGCTTCCACGACCCGACCGAGGGCCGCGTGCTGGTGGACGGTTTCGACCTGCGGACGGTGACTCAGGCCTCCCTGCGGCGGCAGATGGGTATTGTCC
Source organism: Chloroflexota bacterium (assembly GCA_037445475.1). Classification (GTDB taxonomy): domain Bacteria; phylum Chloroflexota; class Anaerolineae; order Anaerolineales; family Villigracilaceae; genus Fen-1038. Next base: position 4,585 of record JBBIKK010000077.1, read on the forward strand.
TGCAAGACCCATTCCTGTTCAATGGAACGGTGTACGAGAACATCCTCTTCGGGCGGCTCGAGGCGAGAGAGGAAGAGGTCATCGCCGCGGCGCAGGCGGTGGGCGCCCATGAGTTTATCGAACGCTTGAAGAACGGCTACCAGACCTCGGTCGAGGAAGGAGGCGTGATTCTCTCGGTGGGGCAGCGTCAACTCCTCTCGTTTGCCCGCGCCCTGCTGGCCGATCCGCGCATCCTGATCCTGGACGAGGCCACCTCCAGTGTGGACACCCAAACCGAGCAGATCATTCAGCGTGCCCTGGCGACCTTGTTCGAGGGGCGGACCTCGTTTGTCATTGCCCATCGGCTGTCCACCATCACCAATGCGGATCGGATCATAGTTATTCACGGTGGACGGGTGGTGGAGCAGGGGACACACACCGAATTGCTGACCCTCGGCGGGATATATTACGAGCTGTACCGCAGCGGGTTTCAGGAAACACCGTAGCCACCTCGATAGGATCGTGTTTTCGTATAGAGATCATCGCTGACGAACGCGGCGTTCTTCTGTGCGACCGTTTGACGATCCGACTGCGCGACGATTGGAAACCCAGGTATACTTTGCCGCATGCCCGACATCACCAGTCCTCAAAATCCGCAGATCAAACGAATCATTCGCCTGCGCCAGGAGAGGCGCGAGCGAGAACGCGAAGGGGTGATTGTCGTGGAGGGACGGTATGAGATCGAATTGGCTCTGACGAGCGGTTTGCGCCCGGTGCAGGTCTTTCACTGTGCCGAGTGGAGCGGGGGAAAAGTTCCGAGCGGCCTGAGTATTGCCCCTATCCGCGTGAGCCGAGCCGCCTTCGAGAAGATGAGTTACCGCGAAGGGCCGGATGGCTGGCTGGCGCTTTTCCCGTTGCCGCGCCGTTCGCTGGAATCGCTCACCTTGAGCGCCGCGCCGCTCGTAGTGGTGGCCGAATCCATCGAGAAGCCCGGCAATCTGGGCGCCATTCTACGCGCGGCGGACGCGGCCGCGGTGGATGCGCTTCTGCTGTGCGATCCCGGCGTGGATGCGTGGAATCCCAACGTGGTACGCGCCAGCCGCGGCACGCTGTTCACCGTGCCGGTCGTCACTACGGATAACGCCTCGGCTCTGGATTGGTTAAGGCGCCATGGAATCCAGGTCCTCGCTGCCACGCCACAGGCAGAGACACTGTACACAAGCGTGGATATGCGTCAGCCGCTGGCCATCGCCGTTGGCGCCGAGGATCAAGGTTTGAGCGCTTTCTGGCTGCAATGCGCCGATCGACGGGTGAAAATCCCGATGTGGGGCCGGGTGAATTCCCTGAACGTCTCAATAGCCACGGCGCTTCTGGTTTACGAAGCGGTCCGCCAGCGAATGGAGGAGAAATAGAACCGCGAAGCGATTCGGGTCACAAGGGGTTATACTGGGCAGAGAAGGAGTAAGTTTATGGACGAAACAGAACAAACCAAGGGGCTCCCAGCGGGGAGCTCATTCTATGAACGGCCGAGCGTAAGCCGCACAATCATCCCGGTAGGCAAAGGGGTGCCACTTGGAATCGAACGCGTTGCAAACGCCAGTGTGAGCATCGGTGGAGCATACGGTGCGTGGGGAAAAGCCTATGACAACCAGCGCCTCAACGAGTGGATCGGCGCTCTCCTGGGAGCACCGCTGGGCGAGGAAGAACGAATGAATCTGTCGGAATTGGGCTTCCAGGAGCGCTATCACCTGGAAGGGCTGAGCGAAGAGGAACACCTGCTGCTGGAGGTCGAAGTTGGGGCGCGCATACTGCGGGAAGCAGCCCTCGCCAATGGATGGGACCCGTCTGAAGTCCAGGGCGTGTTGATCGGGATGAGCGGCCCGGTGGCCGAGGATTATCTGCCGCGCATCGCTCAACGCGCCGGCATCCCGCAAGACGCACTCAAGGTCAGCATTCACAAAGCCTGCGATAGCTCGGTCGGCGGATTGCATCTGGCCCTGAACCCGGAACTGGGCATCCCCGGAAAGATCAACATTGCGGAAGAACTTTATGGCAAGAAGGTCCTGGTAGGTGGCATCGAAGGGCTGAGCCGCTTCATCAGCCATGCTCACGATAAGAACGCGCTGCAACTGTTTGGAAACGGCGCCGGCGTGATTGGCGTGATCCCGGGCGTAACCATGAAGTTCCTGACCGGAAAGACTTACGAAGCCTATGACGAGGAAGGCGTCCTGGCAGTACGGATGTATTATCCGCACTCGCGGCAGCGCCTGGTGGAGATTTCTCAAGCCGGCCCCTCTCACTTCCGCGTGGCTGGCTTGATGAATGAGCCCAAGGACGGCGCGCCGATTGCCATGGCCGGCCCGATGGGAATGGTCAAACTCTTCGTCCGTTCGGGCGTGCAGGTGGTCAGCGAGGTGTATCAGGCCTATCAGCGCCTCATGGCTGCCCTTGGACAGCCGGAGCGCATCGTCGTCGCCATCGTCCACCACGCGAATTACAAAATCAACAAACTCAAAGAGAAGCACCTGGCCAATCTGGGAATCAAATTTCCCATGCCCTGGCTGATCAACGATTTTGGAAACGTCAGCGCCGCTTCCAACATGATTGCCTTCCTGCGCCATCTGCCGAAACTCAAGATTGGGGATCATGTGCTGTTCGACGGCTTTGGCGCAGGCACCTATTACGATGTGCTGGTTGTCGCCGTAGGGGGTTGAAGCGAGGCGAGACGGTCACCATGCAGGCCCTGTGGCTCGAGGAGAACCGTGTCTCCTGGCGGGAGGTTCCTGCACCCCGCAAGCCCGACGAAGCGCTGATCCGTATTCGCAAGGCGGGAATCTGCAGCACCGACCTGGAACTGGTAAAGGGATACTATCCTTACCGCGGCATCCTGGGTCATGAGTTCGTGGGCGAGGTGGTGGAGGCGCCGCAGGGCACGTGGGTGGGTCAGCGCGTGGTGGGCGAAATCAATGTAATTTGCGGGGCGTGTGAGGCCTGCCTGAACGGCCGGCCCACCCATTGCGAAAACCGAAGCGTGCTCGGCATCGTCAACCGCGACGGCGTGTTTGCCGAATTCACAACCCTGCCGGTCGCGAATCTGCATCGCGTGCCCGATTCAATCCCCGACGAGGCAGCCGTCTTTACAGAGCCGCTGGCCGCCGCGCTGGAGATTCAAACGCAGATTCACATCAAACCCACCGATCGCGTCCTGCTGATCGGGGCGGGACGGCTGGGACAGTTGATCGCGCAGGTGCTGGCCCTGAGCGGCTGCGATCTGCGGGTGGTGGCGCGCCATCCATTGCAGAAGGAACTGCTCATGGCGCGTGGGATTCGCGTCGTGGCAGAGGATGAAATCCCGCCGCGTCGCTGGGATGTGGTGGTGGAGGCAAGCGGCACGCCGGGCGGCTTCGAGGTGGCACGCCAGGCCATCCGTCCGCGCGGGACGCTGGTCCTGAAATCCACCTACAAGGGGGAGATGAACATCAATCTTTCGCCCATCGTGGTGGACGAAATCACTGTGATCGGATCGCGTTGCGGTCCTTTCGAGCCGGCTCTGCGCCTGCTGGAAGCACGTCAGGTTGACCCGACCAGCTTGATCGCGGCACGGTTCGGGCTGAGCGAGGGGGTGCAGGCTCTGGAAGAGGCCGCCCGGCCGGGAGTGCTCAAGGTGCTGCTCGAACCCTGAGTCGTTTTGCCGCCATTCCAAAAGGGGGTGAGGGCGGCAGGTAGTTACGGTATTTCGGACATCTCACTTCTCGTTAAAAATCTCCTCGTAAGCGACCTCGGCCTCATTGCCGAGGTGAGCATAGCGATTGGTGGTGGTGATGCTGGCGTGACGCGCCAGTTCCTGCGCCAGTTTCAGGTCATGGCGGGCAAGATATACAACCGTGACAAAGTGGTGGCGAAAGTCGTGGATGCGAATCTGGTGCGGATCCAGGCCGGCTTCGGCAATGCGAGCCTTTATGGCCTTCCACATTCCGCCCGGCGTGATCGGACGCAGGCGTTTGCTGGCGCGAATGTCATGACGGGCAAAAAGCGGTTGCGCAGCCAATGGCAGCCGGCTGTTTGGCGCCACTTGCGCTCTTTCGTGTAAGTATAATTTCAGCGCTTCGATAGCGCGATTGGAGAAGCGCACTACGGCCTGTTTATCTCCTTTGCCGATGAGCACGGCGCGCTGTTCCAGCCAGTCCACGTCGCCGCGCTGGAGGGAGCAAGCCTCCGAAATGCGCAGGCCGGTATCGGCCAGGGTCAGGACGAAGGCGCGGTCGCGCAGGGCTGCCAGCCGGTCGAGCGGATCGGGCAGGGAGGCGGCCACTATGTGAAGATTTTCACAATATGCCAGAAATTGCTCGATGGCTGCGCGCGCGTAGGTGACAATCCGTCGGCCTTGTTTGCGGGTATAATGTTCGGTGGCTTCCTTGAGTTCGAGCAAGTTGCCGGCCTTGCAAAACGTGTAGAACTTCAACACAGCCGTTCGGTAGACGCGTTGCGTGGAAGGGCTTTTGTCCTTCAGGGCAGAGAGGAAGCGAACGTAAGTTTCGGTGTTCAGTTCGGCTTCTTCGCCGACGATCTCGACGAACCGTTGTAAGGCGTGGCGATACGTGCGCAGTGTATGGGCGGAACGCTGAAAAGTCTGCAGAAAGTGTTCGATTTGGGTTTTCATAGCATGGCCTCTCGCCGCAGTCAGGATGAGCGGAGCACTGCGGACCTGTGGTCGGCTTCGCCGGGCTGTGCCTGGCAGTACGATGATCCTGCTGCAAAATCTTGGCGGTTGTAATTTTCGAGAGCAATCCCAGGGCTCTCCAATCATTCTATATAATGTAAATTATATCGAATGATAAGCCGGATGTCAAGCCGTGCGGGGTCATGCCGGCCGACGACCTCTCCCCCGCGCGCCGGTGGGTTGACTTGGCGACGGTAGCGTGTTGGAATGTCGAAAAGCGATCGAGTTTCTTCATAGTGGGACCACGTCTGCGAGGCCGAACGCCCAACGACATCCCCTCCCCCACCCCATCTTCCGATGGTGGTGTGTTGCATTACCTGCAACACGGCTACCGTAAAGTGGAGAAAATCCTGCTGTTGCAGGAAATCCGCCTTATACGGAGGTGGCGCATGGCGCGCTTGCCCAATCTTGACCGTTTACAGGAAATCTATCGTAAAATTGAGGCGCATCCCGGCAGGCGTCCGGGCTTCATTGCCCGCCTGCTGGGG
>JBBIKK010000078.1:0-9517 GCA_037445475.1 Chloroflexota bacterium
AACATCTCCTCTTCATCCAACTTTCAACGCGGCCGGCAACAAAGTGCCGCACGCTCGTGACGACCTGTCCGCCGGGCCGGTGAGGCGCCTTTCTTGAATCCAGAGTACCTACCTGTCACTGCGAGCGAGCGCAGCGAGCGTGGCAGTCTCCTCGCAAATGCTGGCGATTGCTTCGGGCTGCGCCCCCGCAATGACATACGGTGGCGGGTTTCTTCCCGCTTTTGGCTGCCGGTAGGTAGTTACAATCCAGAACGATGAAGACTTTCTCGCCGCGCCCGGAAAGCCGGCCCGCGACCATCTGCCTGCTTGGTTGTTTTCCGTCCTCCCGTCAGGCCGGCCCCTTCTCCATCGAAGCGCAGCGACTCGTCATCCGGTCCGCTGTAGCCGCACGCGCCCGTGCGCGGCGAGTTGACCAGGGGTAAAAAGCCGTCCTCCCATTCCCTGTGCCGGCGGGCATGGGCGCTGCAATAGGGTTGATAGGGCATATCGAATGTGTACAGCCACTCGGCCGGCTGCTTGCATTTCAAGCAAGACACCGCGGGCGCGTAGTTGCGCGCCAGAATGCGGACTTTTTCCTTCGGCAGGGAGCCTTCCCGCTCGCCGATGACTTTCAGTTTCAGTTCAGTGGTGGTGCCGAAGTCATATTCATGGGTGAACGTGTCGCCCGAGGCAAGAACCTGATAGAGTTTATTCTTCATGCTTTTGGTGGGCTGGGATGGTCCAAAGAAATCTTTCCACATGGCGTCCACCATGCCAGTATCGAGTTCGTAGCGAATGTTTTTGATGGTAAAGGCGCTCAAGTGGCCACAGCATTCCAGCCAGACGGCGCGCAAGAAATCATCCAGGTGGTAGAGCGCTGCGGCGGCGGGGATTTCGATGTGCATCCAGTAGCCGGGAGCATAGGCACCCTCAACCTGCAGGTGGAGCAAACGGGCCGGCCTGCCGCCCCCGCTCTCATGGGCGGGCAGGCAGGTTTTGAGATGGCGGACGATGGCGTTTTTGGCAAACGTTTGCCCGCACAGGAAACATTTGCCGTAGGAAACAGTGCGAGGGGACATGAGAAACTCCTTCCCGTCGAGGAAATGTTTGGTTGCAAACACACTTTCAACTCGCCATGAAGCCATTTTTCACTCTCACCCCTTCCGACTTTTCCTGCCGGGTCGAGTTCATCGAGGCCCTGTCGAAGCAGGCCAGGGTGAGGGAAAAAGCGGTGAGCCCGCCTCTTAGACGTCTCTGCCACGGCGCAGAGTGCAGGAAGGGTCCACTGCCGCGTGCCGGCTGCTCCCTCCGCATGAAACCGGAGCACGGGCCTCGCTCTCCCCCAGTATACTCGCAATCGTCAGGCATGCAAGCCGTGCATTCTCCCGACCATCAGACCCCTGACTATCGTTTATAATGGCTTCACTCCAATGTTGCGAGACCATCCGACCATGAGACTGTTCATATGAGGCTCTCCATTGTCATTCCTGTTTATAACGAGGCCGACCACATCCGCGAAATTCTGAAGCGCGTCAGGAAGACCGGTCTGGCCTGGGAGATCATTGTGGTAGACGACGGCTCCCAGGACGGGACGCGTCCGATCCTCCACCGCCTGAACGGCCGCGGGCGGCTGCGCGTCATCTTCCATGAGCGCAATCAGGGCAAGGGCGCGGCCGTGCGCACCGGCCTGCGCGCTGCACGCGGCGACGTGATCCTGATCCAGGATGCCGATCTGGAGTACAACCCGAACGATTACCCCGCCCTGCTCCAACCCCTCAAAGAAGGCCTGGCCGATGTGGTCTACGGTTCGCGCTTTCTGGGAGGGCCGCGGCGGGCCACCATGTTCTGGCACATGGTAGCCAACAAACTGCTCACCTTCATGACCAATCTCCTGTACGATACGATCCTGAGCGACATGGAAACCGGCTACAAGGTCTTCCGCCGCGAGGTGGTGGAAGGCATGAACCTGCGCGCCAATCGCTTCGACTTCGAGCCGGAGTTCACCGCCAAGGTTCTCAAGCGCCACTATCGCATCTTCGAGGTGCCGATCTCATTCAACCCGCGTGATTACTCGCAGGGGAAGAAGATCAAGTTGCGCGATGCCTTCGAAGCCGTGTGGGCGCTGCTGAAATATCGTTTCGTGGACTGACCGCTCACGGCTCCCCGCAGGTCAACCCATCCCGTCGCGCGCCACTTCCGCAACATGAACGCTGTGCTGCCAGATTCACGCCCTCGACGCAAATGTCACAGAGTCATACCCTATCCGGCGAGGAGAGGCGCTTTCTCGTGCCCTGTACGGTGCATCACGGCTGGACGTTCACGGTGTAGTCCAGGACATAATCGCCGGCAGGGTAATCGGCCATGCCATCGTTGATCTTATCGGCCAGAGTAGCCGTGATGATCAGGTGATGGGAGCCCTGCGGCCAATCGCTCAGGGCCGTGTACACCACACGGCATCTCAGGTCGTTGAAGTCCGTGTCGAGGGAGGCCGTTTGAGAGGTGACGTCCTTGCCGTTCAAGACGAATCGCAGTTTGATGCTCTGGAAGTTCTCATCCAGGATGGTTTGGCTTGTTGTGCACCATACATAAGCCCAAAGGACCTGTTCCGAGGGACGCAGGGAAACCGTGTACGTCAACGTGCCGGGCGCAGCGAAGTCCGCCTCTTGATAACTCTCCACCGCCTTGTCTTCCAGGAGGGGGACTCCAGCCTTCACCGCCGCCCGCGCTTCCTCCTGGCTGGCCAGTTTCGGCGCGCCCGCGGCAGGCGGGAGCGACCCGCCCGTCGCGCCGGAGGCGGTTCGCCCCAGGATGGCTTGCAGGGCAGCCTTCAGCACCTCGTCCTCGTTCGAAAGCACCGTGCCCATGTCCACCGGGACTTTCAGGTTGGGCTGGACGCCTTGCCCCTCGAGGAAGAGACTCCCGTCCGGATTGACGAAGCGTCCGAAGGGAACCTGCAGGGACATCCCCTCCGGGAGCAGGAACTGGCCGCGCGAGACCTCGGCTTCCACGCCGGCGGTAGGATATTGACCGACGACCAGCATGCCCGGCACCTGGCTGAAGCCATAGGCCTCCAACTCACAGGCACTGAAGCAGGCCGGGCCAACCAGCACGGCGATCTTGTCGAAGCGATATTGTTCCACATTGGGCAGGATGCGATCGGGCTTGCCCTCCGGCTCGAAGCGGCGGCTGAGATCGCTGTAGTATTCCAGTTGCCCCAGCGTGATTTCCTTATCGTAGAAGAAGCCGGCCAGGCCGAGCGGCGCGCCGCCGCTGTTGTAACGCAGGTCGATGATCAGGCCGGCCACCTGGCGGGCACGGAATTGTTCCAGGGCGCGCTGGAACAGGCGAATCACCAGGTTGAGGTCGTCGTAATTGCTGTGGATGGCAATGTAACCGATTCGCGCTCTGCCTTCTTCGAGGATGCGGTACTCGATTGGCAGGAGCGGATCGGTATCCACCCCATAATAGAGCGAGGTGCGCCCAAAACTCTGTCGTTCGGCCACGGCTTTGAGCGTCGCCGTCCGGGGTGGCTCGCCCGGGTTGATAAAGGTCACACTCGCCTGGGTGCCGGGGCGGGCGCGCAACAGGTAGCGGGTTTGCTGGTAGCGAATGGCGAAGTCGGAGGATTGCAGCGCGTAGGGGCGAACCGCGGCAATGGCCTCATGGATGGCCCGGCCGTTGAACTCGGTCACCTCGGCCCCCACCTTGATCCCGGCCTGCGCCGCCGGCCCGTTGTCCAGGACATAGATGACCACCACCCGCCCATCGTCCAGTTCGCGGATGGCCAGGCCGTAGCCGCCGGCGGTGGCTTCCGTGAAGTCTTTCTGAGCGAACTCGCCGCCATCCAGCCCCACATGGCCATCCCGGAAGGCCCAGGTGAAATCGCGCACGGCCAGGTAGAAGGCATTGGCATCGCGCTTCCTTTCCGCTTCCGCGACGCGCGGCTGGATCTGTTGATAGACCTTCTCCCAATCCGGCTCCTTGCCGGGCACGCCGTTGAAGGCATAATTCTTGCGCACCAGAGCGAACACCTTCTCAAAAGCGGCCGTGTAGGAATCTTTGGAGAAGTCCTTGATGGCCGCCTCTTTGGGCTCAAACAACGTCAGGGAAGGGCGCGGCGTTTGCGTCACGGCAAACGGCTCCCGGTCCAGGTTGACCACCGAGTAGCCGGCCGGCAGAGGGGCCACCGGGTCATCGGCCGTGAAGAGCTTCTTGTCCGCCCCAAAGCCGGCCGGGAACTTCTGGTTGCCATCCGGCGCCCAGACAACCAGGTTGCCCCCCACCACCTCATCCTGATTCTCGCTGTCCGTCACGACCGAGGCCAGATACGTGGGCCAGCCGAACGAGCGGTCGTCCCCCTCCGAATACGGTCCTCCGCTCAGATTGGGCCAGTAGGCGACCGCAAAGATCTGCACGCCGCGGTCCTGCTTTCCGTTGTTATCCACATCCACCATCTGCCCATTGGGACGGGCCGGCAACTGCAACGTGTACTGGCCGGTTTTTGACTCGGGATCCAGCGAGAGAAAGCCAAGCGTTTGAGAGGCGAGCGGGATTTCCCACTCCTGATCGCGCTGCACAAAGCCGTACATATCCACCAGCGCCACCGCCTGCTCGACATAATAAACGGTGATGATGTCGTTGGTGTACTGGAACGTTCCGACGATCTCATAGGGTTGCTCGCCGGAAACAGCAGGGGCAGGCGGAGTAAGGAGGACAGGCAGATCACTAAAGCGACACGCGGCTAATGCCAGGCCGAGCGCCAGCCACGCGGCAAGCCATTTATTTTGAGATTTCATCTCTACCTCCGCAGATTTTCGCCATTATAATGCGGAGTATGGACTGGCGCGCTCAGATTCAGGCCGAACTCGAACTGGCCGAGCAAGCGCGGGAGCGCGGCCACGAAGGACGTGCGCGCGTCTGTGCCCGTCGCGCGGCAGGAATCGCGGTCCGGGAATATTTGCAGCGCCAGGGACGCCCGCTGCGCACTCCCAGCGCCTACGACCTGTTGCGCTTGCTGCAAGCCGAACCGCATCTTCCCCCCGACCTGCGGCGGGCGGCGGCTCACCTGACCCTGCGCGTGAACGAGGCGTTCAAGTTGCCGCCCGATGTGGATTTGATTGCAGAGGCCAGAACGTTGTGCGAGGCCTTGCTCCCCGATCTCAAGCCTCGCCTGTAGTGCAGCGGCCTGGCAAGCGCAACTCCTCACCTCCCATGCGTTCAGAGCGAGAGCCGCGCCAGCGCCCACACGATGAGCGGGGCAACGGCCAGGGCCGGCAGGAAATTCCCGGCCCGAATCTTCTTGATCTCCAGCAGACTGCTGATCGCCAGCCCGATCAGGATCACGCCGCCCGCGGCCGTCATCTCGTTCATCATGGGAGCAGTGATGATGGCGTTCAATTGGGCCGCCAGCAGACTGATGCTCCCCTGATAGACAAAGATCACGAGCGCCGAGAACATCACGCCCACCCCCAGCGTGGATGCGAAAGCCAGCGCAGCAAAACCGTCCAGCACCGATTTAACAGCCAGCAAGCGGTAATCCCCGTTCAACCCATCCTGAATCGAGCCGAGGATGGTCATCGGCCCAACGCAGAACAGCAAGGAGGCCGTCAGAAAGCCACGCACGAACGTGCTCGAGGAGCTCCCTGCGCCCCAGCGCTTCTCAAGGCTCTGACCCAGGGACTGCAAGCCATCTTCGATCTTCCACCATTCGCCCAGCAAAGTGCCGATCAGAAGCGCGCCCAGCACAATCAACGGGTTCTCCGTTTTGAGAAACATTTGAATCCCGATGGCAGCCGTGAACAGCCCCATGCCCGAAACTACGGTGGCCTTCAATCGTTCGGGGAGGCGCGCTCCGAAGATCAGTCCAAGCGTTCCGCCGAACAGCACGGCGGCAATGTTGAGCAGGGTGCCGGTCATGATTCGCCTTTGTGGAAGGGGTTTACCGCCTGGCCGGCGTGGTGGCTTTCCCGGCCGCCCGATTCTCGATCAGTTCCAAAACGAACAGCAACGATGAGAGGCGATTGAGATATCTCTGAATGGCGGGGTTGATGATCAGCCGTTGATCGAACAACGCCACCACGCGACGTTCTGCACGCCGCGTGACGGCGCGGGCCAGCGCCAGCGCCGCGCCGGCAGGCGAATCGCCGGGCAGGATGAACTCGCGCGGCCTCTCGAGGCTCTGACTCAAAGCGTCGATCTGTTGCTCCAGCCACTCCACGCGCTCGGCCCCGAAATGAAAACGGGCGGCGTGCTCGGGCGCGGCGGCCGCCTCGGCCATCAGACGATACAGATCGCGCTGGACCTCGAGCAGGATCGGCCCGCAGCGTGGGTCCTCCACCGAGGCGCGCGCCAGGCCCACGGTCGCCGAGGTTTCGTCGAGCGCCCCCAGGGCCTCGAGGCGCGGATGATACTTGGCCACACGCTCCTCCCCCAGCAGGCCGGTCGTTCCGTCATCCCCGCGACGCGTGTAAAACGTCATGAATGGATTATAATTTCATCCGGAGAGAGATGCAAACCCCGGCCGCGCGCGATGGATTTCATCACCTCCCGGCTCTTTTCATAACGGGCATGGCCCTCTTGATGTTGGGGCTCACGCCCCTCTGGGCCGTGGAGTGGTATCGCACGCCGTTCCTCGGAATGTTGTTGGAGCCAAACAACGTGGTCAGCGCCCTGAGGGGGGAGGGCTGGCCGGCGCGTGCGAACGGCGTGGACTTTGCCGACCGCCTGTTGGCCCTCAACGACCAGCCCATGCCGGATGCCGGCGCGGTGATGGCATTCCTCCAACAGAACGGCGAGCGGCCCGTGAAGGCCCTGTTTTCGCGACGCCACGGCGAGGTCTTTGCACTGTACCTCACGCCGCTGAAGCACCCGCCCCTGAGCGATGTATTCTCCCATTTTGTCATCCCCTACATCGTGGCCTGGGCCTTCCTGCTCATCGGCCTGTGGGCCTACACCCTGCGCCGCGCACTGCGCGCCAGCCGCGCCTTGCTGGCCTTCACCGCGGGATTGAGCGTGCTGACCTCCGCCTTCCTCGATATGGACACCACGCGGCACGCTGTGGTGTTGTGGACCTTGAGCCTCGGCGTGGCCGGCGCCAGCCTGGTGCATCTTTCCATGGTGTTTCCCCAACCAATGCGTTTCGTCGTGCGCTGGCCGTTTCTGCGCATGCTGAGCTGGGCGCTGTTCTGTCTTTGGGCGGCTCCGGCACTCTGGGCTCTGCTGCGCTCTCCCGACCCGTACTTCTACATCGAGACCTGGCGGTGGGGGTATTTATTCATCACCCTGGCCACGGCGCTGTTCCTCGGCACGCTCATTTACCGCATCCTCTTCAGCGAATCCTCGTTGATTCGACAGCAAAGCCGCGTGGTGATCTTCGGCGCACTGATCGCCTTTCTACCCGCTCTGTACTATATCACACCGCTGGCCTTTGGGATTTTCACCCGCTTCTACACATGGCTGGTCTTTCCTGCTTTAACCATTTTTCCCCTCTCCATCACCTACGCCGTCTTGCGCTACCGCTTGCTCGATGTAGATCGCTTCCTGGCTCGCGCTCTGGCGTATGCCCTGGCTATCGGCGCGGCGCTGGCCCTCTTTTACGGACTTCTGGTGCTCTTCTCGGCCCTCATTCAGCGGAACCTGCATGCCAGCGACCCGCTGGTCATCGCGGCCTATCTGCTCTTGCTGGTGATCGGTTTTCATCCCTTGCGCGACCTGGCCCAGCGCGGCATAGAGCGTTTGTTTTACCGCGCCCCGGCCGATTATCGTCGCGCCTTGATGAGTCTCTCTCACAGCCTGGTGATCACACCCGACCTGTCACAGATTCTGCGCACACTGGAGGAGCAGATTCAACAGGCGCTGGCTCCCGAAAAATTTGTCCTGTATCTCTACAACGAGGAACTGGGGCAATACCTCCCCCATGCCACGCATGATGATTCGGCACCCCCCTACAGGGTGGAGGAACCCCTCATTCGCCTGCTGGCCTCCTCCCGCACCCCGATCTGGCTCCCACCACACGGGGAATTGCCTCCCCTCCTCCAGGGTGTCGCAGCGTACGCGCGCTTGCCGGGCTTTGCTCTTGTTCCCCTGCACTACGAAGGTCGCCTGATCGGGTTCATGCTGCTCGGCCCGCGTCGTTCCGGAGATTTGTACAGCCGGGATGACTTGGACTTCATCGCGGCCGTGGCGGCGCAGTCCACCCTCGCCCTGGAAAACGCCCGCCTCTTCTCGAATCTGCGCCGCACCCTCGACCAGACGCTGGAAATGAAGAACCTGATGGACGACATCTTTGCCTCCATGGCCACGGGCATCATCACGACCGATTTGCAACGCCGTATCACCCTGTTCAATCGTGCCGCCCAGAACATCCTGGGCGTGCAGGTCGAAACTGCCCTCGGCAGGCCTCTGCCCCAGGCGCTCTCGGAGGCCGGCACCCGATTGAGTTATGTGGCGGAACCGACCTTCAGGCATGGAGAGGTGCTGCCGGGCACGGAACTCAGCCTCAACTTGCCCTCGCGAGGGGACTTGCATCTGCGCCTGTCCATCTCCCCCCTGCGCGATGCTCGCCTGGCCATGAAAGGCGCCACCTTCGTCTTCGAAGACCTGACCGAACGACGCCACCTGGAGGCCGAACGGGAGCGCATCCGCCGCACCTTTGGCCGGGTGGTGGCTCCACGCGTGCGCGATCGCCTGCTGGCCGACCCCGGCAACCTGACCCTCGACGGGATCAAGCAGGTGGTAACCATCTTGTTTGCGGATCTGGGCGGCTTCACGCCCTATAGTGAGGCCCATGACCCCGAAACGACCTTCAAACTGCTCAACCAGTTTCTCTCCCTGGCGGCCCAGGTCATCCTGGAGGAGGAGGGCACGCTGGATAAGTTCATCGGAGACGCTGTCCTGGCCATCTGGAACAGCCCCGATCAGCAGGAAGACCACGCCCTGCGCGCGGCACGTGCCGCCTGCCGCATTATTCAGCGCTGCCTCGAGGTCCACCGTTCCCTCCCGCAGGCGGAGCAGCATTTGCACTTCCGCATTGGCATCAACACCGGCCCGGCCATTGTAGGCAATGTGGGCACGGAGGCGCTCTTCAACTACACCGCCATCGGCGATACGGTCAACCTCGCCGAGCGTCTGCAAGCCTCGGCCAGAAACGGACAGATCTTGCTCAACAAAACGACATACGACCTGATAGCCGATCAAGTCCTTGCCGAACAATTGCCGCCGATCTACGTCAAAGGGCGCGCTCAGGCTGTGGAAGTGTATGAGCTCAAGGGCCTGAGATAGGGGGGCACTTTGCAGAGAACGCGGGGCATGCAGGCTGCCAGGCCAGGTCGCGCCCGACTCGTTTTCAGGGGCTGCAGGCAAACGGCCCTCGCCGCTCGAGAGCCGGAGAGGGGAGTTGAGAGGGCGGGGTGAAGCGTAAAGGCCCTCGTCTTATTGCGAGAGCGCGCCGGGTTAATTATCCATTGGGATAGGCTCTTCTGCGGGCCTGGTGAATTCAACAGCTGGTTCAAACCCAAGCGCGACAGGCAAATAAGTCTCG
>JBBIKK010000079.1:0-9163 GCA_037445475.1 Chloroflexota bacterium
GACCAGGGCTTGAGCCAGCCAGTCGCCAGGAGCGAAGCGGTAGATGAACAGGAACGGCGCGAGGTAGAGGAGCAAAATCCCCAGCGACAGCGCGGCATAGACCAGGGCGCGGTTGAGCAGGCGGTCAATGCCGAACAGGTTGTGGCGCAGGATGGCATAGAGGTAACTGAGCGGCGCGGCGACGGTGAACATGCCCGCCAGCCAGAGCGGGAGGCGCGGCAGAGCGAAGAGGGAGGGAAGGAAGAAGAACAGCAGGGCCGGCAGCGCGCCGAGCAGGGAGCCGAAAAAGATGATGCGCAGCCGGCGGCGGTCATCGGGCGCGGCGCGGCGAAAATAGGAATACCCCAGCGCGGCGATGGCCGCGGCGACGAGGCAAAGCGTGTAGGCCATCCCCGCTTGCCGCCCCAGGGCCCTGTCTGCCTGCCACAGCAGAGCAAGCGCAACAGCGAGCAGGTACGCCGCGCCCAGCGTCCATCGCCGCAGGGACGGCGCGCCCAGGCGCACCGGGAAGGTCAGGTGATGATGCAGGAGAAGCGGGGCAGAGACGAACAGACAGGCAACGCTCAGTCCGAGCCCCCAGGCAGGCGGCGACCATTTTGGATCATAGGACATGGAAAACAGGAGGGCGATGGCCAGCGTTTGCGAGAGCAAAAACGGCAGGCGGATTTCCGGCTGCCGAAAGCGGCGCACGAGCATCAGCAATCCGCTTGCCCAGAAGACCAGCGCCGTGGCCAGCCCTCCCGGCAGAGCAGCGCCGTTGACCTTTGCCATCGCCACCAGCGGCAGGTCGAGAGAGATGACCTGTCCGCTGCGCCGCACTTGCGCCGGGTAATTGCCGGTTTCGGAAGGCCAGTACGGGTAGGGTTGGCCGTCCACTGCAACAATAGTATCCCCTGGCTGGAATCCCGCCCAGTTGGCAAAGGAATCCTGCTCCACGGCCAGCACGATGCGGCTCTCCCAATCCATGGCCGCGTCGAAGACGGGCGTGCGGAACTGGTCATAGAGAACCGATCCCGCCAGCAGGGGAAAAACCGCCCCCAGCGCCGCCAGCAGGTAATCGAAGAAGCGTTTGCGCTTCATGGCCGCTCGTCCGTCAGGCCGTGGCGAATCGCCAGCAGAGCGGCTTCGGTGCGCGAGGAGACTCCCAGTTTGGCGTAGAGGTTGCTGATGTGATTCTGAACGGTGCGTTTGGTGAGGACGAGTTCCTGGGCGATGGCGGTGTTATCCAGGCCGCGTCCGATCAGGCGCAGCGCCTCGACCACAGACTGCATCCCGTTCAACGCGCCCTCGGCTGCCGCCTGCGAAACGGGCGAGACGCCCGATGTGGTCTGGGCAGTGACGTTGGTCATCACCCGCACCAGTGCGCGCGGCGCAATCACCCAACCTACACGGAAGCCGGTCATGCCGTAGATCTTTGCCACGCCATTGACAATAATCAAATTCGAGTCTTCTACGTCTTTCTTCGTAAAGTGATACGCCGGGACAGCCTGCTTGCGGTCAAAAGTCAACTTGTGATAGATGTCGTCGCAAATCATGGCAATGCCTTTGCGCTCGCAGAAGTCCACGATCTTTTCGATTAATTCTGGCGGATAAATCACGCCGGACGGATTGTTCGGACTGTTGACGATGATCGCCCGCGTGTATGAAGTGACAGCGCGCTCGATATCCTCAAAACGAGGGGTAAAAGTGCCGTCCTCAGGCGTGACGACCACCGGACGAGCAACGAGCATTGCACATCTTGACAATTTCCGGATACGAGACCCAATAGGGCGCCAGGATGACGACCTCGTCCTGCGGGTTGAGCAAGGAATACAAAATATTGAACAGCGACTGCTTGGCGCCGTTGGTCACGATGACATTCTCCGGCGCGACCAGGCGGTTGTAGTTCTCCTCTGTGTAGCGGATGATGGCTTTTTTCAACGCCAGTGTACCGTCAGCAGGCGTATACTTGACCTCTCCGCTGCTCAACTTAGCCGCCGAGGCCAGGATAGCGTTGATGGGGGTCTTGTTCTTTGGCTCACCGATCCCCAGATGGATGACCGCCTCGCCTCGCTCGCGCAGCAGGCGGGCTTCTTCGTTCAGGGCCAGCGTCGGCGATTCCGCGATCTCGCTGGCAAGTTTGCTTAGTTTCATACGTCTCCTTATCCCAAGCCATCCATGGAACGCGCTGTAGCCAGGGTTATCCCAGGAAGGCGATGGAGATAGATTGGGTGTGAAAATAAAATATACCTGGTCAGGATAACCTATCCAGGTACATTTCAAGAACCGCAGGTAGCGGCGCTGACAAACAAGTTGTCAGGCAATACTATCATAGCGCTGATTATACACTACCCGGCAACTACGCAAATGACAATCGCCTTACAGTTACATTCATGAGCAAGCCGAACTATTTATATTATAATGTGGATAACTACCCATCAAAAAAAGGAGAACCCTATGCCCGCTCCCGCATCCCAAGCCATCAAGCCGGTCGGCTACGTCAAATTTTCCGACAAACTGACCGCCTCCCTGAACGATATCGAACGCATGATCAACGAACACAAGGACATGATAGACGCCATCCAGGAAGTGGCCATCAACTTGACCGACGCCATGAGCGGATTGCACACCCTGACCGTCAAGTACGCTGGCATCGCTAATTCCATCCTGGATGTTCTGCTGCCCATCGCCAAGAGCATGCCCATCATCCCCAAGAACGTCACCGACCTCTTGGTCAACCTGGAGGCCATCACCCAGAAGATCATTGACAGCAGTGCCAAGACCTCCAAGACCATCGCCGACGTCAACACCGGGCTGAAGACCGGCGACGCGGCCAAACTCAAAGGGCACGCCAACGAACTCAAGTCCATGACCAATGCCCTGGCCGCCATTTTGCCCAAAAAATAGCGCAATTCTCGTTAATGTAGTAATATATATTCCTAACTCGGACAAGCCGAAACCAAAAAGGATTCAACCACGAAGGTCACAAAGGAACTCAAAGGAAAACCTTAATTCCCCTTCGTGTCCTTTGTGGTGAAAAATTCTTGCACAAAAAGCAAGGATTTCACTTGTAAGATACTAACAATTTTGTAAGGAGTTTTCAGCCATGACCAAACTAACAGATGTCGAGGGCATCGGTCCCGCCAATGCCGAAAAACTCAAGAAAGCGGGCGTAGGTTCTACCGAAAGCCTGCTCGAAATGGGCAAGACCCCCGCCGGCCGCAAGGACCTGGCCAAGCAATCCGGCCTGAGCGAAAAGCAAATCCTCGAATGGGTCAATCATGTAGACCTGTTCCGCATCAAGGGCATCGGCGAAGAGTACGCCGACCTGCTCGAAGAAGCCGGCGTGGACACGGTGGTCGAACTGGCGCAGCGCAAAGCGGACGCCCTGCACGCCAAGATGGCCGAGGTCAACGCCAAGAAGAATCTGGTCAACAAAATGCCCGCCTTGTCGCAGGTAGAAGACTGGGTCGCGCAAGCCAAAAAATTGCCCCGCGCAGTCGAATACTAAAATCGTTGACAGCAGGGACAGGTGACAGTCACTTGCAAAGTAACTGTCACCTGTTTGTATTCTATTGTAAAATAGGCGAGGACGCTCGCGTACACTCTGGCTATCCTGGCATGAAAGGCAAGGAGACGAGATGGAAGACTACGAAAAATTAGGCGCATTCTACCTGGGCAAAGTCTATGACATGAAAAAGAAGGCCGTCAAAGACGAAGCCCTGCTCTACGACTCGAAAGACCTGACCACCCACGCCGCCGTGGTCGGCATGACCGGCAGCGGCAAGACCGGCCTGTGCATCGGGCTGATCGAAGAGGCCGCCATTGATGGCGTGCCGTCCATCCTGATTGACCCCAAAGGCGACCTGGGCAACCTGCTGCTCACCTTCCCCGACCTGAAAGCCGCCGACTTCCTGCCCTGGATCAACCCCGACGAGGCGCGCAACAAGAACCTCACCCCCGAAGCCTACGCCGAAAAACAGGCCGCGCTGTGGAACAAAGGCCTGGGCGAGTGGGGGCAGAGCGGCGCGCGCATCCGGCGCCTGCGCGAGGCGGCTGAGATGCTCATCTACACCCCCGGCAGCACAGCCGGACTGCCGGTCTCCATCCTGAAGTCATTTGCTGCGCCCGGCAAAGAAATCCTTGCAGAGAACGACTTGCTGCGCGAGCGCATCAGCGTCACCGTTTCCAGCCTGCTCGGATTGGTGGGCATCCAAGCCGACCCCATCCAGAGCCGCGAACACATCCTGCTGTCCACCATCCTGGATAGCGCCTGGCGTGCCGGGAAGGACCTCGACCTGGCGGGCCTCATCCAGCAAGTGCAGACCCCGCCCGTGCAGAAGATCGGCGTGCTCGACCTGGAAACTTTCTACCCGTCCAAAGACCGTTTCGGCCTGGTGATGGCGCTCAACAACCTGCTGGCTTCGCCCGGCTTCAGCGCCTGGCTCGAAGGCACGCCGCTCGACATCGGCCAAATCCTCTATACACCCGCTGGAAAGCCGCGCGTGGCCATCTTCTCTATCGCCCACCTGAGCGACCCCGAGCGCATGTTCTTCGTCTCGCTGCTCATGAACCAGGTGCTGGCCTGGATGCGCTCGCAGCCCGGCACCACCAGCCTGCGCGCCATCGTTTACATGGACGAGATCTTTGGCTACCTGCCGCCTACGGCCAACCCGCCCTCCAAAATGCCTATGCTCACCCTGCTCAAACAGGCGCGCGCTTTCGGCGTGGGCATGGTCTTCGCCACCCAAAACCCGGTCGACCTGGACTACAAAGCCCTCTCCAACATGGGCACCTGGTTCATCGGACGCCTGCAAACCGAGCGCGACAAGGAACGCCTGCTGGACGGACTCGAAAGCGCAGCCGGCGGCGGCTTCAAGCGCTCCCAAGTCGAAAAGATCATCTCCGACCTCGGCAACCGCGTCTTCCTGATCAACAACACCCACGAAGACGCGCCCGAACTGTTCCAGACGCGCTGGGCGCTCTCGTACCTGCGCGGCCCGTTGACCCGCGACCAGATCAAGACTCTCATGCAGCCCTACAAGGACAGCGTCCCCGCCGCCTCGAAACCCGGACCCCAGCCTGCTTCCGCTATGGGAGGCGGGACCAGTTCCCAGCCGCCGTCCCTGCCCCCTGGCCTGAAGCAGTTCTTCGTCCCGGCCAGAGGCGGAGCGCCCGCAGGCGGGCGTCTCGTCTACCAGCCCAAACTCCTGGGCGCGGCCAAAGTCCACTACAGCGACAGCAAATCCAAAGTGGATACCTCCGCCAGCCTGGTGTACGTCACACCCGTCACCGACGACGCCATCCCCGTGCTGTGGGACCAGGCCGAAGCGCTGGACGTGCCGGCCACCGACCTGGAAAAATCCCCTCGCAGCGGCGCGCAATTCAGCCCATTGCCCTCCGCCGCCGGCCAGGCCAAAAACTACGCCGATTGGGAAAAGGATTTTGCAGCCTGGCTGTACGGCTCGCAGCGCCTCGACCTGCTGCAAAGCCCCAGCCTGAAAGTCGCCTCCAACCCCGGCGAAGACGAGCGCGATTTCCGCATCCGCCTGTCGCAACTGGCGCGCGAACATCGCGACGAACTGGCCGAAGCCCTGCGCAAGAAATACGCCCCCAAGATCGCCGCACTGCAAGAGCGCCTGCGCAAAGCCGAAGCGACCCGCGAAAAACAAGAGGAACAGGCCAAGAAAGCCAAACTCGACACCGCCCTTTCGGTAGGCGCCACTCTGCTGGGGGCGTTTGCCGGGCGCAAAGTGTTCAGCCAGAGTAACCTCAGCAAAGCCCGCTCGGCCATGCGCGGCGTCAGCCGTGCGGCAGAAGAAAGCCAGGACGTGAAACGCGCCGGAGAGACAATCGAGGCCGTCAAAGCGCAATTGGCTGACCTGCAAGCCGAGTTCGAGGCCGAGATGGCCACCCTGCAAGAGAAAATTGACCCGCTGACCGAGCCGCTGGAAACCCTCAGCCTGAAGCCCAAGAAGACCGACATCCAGGTGCAACTCGTCACCCTCGCCTGGCTGCCGTTCTGGCAAGATGAGGGGGGCGCGCTGACAGCAGCCTGGTAAAAACGACCCTGCCAGAGGAAAAAACAGGCTGGCGCGTGCTGGTCTGTTTTCACACCTGGCATCCTGGTTGCCTCTCTGCACAAATAACCGCGCCAAGCGCGAGGGCGCACTCAAATGCAGAAAAAAGAAATAGACCTTAAGAAATTTTGAGTCCACTGAAAAAAGACCTTTAACCACAAAGGACAAGAAATACACTAAAGAATTCTGAAAGGCGCAATTCAGAATCTTGAAGTTTGGCGTGTGATCTCTTCAAAAATCTTTGTGATCTTTGTGTCCTTCGTGTTTAGAAAAGGTTTTTGCAGTAGAGTTGATTGTAACGAACTGCCTGGACTCATGCCTAGCTTGCGCATTGTCCAAACAAGAAGACATCCCGATGTTTGCCAGCATGGGGAATAGCTCTGTTTGAACCTTCGGCAGGTTCAGAGTAAGCTCTTATCATTTGAGTGGCGTCAGGCTTTGCCTGATACCGACCAAAGGTCGGCGCTACGCTGCTATCACAGCCCAATAGAACGAGGGCGCTAGACAGTTACAAATGGAGAAGTAAAGTTATGGATCATTCCTCTTTTGCAACCGCCACGCGAGGCTTGAATCGCACCTTGCCTCCCATGCGCCTCTATGAGCGCGCCAAAAAATTGGGAGTCTGGAACCCTGCCTCGATTGATTTCTCCAAAGACAAAACAGATTGGTCGAGGCTGACTGCCGAGGAGAAAGACCTGATTTGGAGGTTGTCAGGAATGTTCATCGCAGGAGAAGAAGCCGTCACTCTGGACCTCCTCCCTCTCATCAATGTGATTGCAGCGGAAGGGAGAATCGAGGAAGAAATATACCTGACCACCTTCCTCTTCGAGGAAGCAAAGCATACCGACTTCTTCGCGCGTTTCCTGGAGGAGGTGGCCGAAGGGCGACGCGGCCTGGAGGTCTACCATAGCGAAAATTATCGCTACCTTTTCTATCAGGCCTTGCCTGAGGCCCTCATGGCTTTGAAGAGCGACCCCTCGCCAGCAGCGCAAATTCGAGCCTCGGTCACCTACAATATGGTGGTAGAAGGCATATTAGCAGAAACCGGCTACCATGCTTTTTTCTCAGCCTTAAAGCGCAATCATCTTATGCCCGGACTTTGTGAAGGCATCTCTCTCTTGAAACAAGACGAATCCCGTCACATTGCGTATGGCATCTACCTGCTTTCGCGCCTGGTTGCCGAAAATGCCGATCTGTGGGATGAGTTGCAAACCCACATGAATGCTCTCCTGCCTTATGCAATCGGCGTCATTGGAGATGCCTTTGCGGCTTATTCGGTTGTTCCATTTGGATTGGTGGAAGATGATTTTGTGCAGTATGCTACCGCTCAATTCAGTAAACGCTTCGAGCGGCTGGAAAAAGCGCGCGGCTCCGCTTTGGAAGAAGTGCATCAGATGACGAGCTCTATCATTGACAGTGAAGACGCATAGCGCGGCCTCCAGCCGCAACCAATTTTGAGTGCGACAACTCCAGTTGTCGGTAGGTCGAAGTCTGGAGACTTCGGACTCCAAACATCTTCGCGATTGTGAAGCCCTTTTCTGTTTGCCGCTACAAAAAGCGCCCTCCTGGTGGAGGGCGCTTTTTCGGATTCGTTAGTCCAACAGTTCCTTCGGAATATTGCCGCCGTTCTTGGCGATCTGTGACAACACGGCCTTGTGCAACCAGACGTTCATCGCTACGTTGTCCTTCATGGTCTCGGCCGGGCAGCCCAATTCCTGCGCCAGTTCCTTGCGCGCCTGCAGGCTGCTGTCAATGCCCAAGACCTTCAGCAGGTCTACGATCGAGACCTTCCAATCCAGGCCGGTGCCGGCAGCCATCTTTTCGAGTTTGCTCATCACGTCTACCATGGCCATCGGCGTCGGGGCAGCAGCCGCTGGAGTAGAAGAAGGGGTCGCAAACGAGGCGCCGGGGTCGGGCCTCATGGCCGAGGGAGCAGCAGCGACCGGTTTGGCCGCAGGCTTTGCAGCCGGGGCCACAGGCTTGGGGGTTTGTGCGGCAACAGGGGCAGCCTCTTCAGGTTTTTTCATGCCCAATTTTTCGAGAATTTTTGCAAATAGGCTCATGTTAACTCCTTTCTTGTTATCAGAATACACATTCATTATAAACGATTTACGCTGCGTTTTGCAAAAACTTCGAAATTGCCCGCCTCCCCCAAAGGATAGATAAACAGCGTCTCCTCTTGAGCAGACGGACCAATGCGCCGCACCAGCCCTTGCAGGACGTTCCCGCTTCCTACCTCGACGAAGGCCCGCATGCCCGCCTTCAGCATTGTTTCCACCGATTCATTCCACCGCACGCGGGATTGCATCTGCGCCTTGAGATCGGCGCACGCTTCGGCGGCAGTCTTCATCGGCTTTGCATGGACGTTGCCAATCACAGGGATAGCCGGGTCGCGCAGCGGGCAGGCGTCCACCGCCGCGTCCCACTCGCGCTGGATGCTGCCCATCAGCGGGGAATGCGCCGCAATGCTCACCGCCAGCGGGATGGCGCGCTTGGCGCCGGCCGCCTTAGCGCCCTGGATGGCCCGCTCTACGGCTGCTTTCGCGCCCGAAATGACCACCTGACCCGGGCAATTGTCATTCGCCACCTGGACGATTTCGTCGGGGCGGCTGGCCGCGGAACAGACCTGTTCCAGGGTAGGGATGTCCAACCCCAAAATGGCAGCCATTCGGCCCGGCGCATGTTCCCCTGCGCGTTTCATCAATTCGCCGCGTATGCGCACCAGCCTGAGGCCATCGGCAAAGGAGAACGCCCCTGCTGCCGCCAGCGCCGATAACTCGCCAAGAGAATGCCCGGCAACGGCAGCCGGCTCAAAGTCCGGGTAAAGATGCGTAAAGACGCGGTAAGCCGCCATCGAATGGACGAAGAGCGCCGGTTGCGCGTTGAGCGTGTCGTTCAAGTCCTTCTCCGGTCCCTCCCACATCACACGAGAGAGAGAAAAGCCCAAGATATCCTCTGCTTCCTGAAAGGTAGCCTGCGCCACAGGGAAGCGCGCCGCCAGGCTTTGCCCCATGCCTACCGCTTGCGAACCCTGACCTGGGAAAAGGAAAACGGTTGTTTTGGAATCGAGATTCATACGCCTCCAAAGAAAAAGATCGGAAGAG
>JBBIKK010000080.1:0-9045 GCA_037445475.1 Chloroflexota bacterium
TGGATTCTGTTTGCGGGGATGGTTTATCTGTATGCCTTTTCCCTGCCGGAGTGGGTGGTGGATGGCGGGCGGGCGTTCCTGCAGCGCGCCGGCCGCATCTTCAGAACGTATATCTCGCGAGACAGTTGAAATTCTGGGGGTTGTTGTAATTGCCTGCCCTTTTTTCAAGAAAGGCCGTCTCGCGGCGAGGCGGGCGCTTTTTGCCCAACCGAAAGTCCCTCGCCTGCCCGGGGGCTTGCTTCGTCCCTGCAAAGAGCGCCGGGGCTCGCAAAGACACACAAATGGCAAGCAGTTACGCGTTGTTTCTAGCGAGTGCGCGCCGGGCGGCTGTGGATATGCCCCTGGCAGACCGCTGTGGCTCCTGGAGCCGCCGTGATTATTTTTGAGCGGGCATGAAGATGGAAAAGAAATGCGAGATGCGGTTGAACAGACCTGGATTCAAGACCTGGAAGCGATTCGTTTCAACCGAGAAAGCCAGGAGGAAACCGATGCTTATGGAGAGGAGGACCAAAAAGATAGAAATTATCGCGAGGGGGTTCTTCAAAACACGCTCTGATTGGGAGGCGGGCTCCAGCCCCTTCCAGAAGGCGGTGATGGAGAGCAGTGTGAGCGGAGAGATGATGTCCATCAAATAGCGCATGGACCCGACGAAAAACATCAGCAGCAGCGCAAAGCCGGTGATGAATGACGTGAGCAGCAGTTTGTCAACCAGCGTACGTAAGGATAGAATTCTCGGCGCGACCTGCTCGCGTGCCTTTCCCTCCCTGCCCTGGACGAAGTGCGTCAGAGCAACGATTAGAAACGGCACACTGAATACGAGCCCGACGACGCGACCGGCATAGTACAATGGAGGGGGTTGAAAACGAATCGTGCGAAAAAAGTCCGAGGCGAGCACAGGTTGGATGAAAGGAAATTTCGGTATAAATTGGACTGGCTGGAACAAGTAAACGATTATGTTGGGAAAAATATAGCGGGGGAGGAACAATTGATTGTAAGTCTCATTCAAGTTCCATATCGAGATTTGATAACGCAGACCGAACTCAAAGGGCGACCCAAAACGTGCCCAGTTATACCAGGCAAGGAGCATGGCGCCGGCAAGCAATGGAAACACAAGGCAGAGAACGTTGATGAGCCGTGCTGGCCTCTTGGCACCTTTTCGGAGCCACCAGATTGTAAGGGCTGCAGGGGGAACGATGGTTATTGCGTACAAGGCTCGTGAGCCAACGGCGCTTATCCAGAACAACCCGGCCAGGAAGAGGCTTGCCTTGGAGATGCCTCCTTGATCCTCGAAAGCCGAAATTGCCCAGTAGATTCCGCCCATGAAGAACAACTGAGCCGCGCCGACAGCAGCATCATAAATATTGGGTTCGCTGATCGGCCAAAGGATGGGCGCCATCAGGCCGAGCAGTGGAATACAGATAAAGACCGCCCATGCCGGAGTCTTTGGATACAACTTTTGCCAGAGCCTTATGACTAGCAGGGAGTTGAAGAAAAGCAGTGCGGAGTAAAACAGGAAAACCAGATAGTTATCCGTTATCTTCCCGACCGCCAAAAACTTTAGCGGCAGGATGATGAGCGCTGGGACGGGTCCCCAATACAAGTAGAATTTGCCGTTGTAGAACGACATGTCCCAGATGTCATTCTGGAGAGGAGGCCGTTTGCCGGGAGAATAGGGATCGGGGGAGGCCAGAAGCGCCGCATCGGGTTTGATGTTGATGTGAAGATAGCCTTTGGAAAACGAGTCGGCAAGCCGATCGTAGTAGCGCGTCGTGTGGGTCCAGGTCGTCCAGTTTCCAAATGTAATGAACCAGACATAGATGGCCAGGATGATAAGCCAAAGATGTCCCAGAACAAACAAGATCTTCAGCCGCTCCGATCCAACGGCTGTGTTCAAAAAGTCCAACGAACGTCTGCGCGGGTGAGATAGAAGGAGAGAGGCGGCCAGGATGACGAGACCCATAACCAATAGAGCCGACCGACCGGCCCCCCATCCCGGCCTCGGATCGATTCCCAGATGGCTCGCCCCAAGTGCGGCCATTACCAGCGCAATGCCATCGGCTATGCCGAGGAGAGGTATGGTCAAATCCGACATAGTGTGGTTAGTGGACGCGATTATAACGGAGGCTGGAACGACACGCGGAGGATCTGGATTCACCCGCAAGGAGCCGGTGGAGTGCTGCTCAGACCCCGCCGCCACCCATCGGGCCATGCACGGAGGATCATCGGAAGGGGGCGAGAGGAAGCGGCAGATGGGCGAGGCGAGAAAACAGGGGAGCTGATCGCATGCGATATGTAGATGTTTGCTTACAGTGCCTGGGATGCATCTCGACTTTGGGCAGGTGTTAAAAGAGGTCAGAGGCTTCCCCCCGTTTGAAGCGTGACAGCCAGCTCACCCGCTTTGATCAACTCTCTGGCTGCGACGTGCAAAAATTCAATGCTGACCGGCTCGCCATCTTCGCCATAACTGATGATCACTCCACCCATTTCTTCAATGGCATCTACTGGCGGCTTATCGCGCAAGACGAAGAGCAATATATCTGCCTCGGGATCGTAACGAATTCGCATTATCAGTCTCCTCTCCAATACTTCTCTACCTTGCTGGTCCAATATACAGTCAGTATCTTTCGCTCATTCTTGGATGCCACAAAAGGTGCCCGCAACAAACCGTTTCCTCTTCGCGTTTGAGCCACAAATGTGCCAAGATCGCCAGGTACGATCTGTTCAGGATCATTCAATAAGCGCTCCACTTCCTGCCGGCTGATACCCAATCTTCTCTCCCACTCTTTTTGACGCTCCTCAGCATGTTGGGTCCAGATGATTCTCACAAGCCAGGCCTCCTAAATTTCTTACACGTGTTGTCCGATTCGGACCTCCTATGGCAATGTGTGCTCTATTCTCCCAATCCGACAGCCGGGCATTCTGTGAGAGATTATATTATAACGCATGGCACGGCCTGCTGCCGCAATCGAATGTCACGGTGAGGAGCCGTTGGCTGAGCAGGGAGGATCATCGGAAGGGGGCGAGAGGAAGCGGCAGATGGGCGAGGCGAGAAAACAGGGGATGGGCATCGGAATGGGGTTTCTTGATACAATGTGCCTCGCCACTTGACGAATCCCGTGAACGTGCTCTGGCAACCCTTGGACACAGCGAGACGCCCGTCATCCATTTTGCGGAGCCGGAGGCATTTCATGACCAGTTATTGCGACTATGTGCTGGCACACCCGGAAGATGAATACAATCGCCGCTACCATGATTCTCAGTACGGATTTCCTCTGCAGGAAGACGACCCGTTGTTCGAGCGCCTGGTGCTCGAGATCAACCAGGCGGGGCTCTCCTGGATCACGATCTTGAAGAAACAACAGGATTTCCGCCGCGCCTATCAAGGCTTCGATATTGATAAAGTGGCCGCGTTTCAAGAGCAGGATGTGGCCCGCCTGCTTTCGGACGCGGGCATCGTTCGCAATCGCCGGAAGATCAAGGCCGCCATCGAGAACGCCCGACGGATTCAGGCGCTGCGGGCCGAATTCGGCTCCTTCAAGGGCTGGCTGGATGCTCATCACCCGCGCTCCCTGGACGAATGGGTGGAGTTGTTCAGGAAAACGTTCGTGTTCACGGGCCGGGAAATCGTGCGTGAGTTCCTCGTCAGCACCGGTTACCTGGAGGGGGCACACGACAGACGGTGTCCCATCTACGCCAGGCTGGCATTGCATAGACCTGCCTGGATGCGATAAGATTGTAGCGACCCTCCCATGCTCCTGACAGGGATGCCCATGACCCGCACAATGGCAACTGCAGAACCCTTCCTCTTCCCAGGCGGTGCGGTCGGCTGTCTGCTCATTCATGGCTTCACCGGCACCCCCAGGGAAATGCGCGGGCTGGGCGAGTACCTGGCGGGCAAAGGCTTCAGCGTGCTGGGCCTCCGTTTGGCCGGACACGCCACGCGTCCCGAGGACATGATCCGCTCCAACTGGACGGACTGGGCAGCCTGTGTGGAAGATGGTTATCATCTGCTGCGCGGCATTTCCCGGCGTGTCTACCTCATTGGTCTTTCCATGGGCGGGGCGCTGTCTCTGCTGATGTCCACCTGCCTGGATGTCAATGGGGTGGTGGCGATGTCCACGCCGTATCGCTTGCCCCATGACTGGCGCTTGAACTACACCGAATGGCTGAGTAAAATCTGGTCCTATCTTCCCAAGAACGATGGAACAGCGGGGGCAGGTTGGTTCGATGCCCGGGCAGGGGCGGAACACGTCTCCTACCCCATGAACCCTGTGCGCTCGATCGGCGAGTTGAACAAACTCCTGGCAGCCATGCGCGCCGCCTTGCCGCAGGTGCGTGTGCCGGTCTTGCTCATCCATTCTGCGGACGATCGCTATGTGCTCCCGGAGAACATGGGACATCTCTACGGGGAGCTGGTGAACGCCCCGGACAAGGCCCAACGCCTGGTGACGGGCAGTGGGCACATCGTCACGCGCGACGCGGCGCGTCAGCAAGTCTTCGAGGCGACTCTGGATTTCATCGTCCGCATCGAACACGGCCGGCCCTCAAAAGGCGCCGGAAGAGCAACCTCTGGAGGAGTGCGTACATGAATCGATCGTTGATCTGGTTGGGAGCGGCGTTGTTTGTGTGGGGCATTGGTGAGGGGATGTTCTTTTTGTTCCAGCCGATTTACCTTCAGCAATGGGGCGCCAGCCCGATCGAAATCGGCCTCGTCCTCGGCGCGGCCGGCGCCGCCATGACCCTGGCCCACATTCCTGCCGGGCACCTCTCCGACCGCCTCGGTCGCCGGCCGATGATGCTTGCGGCCTGGATAGTGGGGACGATGGCCACCCTCGTCATGGCCGCGGCGGTCCATTTCACCATGTTCGTGATTGGCATGCTGCTCTATGGCTTCACGGCTTTTGTGGTCTCGCCCCTCGATAGTTATGTGACGGCCGCACGCGGCAACTGGTCGGTCGGACGCGCCCTGACGTTCATCGGCATGGCCTTCAACGCCGGCGCCGTGCTTGGCCCTTTCAGCGGCGGCTGGATCGCCGATCACTTCGGTTTGCGGGCGGTATATTTCCTGGCCGCCGGCCTTTTTGTGCTTTCCACGCTCCTGGTCTGGTCGATCGAACCCCAGCCATGCGATGCGCATGATCCGGCCACCCCCCCACTCCATCTCTGGGCGAATCATCGCTATCTGGCCTTTCTTGGCATCTACTTCATCGTGGCCCTGGCAACGTATGTGCCTCAACCCCTCACGCCGAACTTCTTGCAGAATCAGCGCGGCCTTTCCCTGACGAGAATCGGCCAGCTGGGCTCCATAGGCGGCCTGGGCAACACGGCTTTCAATTTTTTGCTTGGCCACCTGGAGGCGCGCCGCGGCTTCGTGCTCGGACAGGTGAGCGTGGCGGCCTTTGCTCTGATCATGTGGCGCGGCACGGGCTTCGAATGGTTCGCCTTGGCCTATTTCCTGCTGGGTGGCTTCCGCGCCCTGCGCGGACTGGGCGTGGCACAGGTCCGCCCCCTGGTCCACGAATCCCAGATGGGGCTGGCCTACGGCGTGGCCGAGATGCTCGGCTCTCTGACGACTTTGCTCGCCCCGCCGCTGGCCGGCTTCCTGTACGCGCGCGGGCCGGCCCTGATGTACCCGGTTGGACTGGTCTTGATCGGGCTTGGAATAGCCATGAGCCTGATCTTCGTGCCGCCTTCGGCGAAACTACCCATGCCCGTTGAACTGGCCCCGGATCGCTGACATGCTGGAGATTGTCACCCTGACCCTCGGCCCTGTGCAGACCAACGCCTATCTGGTGGCGGAGCCCGAAAGCGGCACGGCAGCGGTGATCGACCCGGCCTGGGACGGCCACCTCATTCTGTCCGAGGCGCGCCGGCGCGGCTGGCGCATTGCCCACCTCTGGTATACCCACGCCCACTTCGACCACATTGGCGGCGCGGCGGCCATCGCCGACGCCCTGCAGCCGACACCCTCCATCGCCCTGCACCCCAACGAACATGTTTTGTGGCGGGCAGGGGGCGGAGCGGCCCTCTTCGGCTTCCAGATCGACCCGGGCCCCGAGCCAGGCGTGGACCTGTTCCATGGGCAGACCCTCCGACTGGGGCAAGTCGAGGTGGAAGTGCGCTTCACTCCCGGACACACCCCCGGCCATTGCGTCTTCTACGTCGCCTCGCAACGCCTCTGTTTCTGCGGCGACCTGATCTTCCAGGGCAGCGTCGGCCGCACCGACCTGCCCGGCGGCAGTTGGGAAACCCTCCTGGCGAGCATCCGCGCTCAGGTGTTCACCCTGCCCGAGGAGACGCGCCTGCTCTGCGGCCATGGCCCGTCAACGACAGTCGGGGAGGAGAAAAGGAACAATCCATTTGTGGGCGGTCTTTCGGGGCGGCCATGAACGCTTCGCTTCCCCGGCGACGCTACGCCGCGTTGCACTATCGCAACTTCACCCTGCTCTGGGCCGGCCTGCTGGTCTCCAACATGGGCACATGGATGCAGAATGTGGCCAGCGGCTGGCTGGTGCTCCAGTTGACCAACTCGCCGCTCTGGCTGGGCCTGCTGGGGTTGAGTTTTGCCCTGCCGATGGTGTTCCTGCCACCGCTGGCGGGGGCGGTGGCAGATCGAGTGCACCGCATTCGCCTGCTGTTGCTCACCCAATCCATGCAGATGCTGACCGCTCTGGCTCTGGCGCTCCTGACCTGGACGGGGAGGATTCAGGTCTGGCACATCTTGCTGGCGACCTTCGTTGGGGCGGCGCTGCTGGCCTTCGATAATCCGGCTCGTCAGGCCTTGATTCCTGACCTCGTTCACCCTGCCGATCTGCTGAATGCCCTCTCCTTGAATTCTGCCACCTACACCGGGGCAGCGCTGGTCGGGCCGGCGTTAGCAGGCGTGTTGCTTGCCCCGCTTGGCGCGGGGGCGCTTTTCTTTCTGAACGGCCTCAGTTTCCTGGCGGTCATTTTTGCCCTGGCCTCCATCCGCAACGTGCGCACCCACGGCGGGGGGAGACAAGAGGCGCTGGGGGATTCCCTCTGGGATGGCCTTTCCTATGCCTGGAAGGACCGCCTGATCATGGCCCTGCTGGGGCTCTCTGCGTGGGGAGCCATTTTTGGCCGCTCGTATCAAAATCTGCTGCCGGTCTTCAGCCGCGACATCTGGCGGGCCGGCCCCCAGGGATATGGGTTACTGCTCTCTGCCGCCGGAGGAGGGGCCCTGGCCGGCGCCTTCGGGCTGGCTTCCTTCAAACAGGTGAAGCATCAGGGAGCGCTGATGCTGATGGGCGGCTTGTTGTTCAGCGCCTCTCTGATCGCCTTTGCCCTCAGCCCCTCTTTGTGGGTGGCGGTCGCCCTGCTGTTTATCGCCGGCCTCACCTCGACGGTCTTCTCGACCATCATCTCGACCTTCATTCAACTCTCAGTGCCGAACGAGTATCGTGGGCGCGTGATGAGTCTGTATACGGTGACGTTGATCGGCCTGCCCTCACTGGGCGCGCTGGGCAGCGGGGCCGTTGCCGAGTGGCTGGGAGGCGTGCGGGGCGCCCCGCGAGCCGTCTTGCTGGGGGCCGTTGCCCTGGCTGCGATTCTGATCCTCGTCTCCCCCCTTTTCTGGAAGCGCGATTTCCCCTCCGCTCATCCTACCCTTTCCAAGGCAGAGGCAGATGTGCGCTGAGAAGGTATGGCAGGAAAACCCTCCATGCCTCGAGGCGCGAGGCTTACCTGCCCTCCACCATGCGTTTCTTCATGGAGAGCTTCAACGCCATCCTGTAGATGGTGGCCAACTTCTCTGCCAGCGCTTGAGCCTCCGCCCCTCCCTGCCCGCGCTGCGCCTCGGCCTGGGCCACCAGGCTGGAGAGGGTCTCGAGAAAGGCGTCGTTGAGCATGCCCTCGTTGGCGGTCAGCATCTTCTCGAGGCTGGCCTCATCAGGGGCATCGAGCAACTGTTCGATCAGTTCTACCTCGGGCGGGGTGGAGGCGGCCTGCAACACCTCGAGCATCTTTTGTAATTTGCCCATGCGGACGTAATCGTTCTTTTCGGAGGCCTGTCGCAGCCGCGTTTGCACGATGTCCACGGCCTCTTGCGTGAACGCGCCCAGGTTGGCGCGCGTGGCGGCGGCCACATCTTCCTGCGCCAGGATTTTTTCGACCAGTTCCTGTGCCTGCTTGTAGCGCGCCTCGATCTGACGGTCGATCTCGTTGACGTACTCCAACAGATGCTCGCGCAGGGTCTCCAGTCTCTTCCTTTCCTCGCCGGAGGCCCGCTCGATTCTCTCCGAGAGATTCTGGAAGAAGAGGTAGTCCAGGCCCTGGCGCGCCAGGCTAACGTAGGCTTTGAGGCGCGCCTCACTCGGGGCCTGAAGGATCAGGTCGAGCAACTTTTCGCGCGTCAGGCCCTTGCCCGCCTCCTGCAGGGACCTGGCGGCGGCTTCCAGTTCCCCGACCGATTCCTGCAGTTGCCGGCCGTACTCGCTCTCGGTCAACAATTGCTTTTGCAATTCCGCCATTTGCCGCGCCAGGGATTCCTGGCCGCTCTGCAGCGCTGCCTGCAGCAAGCGGCTGAACAGGGCGAAGAACTGTTCGTCAATCAGATGGGCATTTTGGCGGATGATCTCGGCACGCACGTCCGCCGCCGGGCTTTGCATCAGGCGGTCCAGCAGGCCCAATCTCTCCTGCTGCGCCCTGATCATCTCCGGCGTGATGCCATCCTTGCCCAGGATGGTCTCGATCAGGGACTCAAACGTCAGGTGAGCCATCGGTTTGAGCAGGTAGGCTTTGCGTTTTTCGGGCGGCAGGCGGTTGGTAACCTGGGTGATGAGCGGGCCGATCAGTTTCTCCTGTTCTTGCACCGGCACCCCCAGTTCGGACGGAAAATAGGTCAGCAGGAGTTCCTTATCGGCATCGTGATAGACGATGGGCGTGGCCAGCCGCCCCTCGTAGCCGCAGTAGGGACAGCGGGCATAGTTGGAGGCCCCACTGAGCAGGCGCTGTTTGGCGCCCGGGTCGTGTGCCACGTCGAACAGCTGCTCGACATGGGCTGTGATCATCTGTCTACAACGT
>JBBIKK010000081.1:0-8854 GCA_037445475.1 Chloroflexota bacterium
TTTAACCGGGATGCGAGCGTAATTCCTGCGTGGCAAAGTAAACGCCATTCGTAATCTCCTGAAATTTCGACCACTGGTTTAAAAGCAAAGACCACCTGCCATCCTGGCAGGACGTGAGAAATCATTATATAACATAATATCATAAAAATCAAGGGCGATTTCCAGGCCCCAGGCCTCTCCAGGCGATATGGTCTTCTCAAAACTGATCGACAAATCTGGTTTTTTTCGTGTCTTTGCGAGCCCCTGCGCTCTTTGCAGGGGCGAAGCAACCCCCCGCCGGGCGAGGGAACTTTCGGTCGGGCAAAAAGCGCCCGGGCGGACTTCTACATCCCAGAGCTTCGAGGAGCGGCGGCTCGGATTTGCGCGCATCACGAATTGACCTGCTCTTCGCTCAGTGGCGCAACCACTCCAGGTAACCGAACCCCGGTTCAGCAGCAAGGGCCGTTCACCCGGCAGGCCCTTGAGCACAGTAGAGGCTCGAAAATGGTTCGGGCTGCGCGAACTCCTTCCGGTGTAACTTTTTGCCTCCCTCCTCATCCAATGTCTCGGAGGTTGTTATGGAAAATCAACCACGAGTGATCCTCTTTTCCACCCCCACCTGTACATTTTGCAACATGGCCAAGAAGTATTTTCGTGAGCGCGGCGTCCGCTTCAAGGATGTGGACGTGAGCCGCGATCCTGTGGCGGCGCGTGATATGATGCGCCGTTCGGGGCAGAGCGGCGTTCCGGTGATTGACATCGGCGGTAGGATCGTCGTTGGTTTCGATCGCCCCAAAATCGATAAGCTGTTGGGCCTAAAATAAGACCGCCGGTCTCACAATTTTTTCTGGAGGTGCACCATGAGCAAAGTAAAAATCGAACCCCTTGGCAGCCGTGTGTTGATCCGCCCGTTGGAACAGGAGAGCAAAACGGCCTCGGGACTGTTGCTGCCCGAAACGGCCAGGGAAAAACCTCAAACGGGCAAGGTCGTTGCGATTGGCGACGACGAGGAGATCAAATTGAAAGTGGGGGATAAGGTCTTGTTTGCCAAGTATTCAGGCACTGAGTTCAGGATGGATGGTGTGGAATACTTGCTGATGGAAGCGAATGACATCCTGGCACGCTTGAGTTAGCGCCCGCGGTTCTCGAAAGCGCAAAGGCGAATTCCAGCCACGCCTTCGCCCTGCGAACACAGGCGGGCAGTTTGCGCAGCGACCTTGAACAGCCACACGCATCCGCTACCACTGAGGTTCGGACATCTGCGCACATGTACATCGGGTGCCGCTCGCCCGAGCAGGCACAGCCGGCAAGCGGCCGCGCTACCTGTACATCAACCAGGCTTGACATTCTGCCTCGTCTGCATATAATCCTTTCAACAAGACGACGCAGAGACAAGTACCTGTCGTACTCGCTCAGAGAGCCGCTGGCCGGTGTGAAGCGGCTGAGGCCGGCAGCGAAATCCACTCTGCCATGTCGCCCTCGCAGGGATGGGCTGCTCCCCATCGTAAGAGGGACGCGTGCGCCCGTTAGCGCGCAAGCCAAGATTGTCGTTCTCTTCCTGAAGAGACGATAATGAAAGCAGGTGGCACCACGAGACGCCCCCTCGTCCTGCAATGGAGGGGGCGCGTTGTTTTTCCCTCTCGCCTGGAAGGGAAGATGAGATTACTTATGGAACGCAGGAGGTGCAAGAATGCTCGATATCAATCTCATTCGTGAGTCGGCGGAGAGCGTGCGGGCGGCGTTGCGCAGCCGCCAGATGGAAACCTCTCCCGTAGACGCCATCTTGCAATTGGACGAAAGACGCCGCGCCTTGCTCAGCGAGGTCGAAAAACTGAAAGCCGAGCGCAATGCGGTCTCGAAGGAGATCGGCCGTACGAAGGAGGCCGCCGCCCGACAATCGAAGATCGAGGCGATGCGAATTGTCGCCGAGCGCATCACGGCTATGGACAAAGAGGTGGGCGAAGTGGAGGCAGAACTCAACGCTCTCCTGGCCACTCTGCCGAACATGCCGGATCCGCGCACGCCGATCGGCAAGGATGAGAACGAAAACGTGATCCTGAAGACAGCGGGCGAACCGAGAAAGTTCGACTTCGAGCCAAAACCGCACTGGGACCTCGGGCCGGCGCTCGGCATTCTGGACTTTGAGCGCGGCACCAAGATCACCGGCTCGCGCTTCTACGTCCTGAGCGGGGCCGGGGCACGGCTACAGCGCGCCCTCATCGCTTTTATGCTTGACCTGCACATCCGCCAGGGCTATACCGAAAAGTATCCGCCGTTCATGGTCAAGGGCGAGACGGTGTTCGCGGCCGGGCAGTTGCCGAAGTTCGCCGATAATCTCTACAAGGATCACGAGGAGGATTTCTACTTCGTGCCAACCGCTGAGGTGCCGCTCACGGGCCTGCACATGAACGAAATCCTGGACGAGGCCAGCCTGCCGTTGCTCTACACGGCCTACACGCCGTGCTTTCGCCGCGAGAAAATGAGCGCCGGGCGCGACGTGCGCGGCATCAAGCGCGGCCATCAGTTCGACAAGGTGGAGATGTACGTTTACTGTCGCCCCGAGGAATCGGACGCGTGGCTGGAGAAGATGCGCACCCATGCCGAAGAAACCTGCCAGCAATTGGGATTGCCCTATCGCGTCAAGCAGCTGTGCACCGGCGACCTCGGCTTCGGAGCAGCCATCACCTACGATGTGGAGGTCTGGGCGCCGGGCTGCGGGGAATGGCTGGAGGTCTCGTCCATCTCGAACGTGCGCGATTTCCAGGCGCGGCGCGGCAATATCAAATATCGCCCATCCGACGGAGGCAGGGTGCGCTTCGTGCACACGCTCAACGGTTCGGGTCTGGGCCTGCCCCGCACGCTGATCGGGGTGATGGAAAACTATCAGCAGGCCGATGGCTCGATCGCCGTGCCCGAGGTGCTCCGCCCCTGGATGGGCGGGGTGGATGTCATCCGGGCGCCCTAGGCCTTCCCATGCCTCTCGACCCCCGTTTCTGGGCCGAGGTCCTCGTCCAAGCGCTCACGCTGTTCGTCATGCTGGTCGGCCTGGCCGGATTGGTCATCCCGGTCTTCCCTGGCCTGGCGGTGATCTGGCTGGCGGCGCTCTTCTACGCCCTGATCGAGCACGCCGCCGGCCGCATGGCCTGGGTGGATTGGATCCTCTTCGCTCTGATCACACTCCTGCTACTGGTCGGGAGCGTGATAGATAACCTCATCATCGCCAGACGAATGCGTGGGAACTTCATCCCCTGGCGCTCGATCCTAACAGCCTTCGCGGCCGGGATGCTGGCCAGCCTCTTCTTCACGCCGCTGATCGGATTGGCCGCTTCACCCCTGACGTTGTTCGGCATGGAATACCTGCGCCTGCGCAATCGTCAGCAGGCTTTGGCTTCGGCCCGCGCCTATGTGGTGGCATGGGGATGGTCGTTTGCGGCCGTGTTTGCCACAGGCGCATTGATGCTGACGCTCTGGATGTTATGGGCCTGGCTGTGAGTCAGGATATAATCAGATCCATGCGCGATGACCCACCCCGGTTTCCGCACGGCCGTTGGAATGCCGTGTAGTTTGAGAGTCTGATAGGCAAAGAGGCGGATGGTGGATATGTAGTTGGGGCCATCGGCACAGGCCGACCTCGTGAAAGCAGACCGCAGCTTGAGTTGCCGGGCGGGAAAGCCATAGCGCAGGATTTATCCTGCAACCCAAGAGCAACCCTGTAGCGCAGGATTTATCCTGCAACTCAAGAGCAACCCTGTAGCGCAGGATTTATCCTGCAACTCAAGAGCAACCCTGTAGCGCAGGATTTATCCTGCAACTCAAGAGCAACCCTGTAGCGCAGGATTTATCCTGCAACATAGGTTGCCACAGATTCTCAAGAGCAATACTATAATGATGGGCAATCACGTCAACACTCACAAGTCTCAAGGAGGAAGACATGCCCCCTATCGTCAATCAAATTTTCGAAATCCTGGGATTCATGCTGCGGGCGCTCGGCTTTCTGGTCTTCGGCGTGGCCGCGGGACGTTTCGCCTTTGAGAACTTCAAGGGCGCAAACTGGCAGGTGCAGATCGCCCTGGCGCTCGGCTTTTTTGGATTGCTGGTCGGGCTGACCAAGTTTGCCTCCCCCGGCTCCGCAGGCGCTTTTGCGCTGGGCGCCGGGGCGGCATATTTCATCTCCTTTGCCCCGCGCAAAGAGGAATAGCGCTTCGATGTCCGCAACTACCCCTTCCCTCCCCTTCTCTCCGCCGGGGAGAGGGAAGGGGAGGGGCGGCAGGTCATTACGGTTGCGGAAGGAATTCTACCTCGCGACGAAGTCGATCTTCGAGCTCAGCAGGGCGACGATCAACCTGACCGCGTGGCGCACGTCGTTCAAATCCACCATCTCGGACGGCGTGTGAACGTAGCGGCAGGGGATCGAGATACACCCCACCGGGACGCCGGCCCGCACCAGCTGCATGGCGCGGGCATCGGTCGAGCCACCCTGCAGGACTTCACGCTGGTATGGGATGTTGTTCTTCTCGGCACATCGCACCATCCAATCCACAACGCGCGGATCGGAGATCATCCCCGCATCGCGCACCTTGATCGCCGGGCCCTTGCCCAGGGCAATGTCGAAGCCCTTCTGACCGGGCGTGTCGCCCCAGCCCGTGACGTCCACCGAGAAGCCCAGGTGGGGGTCGAGACCATAGGCCGAGGTCTGAGCGCCGCGCGTCCCGACCTCCTCCTGGACCGTGAACACGAAATACACCTCGTGAGGCGTGGCTCTCAACGCCCGCAAGGCTTCGAGCGCCACCGCGCAGCCGATGCGATCATCCATGGACTTGGCTACCAGACGCTCTCCCAAGTCGAGGAAGGGGCGCTCGAAGGCGGCCACGTCACCGACCTGGAGCGGGCAATCCTTCTTGCTCCTGGCCCCGACATCGATGAACATCTTGTCGAGGGCCGGCACCTCAGAGGCATGGTCGGTCGGCTCGAGGCCGATCACGCCCCGCGTCCCATTGGCGAAGCGCACGCGCCCGCCAGGCAAATTGCGCGGGAAGACCCCGCCGATGGCTGTGAAGCGCACAAATCCTTTATCATCCACGTGCGTGACGATCAGCCCGATCTCATCCATGTGAGCCGCCACCATGATGCGCTGGCCACTGCCGGAGGCGCGTCCCTTGCGCGCGATCAGATTCCCCATGGCATCCACGCGCACCTCGTCGGCCAGGCCTTGAATCTCCCGGCGGAGCAGGGCGCGGATTTCCTCCTCGTAACCAGAGGGGCTGAAGGCGTCGGTCAATTTCTGGATCAGTTGCTTCATGATGCTTCCTCGTCTGAAGATGGAGTAAGCCAGAGGCTTTCTCCGGGGGTGTAGGATTGCTTTCCATTTCGCCTCAAGAGATGCACGCGGCCTTTGCCCATTAC
The DNA here is from genome assembly GCA_037445475.1 of Chloroflexota bacterium. Taxonomy (GTDB): domain Bacteria; phylum Chloroflexota; class Anaerolineae; order Anaerolineales; family Villigracilaceae; genus Fen-1038. The sequence continues at coordinate 5,383 of JBBIKK010000081.1, forward strand.
CGTCCACGTGCCGCCGCGCCGGCCCACCAGCGCGGTGTCCTCCTCGATGCCGAGGATGAACTTGCCATTCTTCAATCTCCGCTGCAGAAGGCCGAGTGGAAATTTCCATGCGCCGATGCGATCGAAGTGGGGCAGGATGAATTGAGCCGGCACGCACCCGAAGGCGTCCATCGTTCCCAGGCCGGCTCGCCGCAGGTTGGGCAGATGCCGGGCTAGGATCATCGCTCCGGCCGAGCATCCGGCATAGACCGCGCCGCGTTCCCAGGCTTTTTGAGCGGCGGCCCAGGCGCGACTCCCTTTCAGGGTCTCGAACAGATAAAGCGGATCGCCGCCCGAAAAATAAATCAGGTCGGCGGATTCCAGGACGGGCGCATGGCGGGGATCGTTGGCCGAGGCGCGGTCTACGATGGGGAGGGCGTACACCTCCGCGCCCAGGGCGGCGAAGTGCTCCTGGCCCATGCACATCCAGCGCGCGACGCTCTCGCTTCCCTCCCGACCCGCCGCGCTGGGCAGGCAGACGACGCGCGGCGTGCTCCCATGAGCATTGACCGAGGCCAGCAGATGGCGATCGACCTCGGCCATCTGCGGCAGGTATTCTCCGGAACCCACCAGGGCGATCAGACCGTTCATGCTCCCTCGCGCCTCAGGATGCCGGGGGTGATGCGGGTCAGGGCGTGGTGCAGCAGAGCGAACGTGTTTTTCCAATCCTCGAGGCGCGCCAGACTGCCCGCCGTATGAGGGTAGCGGTGCGGCACCGAGACGGAGACGACCGGCACGCCGGCCCCGGCGCGCTGGATCGCCCCGGCATCCGTCCCGCCGCCGCCCGGCTGGCGGATCTGATAGGGGATGTCGAATCTCTCCGCCGTCTCGCGCAGGAAGCGGACGAGGCGCGGGTCGTCCAGCGTCGTGGCGTTATGCACGTAAATGGCCGGGCCGAGGCCGAGGCGGGTGTTGTAAAACGTGTTCTCGCCCTCATCCTGCATGGGCAAATCATTGGCCGGAGTGGCGTCGAGCACGATCGCCAGATCGGGGTTGAAAAATTGGGCCGCAACCTTTGCACCGCGCAGGCCGATCTCCTCCTGAACGGTGAAAGCGGCCAGCACGTCAATGTGGCGCGGCGCGGCCTTGACCAGTTCGATCAACGTCGCCACGCCGAGGCGGTTGTCGAGGGCCTTGGACATGATCGAGGCGCCCAAGCGGCGGAAGTTTGGGGCGAAGGTGCCGCGCTCGCCCACTTTGGACTTGCCGCCCGGCCCCAGGTCGACGCGCAGCGCATCGGCGGAAATGGGCTTCTTGCGTTCGTCGGCGGTGGTGAGATGGATCGGCTTAGCGCCGATCACGCCCGGCGTGTGTTCTTTTCCCACTACAACGGCCTTGCCGGGCAGATGGTGCGCCTCGATCCCACCAATGGTCTTGAACTGGAACAGCCCGTCTCCATCATCGGCCACCAGCATGAACCCGACCTCGTCCATGTGAGCATCGAGCATTACCCGCAGACGCCTGGGGCCACGCCCCCTTTTTGTGACCAGCACGTTGCCCAGCGCATCTACCTTGATTTCATCGGCGTATGGCTTCAGATGCTCGATGACGATCTTGCGCACCTCGCCCTCGTCGCCGGAGACCGCCACCGCCTCGCACAGTCTCTGGAGGAGCTTCACCTGAACTTCCGCAATGCCTGACATGGGTGACCTCTATAAAGTATTGCTCTTGAGATGCTCTGTTGCAAACATGTCATTGCGAAGCCCCTGCCCCGAGCGAAGCGTGGGGGAAGCCATTCCCCGTCCCTTCGGGAGGCTGCTTCGGGCACATGGGTGCCCTCGCAGTGACAGCCTGTCAGGGTGATTGCAACAAAGCACTCTTGAGAATCTATCACAACCGCAAAGATTCTGTGCCGCGACACGGATGTCGCATTTGCAGGGTAAATCCCGCGCTATGGTTGCGCGCTGTTCGGAGGATGTGGCTCTTCATCCCAAACGATTCTGTTCACAAAGTCCATCTCCAGCGTGGAGACGAATTCTGCCAGCAGGCGCCCGGCGCGCTGTACATCCTTGATGGCCACCACCTCCACCGGCGTATGCATGTAACGCAAGGGGATGCCGATCAACATCGTGGGGATGCCCTGGCGGGCGACCTGAATGGCGTAGGCATCGGTGCCGCTGTGGGCAGGGGTGAGTTCCATAGCCACCGGGATCTCCAATTTATCGGCCAGTTCTTTGAATCTCCTGTACAGGTACGGATGCAGGTTAGCGCCCCAGCCGAGCGTCGGCCCCTTTCCGAGAGGGAAGGTTTCCCAGCCGTCGGAAGCCGGGCCCTTGGCAAACGTCACATCGACCACGACCGCCAGGTCGGGGTGCAGTTGAAAGGCGGAGGTGGCGGCCCCTCCCAGGGTCTCCTCCTCTTGAGCCGTGGCCACGGCCCAGAGGTCCCAGGCGTGCGCCTTCCGCTGGAGTTCGTGCAGGCAGACGGTCAGGGCCGCGACCGAGGCACGGTTGTCGAGCGAGTGTCCGCAGAGCGTCTCGCCGGCCAGGTCGAGGGGACGGGTATCAAAGGAGACAGGATCGCCCACGCGCACGAGGCGCGCCACCCTGGAGGGCGGCAGGCCAACGTCAACGAGAAGATGTTGCAGAGCGATGGCCTGGTCGCGTTGCCCGGGCGGCAGAGTCTTGAGCGGTGGCATGACGATCAGGCCAGGCAGGTCTTCCCGTCCGTGGACGATCACCGGAGTGCCCGGCAGGAGACGCGCGTCAACGCCCCCGATTCGCTCCACGTGCAGGAAGCCCTCCACAACCTGGGTCACGATCAGGCCAATGGCGTCCATGTGAACGGCGATCATGATGGATGGACGTGGCGTCTTGCCCTGGCCGCGCTTGAGGGCATGCAGGGAGCCAAGCCGGCTGCTGGAAATCTCATCCACCAGCGGGCGCCACTCTTCTTCGATCAGGCGTGCCACCGCGCCCTCGTGGGCCGAGAGCCCGGGAGCAGAGATCAGAGATTTGAGAAAAGGCGTGATTTCGATCATGGGGATGGGGTGGTCGGGAATGGAGTTATTGTAGGAGAGGGAGTGTGGGTAGGGGTGGGCGTGTCGGAGGGAAGCGGTGTCGAGGAAGCCGTTTGTGTCGGGGCAGGAGTGAACGTGGGCGTGGGGAGGGGCGTGAGGGTAAAGGTAGAAGTAGGCGTGGAGGTGGGCGTCTCGGTGAAGGTGGGCGAGGGCGTGAAAGTGGAGGTGGGGGGCAGGAAGGGCGTGAAGGTCAACGTGGGAGTCGGAGTGGGTGTGAACGTCTCCGTCAGCGTGGGCGTGGCGGAGGCAGTGAGGATGAGCGCGGTTGGGCTGAGGGTTGGGGATGCAGGTGTGAGCGTGGCCGTCGCGCTCGGAGTGGGGGTTGCGCCCGGCTGGGGAGCAAAGAGAAGCGCCACGCCTCCCAGGCAGTAACAGGGAAGCGTAGCCAGGATGATGGCGGTGAGAATGAGATGG
>JBBIKK010000082.1:0-8752 GCA_037445475.1 Chloroflexota bacterium
GCTACGCATTGTTCTTGAGAATCCATTACAACCGTAAAGATTCTGTACCGCGACTGGAGGTCGCGTTTGGGTGGCAGGATAAATCCCGCGCTACGCATTGTTCTTGAGAATCCATTACAACCGTAAAGATTCTGCACCGCGACACGGAGGTCGCGTTTGGGTGACGGGATAAATCCCGCGCTACGAGGCTATCAAAAACTTCAAGTAAAATACGTCCATGAATCGAGGCGTGCAAACTGCTCTCTATCTGGGTGCTTTTGTTCTGGCCCTGGCCGTGCGCCTGATGCGGCTGGGCGCGCTGCCTCTGAGCGACTCGGAGGCGCAATGGGCGCTCCAGGCTCTGAGCCTGGCGCAGGGCAGCCGCCCGGCGATCGGCTCCCAGGCCGCATACGTTCTACCCACGGCACTGCTGTTCTTTCTCTACGGTGGTGGGACGAACTTCCTGGCGCGGCTGATCCCGGCTCTGACGGGAAGCATGCTGGTCTTTCTCCCCTACCTCTTTCGGGAACGTCTCCAGCCGCGCTCTGGCCTGATCCTGGCTCTCTGGCTCGCGCTCGAGCCGGGCCTGGTTGCCGTTTCGCGCCAGGCTGGCAGCCCCGTTCTGGCGCTCACGTTTTTGCTTCTGGCGTGGGGTTTGTGGGAAGAGGGGCATCGCTCCGCGGCCGGAGTGTTTGCCGGCCTGGCTCTTCTGGGTGGGCCCTCGCTGTGGCTGGGCCTGCTCGCTCTGGGGCTGACGCGGCTGGCCCTGCGGGGGGTGGCACGCGCTACATGGGCCGCGCCCGCTCCGCGTCCGGCGCGCCCCGCATGGCGTCCGCTGCTGGAGGCCGGCCTGGTCACTCTTGTCCTGGGCGGGACGCTCTTCCTTGCTGTGCCATCCGGCCTCAGCGCGCCGTTCTCTGCCCTGGCCGAACATCTCGCGGGATGGAGCCGCCCCTCGGGAGTCTCATGGAAAGTGATGCTCCTGGCCCTGGCGACCTATCAGCCATTGACGCTGCTCCTGGCAGGAGTAGCCATCGGGCGCGGCTGGGCGGAGCGGAATCCGGTTGGGATGGGACTGAGCGCCTGGGCCGGCCTGACCCTGCTGCTGATGCTGCTCTACCCGGCTCATCGGGTCTGGGACCTGGCGTGGACGTTGATCCCGCTCACAGTCCTGGCGGCGCAGGAACTGGCCCGCTCTCTCGATGGGTACGCCGAGGAGCGTCGCGAGGCGCTGGGCCTGGCCGGGTTGATCTTTCTGCTGGTGGTCTTCATCTGGCTCAACTTCCTCGGCTGGCTGCAGACGCCTGCCTCCTTGCCTCAGGCCGGGCTGCGGGTATGGTTGCTGGCCGGGTCGTTCTTCCTGCTGGTGGTCAGTGTGTTGCTGGTGGCGGCGGGATGGTCGCTTCGCCTGGCGCAACGCGGCGCCCTCTGGGGGCTGGTGGCCGCTTTGGGGCTGTTCTCGCTCAGGGCCACGATCGGCGCCGCCGGGCTGCGCCCCGAGGGCAGCGCCGAGATGTGGGATGCCGGCCCCTCGCTGCCGCAAGCGGACCTGATCCTGGCGAGCGTCGAGCAAATTTCTGATTGGAGCAACGGGACGGCGCGCTCCCAGCCGGTTGTACTGGTGGGCCTGGAGGCGCCCTCGCTGCAGTGGCTCTTGCGGGAACGCCCGCTGGAAAGCGTGCCCGCCCTGCCGCCCTTTCCCTCCTGGCCCATCCTGATCACTCCGGCCCAGGAGGGCGCGGACTTGAGCGCCACTTACCGGGGGCAGGGCCTGGTCTGGCGGCAGGTCCCGCTGTGGGAGCAGGCATCCTTTGCAGACTGGGCGCGCTGGCTCGCCCTGCGGCAGATGCCATCCTCCGCCGAGACGGTGCTCCTGTGGGTGCGCCAGGACCTGTTTCTGGATTCGCGCTAGGCCTGTTTCGGACTCGCCATGAAAAGAGATTCTGCGCAGACGAAACGCCCTCCCGAAATCATCGCCATCGATGGTCCGGCAGCTTCGGGCAAATCTACGCTCGGGCGCCGGCTGGCCGAGGCGCTGGGCTATCTGTTCTTCGACACGGGTGTGATGTATCGGGCGGTGACGTGGCTGGCCCTGCAACGCAGCCTGGACATCCACGATGAGCCGGCCGTCACGGCCCTGGCACGGGAGATTCAGATCGACGTCCGGCCGGCTTCTCGTCCCGACGGGCGCACCTGCGATGTGATCGTGAACGGGCAGGACATCACCTGGGACCTGCGCCGTGCGGAGGTGGATGCCAGCGTTTCGATTGTCTCTGCCTATCGCGGCGTGCGCCGGGCGATGAGCGAGCAGCAACGCCGCATCGGGCTGCGCGGCCGGGTGGTGATGGTCGGGCGCGACATCGGCACGGTCGTTCTGCCGGAAGCCGATCTGAAGATCTATCTGGACGCCTCGGCGGAGGAGCGCGCCCGCCGACGTCATGATGAGATCGAGGGGCGCGGCGACGAAGCGGACTACGACGAGATTCTGGAAAAGATGCGGGCGCGCGATCACCTCGATTCGACCCGCGACGTGGCTCCGCTCCGTGCCGCCCCCGATGCGGTGGTCATCCGCTCGGACAGATTGACGGCCGACCAGGTCTTTGAACGCGCCCTGGCATTGTGTCGCTGAGCCTGCCCCCGAAGCCGGTTGCGGTCATCTGGCATCCCGAGTGGACGCGCCTGCCCCGCCTGGGATGGGCGCGCCGCGCCTTTCGCCGCTTCGTGCGCCTCCTGGCGCGCCTCCTGATTGCTCTGCTGGCACGGGCCGAGGTGCGCGGTCTGGAGCATTTCCCGCGCCGCGGCCCGGCTCTGCTGGTGGTCAATCACCTCGGCGATGCCGATGCCGCCCTGTTGCTGGCGGCGCTGCCCGTGGCTCCAGATGTGCTCGGCAAGGTGGAATTGCGCGCTTTTCCGCTGCTGGGGAGGTGGATGGAGTGGTATGGTACCATCTGGTTGCATCGCGGCCGGCCCGATCGGCGCGCCCTGCGCTGCGCGCTGAGCGGGTTGGCGGAGGGGCGCTTTCTCGTGATCGCGCCGGAGGGGCGCTATACGCTCACGGGTGGGTTGGAAGAGGGAAGCGCCGGCGCGGCCTACCTGGCCCTGAAGGCGTGCGTTCCCATTGTGCCCATTGCCCTGACCGGCACGGAAAACGCCCGCGTCTATGGGAGCCTGCGCCGCCTGAGGCGGCCGCGCATGACGCTCACGATAGGAGAACCGTTTTCCCTGCAAGAGACTGGCCACGGCCAGCCGGCGTGGCGGGCGGGCACGCAGCGCGTGATGGAGGCCCTGGCGTGCCTCCTGCCGCCAGAATACCGCGGCGCGTACCGGGGCGGAACAGGAGAAGCCTGTTCTGGACTATAATATGCGCCGCTGTCCCTGTCGTCTCGAATGCCTGGATGGGTGATTTCGGCACTTGCAAGAAAGCGTAGCGCGGGATTTATCCCGCCACCCAGGCGTGACGATTATGTCGCGGTGCAGAATCTTTACGGTTGTGATAGATTCTCAAGAGTAATACAAGAATGCTTACCTCCGAAGACAAGAACTCGTCCTACATGTACCGCACGGTGGCATACCATCCGCCGCGCACGCTGGGGCACTGGTTGATCGGCCGCCCGCTGCCCACAGCCGACGCCCCGCATCAGACGATCGGCAAGGCCATTGGCCTGGCGGTCTTTGCCTCCGATGCGCTCTCCTCCACGGCGTATGCTACTCAGGAAATCCTGGTCATTCTGGCAGCCGCGGGCACACTGGCCCTGGGCTACGTTTTCCCTATTTCCATGGCCATCGCCGTCCTTCTGGCTATCGTCACGCTCTCCTACGAACAGACGATTCATGCCTATCCCGATGGGGGCGGCGCGTACATCGTGGCGCGCGACAATCTGGGGATGCTCCCCGCGCTGATCGCGGCGGCCTCGCTGCTCACGGATTACATTCTCACCGTCTCGGTCTCGGTAGCCTCGGGCGTGGCGCAGGTGGTCTCGGCCTATGAATCTCTGTATCCTTATCGGGTGATCATCGCTGTTGGTTGTGTGTTCTTCATTATGCTAATGAACCTGCGCGGCGTGAAGGAATCGGGGGCGGCCTTCGCCGTGCCGACATATTTCTTCATCCTGACGATGTTCCTGACGGTTGGCACGGGACTGCTGCGCTATGCCTTCGGCACGTTGGGGAGCGTGCCCAATCCGCCCGCGCTGGATACGCTTGGCACGGCGGGTGCCATCACGCCGTTTCTGCTGTTGCACGCCTTTTCTTCCGGCACGGCGGCCCTGACCGGGGTGGAGGCGATCTCGAACGGCATCACTGCCTTCAAAGAGCCGCGCAGCCGCAATGCCGGCATTACCCTGATCTGGATGGCGCTGATCTTGGGTTCGCTGTTCTTGAGCATCTCGTTTCTGGCGCGCCAGACCGCGGCCCTCCCCTCGGAGATGGAAACGGTGATCTCTCAGCTGGCGCGCACCATTTTCAATGGGCGGGGAACTCTCTATCTGGCCGTCATCACAGCCACCACCGTCATTCTCATTATGGCGGCCAACACCTCGTTTGCAGATTTTCCTCGCCTCAGTGCTCTGGTCGCCAAGGATGGCTTCCTGCCGCGCCAGTTTACCTATCGTGGCAGCCGCCTGGTCTATTCCTACGGCATCGCCACCCTGGCCTTGATCGCTTCGCTGCTCATCATACTCTTCCGCGCCAGCGTCACGCGCCTGATTCCGCTGTATGCCATTGGCGTGTTTCTCTCGTTCACGTTGTCGCAGGCCGGCATGGCGCATCGCTGGTGGAAGATTGGCCGGCTGCAGGAGGGGATGGAGATGGAAGAGCGCGGCTCTGTGTTGCACTATGACCGCCACTGGCTGATTAAAATGAGCATCAACGGTCTGGGAGCGGTGTGCACAGCGATCGTCATGCTCGTCTTTGCCATCACGAAGTTCCGCGACGGCGCGTGGATTGTGCTTCTGCTGATTCCGGCTCTGGTAGTGGGTTTCAATGGGATCAACCGTCACTATCGGAACGTAGCCCGTTCTCTCTCGCTCGATCACTATGGCGAGCCCCCGCCGTATGCCGAACGCCACCGCGTGATCGTGCCCATCAGCGGCGTCCATCAGGGCACGCTGGCCGGCCTGCGCTATGCGCGCTTGCTCTCGGATGACATCACGGCGGTACACGTCTCGATCGACCCGCTCGAGACGCAAAAAGTCCAGAAGAAATGGGAGGCCTGGGGCAAAGGCGCGCGCCTGGTGATTCTGGATTCACCCTACCGCCTCTTCCTCGAGCCCTTGCTGGCCTATATCGAGGAAATCATGGCCCAGCGCCAGCCCAACGAGACCATCACCATTGTCGTGCCGCAGTTCATTCCATCTAAGTCCATTTACGGCTTTCTGCACATGCGCACGGCCGAACTGCTGCGCAGGGAATTGCTCTCTCGCCCCGGGGTGGTGGTGACGGATGTTCCCTATCAGATTCCGTAGCATGGGGCGTGTGTTGAGGAGCAAGGCATGAATTTCATCATCGTTGGCTGTGGTCGCGTTGGCTCGGAACTGGCGTATCGCCTGTTCAGGGGTGGCCATCAGGTAGTTGTGGTGGACATTGACCGAGAGGCCTTTCACCGCCTGCATCCGGACTTTCGCGGCCGTGCCCTGGAGGGGGAGGGCCTGGCCGAAGGTGTGCTGGAGCGGGCCGGCATCCGCGAGGCGCACGGCCTGGCTGCCGTCACGAACTCCGATACGCTGAACGCGGTGGTCGCCTACACGGCGCGCGTCTTCTACAACGTTCCGGTGGTCGTCGTGCGTAACTACGATCCTCGCCTGCGCCCTGTGGTGGAAGCCTTCGGCCTGCAAACGGTCAGTTCTACCTCCTGGGGAGCGCAACGGGTCGAAGAACTGTTGACCAATCCCTCCCAACGCATGGTCTACTCTGCCGGGAACGGAGAGGTGGAAGTGTATGAGGTGCTCATCCCCGCAGGCTGGGAAGGGCGCACGCTCAAGGAGCTGCTCGAGCCGCTTCCGGATTGTTACGCGGTGGCGCTCACGCGCGCCGGCCGCTCCTCGCTGCCCGATGGAAGCACAATGCTGAAAAGCGGCGACCTGCTCAACATCAGCACCACCTTCGAGGGCATGGCGAGACTGACGGCGCGCCTTTCTGGCAAGGTGGAGGTGTAACATGTTCGTTTTGATTGCCGGAGGCGGACGCACCGGGGCACGCCTGGCGAGTTTGTTGCTCAACCAGAACCACACCGTGAAATTGATCGAAAATCGACGGCCCCTGCTGGCGCACCTGCACCAGGAACTGCCCACCGAAGTCATTTACGAAGGCAATCCCATCGACCCAAGCGTCCTCGAACTGGCCGGCATTCGCCAGGCGCATGTGCTGGCTGCTGTCTCCAGCGATGACTCGACCAACCTGACCCTGTGCTTTCTGGCCAAGAAGGTGTTCGATGTGCCGCGCACCATTGCCCGCGTGAACAATCCCAACAACGCCTGGCTGTTCAACGAGAAGTTTCTTGTGGACGTAGCCCTCAATCAGGCCGATGTGCTCGCCCATCTGATTCAGGAGGAAATGTCATTGGGGGACATGATGACGCTCTTCAAGATTCGCCGTGGGCGTTACGCGGTCGTGGAGGAAAAGGTGGCCCCCGGCGCCAAGGGCATCGGCATCCCGCTCAAGAACCTGGGTCTGGAGGATAAATGCCTGATCGCGGCCATCATCCGCGGCGGCCGCATGACCCTGCCGCGCGGCGACAGCACCTTCGAGGAGGGCGATGAGATCATTGCCGTCGCCAGCCCGGAGGGGGCAAGAGTGCTGGCAGAATTGCTGGCCTACCCCGTCTACCCGAGTCGTCAGCCCCAAAAAGCCAACGGATAAGTGCGCCTTTGCCCTGTTTCCTGTCCACCGATCACTCCTTGCCCGACTTCGGCTTCGGCCGCTAAAAAACGGGACGTGGCTGACCAACACGGAGTTGCTCATGGAAACCGTTTTACTGGTTGAGGACGAACTCGCCCTGCAAGAAGCATTGGCCTACAACCTGCGCAAGGAGGGGTTCACCGTCGAAACTGCCGTGGACGGTCGCCGGGCGCTGGAGATGGCGCGCCAGTTGCGGCCCGATTTGATCATCCTCGACATCATGCTCCCCGAACTGGATGGCTTTGAAGTCTGTCGTATTTTGCGCCAGGAGATGAACGTGCCCATCCTGATGCTGACCGCCCGCGACGATGAGATCGACCGCGTCGTCGGCCTGGAGGTCGGCGCCGACGACTACCTGACCAAGCCGTTCTCCATGCGTGAGTTTCTCGCTCGCGTCAAAGCGCAGTTACGGCGGGCGCGGCTGATGCAGGAAGAGCTGGAAAGATCGCGCCGGGAGACGATCCCTCAAGACGTTCTGACATTTGACAATCTGGTCATCAACCAGAGCCGCCGCGAAGTGACCCTCCACAGCGCTGTGTTGGCCCTCAAACCCAAAGAATACGATCTGTTGCTCTTCTTCGCTCAACACAAAGGGCAGGTGCTCTCCCGTGAATTCATTTTGGAGCGCGTTTGGGGCTGGGATTACATCGGCGATAGCCGCACGGTGGACGTTCACGTGCGCTGGCTCAGGCAAAAGATCGAAGCCGATGCGGCTCATCCGCGCCGCATCATCACCGTGAGGGGTGGAGGCTATCGGTTTGAGGGATAGACAAACGGGCAATTACCCCACTGGTGATTGCCCACAAATATAGGCATTGTAGAAAAGCCCTGCGACCTGTGATACACTGCATTCAGGTATCTGAGCCGCGCCGGCACGGAATCAGACTGCTGCGCGGTTGCTTTGAAAACTTCACATCGGCGTCACCTTGATTGCTGGGGAAAAGCCCGCCTGTTCCCCATCGGCAAATCCAACCCCATACTCCACACCCAAGGGGCCGATTCTGGCTATCCTGGAGGAGAATGCCATGATCACAACCAGAGCGAGATGGGAAAGCACGCTGCGCCTCTTCCTGATGACAACGATCCTGGCAGGGGCGCTCACACCCCGGCCGGCCGCGGCACGCTCGCCGGCATCCGAGCCGCAATAGGTAGCAGCCTGCCCCAGCAGCGGCGATCTGCTGCTCTCCAGCGGGGAGACGTGCAGCCTGGCCGCCGGCTCCTATACCTTCGACCGCATCACCGTGCAGGGCGGCGGCACGTTGCTCCTGCTGGGGAATCCGAGCGCCAATGGGGGCGTGAACATCCACGCCGCAAACGTGATCGTGGAAGCCGGCGGCAAGGTCAGCGCCGATGGCAGCGGCTACCCCGGCACGCCGGGCACGGGCGGCGGTGCGGGCGCTTGGGGCAACCACAGAACAGCGCTGATTTACTTTTGATACGCTTTCAAAAATGACTCCACTGCAAAAACAGAAATTCTCAACGCAAAGACGCCAAGACTCAAAGAAAATGAAAGGCCGGGGGATCAATCCCCGCCTCAGTCCATGCAAGCCGGCTCAAGCCGACTCCGCCCGGTTGAAACGCAAAGGCGCTCTCTATCAACCTATCTGCGGGGAGTAAAATTAGACCACGCTACTATCCGACTCCCGACCATCTGACTATCTGACTCTCCTCGGAAGCCTCCATGTCCCGCTCCCTGATCACTGTTCACTGCTTACTGATCACTGCCTTCCTCCTCACCGCCTGCGCACCTTCGACCGTAGACCGTGGACCGCAGACCGTGACTTCCTCCCCAACGACCAGTGACCAACGACTAGCGACTCCCACCCCCGAACCCACCCCCACCGAATCCCCTGTAACCCTGCTTGAACTGGGCGTCAAA
>JBBIKK010000083.1:0-8496 GCA_037445475.1 Chloroflexota bacterium
TCGCCTCTGCGTTTTGAACGCAACGGCGGCCTGGAGCAGGCCATTGAACAATGCAATGGACAAGGAGTATGTCTCAAGGACAGCGGTGTAATGTGCCCCTCGTTTCAGGCGACGCGCGAGGAAGAACATTCGACGCGCGGCCGGGCCAATTTGCTGCGCGCCCTGATCCGCGCCGGCGGCCACTACCCCCCGCCGGAATTGATGGAAGCCGTGTTCCGGGCGCTCGACCTGTGTCTGGCATGCAAGGGGTGTAAGGCAGAATGCCCCAGTGGCGTGGATATGGCGAAGTTGAAGTTTGCCTTCCTGCACGAGTATTACAAGACGCACAGGCGCTTGCTGCGGGATTATCTGTTTGGTTATTTTCACATTGTTGCCGCAGTGCTATCTGCGATGGCGCCGCTGGCTAACTGGAGCATGGAACAGGCCGCGCTGCGCTCCATGCTCGCGCGCGCGTTGCGCGTGGCGCGGCAACGGCCGTTTCCGAGATGGGCTGTTCACAGGGCAAAGCCTCGTTCCCTCCCCATCCGTTCTCTGTCCGCCCCCTCTGTTCCTTCGCTCGCTCAACCGCCTCGCCGGGGTGTGGTGCTTTTCCTCTCCGACCCAATCGGTCGCTATATTGAGCCCGAGGTGGAACAAGCGGCCTTCGATCTTTTAGAAGCGTTTGGGTTTGAGGTGCGCCTTCTGCCTGTGGTAAGCGCCTGCGCGGCCATGCTCTCCAGGGGGTTTATCTCCGCGGCGCAGCGTCAGGCCCGGCGCGTGCTGCGTGTTTTGGAGAGGGCCGATCCTCAATGCGTCTTGCCGTTGGTAGGGGTGGAGCCATCGGAGATGTACACCCTCAAGCACGAGTATTTCGATTTGTTGCCCGAAGAACGCGAGGGACTCTTGAGGCGAGCGGGGAAGGTATGGTTGGTGGACGAGTTTCTGGTGCGCCAGCCGGAGATGTTGCGCGTAGCCACAATAACACCAGACACCCAAAAACAAAAAACAAACACACCCACAACAGCCACACTCCACCCACACTGCCACCAGCAAGCCGAGGGGCCCTCCGAAGACGGACTGCCCACAGGGACCGCCGCAACCATCGAACTGCTTCGGCGCTTTGGCTGTGTGGTAAAGCTGACGGAGGCCGGCTGCTGCGGCCTGGCCGGCGCATTCGGCTACGATGCCGAGCACTATGCCCTGTCCATGAAGATAGGGGAGCAGAAGTTATTCCCCACCGTTCGGAATCTGGATGACGGAACGATCCTGCTCGCCACGGGCGCGGCCTGCCGCATGCAAATCGCACACGGCACTGGAGCCAGGGCCATGCACCCGCTGGTCTGGCTGGCATCTCGCCTTCAGCCTTCGACGAGGCCATAAATCATTTGGGCCGCAAGCGCAAACGCGATGGCCACATTGAAGGATCGCTTGTGCCCTCTCATGGGAAGGTGTACAATGCAATCCGCTAATTCGAGCAGGCCGGGGTCCACGCCTGTCACTTCGTTCCCTACAATCAGCACCCGGCTCTCCTCATTCGGTTGTCCTTTCAGCACCTCGCTGATCGATCGGGACGTGGGAGAATGCTCCAATGCCCAGAGCACGAGTCCCTGTGCTTTCAACTCTGCCGCCAGCGTGAACGCGTTGCGATGCCATGACCATGCCACGCACCTTTCCGCGCCCAGGGAGGTTTTCCGCACTGCGGGGTTTTCCGGCGGGGGTGTGATGCCACATAAATATACATGGCGGAATCCGAAACCCTCTGCTGTGCGCAGAATCGAGCCAACATTCCACGCCGAGCGCACATTGTCCAGCAGGGCATAGGCCTCGATGGGCCCTGGCCGGTGACTCGCCTCCTGCCCCGAGGCATCGGACATGCACCGTTCAAGGACAGGGCGCGTCTTCCCCAGGCACAACGGACAACGTTCCCCAAACGAATGATCTCTGACAAGTGGATAACGCAATCCACAGGCAGGATTTTCGCATACCCGAATTTCAAACACCAGAGCAGGCATTGGGTGAAATTATACCTGTGGGCTGGAGGCGGAGAGGCAGGCAGGGGATAGGGCAATATGAATCATGGGAGAGCAAACAGTTACGAGGCAGGGTTATAATCATCTTATGAACAGATTCCTTCGGATTGCCCTCTGTGTTGCCCTGCTGCTGGGGCTCCACCTTGCATCACCCCAAGACGCCTCCGCACGGGCCCCGCAGCGGGCGCGTCCTTCCACAGCCTATGACCTGATCGAAGCGGTCAATGCCCTGCGGGCGGCGCGTGGCCTGCCGCCCTATTCCGTACATCCAATTCTAATGCAAATTGCCCAGGCACAAGCAAACTACATGGCTGCCACAGGGACTATAACGCACTACGGCCCGGATGGCTCGCGCCCGTTTCAGCGCGCCCTGGCGGCAGGCTACCCGGTGGCAGGTGACCTTTCGCTAGGCGGCTGGTTCTCCGAGAACATCATGGGCGGCCCAAACCTGACGGCAGAGGACGTAGTCGAGGCCTGGATGGGAGATGCTCCCCATCAAAACACAATGCTGTCCTCCACGCTGCAGGATATCGGAGCCGGTGTTGCTGTGAGTGGAAATTACTACTATTACATTATCGATTGCGGCCTGGCCAGCGGCTCAAAAGTATCGTATACCCCAGGGGCAACCACCGCTCCCGGCGGAACGCCTGCCCTTCCGGAGGCGACGATCCCGGTAGCGATTGTCAGCACCCCAGACGAGAAAGGCGATGTTTATCACGTCGTCCAGCCCGGGCAGACGTTATGGCAGATCGCCGTAGCGTATAAGACCACTGTCAATGCTATCAAGGAGATAAATCGTTTGAGTTCGAATGACATTTACCCAAATCAGAAACTTCTGATTCGACGTGTGGGGACGGCCACGCCACCCCCGCCCACAGCGATTCCGAGACGCGACTCTGCCACAGCCACGCCCTTGCCCACGCTGGCCATCTACACAGCCACGGCCACGCCCACCGTCACGGCAACGCCCATGGCGGCCGTGCCGGTCCCCCTCCTGGCACGAGGCACGGCCGTGGCCATCATCGCCCTCGTTGCCCTGATCGCCGCCGGGCTGTTCGCCTGGGCCGGGCGCAGTCGTCCTGTTTGATTTCAGAGGAAACACGATGAAAGCCTATGTCCTGATCAAGATTCGCTCCGGCGAGGTAAAGCAAGTAGTTGCAGGTCTTCAGAAGATCGAGGGCGTGACGGAGGCCCATGCCACGTTCGGCCCCTACGATGCCATTGCCGAAGTGGAAACCAGCGACGTCACCACCCTGGGCCTCATCACAGCTTCGAGAATCCAGCCCATTCCCGGTGTGGAGCAAACACTGACCTGCCTGGCAGTGGACCTGTAAGCGAGTAGCCCCTGACAGCCTAGCGGTGCAGGTTTTGCGCGGCGACGAAACTCAACCCCTTCTCGGTCAACAGGCGGGCAGTGGAGTTGGCCGCTTCCACTTTGAGCAGAAAGTTCTTTTGCAGGGCCTCCCAATCGCCGCTCTCGATAACCTCTTTCTTCTCGCGGAAGTAGTCCAGGATGTCGGAGGGGTGAGCGAGGGTCTGCTCGACTTCGGGCAGGCCGCCTTCGTGTTTGGCGCTGATGTTGGCCACGTGGTCGGCGACTTCCAGCAGTTCGGCGCGGCGGTCGTAGGGTTGGATGACAATGCTCTTCCACGTTTCGGTGATGTGGTGCTCGAAACGGATAACACGCTCAAAGCCCAGGGCGCGGCGGAATTCGGCAGTCAGTTCCATGGTCTGATTGTTGACTGAGTTCGACCAGTTGAAGCCGATGAGCGGCGTCGTCCCGTCGTCGCGGCTGAAGAGTTTCGCCATGCTCATGATCCACAAGGCGTGGTAAGGGTTATCCGAGCCGAAGAAGACCGAAATCTTGAAGTTGATATCCACGCCAAGTTTGTAGAGCAGGAAGCCGAGCAGGATCGTGCCGGCGTTGAAATTCAACACGTGCTGGACGCCGTAGTTGGTGTAGTAGTAGAGGAACTCATCCAGCCATTGGAGAGCATGTTCGTTGGGTTGGCCGATTCCGCCGAAGTAGCCGGTGATGGTGGCGGGTCCGCCCAGGTGCGGGTTCGAGCCGTCGGTGCCTTTGGTGTCCAGCGTCTCGACGAAGGAACAGCCCATGATGTCCAGCGCGGCGACGATGGCGGGCAGGTCACCGTCCTCCTCGGATTCCTTCATCTTGCGGACGGCGATGAAGCGGCCGGGGACGAGGCTGCCCTCGGCGATGGCGCGTTCGCACATCGGGCGGATCCAGGGGAAGTATTGCAGCGCGCTGACCTCGAGCGTGACGGCGTAGTCGTCGGCGAAGGTCATGCCCCGGGCGCGTTCGCCCAGGACCCGGGTGCGATAATCGGCGACGGAGATGAACGCGCCCCGCTCACGCTGTTCCATCAGCCACTTCAGGTCTTTGAGGTAAGCCGGAGCTTTGGCTTCCACTTTCTTGAGCAGATTTTCCAGTTTGCGGTTTTCGCGGTGTTTGGCGTTGATCTCCTCCGGCGTGCCGTACTTGGCGACCACGGCCAGGAAGTCTTTCATCACCTGCGAATTCGGGTCGGTGAACACAGCGCTGACCGCGGCCAGGCGATCTGGGGGGATGGCGAGTTTTTGTTGAAGATTGGTCATGGGGGCTCCTTTTTCGTTATTTCGTGATGCGTTATTCGTTATTCATCTCGTTATTCGTCAGGCGTTGTTCGTTGGATGAAATGTTCGGCAGAGGCTTCGCGGATTTGACGAGGGGAGGGTTTGCCACAGAAGGCGGAGGCTTTGGCAATCATTCCAGCGATGAGGCGGCCCAGGCGGTCGTATTGACCGGCAAGGTAAGCGGCCTGACCATCTTCGATGTAGCCGCAGCGGCGCGCGGTTTCGATCCAGTGCAGGGTCTCCAAACATTCGCTGCTGGCATCGGTCAGTTTGCTGATGAAGTACGCCTCGTAGCGGCGTTTTCCCCAGGCCTCAGCGATTTGCGCACCAACGGAACGCGAAGAACGGCGTATCTGGTCGGTGAGCGAAAACATCTCTTCGCGGGGGAACTTGCGAGTCATTTCGAAAACTTCCTGCTGCATCTGGAGCGCAACCTGATAAGCCAGCAGGTCCCCGAAGCCTTGCGCGTGCGATAACGCGCTCTGATATGGCACTTCGCTCATCTCCGAACCTCCTCTTTACGCCTCACGTCTCACGCCTGACGCCTCACGCCTGACGCCTCACGTCTGACGCCTCACGCCTCACGTCTCACGAATTACGCCCCACCAAGCATCTTCTTCAACTCCTCAAACTCCTCATCCGGCATGCCGAACCAGTTTTCGGGCGCGGGGAATTTGCCGCTGATGACTTCCTCGCGGTAGGCTTTGAGGCCGTTGAGGATGACTTCGCCGGCATTGCCATAGATCTTGGCCATCTTCGGCTTGAACTTGGGATAGAGACCGAACATGTCGTGGTAGATCAGCAGTTGACCGTGGGCGTGCGGACCGGAACCCAGGCTCATGATGATGCAGTTTTCGGCGCGCTCGGTGATCAGTCGACAGACGCGGTCGGGGACCATTTCGAGCAGGATGGCGAACGCTCCGGCCCTTTCCAGGGCTTTGGCGTCATCCACAATTTTCTTGGCCAGCGAGGCGGTCTTGCCTTGCAGGCGGAAGCCGCCCAGGGCCGAGACCGATTGTGGCGTCAATCCCAGGTGGCCGATGGTCGGGATGCCGGCGTCCACGATGGCTTTGACGCGATCGGCCATCGCGACTCCCCCCTCCAGTTTGATGGCATCGCAGCCGGCTTCGGCCATGAAGCGGCCCGCGTTGCGTATTGCCGTTTCAACACTCGGCTGGTAGGTCATATAGGGCATATCACCAACCAGGAACGCAGTCGGCGCGCCGCGCCTCACTGCCTGGGTGTGGCGGATCATGTCGTCCATCGTCACCGGCAGGGTGGAGTCGTAGCCGAGCATGGTCATGCCCAGGCTGTCGCCGACGAGGATCATTTCGATTCCGGCTTGCTCCTGCAAATAGGCGGTGGGATAGTCGTAGCAGGTCAGCCAGGTGATGGGTTCGCCTTTCTTCACTTTGTCGAAGAGGTAGGGCAGGGTGATTTTCTTGCGGGGTTCGGGCATGGGTTACTCCTTTTTGGATTTTCGGGTTTTTGTTAGGGGATTTTTTAACTTCAAAAGCATTTGTGCCATGTCAAGACGACGGCGGTACATCTCAAAGTCGGGATCGTCTTCCGGTTCGGTCTGCTCCCACATTTCCATCCAGGAAAGCGCGCCGTCCGTGTCTTTCTCGGCAAGCAGCAGGTCAATTTGCGTTTTGCAAAGCATGTTGAATTCAGTTACATGGAAAATATCTTTTGTCTCCATCCAGTGATTGAGAATGGAGCGCGCCTTCTCATAATCTTTTGCAGCAACGGCTTTGCGCGCGGCGGCCATTTGACCGAAAAAGTAATCGGGGAAGGCCTCGATGATATGGTTGATAAGGGCCTCGGCTTCTTCCCGCTTTTCTTGCATGCTCAGCGCCAGCGCCAGGTTGTTGAGCAGAGCGGGATGCTCCGGCTGGATGGCGAGCGCTTTGCGCAAATGCTCTTCGGCTTCGGCTCCCTTTTCTTCCCGCAGCGCGCGGATGGCTTTCCCCATCCATTCCAACGCTTTTGGCTGCAAAGGATATTGGTCAACGATTGGCTCGGGGGTGATTTCGAAGCCTAACAAGAGAATGGGTTGCCATTGACCTTGAATCCACATCTGCACCTGGCCGCGTGGCGCGGCCTTATGTTTGGCGAGCACCTGGGCGGCTTTCAGCCGCATTTCGTCCGAACCTTTTTGGCCGAACGCAAAGCCTTTGAGCAGATCGAGGAAACCCGGATGGGCAGACATCTCGGCGATGTGGATGACCAATTCTTTTGCCTGGCTGTCGCCGCGCTCCAGGAAAAGCGACGACAGTTGAAGCAGTTCGGGATGCAGGTCCAAAAAGCGATGAACGGCAAGCTGAAAAGAATCCTCCTCTCTGTTCCTGGCAGTCCGCTCGATCACGCGGGTCATTTCGCGGATTGTGGCCTGAGGGAGCATTTGGGGAAGCGGAAAAGCCCAGGGACCGTTGCGCTCGTGGGCGGGCTTTTTCAGGTCGGCGAGATTCTCGTGGGCAAGGCTAAAACCAGGATGGAGTTTGAGAGCGCGCTGCCAATCGGCGCGAGCTCCTTTTTCATCTCCCAACATGCATTTCGACACGGCGACAAAGTGGTGAAAAAGCTCATCCAATTCGAGCGGATTGGCCTCCTGTTCGGCGCGGGCAGCCAGCTCGAGCAGATCCCGATCGTCGCCGATGAAGGCCAGCGTTTCGGCGATTTTTGTCCAGCGTTCGGAGGCTTTTGCGGTGGATGTTTTCAATCGTTCGACATAAGGAGGCGCTTCCTCCTTGCGCCCGGAGAGGTACAGGTAACGGACGATGTTCGCCAGGGCGTGGATGTTGTTCGGCTCGATGGTCAGGACCCGCTGACAGGTCTCGATGGCGCGCCGCAGGTCGCCTTCCAGCCAGTAGATTTGGCTCAGGTTGTTGAGCGGCGGGACGAAGTGCGGTTTCTGGCGCTGCAGTTTTTCGATCAGCGCCTTGCCGCGTTCGAAATCGCCGCTGTTCAGACAGACCTGCACCTCTTCGTGCTGGACGGCAAAGTCAAAATCAGCCTCGAAGTCCAACCCGGCGTCTGCCAGAATTTTCGGCAGGCCTTCCTCCAGTTTTCGCACTGCTTTCCTGGCTTCGTCGGCGTGTTCGTGCTGCGGCCAGCGTTTGAGAAAACCACGGAAAGCCTCCAGCGCCAGCGCCAGGTAACCGCTGGCGAGATAGGCTCCCGCCGTTCCTAATTTGATCTCGGGGCGGTTGGGCGTCAGGCGGTGCAGGCCGCGCACGGCTTTCAGATAACCGCGGTCATCTTTCAAATCGTAGCAGGCGTCGGCCATCATTTCCAGCACATAGACCTGATTGGGGTAGCGTTCGTCCAGTTCTTCCAGAATTTCCAGCGCCTGTGCCGGCTTTCCTTTATCGAGCCATTCGCTGGCTTCGTCCAACCCTTCGCGCAGACGGCGCGGCAGGTTGATGGGGTTGATGCGGGTGGGGGAGTTTTTTTTTGCTACGGATGATTCCTTTGGGTGAGGTGGGGCAAATCTCTGATTTGCCCGTAGCGCAAGTCAATGACTTGCGCCGTTCTTATTTCAACCAATCGGGCAAATCGCCGAGATTCATTTCTTTGTCCAGTTCCTTCCATATGCTGCCAAACATTGCCGCGCCCATTCTTTCTCGTAAACCACGCAACTGACCGGCCGCCTGTTGGGCAAATGGCGCGTGACCAACCTGGGAAAAGATAACCAGTGCGGTAAGTACACAAACCAACGATTGTTTGTATCGTCCCTTTTCGTCTTCTCCAGGCAGACCAATAAAAGCCAGGTGAAGATAACCGAGATTCCCTTGCGTCATGGCATAGTCGAGCGGGGCGGTGTCGGGGCGGCGGAATTGGAGCGCTTCGT
>JBBIKK010000084.1:0-7982 GCA_037445475.1 Chloroflexota bacterium
AGGACCAGCGCAACCGCTGGAACTACTGCGGCCCGGCCAGTTTTTCCATGGCGCTTCGCTTTTGGGGATGGAATGGAAACCGTGATGTGATCGGCAAAGCGCTCATGCCGGCCAACACCGGTCAGGATGGCCTGCCGGCCAACAAAGACAAGAACGTCATGCCCTACGAGCTCCAGGATTACATTGCGGAGAATGTCCCCGGCCTGACCTCCGTGCTGCGCTATGGCGGAGATATAGATGTGCTCCAGCGTCTGGTGGCGGGCGGCTTCCCGGTCCTGGCGGAAAAGGGCTACTACGAGCGCGACACCCTGGGTAAGGTGAGCTGGATGGGTCATTACCAGTTCATCACCGGATACGATGCCGGCGAGCAGACTCTTCTTGTTCAGGACACTTACCTGGACGGGCGCGACTTCCACATCCCTTACGAGAAGTTCATCGATGGCTGGCGTGCCTTCAACTACCTCTTTGTGGTCGTCTATCCTCTCGAACGCCAGGCGGAGGTCATGAGTTTGCTGGGCCCTTACGCCGATGCAGACTGGGCCGCCCGTCACGCGCTGGAGGTCGCCCAGGTTGAGGCGCAAAGTCTGAGCGGCCTTGCACAGTTCTTTGCCTGGTTCAACGTCGGCACCAGCCACGTTGCCTTGCGGGAGTATGTCGATGCGGCGTATGCCTACGATCTTGCGTTTCAGACCTATGCTGGCCTGTCCGCCGATGAGAAGCGCCCCTTTCGGATGATGTGGTATCAGACCGGGCCCTACTGGGCATACTTCTACAGCGCTCGCTATCAGGATGTGGTCAATCTGGCCGATACGACTCTGAGCCTCACACCCCTGGAAGAAAGCCTGCTCTGGCGTGGCCGCGCCGAATCTGTGCTGGGCAATACGGATGCCGCCATAGCCGATTATCGCGCCGCCCTGAAGGTACACCCCAATTGGGGACCTGCGCTTCAGGCGCTGCAGGATTTGGGGGTGCAACCCTGATTCGTCTACCGCTCCCCCGGCCGGCTGCCCGGCAACGCCCCGACCGGCAGCCTATGAGCCTATGAGACTCCTCCACTTCTCCGACGCCCACATCGACATGGCCAACTATGGTCGCCACGACCCGGCAAGTGGCCTGCCGCTGCGCGTGCTCGATTTCCTCAAGTCGCTGGATGTAATCGTGGAGACCGCGATTTCCGAGAAGGTTGATCTGGTGCTCTTTGGCGGCGATGCGTATAAGGACCGCGCCCCGGCCCCGACCTTCCAGCGCGAGTGGGGGAAGCGCATCATCCGCCTCTCACAGGCGAAGATCCCCACCTTGTTGCTGGTGGGCAATCACGATGTCTCCCCGGCCGCCAGTCGTGCCCATGCCATTCAGGAATTCGATACTTTGCGCGTGCCCCATGTGTGTGTGCTCGACAGACCTCGCTTTCTGAAGGCGGCCGAACTTGGCCTGCCGGCCCAGGTCATTGCCCTGCCGTGGATTGCCCGCTCCGGGCTGATGGCCGCGCTGCAACGGGGAGTCGGGCAGACTTCGGACGTTTTCACGGATATCGAGGCGCGCATCATAGACCTGGTCGAGGGTTGGCTGCAGGAGGTCGATCCGGCCCTGCCGACCATCCTGCTCGCCCATGCTTCGGTGCAGGGGGCGAAGTTGGGCTCGGAGCGGATGCTCATGCTTGGAAACGACCTCGTCTTGCCGGGCTCTCTGGTCAGGGACGCGCGTTTCGATTACGTCGCCCTCGGACACATCCACAAGGCGCAGGACCTCAACGAGGGGGCGCACCCGCCGGTGATTTATCCGGGCTCGCTCGAGCGCGTGGATTTTGGCGAGGCCGAGGATGAGAAGTTCTTCGTGGTGGCCGAGATCGAAAAGGGGCGCGCCAGGGTCGAATGGAGGAAGCTCGAACAGACGCGTCCGTTTATCAGTCGGCATGTGATCCTGGATTCGGCGGAGGGGGTGGAGGCGAGACTCAAGGCGGCCCTGCCAAAGCCCGGGGAAATGCAGGGGGCGATCGTCCGCCTCATCATCGAATATCCACGCGACCTGGAACCTTTGATCGACGAGGCGGCTTTGCGGAAGCAGGCCGCGCCCGCTTTCGAGTTCCACCTGATCAAGCGCCCGCGCCTGGAGGCGCGCATTCGCCTGCCCGCCGATCGGACGCTCAGCAGCCTCTCGCCGCTGGATTTGCTGGAACAGTACTGGCGCGCCGCGCACACCGACGCCTCGGAGCTGGAAGCCCTGCAGCAACTAGCACGCCAGATTCTGGAAGAGGCAGGACAGGAAGGCGAAAACCTGTTGTGAACCTCGGTGTTATAGGCTGTGAAACGCGGCCTCCATCTCATGCTTGAGGAGAGAGAATCATGAAGCTCCGTCGCGATTTGGGCACGTTGTTGCTGGCCATCTATTTGATCCTGGTCGGATTGCAAGCCATTTTCCGCCTGCATTTTCCCGGCATGGAGGTCGTGGCGGGCGTCTGCGCCCTGGGCGCAGGCCTGTTGCTTTTGCTCCGCCGCTAGAACGATTTCATGCGCCACAGCCCTCGCCCCAACCGTCTCGCCCTCGTCCCCCGCCGTGATGGAAAGTCAGAGGGGAAGGGGCCGGGAATGAGAGGCAATGGGCCGTCACTTTTGTAGCATTGCTCCTGAAAGTTTGTTACAACCCTAAAGATTCTGCGACGCGGAGGTCGCATCTGGGTTGCGGGACGAATCCCGCGCTACGCGAACACATCCTTACGAAAGCCCCTGACTGAATCGACCTGCCCTTCTTGAGTTCGATGCGCGCGCAAGCGGCAATGGGTTGCCCGGCGATCGCATCCTGCATCCCGACTGTGAGGTGAACATGTCTGCACAACGCTCTCGGTATCGCTGGTTTGTGGTCATCGTGTTCTTCCTGTTCATGCTTTTGCATCAAACCGATCGTCTGCTGATCGGCCCCTTGAAGTCGGCCATCAGCGCGGATTTCCGCATCAACAACACCCAGTTTGGCGTCGTGATCACCGGCGCGCTGATCGTCAGCACGGCGCTGTATCCGATCTGGGGCTATCTCTACGACCGGTACGCGCGCGCCAGACTCCTGGCCCTGGCCTCCTTCATCTGGGGCTCGACCACCTGGCTGAGCGCGGTCGTGCGCACCTATCCGGCCTTCGTGGCCACGCGCGCCTCCACCGGCATTGACGATTCCTCCTACCCCGGACTGTACACGCTTGTGGCCGATTACTTTGGCCCGACCCTGCGCGGCAAAGTGTACGGCTTTTTGCAGCTGGCCCAGCCGATCGGCTACCTGGTGGGGATGGTGCTGGCGCTCCTGGTGGCCCCCGGATTGGGATGGCGCAACGTTTTCTACCTGACGGGCGGCCTGGGCCTGGTGATCGCGGCCCTGATCTTCTTCGGGGTTCGCGAGATGCCGCGCGGCCGCGCCGAGCCCGAGTTTGAAGATAAAGTCGAGATGCCGCAGTTTCGTTTTTCCTGGCGGGAGGTGAAGGAGATCTTCAGAAAACGCACAATGTGGTTCGTCTTCCTGCAGGGCTTTGCCGGCGTGTTCCCGTGGAATGTCATCACGTATTTCTTCTTCGATTATCTCGAAAAGGAGCGCGGCTACGACAGCGACAGCATCCTGTTCACGATGGCGTCGAAAAGGAGCGCGGCTACGACAGCGACAGCATCCTGTTCACGATGGCGCCGGTCATTCTGATCCTGGCCGGCGGTTACTTCCTGGGCGGGGCATTGGGGGACGCGCTCTTCCGGCGCACGCGCAAAGGCCGCATCATGGTCTCCAGCGCCGGCGTGCTGTTGGGGGCGCTCTTCCTCTACCTTGCCATCAACACTCCAGTTGAGGCGCGCGGCCGCTTCTTCGCGCTGATGGTCCTCACGGCCATCTTCATGCCGCTTTCCTCAGCCAACGTCATTGCCACGGTTTACGATGTGACCGTGCCGGAGGTGCGCAGCACGGCGCAGGCGGTGGAGTATTTCATCGAGAACACTGGCGCCGCGTTTGCTCCCTTGATGGCCGGCATCATCGCCGATGCCATCGATCTCAAGACGGCCATCCTGACGATCTGCGTCGTCGCCTGGCTCTTGTGTTTTTTCTTCTACCTCGGGGCGTTATTCACGATCGACCACGATACGCAGGTCCTGCGCACGCAGATGGCCGAGCGGGCGAGGGCCATTTAAGCACGGCTTGCGCGCCTCATCGGGCACTACACCCTTTCGAGGATGGTGGCGGTGGCCATGCCGTGGCCGATGCACATTGTTTGCAGGCCGTAGCGCGCCCGGCGGCGCTGCAGTTCGTGGACGAGTTTGGTCATCAGGATCGCGCCGGTCGCGCCCAGAGGATGCCCATGGGCAATGGCGCCGCCGTTGGGGTTGACCTTCGCCATATCGGGCCGTAACTCCTTTGCCCAGGCCAGAACGACGCTGGCGAAGGCCTCGTTGATTTCGATGACATCCAGGTCGTCCATCTTCAGGCCGGCGCGCGCCAGGGCTTTTCGTGTAGCCGGAATGGGGCCATCGAGCATCAGCGTTGGGTCAGAGCCAACGACAACGCGGGCGAGGAGGCGCGCCAGCGGCGTCAGGTTGTAACGCCCGACGGCGGCAGGCGAGGCCAGCACCAGCGCCGCGGCTCCGTCACTGACCTGGCTGGAGTTGCCGGCCGTGATCACGCCGTCCTCTTTGAAGACCGGCTTGAGAGCGGCCATCTTCTCGCGGTCCGGAGGACGGCGCACGCCCTGATCGATGGTGAAGGAGTTCCCATCCGGAAGCGGCAGAGGCAGGATCTGCGCCTCGAAGTGCCCGGCCTCGATCGCCGCGGCCGCGCGCAGGTGGGATTGATAGGCATAGTCATCCAGTTCATCGCGCGGCAGCCCCCATTTCTCGGCCATCATCTCGGCGCTGAGGCCCTGATGCACCAGCTTGTACCCGACCTCCGGCCACGCGGCCGGATAGTCGGCGCCCAGCGGCTGGTGCGACATCATCTCCGTGCCGCCGGCGATGACGATGTCCATGTCGCCGGCCAGGATCGCCTGGGCAGCGAAGTGCACGGCCTGCTGGCTCGACCCGCACATGCGGTTCAGGCTGACGGCCGGGACGTGAACCGGGAAGCCGGCCCTGAGCACGGCCAGGCGGGCCAGATTGGCTCCCTGGTCGCCCACGGGCGTGACCACGCCCCAGACCACGTCCTCGACGTGGGCCGGCTCGATCCCGGCGCGGCGCACCGCCTCCGCCATGACCTTCGCCGCCAGTTCGACCGGTTGGAACGGATGGAGCGCACCGCCCGGCTTGCCAACGCCGATCGCGGTGCGCACGGCAGATACGATGAAAACGTCGGAGTCAGACATAGGAGATCATGCCTCGATTTCGGAATTTGGCTCCGCTTGAGCCTCTCATAGCGCGGGATTCATCCCGCAACCCAAATGCGACCTCCGCGTCGCGGCACAGAATTTTTACAATTGTAGCCGATTCTCAAGAGCACTCTATAGCAGCGGGTAGGGAAAGGCACGACGTTCGGCGGGTGGGTGTGGAAAGACGGGCGCTCGCCTCAGCGCTTCGGCACGGGCCTGCAGGGCTGCCATCTCGCCCGGGCTGAGGTAAGGCTCGAGCAGGCCGCTCCAGCTCGAGGTCGAGGCCAGAGGCGCAAGCAGCGCCGCGGGGATGGGCTGTCCGGCAAAGTCCCAGATGACCGTGCGCAGTTTGTCTTCTTCATGAAAGCACAGACCATGATCGATGGCATAGAGCTTATGTGTGCCGCGCTCGAAGAAGACGTGGCTGCCTTTGCGATCGGCGTTGTTGCAGAGCAGATCGAAGAAGGCTATCCCTTGAAGGCGCTGTCTGTCTTCCGCACGGAAATTGAAATAGTGGTAGGTGGGGTCGTATTCGATGTATTGCTGGAGCGCTCCGGGGCCCAAGGGGCCATCGGCGCGCATCACGGTGAGGGGTACGAAATCGAAACCCAGGGCGCGGCTGAGAAGATAGGCGGCCACCTCGCGCGGAGCGAGGGTGTTGGGCGGAAAATCCCACAAGGGCTGCTCGCCTCTGGATGGTTTGTAGACGGCCAGGAATGTCTCGCCGGCGTGGTGAACGCGGACGAGGAACGTATAGTTGGAGCCGAACATGAACTGGCCTTGCAGTTCGAACCTTCCGCACTGAAGAGCGGTCTTCAGGGTTTCTTGATCCTGTCGAGCGGCGCTTGCCCTGGCAACAGATTTACGGATCATGGGTCATCCGTCGGTGGGCGTGGGTTAATGCCTGTGCCCGTTCTTCTTGGGGCAGAAATGGCCTGCGGCGTCCATCGGCTCGCCGCACTGTGGACAGATCGGGCGTCCGCGCGCCACCACCTCGGCGCCCCAGCGCGCCATTTTGTGTAGTTGGGCGCGTGTACACCAGAAGCGGATCACGGCTGCCGATTCGGGGTCCTGGCCCTCGGGAAGCAGTTCGCGCACCAGGAGCACGACCCGATCGCGGCCGGGATCGTACCCCAGGCCGATTTCTCCGACCCGGAACAGAGGCTCGACCGGCGGGCGGATGTGCATTTCCTCCTCGACATAGTCCGGGGCGATCTCCTCCAGGGCCGGGTTCTGGCGCGCCACCTCTGCCAGGAACTGTTCGATGCCCACCGCCAGCGATTGGAGCTGGATCTTCTCGATGAGCACGGTGTAGCTTTTCAGCCCCTGGGTGGCCTGGATGTAGAACACGCGCTGGCCCGGCTCGCCCAGTGCATCTCCGGTGATGTGATCACAGGGGTCAACATCAATTTCAAATCGAGGCATCCATGCTCCCAGACTTTGGAAAGTATACCAGAATTCGTTGTAATAACTTTGCAAGGTACATGCCTCCACAGTTGTGGGATAATATTCATAAAATGTAACTACCTACCTGTCACTGCGAGCGAGCGCAGCGAGCGTGGCAGTCTCCTCGCAAATGCTGGCGATTGCTTCAGGCTGCGCCCGAAGCAATCTGCCGAAGGGACGGGGGGTGGCTT
The DNA here is from genome assembly GCA_037445475.1 of Chloroflexota bacterium. GTDB lineage: Bacteria > Chloroflexota > Anaerolineae > Anaerolineales > Villigracilaceae > Fen-1038. The sequence goes on from JBBIKK010000084.1 coordinate 6,955, forward strand.
CCCCACGCTTCGCTCGGGGCAGGCGCTTCGTTCGCAATGACATGTTTGCAACAGAGCATTCACAAAAATTTCGTAACTGCTTACCCTGGTTTCCTTTTTGTATCTTTTCGGCGGGCTAACCCCCTGACGGGGGCAAGCGCCCTGCCTCCGTACATGGAAGCCCTGCGGGCCGGCGCAAGCAGTCCGTCCGAACCGGGCGGGTAGTTACAAAATTTCTGATAAGAGCAGGACGCATGGCGGAGCGACGACTCCCCAAGCCATATTTTGCGCTTCTCCTGAAATATGCACAGCGCACGAACGCGGCGCGCGGGGGAGTGCTGGCGCTTTCTTCGGTGTTGCTGGTGATTTTCTATCGCAACACAATCAATGCCGGCCTGGCGATCCTGACCATTGCGGCCCTCTCCATCCTCACGGCCCTGGCCGCGCTGCTCTACACACGTTTGCAGAAGGAGAACAATCTCCGGCGCGGCGTGAGCGCATTGTGGAGTCTCCTGATTTTCCAAATCCTGGCCGATTGGGCTGCTTTCGTGATCGGCATTCACCTCAGCGGAGGCCCGCTCAGCCCGGCCCCGATCCTGATGGTGCTGCATGTCGGCGTCCTGGCGGTGGTGCTCCCCTCCCCGATGTTGTATGGCCTCCTCGCTTTCGAGACCGGCCTGTACGTTCTTCAGATTGAAGCCTACCTGCGCGGCTGGCTGCAACCCCTGAGTTTGCCGCGTCAGTTTCAAGTGGCGATTCCCCCCTCCGACCTGCGGGGCATTGCCATACTCTTTACTCTCGGCATCGTCTTGAACGGCTTGCTGGTCTCCTACCAGGCCAGAGAGTTGCACACGGCGCGGCGGGCGGCCGAACAGAAGGGGGAGTTCATGAATCACATGAGTGCTGTGATGTACCGCAGTTTGAGTTATGCCAGTTTTCCCGAGATTTACCAGATGCTGGTCGATCATCTGGGGAAGATGTTCGGCGCGGATGCCGTCTACCTCACGCGCTGGGATGAGCCGCGCCAGGAGGTTATCAAATTGGCCGCC
>JBBIKK010000085.1:0-7588 GCA_037445475.1 Chloroflexota bacterium
CGGGATCGACCACTGGCAAATTGATGTGATCGCCATCGAAGGCACATCCCAGGCGAACCGCCCCAGCCGGGTAACTCATTTTGAAAACGCCCTGACATGAACGGATGGATGCGCGCCCTCCCCTGATCCTCATCGTCGGCCCAACGGCAGTGGGCAAGAGCGAGATCGCCATCCAACTGGCGGAGAGATTGAACGGCGAGATCGTCTCGGCCGATTCGCGGCTTTTCTACCGCGGCCTGGACATCGGGACAGCCAAGCCCTCCCCGGCCGAGCGCGCCCGTGTGCCTCACCACCTGATCGACATTGCCGAACCGAATGAAATCCTGAGCCTGGCCGTCTTTCAGCAAAAAGCGCATCAGGCCATTGCAGACATTCATGCACGCCATAAACTGCCCCTTCTGGTGGGAGGCACGGGGCAATATGTGCGCGCCATAACGCAAGGCTGGACGCCTCCACCCCAACCCCCGTATCCACGTTTGCGTGCTGCTCTGGAGGCGCTGGCCATGCAGCGGGGCGGATTGTGGCTACACGAAGCACTGCGACGCCTCGACCCCATCGCCGCCGCACACATTGATCCTCGCAACCAACGCCGCCTCCTCCGCGCCTTAGAGGTCATCCTCAGCACAGGTCGCCGCTTCTCCGAACAACGCCAGCAACGCCCCCCTCCCTACCGCTTGCTCTCCATCGGATTGACGCGCCCCCGCAGCGAACTCTACGCCCGCATCGATGCCCGCATCGAGTCCATGTTCGCCGCCGGCTGGCTCGATGAGGTGCGCGGCCTGCTCGCCAGAGGCTATTCGCCCGAACTGCCGTCCATGTCGGGGATCGGCTACCGCGAGTGCGTCCGAGTCATAAAAGGCCAGTTGACCGAGGAGCAGGCCAGGATCCAGATACGACGCGCCACGCGCGCCTTCGTCCGCCGGCAAAGCAACTGGTTCAAGGAGTCCGATCCGAGCATTCGATGGTTCCTGGCGAGGGAAGGAGTGGTCGACGAGATCGCCAGCTATCTGCTCCCGTTGGTTGACTTTTGATTCTCTCTTGTATATACTAGAAACACAGAAACCCCACACCAAGGAGGAGGCCCTATGAACGACCGTCCGTGGTTTGCCCATTATGATCAAGGGGTGCCCACCCACATCGATTACCCCCGGGTGCCGCTGTTCTACTTTCTGGAAGAGTCGGCTCGTAAATATCCGCACCGCGCCTGCACGATCTTCAAAGGCGCGGTCATTTCTTTCAAGGAGATGAACGAGATCGCCGATCGCCTCGCCGCGGCGCTGGCCGAGATGGGCGTGAAGAAGGGCGATCGGGTAGGCATCTTCATGCCAAACACACCACAGTTCGTGATGGCCTATTTCGGCATCCTCAAGGCCGGCGGCGTGGTGGTGGCCACGAACCCGCTCTACACGCCCTCGGAAATCGAATACCAGGCCAACGATGCCGGCGTAGAGATCATGTTCGTCATGACGAACTTCTACAAGACCATCAAGGCCGCTCAGCCGAAGACAAAGATCAAGAGGCTGATCGTCACAAACCTGAAGGAAACACTCCCCCCCGTCTTGCGCCTGTTGTTCACCCTGGCCCGCGAAAAGAAGGGAGGCTTCCGAATCGAGGGCGGACTGGCCGAGGGCGACGTGTGGATGAAGGACCTGATCGCCCGATACAGGCCCTCCGACCGCCCGCAGATCGAGGTCGGGCCGGAGGACACGGCCCTGTTCCAGTATTCAGGCGGCACGACCGGCATTTCAAAAGGCGCCGTTGCTCTGCATCGCAACGTGGTGGCCAACACGCTGCAGATCAAGTCCTGGATGACCAACCTGGAGGAGGGCAAAGAAACCCTGCTGATGGCCATTCCTCTCTTTCACGTATACGGCATGGTGGCCGGCATGCACTTCGCCCTGGCCTCGGGAGCCAGCATGGTCATGGTGCCCAACGCACGCGATATCCACGATGTGCTGGAGAACATTCAAAAGTATCGCCCGACGATCTTCCCCGGCGTGCCGACGCTCTACAACGCCATCAACCACCACCCCGATGTGAAGGCCGGCAAGATCAGCCTGCGTTCCATCAAGGCCTGTATTTCGGGCTCCGCCCCCCTGATGCGCGAGACCAAAGAAACGTTCGAGGCCCTGAGCGGCGGCAAGGTGTTCGAGGGCTACGGTCTTTCAGAGGCCCCCACGGCCACGCATTGCAACCCCCTCCTGGGCGTGAACAAGACCGGCTCGATTGGCCTGCCCCTGCCCGATGTCGATTGCAAAATCATCAGCCTGGATGACGGCGAGACAGAACTGCCTGTGGGTGAGATCGGCGAGTTGGTGGTCAGTGGCCCGCAGGTCATGAAGGGTTATCACAACATGCCGACCGAGACCGCCAACACCCTGCGCACCTTGAAAGACGGGAAGACCTGGCTGTTCACGGGAGACATTGCCCGCATGGATGAGGAGGGTTACTTTTACATTGTGGACCGCAAGAAGGAACTCATCAAGCCGGGCGGCTTCCAGGTCTGGCCGCGCGAGGTCGAAGAGGTCATTGCCGCCCATCCCAAAGTGCTGGAAGTGGGCGTGGCCGGCATCCCCGATCCCTATCGGGGAGAGACCGTCAAGGCCTGGGTCGTGCTCAAGCCCGGTCAGGAGTCCAGCGCCGATGAAATCAAGGCCTGGTGCAAGGAGCGCCTGGCCGCGTATAAAGTTCCCACCCACTACGAATTTCGCACCGAACTACCCAAGACCACCGTGGGCAAGATTTTGCGCCGCGAACTGGTGAGGCAGCACAAGGAAGCCAACCCGTAAATTCTCCAGACCGGCAAGAGGCTGTGGGCCCTCGGAGGTCTGAGGCTAGGCAGGTTGCGGCGTGCCGCTCTTCTTGGGAATGGGCGGTGGAAAGATGGCTTCGAATTCCTCGCGGGTGATGGTTTCCACTTCCAGCAAGCGCTGCGCCACAGCATCGAGCTGGCGGCGATATTGGACTAGCAAATTCCGCGCCAGGGTGTAGGCTTCATCCACGAGGCGGCGCACTTCCTGGTCTATCTTCTCGGCGATCGCTTCCGAGTAGTCGCGCTGCTCGGCGATCTCGCGCCCCAGGAAGATCAGTTCTTCCTTCTGCCCATACTGAAGCGGTCCCAACTCGCTGCTCATGCCCAGGCGTGTGACCATGTGGCGCGCCATGCGCGTCACCTGTTCGATGTCGTTGGCAGCGCCGGAGGTGACGTCGTCGAAGACGAGTTCTTCGGCAACACGCCCGCCCAGGCCATAGGCCAGATTGGCCAGCAGTTTCTTGCGGGAATACAGGATGCGGTCCTCCTCGGGGCGAAACCAGGTCACCCCGCCGGCCTGACCACGCCCGACGATGCTCACTTTCTGCACCGGATCGGCCTCCGGAATGGCGTTGGCGACCACAGCATGGCCTGCCTCGTGGTAGGCGATGATGCGTTTCTCCTCCTGCGAGATCAGGCGCGACTTCCGTTCGGGGCCCAGCACGACGCGCTCGATGGCCTCCTCCAGTTCGGGCTGTCCGATGGACTTCTTGTTGCGGCGTGCGGCCAGGATGGCGGCCTCGTTCACCATGTTTTCCAAATCCGCCCCGACGAAGCCCGGCGTGCCGCGCGCCAGAGAAGCCAGGTCCACGCCCGGCTCCAGGGGCTTGCCCTTGACATGTACTTTCAGGATCTCCTCCCGCCCCTTGACGTCCGGGCGGTCGAGCGTCACACGGCGATCGAAGCGGCCGGGACGCAGCAGGGCCGGGTCGAGGATATCGGGGCGGTTCGTGGCCGCGATGACGATGATGTTGGTGTCCGTATCGAAGCCATCCATCTCGACCAGCAATTGATTCAGAGTCTGCTCGCGTTCGTCATGGGAGCCGCCCAGGCCGGCGCCGCGCTGGCGCCCCACGGCGTCGATCTCGTCCACGAAGACGATGCAAGGAGAGTGCCGTTTGGCCTGATCGAACAGGTCGCGCACGCGGCTGGCACCCACCCCCACGAACATCTCGACGAACTCAGAGCCGGAGATGGAGAAGAACGGCACGCCGGCCTCCCCAGAGACGGCCTTGGCCAGCAGCGTCTTGCCCGTGCCGGGCGGGCCGACCAGCAAGACCCCCTTGGGGATGCGCGCCCCCAGTTGGATGAACTTTTGCGGCTCCTTGAGAAACTCCACCACCTCTTTGAGTTCCTCCTTGGCCTCCTCCACGCCGGCCACGTCGTCGAACGTGACCGTTGGATGTTCGCCGGTGAACATGCGGGCACGCGAGCGGCCGAACGCCATAGCGGCGTTGTTGCTCCCCTGGGCCTGGCGGAAGACGAACCACAGCACCCCGGCCATCAGCAGCACCGGCAGCAGATACACCAAAAAACTGCCCAGCGCGCCCGCCCAAATGGACGGCGGCTTGATCTCTATCTTCACATTGTCTGGAGAGAGTTGCTGCGGTGTCACCCCCAGGCTGATCAGTTGTTCGACTAATGTAGCCGACGACTCCTTGTGCGAATTGGCTTCCTTGCCGGACTTATAAACCACATGCACGCGTTCGTCGTTCTCGATAATGACGCGCGCCACGCTGCCGTTTTGAATCGCCTGAGCGACCTCGTTGATCGTCAGGGGTTGTTGCGAGACGTTGTCTTGCTTGAAGCCCATGTAGAGCATAGCCACGATGGCTGCGATGAGCAAGAAGTAAATCATAAACGACTGACTACGGTTAGAGTTCACGGAATCCTCCGAAAGATTGACACTTAAATTATACCAACCCATGTCCTTTGCGAACAGCCTGGCGCAACCTTTCTAATGAAGCGCTTACGGAGTGCAGGCCGGGGAATCTCGCCCCCCGCCGAGCTTTGGGGCAGCCGTAACGAGCCACTCTCCCTTGGGCAGTTCCCTCCGGCAACTCGAGCTGCGGGCTCCTTCCACGAAGTCGGCCTGCGCCGACGGACGGCTCTGTCCACCGTCCATCATCCACCATCCGCCTCCAGACCATCAGACTCCAGACTATCGGGTTGCGGCATGCTACGCAGAGCCGCGCTATGGTAAACTTGCTTGTACAGAGGCGTCAGATGGGCACTTCACCTGTGAAACGGATTCTGTGCATCGAAGACGACCCGGAGATGATTGATCTGATCCGCCTCATCCTCGGCCGCCGTGGCTTCGAGGTGATCGGCGCGGCAGGCGGCCAGGCCGGCCTGCAAGCCATCCGCCAGCAATTGCCAGACCTGGTTCTGCTCGACTTGATGATGCCCGACATGGACGGCTGGGAGGTCTATCAGCAAATGAAGGCAGACGAGAAAACACGCAGCATCCCGGTCATTGTGGTCACGGCCAAAGCACAGAGCATCGACAAGGTGCTCGGCCTGCACATTGCCAGGGTGGACGATTACATCGTCAAGCCATTCAGTCCGCAGGAACTCCTCCACAGCGTGGAAAAAGTGCTGGGGAAGACTCCGGGATAAACCATGCCACGCCTCGTCACGGTGCAAAATCTTGCACGGCCGATCGAGCAACCGGCGCGCGTCAAAATCTGCGCCTCCTTCCTTTGTCGCCTGCGTGGGCTGATGTTTCGCCGCCGCCTCGCCGCGCACGAAGGCCTGCTGCTGACCTTGCGGCGCGATGCGCGCCTCGATGCGGCCATCCACATGCTCTTCGTGCCCTTCGATCTGGCCGTCTTCTGGATCAACTCCGACATGGAAATCGTGGACAAGGTCCTCGCCAGGGCCTGGCGGCTGGCCTACATCCCCAGACGGCCCGCACGCTATGTCCTCGAAATCCATCCCCAACACCTGAATGACTATGACATCGGACACAAGGCACAGATTCGGACTTGATCTCCTCTGGCTGTTGATGCTGATAGGACTGTTCGGCCAGGTCGGGCCAGCTCGGGCTCAATCTGGCGGGCCGATTTACATTGTGCAGCCGGGCGATACGCTCTCCTCGATCGCCAACCGCTTCAACACCTCGCTGGACGAGCTAATGTCTGCCAACCATCTCAGCGACCCGAACCGCCTGGATGTGGGCCAGCGCCTGATCATCCCCGGCCTGGAGGGCGTGAACGGCATCCTCGATACAGAAATCATCAACTTCGGAGATTCGTTCCGCGCCCTCGTACGGCGCACGCAGGTCTCTGTTCCTTTGCTGCGCAGACTCAACCGCCTGGTCAGCCCTACGGAGTTTTACGTGGGCGCCAGCGTGATCGTCCCCAAACAGGAGGAGGCACGCGATCTGACGAATCGCCTGACCCCGGCGACAGGCGAAGCCTTGCTGGAAGCGGCTGTAAAACAAAATGTGGACGCGTGGACGCTGGTGGCGCTCAACGGCTTGAGCGGCACCTGGGATGCTCTGCCCGGCGATGTGCTTTACACCCCCGCCGGCGCCACCCCCCGCAACGCCAGCGGCCTGCCCTCCGCATTCCTCCAGGCCGAGATCCTAACTCTGCCCCTCAAACAGGGCGGCACCGCCGAAATCCTCGTGCAGCCTGCCGAGGGGGTGACGTTGAGCGGCCTTCTCGTTGACCGGCCGCTGCACTTCTTTCCGCTGGGAGATGGCCGCATGGTGGCACTCCAGGGAGTGCACGCCATGCTGGAGCCCGGGCTGTATCCATTGCGCCTGGAGGCCACGCTGGCAGACGGGACTCAACAGTCCTTCGAGCAAAGGGTCTTGATCGCTTCGGGCAACTATCCCGAAGACCCGCTCCTGGTCGTCAGCGCCGATACGATTGACCCGGCGGTCACCGAACCCGAACTGGAACAGATCATTCGCATCATCACGCCGGCCACCTCGGAGAGGCTCTGGTCTGGGCTGTTCGCCTCCCCGGCCATCCAGTACGCCGAGGCGACCTACTTCACCTCACGCTTTGGGAATCGCCGCACATACATCGGCCTGGGAACAGACCTGAAGATCGAGGGCTTTCACACCGGCCTGGACTTCGGCGGCGGAACAGGCCTGCCCATCAGCGCGCCGGCGGCCGGGCGCGTGGTCTTCGCCGAACCCCTGACGGTGCGTGGCCTGGCTACGATCATCGATCATGGCTGGGGAGTGTACAGCGGCTTCTGGCACCAGTCCGAGTTCAAGGTACAGGTGGGCGACCTCGTGCAACAGGGACAAATCATTGGCCTCGTCGGGGGCACCGGGCGCGTGACCGGCGCCCATCTGCACTGGGAGGTCTGGGTCAACGGTGTACAGGTAGACCCATTGGACTGGCTCAATCAGACATACCCGTAAGGTGTCTGTACGCCTGGCTTCACCTGGAGCGAAAATCAGCTTTCTCACTCGAGGTTCGGACTTTAAGAAACTCACACAGCCGGCAAGCGGCTATGTTACCTGTAGGCGCTTGTCGCCGGATCACGCCCAGCCGGCAAGCCCATAGGGAGCTAAAAGCCTAGAGTGTCGCTCTTGAGAATCTATCACAACCGTAAAGATTCCGTGTCGCGACACATCGTTCCCGTAAGGGATGGATGTCGCGTTTGGGTTGCGGGATAAATCCCGCGCTACGGATCGAGGCAGGACTTCAGTCCGCCGAAGCGTGCCACGCAAAAATGTGGGCCATCACCAGATCACCAGCACCAGATCCCAGCTTCCACCAGTTTTTTCACCCTTGACTTGTTCATGGAATT
>JBBIKK010000086.1:0-6205 GCA_037445475.1 Chloroflexota bacterium
ACCCGATATACCATTCACCCGGCCTGCAGATTTGGACTCTGGGTACGCGCGATGGACAAAATATAGGCTTGACCTTCCAGGTCTGCTACCAGGGTCCGTAAATCTCTTTGGAGGTGCTGAGATGAAAAAACAGATATGGATTGTAACCTTTGCACTTCTGGCCTCCATCTTGGCCTGCACGCTTGGGGAAACGACGCCTGGCGGCCCCACGCCAAACGAACCGCCGGCCCCCCCGCCTCCCAGCGGACCCGCAGCGGGCTCGACATCCCAAACCGAATCCCAGACCGGGCCGTCTCCGCCTCCCTCTGGCCAGGTCATCACCCCCGCCGATCTGGAATACCTGGGCGCCTTTCGCCTGCCCGGTGGCGAAGACCGTCCGCAAACCTTTGCCTACGGCGGCTTGCGATGACCTCTTGGCGCCGAAACGAGGTAGAATCAAAACTGTGAGGATTTCTCCCTGGGAGTGGACACATGAACACAACGGATTTCCGCATCGAGAAGGATTCGCTGGGCGAAGTGCGTGTCCCAGCCAAAGCGTTATACGGCGTGCAGACCCAGCGCGCCATGGAAAACTTCCCCATCTCCGGCCTGCGTCCGTGGCGCGCTTTCATCTGGTCCATGGCCACCATCAAGCGCGCCGCGGCGGAAGTGAACTACAGCCTGGGGTTGTTCAATGACCGCGAGGTGGACGGCAGGAAGTTCACCGCCAAACAACTGGCCGAGGCCATCCAGCAGGCGGCTCAGGAGGTCATTGAGGGCCGGTGGGATGCCGAGTTCGTGGTTGATCCGTTTCAAGCCGGGGCCGGCACCAGCCACAACATGAACGTGAACGAGGTGATTGCCAACCGCGCCACGCAACTGCTGGGGGGCGAGCTGGGAAAGTACTACGTGCATCCCAACGACCACGTCAACATGGCCCAATCCACCAACGATACGATCCCCACCGCCATCCGCCTGGGCGCCCTGTGGCGGTTGGACGAACTGTTGGGCGTGCTCAAGGAACTGCAACTTGCTCTGGAGGACAAGGCGCGTCGGTTCGACGATATCGTCAAATCGGGGCGCACGCATCTTCAGGATGCCGTGCCGGTGCGGCTGGGGCAGGAATTCGGCGCCTACGCCAGGGCCGTCGGGCGCGACGCGGAGCGCATCCGGCGTTCTGCCGAGGGCTTGAGGCGGCTCGGAATCGGCGGCACCGCCGTCGGGTCCGGTTTGAACGCCCATCCCGAGTACCACGCCCGCATGGTGAAGAAGCTCTCCGAGTTGACCGGCCTGACGTTGTACGAGTCCGATGATCTGTTCGAGTCCATGCAATCCATGGCCGACGCGGCGGACTTCTCCGCCTCCATCCGCACCCTGGCCATCACCCTGACGCGCATTGCCAACGACCTGCGCCTGCTGGCCTCTGGCCCCTCGACCGGTCTGGACGAGATTCGCCTGCCGGCCGTCCAGCCCGGCTCCAGCATCATGCCGGGCAAGGTCAACCCCGTCATGGCCGAGATGTTGAATCAGGCCATGTTCCATGTCATCGGCTGTGACGTGACGGTGATGATGGCGGCTCAGGCCGGCCAGCTGGAATTGAACGTGATGATGCCCATCATCGCCCACAATCTGTTCGAGATGATGCAGGTGACCATCGGCGCGGTGCGGGCCTTCACAGAACGCGCTGTGAAGGGCATCACTGCCAACCGTGAGAAGGCCGAGGGCTGGCTGGCCAGGAACGCCATCGTGGTCACGGCCCTGAATCCGGTCATTGGTTATTCTCAAGGCGCGGCCCTGGTGAAAGAGGCACTGGCGCGCAACGCCTCCATTCGGGAGGTGGCTATCGAAAAGGCGCAGGCCGGCGCGCTCACCCATCGCGACCACAACCGCCCTGTCACGGTTGAGGAAATCGAAGCCGCCCTCAGCGATTTACGAAAACTGACCGAGGGTGGCATTGTGGGGGGCTCGGCCGGAGGATAGATGATTCTCGACCCAACCTTTCTCAGCAATCTCCTGCTCGTGCTCACGGCCTTCGGCGGTGCGTTCCTGGCCGCGCTGTGGATCGCGCTGATCGTCTGGACCTATCGCGACATTCGCAGCCGAACACGCGATCCGCTGATACACATTCTCTCCGCTCTGCTGGTGGCCATCCTCAACCTGCCCGGCGTGCTGGTTTACCTTATTTTGCGTCCGCCGCGCACGCTGGAGGAAGAGTACGAACGCACCCTCGAAGAAGAGACCATGCTCCAGGCGCTGGAGGACTTGCCGCTCTGCCCTGGTTGCGAGCGCCGCGTGCGGGATGATTGGCAGGTGTGCCCCAACTGCCACACCAAGTTGAAAAAGGCCTGCCACAATTGCGGCCGGTTGATGGAACTGCCCTGGAATATCTGCCCATATTGCGCCACTCCTGTGCCAGGCGTCAGGCCGGAGGGGAGCATCAGCATGGACGAGGCCCTGCGGCGCCTCCAGCTTGGCGAAGATGAGCAGAAGACGTGAGATTCGGGCAGGCAATCCTGTACAGGCTGTCCCTGCGAGGGCGCGCATGCACCCGAAGGAGGATGGCTTCCCCCGCGCTTCACTCGGGGCAGGCGCTTCGCAATGACATGTTTGCAACAGAGCAGGTGTAGTCGATTCTCATGCGCATCGATTCGATCACCCTTCATCACTTGCGCATGCCGCTGGTGACGCCTTTCGAGACCTCGTTTGGGCGCATTGTTGATCGCGAAAGCATCCTCATCATCCTGCGCTCCGAAGGGCTGAGCGGGTATGGCGAGTGCGTGGCCGATCGCGAGCCGGGCTATTCCTACGAGACGAGCGGCACCGCCTGGCACATCCTGAAGGATTTCATCTTTCCTGGCCTCCTCGGGCAGGATATCCAGGATGCGGCCGATTTCCAGCGCCGCGTGGCCGGCATTCGCGGCCATCCCCTGGCCAAGGCCGGCGTGGAGATGGCCATATGGGACCTGCTCGGCAAGCGCAGCGGCAGGTCGCTGCGCGAGTTGCTGGGCGGGACGCGCCAGAAGGTCGAGGTGGGGGTGTCGATCGGATTGCAGGAGTCGCCCAAGGTCCTGGTGCGAGCCGTGGAGAGCTATCTCGCCCAGGGCTATCGACGCGTCAAGATCAAGATCAGGCCCGGCCGCGATGTCGGTGATGCTTCGGCGGTGCGTCGGGCCTTTCCCGATCTGCGCCTGCAAGTGGACGCCAATTCGGCCTACTCGTTGGAGAGCGCGCCGGCTCTGCGTCCTCTGGACGATCTGGGCCTGCTCCTGATCGAACAGCCCTTGTTTGAGGACGATCTCTGGGAACACCACAAACTGCAGGAGCAGTTTCGCACTCCCATCTGCCTGGACGAGAGCATTGCCTCGCCGCGCCATGCCCGCAATGCGCTGGAGATGAAGGCCTGCCGCGTGATCAACATCAAGGCCGGACGGGTGGGCGGGCTGAGTCAGGCGCTCGAAATCCACGATCTGTGTCGCGCTCAAAACGTCCCGCTCTGGTGCGGCGGCATGCTGGAGACCGGCGTCGGGCGCGCCTCCAATCTGGCGCTGGCTTCCCTGCCCGGCTTCACTCTGCCCGGCGACATCTCGGCCTCCGAGCGCTACTACCGGCGCGATATTACCCGCGAGCGCTTCACGCTCAACGCCGATAGCACCATGGATGTGCCGCGCGGCGCGGGTCTGGGGATCACCCTCGATGAGCAAGCCCTCTCTGCCTTCAGCTTGGCCCGCCTCGATCTTACCCCCTGACCAGGACAGGCTCCTGTGAGAAAACTGATTCTCCTTCTCCTCGTGCTGAGCGCATGCACTCCTGCAAGGCGCGCGCCCTCCACGCCCCTGCCGACCTCGCAACAGGAAGCCTCTCCCACGCCCGCCGCCTCCGGCCTGTGGATCGGTTCCGCCGTGCCCCAGCCGTTGCGCGATCTGGCCCTGAGGTGGGGCCTGCCGCTCACCTCGCAGGCTTCCTCGGCCTCCGTCGTTTTGGATGTGGAGCGCGATCTGCCGCCCGATCGCCCTGCCGCGACCTGGATCTATGTTCTGGTGGCCCCCTTCCCGACCGTGCTGGATGGGGTGACCTTCGAGGTGCTGCGCGCGCTCTGGAATGGGGACTCCCCGCCGCTCAGCGATGCGACGCTAGAGGGGCAGCCGCTGTGGATGAGCGCATCCACTCTCGCGGCGCTGAGCGCCGGCTGGGGCGCGCCCGCCCCGGGCTCAGTGAGAGTCGCCTCCGCCGATCAACTGCTCGATCTCGCCTGGCGCGAGAGGCCCTCCTGGGCGATCGTCCCTTTCGAGGCTCTTGAACCGCGCTGGAAGGTCTTGAGCGTGGATGGCCAGTCCCCCATTCGCAAGGACTTCGAGGCGGCGCGCTATCCGTTGCAGGTCACGTTTTCGCTGCGCGGCGCCACTTTCCAGTTGCCCTCCACCAATCGCGATCCATCCAGGATGACGACGCTCATCCTGAGTGGGACGACAGCGCTCGTGCGCTGGATTGCATATAAGATGGAGATCCATGGCGTGAACTATCCGGCCGGCGAGATCGGCGACTGGTTGAGGCAGGCGGACATCACGCACGTCAGCAACGAGGTCTCGTTCGACCCGCGCTGTCCGCCGCCGAACCCTTATCAATCGCGATTTTATTGCAGCGATCCAAAATATCTTGGCCTGCTGAGGGAGGCCGGCGTGGACGTGGTCGAATTGACCGGCAATCACAACCTCGATAACGGCGCGGCTTCGGCCTTATACAGCCTGGAGTTGTATCGGCAGAACGGCATGCGCGTCTTCGGCGGTGGAGCCAATCTGGAAGAGGCGCGGCGGCCGCTGCGGATCGAGCATCACGGCAACCGCATAGCCTTCGTGGGGTGCAACGAGGCCGGCCCGCGCCAGGCATGGGCCACGGCCAACTCGCCGGGTGCCAATCCCTGCGACTACAAACAATTGTTCGCTCAGATCGCTCAACTGCGCCAGGAAGGTTATCTGGTCATTGCCACGTTTCAATATCGGGAGGCCTATTCGCCGCAGGCCGTGCCGTGGCAGGTGCACGACTTTCGTCAGACGGCCGCGGCCGGCGCCTTGATCGTGAGCGGCAGTCAATCCCACTTTCCGCTCAACATGGAGTTCTACCATGGCGCCTTTATCCATTACGGATTGGGCAACCTGTTCTTCGACCAGATGGGCAACCTGCCCCCGGCGCCCAACCTTCCGCCCATGCCTGCGGCGCGGCGGGCATTCATCGACCGCCACGTCTTCTACGATGGGCGCTACATCAGCACCGAACTCCTCACCACGATGCTGGAGGATTACTCACGTCCGCGCCCGATGACGGGCGATGAGCGCGCCGCGTTTTTGCGAGAATATTTCGCGTACAGCGGCTGGTTCCCATGGATCCCGACCCCCACACCCAGACAGACCCCCACGCTGATTCCCCTGCCGCCCTTCGTGCCTTTGCCCACGCACACCCCGCTGCGTTAGAGGCCGATCATCACGTTGCCTCCTCCCAAACGATCGGTCGCAGCAGGGAGCGATCGAACTCGCTCAAGCGGGTTTCACCCAACGCTTCCACCTCCCGAATGGCGCGCTGCAGGTCCTCCCGCAGCCGGGCAACATTCACGCCGCGACAGACATCTGGATATTGCGCCAGCCACCTCAGGCTGCGGGCATAGACCTTGATGGCGCCGGCGTAATTGCGGCGCGTGATGTGCAGATACACCACAGCCGCCTCCAGGAGGCCCTGATACAGTCCTCGCGCCGCGCCGTGTTCCTCCCTCCAGGCTGCCTCCAGTGCTTCATGGGCCTCGAAGTATTTCCCTTCGTTGAAGAGGCGCAGCCCGGCTCGCGCCTGGGGGTGGAGTCTGCCAGCACAATCAAACATCGGCGATGAGTATAACAGGGCCGGCTGCATTGCCAGAATGGGTTCACCGGGCGTGGTCTCGATGCGCTCCCTTCTTCGCTACTCGTAACTACCTTGTATAAAATAGTTGTCAAAATGGGTGTCCCGGTGGATACTTTGTGCAAGTCAGTATTGACGGCGGACGAACAGGGACAGTTTGAACTGCCTTGCCGGGTCGGTGCGAACCGATTACGTCTTGGGTAGTCTGCTGACCGCTCTCCCTGGGGAAGAACGTCTGACCTCGCACCATGTCCCTGGCCTGGCGGTTCTGCGAGGGTAGCAGCTCGCAGGGCGCAAACCGCCAGACATGAGGACTGATTGGCCGCAAGGATGCCGCTCCTGG
>JBBIKK010000087.1:0-6194 GCA_037445475.1 Chloroflexota bacterium
TTATACATATTTTTCCGCGAAATGGCAGGCCACAAAATGGCCCGCCCTCAACTCCCGGAACCCCGGTTTCTGTTCTGCGCAGATCGCCTCGGCGATCGGGCAGCGGGTACGGAAGCGGCAGCCGGAGGGCGGGTTGACCGGCGAAGGCACATCGCCCTGCAGAATCATGCGCCTGCGCCGTTCCTCAATCAGAGGGTCCGGGATGGGCACGGCGGAGAGCAGCGCCTGGGTGTATGGATGCAAAGGGTATCCATACAACTCATCGCGGCTTGCCAGTTCGACAATGACGCCCAGGTACATCACCGCCACGCGATCGCTGATGTGGCGCACGACCGAGAGATCATGGGAGATGAATAGATACGTGAGATGGAACTGGCTTTGTAAATCCTCGAGCAGGTTGATGATTTGTGCTTGAATAGAGACATCCAGGGCTGAGATGGGTTCGTCGCAGACGATCAGTTCCGGGTTCAGCGCCAGGGCACGCGCCACGCCAATGCGTTGTCGCTGTCCTCCGGAGAACTCGTGTGGATAGCGATTTGAAAATGAGGGATTGAGGCCGACCAACTCCAGCAAGTGTTCCACGCGCTTCTCGACCTCCCTCCCCTTGGCGATGTTGTGAACAACAAGCGGCTCGCCGATGATTTCCCCCACCGTCATGCGCGGGTTGAGGCTGGCATAGGGGTCCTGGAAGATCATCTGCATCCGGCGCCGCATCTTGCGCAGTTCCTCACCGCGCAGTTGAACCAGATCCGTGCCCTCAAAGTACACATGGCCCGAGGTGGGGCGGTAGAGCTGCAGGATGGTTCGTCCGGTCGTGGACTTGCCGCAGCCCGATTCCCCAACCAACCCGAGCGTCTCACCCTTCTTGATGTCAAAGGAGATGTCATCTACGGCGCGAACAGCGCCGATCTGGCGCTGAATAATAATACCCCGCGTAATCGGGAAATGCTTCACCAGGTTTTCGACGCGCAGAAGAGAGCCATTCGTATTCATGAGCGTGCCTTCCCTGTGCCAACATCTACCCAGCAGGCAGCTTTGTGGTTCGGCGCAATGATTTCCAACGCGGGATTCTCTTTCCAGCAATGCTCGATGGCAAACTTACAGCGCGGGGCGAATGGGCAGTAACTTGGTTTTTCCATTAACACGGGTGGCAAACCCTCAATAGAAACCAGACGGCGGCGGTTGCTCTCGTCCAGGCGCGGCAGACTGCCGAGCAGGCCCAAGGTGTACGGATGGCGTGGATTGGCATAGAGTTCTTTAACCGAGGCCTCTTCAATAATATATCCGCCATACATGACGATCACGCGCTGGGCCAGCCCGGCGATGATTCCCAGATCGTGGGTGATCCAGATAATGGCCATGCCCAGCTCCTCGCGCAGGCGCTTGACCAGATCAAGGATTTGCGCCTGAATGGTCACGTCCAGCGCCGTGGTCGGCTCATCGGCAATCAGAATTTGCGGGTTGCAGGAAAGCGCCATGGCGATCATCACGCGCTGACGCATGCCGCCCGAAAACTGATGAGGGTAGTCACCAATGCGATCTTTGGCTTTTGGAATGCCGACCATTTCAAGGAGTTCGACGGCGCGTTTGGTGGCTTGTTCTCGCGTCATTCCAAGGTGAAGCTCCAGCGGTTCGGTTACCTGCCGCCCAATGGTCAGCACGGGATTGAACGAGGTCATTGGGTCCTGGAAGACCATGCTGATCTGGGCACCGCGCACATGGCGGATTTCCTCCTCGCTCATTTTCAGCAGGTCCTGGCCGCGAAAATAGGCACTCCCTGCCGCAATCCGCCCCGGCGGCGAGGGGATCAGGCGCAGGAGGGAGAGCATCGTTACGCTTTTTCCACAGCCGCTCTCCCCCACCACCCCTAACGTTTCACCCTCCTTCAAATCGAAGGAAACGCCATTGACCGCGTGAACAATCCCTTCCTGAGTCTTGAATTGCGTTTCGAGGCCCTGGACATCGAGTAGAAGATCGGGCATGGAAGGTCCCTTTCGAGAGGCAAGCAGGATTTCATTCTCATGGGCAAGGCTTGAGAATTATACCCGAATTCAAAAGGCCGTCAATCGGCCCCACGCCGATTTGCATGGCTTTCTCAAAGTCCGGGAAATGTCACTGCGAGCCGCTCTTTGGCGAAGCAGTCTTCCACAGAATGGGCAAAACCGACCTTTTGGAGATTGCTTCGGGCAAAAAAAACACTGCCCTCGCAATGACATCATTCTTTTGTCGAGCGACCTTGAGAAAACCATACGCCGAGTTGCTTTGTTGCGAACACCTTTTCAACAGGTGGTTTCGCCCTCACCCCCATCCCCTCTTCACTTGGGAGAGGGTCAGGGTGAGGGCTGGCCGTTGCATTTTCTGCGGGTTGTGGTGATTGCAATCTCTTTACAACGGTTCGAAGCGGGCCGTGAAGTGCCGCAGGAGGGGTGGGGCGCCGCTGATTCTGTAGCCGCGAATCGAAGGGGCGCGCGCCTTGATCTTCGCCAGCGTCTCGGCCACGTAGTCCAGGTGACTCTGGGTGTAGGTGCGGCGCGGGATGGCCAGCCGGAGCAATTCCAGTTTTGGGTAGATCATCTCTCCGCTGTCGGGGTCAGGATGGGCAAACATGACCGAGCCGATCTCCACGCCGCGGATGGCCCCTTCGCGGTAGAGCTCCACGGCCAGCGCCTGAGCGGGGAATTCGCTCTGCGGGATGTGCGCCAGGACGGCACGGGCATCCACGTAGACGGCATGGCCGCCGGGCGGCTGGATGGTGGGAAGGCCGGCCTCGTTCAAGCGAGAGGCGAGGTAGGCCGTCTGGGCCAGGCGGTAGGCCAGATAGGATTCATCCAACCCCTCGTAGAGACCGACCGCCATGGCGTCCAGGTCGCGGCCGGCCAGGCCTCCGTAGGTCGGGAAGCCTTCGCGGAGAATCAATTCGTTCTTCACGTTCTGGAAGAGCACCTCGTCGTTCATGCACAGCAGGCCGCCGATGTTGACGATGGCGTCCTTTTTGGCGGACATGGTCATGCCGTCGGCCAGGGCGAACATTTCGCGGGCGATCTCGATCACGGGTTTATGCTGGTAGCCCGGCTCGCGCAGCTTGATGAAATAGCAGTTCTCGGCATAGCGGGCGGCGTCCACGAAGAAGGGAATACCATAGGAGCGATAGGTCTCGGCGACGGCTTTGAGATTTTCCATCGAGACCGGCTGGCCGCCGCCGGCATTGTTCGTCACCGTCACCATGCCGAAGGGGATGTTCTCCGCTCCCACCTTTTCGATGAACGCCTTGAGTTTGGCGATGTCCATGTTGCCCTTGAAGGGGTGCGGGTTGGTCGGGTCGAAGGCCTGGTCGATGATCAGGTTGGTCGGGCGTCCGCCGCGGGCGCGGATGTTGGCATCGGTGGTGTCGAAGTGCATGTTGGAGGGAACATACATGCCCGGCCTGACCAGGCAGGCGGACAGAATGTTCTCGGCGGCACGTCCCTGATGCGCAGGGACGAAATATTTGAAGCCAAAGATATCCTCTACGGCGGCCTTGAGACGCTGGAACGAACGCGCTCCGGCATAGGACTCATCGCCGTGCAGGAGCGCCGCCCACTGGTCGTGGCTCATGGCGCCGGTGCCGGAGTCGGTCAGCAAGTCAATGAAGATGTCTTCGGCCTTGAGGGCGAAGAGGTTGTAGCCCGCCTCCTGGAGTCTCGCTTCGCGTTCGGCGGGCGAGATCAGGCGGATGGGCTCGGTCATTTTGATGCGGAAGGGTTCGGGAGGGTGGGTGGGCATGGAGATTGCGGGGGGAACATGCGGTTTTCAGGAGTGCTGGTTGACCAGGGAAGACATCAGGGCCGGCGCCTTGCAAGCGGTGATCCCGAAAAGGGATTGGTGATCTTGAGTTTCCCATCAACAAGCATGCCATCTTGCATATCTTCAGAATACAGGGTTTCGGATTCTGCTGCCAGCGCGCTTGCTACAATCAGGCTGTCCCAAAACGCAAAGGCGTAGCGCTGGCGCAGGTTGGATGCCATCAGCAGAATGGTGAGGTCGGCTTCTACAACGGGATAATCTTTGTAGAAAGATTCTATCAGTGCACAGATCTGCGTCTCGTTGAATCCAATCTTCTTGATGAGGTTGATGCAAACCTCATTGATGACCTGCACGCTGACGAAAACGTCAGGCGCTTTCACCAGTTCTGCGGCAATCTTTGTTTTGTGCCTGTTCTCTTCGCTCTCAATAAGTGCATATAGCCAGATGTTGGTATCCAGGAAGCAGCGTTTGTTATCTGGCATGGGTTTCATCTCTGCTCAAGGGCTGGAAGCCTGCCATCTGTATAGGATTTGCCAGCAACTCTCGCAGGAGGTTGGGTTCTGCACTTTTTTCTTCTTCTGAAATCAGGATTACACGTACCTTCTCTTTCAGGATGCGGCGATACCGGACGGGGACGTGGATCATGCCATCTTTGATTCTCGTGCGAAACTCTACTGTGACCATCGGACTCCTCTTGCTCAATGTGGGATGCAGCGGAGCGATTCGGTCATTTTGATGCGGAAGGGTTCGGGAGGGTGGGCATGGAGATTGCGGCGTTTTGCATTGCCTACCCACCCTCACCCCCGGCCCACCTGCCCCCGTCAGGGGGTCTCCCGGCGGGAGAGGAGAGAAAACAGCGATGATTTTATCGCTTTCGGCAAGAAAATCCGTTTCATGTGTGCGATTCCCTCTCCCTTTGGGAGAGGGTTAGGGTGAGGGTAGGTAGTTACAGCGTTTTTCATGACCCTTTGAGGAAAGCTTCCAGCGCCTCCTTGCTGATGCGATAGGCCTTGCCGACCTTCCTGGCTTTCAGACTGCCGTCCTGGATGGCGGCCAGCACGTCCTCTTCGGAGACCTTCAGAATGGCCGCGGCCTCGGCGGGGGTCATCACCTCGGGAATGGAGACGGCCTTCGCTCCGCCCGCAGGCGTGCCTGCGGCCCCGCTTTGCAGGGCCTGTCCCATCAGGTTGCCGATGCCCATTCCGGCACCGATGCCGGCCGTGAGTCCCGCGCCGCCGCTGGGGTTTTGGGCCGCATCGCGCATGGCGTCGGCGGCCTGCAGTTGGGTGTAGGTGGCCATGTCGAGCATGCCCATGGCGCGCAGTTCCTCGGCCGATTTTTCGGAGGGTTTCAGGTTGGCGATGTAGAACGACTTGAGCGTCAGGCCGAGGGCCGCGAAGTCGTCCTGGGCCTTGGCGCGCACGCCGGCCCCGATCTCCTCCGTCAGGCTGATGATCTCCGGGACGGAATGCTTCGCCCCACTCTCTCCCAACACGTCTTGCAATTTGGAGAGCAGCATGGCGCGCAGCCGATCCTCGATATCCGCCGTGCGATAGGCACCCTGCGTGCCCACGATGTGAGTCACGAACTGCTGCGGGTCTTTGACCTGGAACGAGTACGTCCCGAAGCCTTGCAGGAGCGCCACGCCCAGACCCATGCCGGGGTTGCGGACGATGATCGGCTGAGGCGTGCCCCACTTCTTGTTGGCGAACTCCTTCATGGAGACGAAATAGACCTCGGCCGGGAAGGGGGTGCGATCGTTGAAGGCTTTGCCAAGGAAGTCGATCAATAAGGGGATGTTGGCGGTGGTGATGGTATGACGGCCGGCGCGAAAGACATCCAGCGCGTTTCCATCCCGGAAGAAGACCGCCGCCTGGGCCTCGCGTACGATCACCTGCGAGCCGATGCGGAAATCCCCAATGCCCTCTTCGGGAAAGCGGTGGACGATCTCATCCGCCATCTCGCTTGGATACTCAATGACATCGAAAATTCTGGCCATGTGCTCTCTCCTTAAATAAAACAAAAACGATTCTATCTGCTGGCCGCGTCCTGCGCGCGGGGCCTCCTTGCCCGAGTTGGCGATTGGATTATACCCGCGCCCGCCCCGGTTACAAGAACCATTTTTCCTAACTCATTGGAACTGCTCTCACCCTGACCCCTCCCACCGGGAGCCCCCTGATGGAGGGTGGGACAGGAGTGAGGGCGGTAAGTAATTGCTACTCCTTCTACGGATTTCTCTCCCGTCCGTTGCGAGGCAGGGAACAGGGCGCTCAGGCTTTTTGCTTCGAGGCCGGGGTCTCCCGGGCGAGTGCCCCTTTCATTGGCTTCCCGCTGCCGCGATTGCGGATCATGAGGATCTCTGCCAGGATGCTGACGGCGATTTCCTCGGGGGTTTCAGCATGTAGCTCCAG
>JBBIKK010000088.1:0-6124 GCA_037445475.1 Chloroflexota bacterium
GGAGACGTTCAACATGGTGGCCTTCCTGTATCTATCCATGACTCTGCTGCTCTCGGCCGGGGTGCGCGGCCTGGAACACAGGATGAAGATCGAGGAATGAATTCAGGTGCCGCGATGGGCGAGGCGCATGCGCAGCACGAGAGGAAAAGGGAAGCGCAGCGCCGGTTACCGCAGAGGTAGAGCAGTGAAAAACTCCGCGCAGCGGGCAGCGAGTCTTGGCAGCGGACTCATCAGTGCGAGAGGATTTGGGAAAGGAAGAGTTTGGTGCGTTCCTCCTTCGGCGATTGAAAGATCTCGTCCGGCGTGCCGCTCTCCACGATCAGCCCGCCATCGAAGAAGTACATTCGATCGGCGACCGCCTTGGCGAAGCCCATTTCGTGCGTCACGACCAGCATGGTCATCCCGCTCCTGGCCAGTTCCACCATCACATCCAGGACTTCTCGAATCATCTCCGGGTCCAGGGCCGAGGTGGGCTCGTCGAAAAGCATGATCTTGGGCTGCATGGCCAGGGCGCGCGCAATGGCCACGCGTTGCTGCTGCCCGCCCGAAAGCTGGCCCGGATATTTATTCGCCTGCTCCGGAATGCCCACGCGCTCCAGCAGTTGCATGGCGATTTCCTCGGCCCTCTCCTTCGGCCACTTGCGCACCCGGATCGGAGCAAGCGTGATGTTCTGTAAGACGGTGAGGTGCGGGAACAGGTTGAACTGCTGGAAGACCATCCCGGTCTCCATCCGCACCGCTTCGATGTTGCGCAGGTCATTGGTCAGTTCGATGCCGTCCACAATGATCTGCCCGCGCTGATGCTCCTCCAGGCGATTGATGGTGCGAATGAAGGTGGACTTCCCCGATCCAGAAGGCCCGAAGATCACCACTACCTCCCCCTTGCGAACGTCCATGTTGATGCCGCGCAGGGCATGGAAGTGGCCATACCACTTATGCACGTCACGGCAAATGATGATCGGCGACGATTCCCCAACGGCAGCAGCTCTCTCGCTCATTGGCTCTCCTCGCTTGGAAAGATTTTTTGCAACTGCCTGCCCTCCCTCTAACTTTCCCAAATGGAAAGGGGGATGGGGTGAGGCGGTAGTTACCAATTTTACGCTATTTCACCTCCCCTGCCTACCTTTCGCGTTCGGCAACATTTTCATTTCTGGTGATTGCCCATATCTTTTGCATGGCCTGCTTCGGCGGGCTGACCCCCTGACGGGGGCAAGCGCCCTGCCTCCGCGCATAAGAGTCGGATAAATCCAACGGCTTGTGCCGCGTGGACGGTTTCCGTATGCACTGAGAAATCAGCCTCAATCCTGCGATTCCGAATTCATGGGCCATCACCCATTTCGTTTGGCTTGAGACGCCCTTTTCGCGGTGGGGATCGATCATACCCTCAACCACGGCTGGGTTCTCCAGGATTTGCCGGGATGGGCCGGCGCGTCTGGTGACTTGAGATTCAGGCGCCAGGCTCCTCTGCACTCCCCGTCTGACGGGTATAATCATGATATGACAACGCTTCCTTACCCGCAATCGCAGCGGGCACCCCTCCTCGCCCAACTCGCAGCCACGCTGGTGGGCGGCCTGACCCTGTTCTTCGCGGCGCTGATTTTGTGGGTGGTGGGTTATCAACTCTTGTATGCCGGCCGCATCTTCCCCGGCGTCCTGGTGGCGGGCGTGGATCTCTCGGGCCTTTCCCCGCAGGAGGCAGCCCTGACGCTGAGCCAGAGGCTCTCCTATCCGTTGAGCGGCAAGGTGTTGTTCCGCGATGGAGAAAAGGTCTGGGTGGCCTCGCCGGCCCAGCTCGGTCTGGTCTTCGATCCATCCACCACGGCCCAGGCGGCCTATCGTCTGGGACGAAGCGGCAGCCTGTTTCAGGCCCTGGAAGGCCAGCTGCGCGCTCGAGGCTCCGGCTATGCGGTCTCGCCGGTGGTAGTCTTCGATCAGCGCGTGGCCCATCAGTTCTTGCAGGGACTGGCACAACAGGTGAATCGCCCGGTGGTCGAGGCCGGACTGCATCTGGAAGGGACAAATGTGGTGGCGACGCCGGGTCAGTCGGGGCGGGTGCTCAATGTAGAGGCCACCTTGATCTACCTGAGCGCTCAATTGCAAACTTTCCGCGATGGGGAGGTGCCGCTGGTCATTCAGGAGGTTCAGCCGCAGGTCCTGGATGTCTCGGCTCAGGCGGAGACGGCGCGTGCCGTCCTGAGCCAGCCCATGCAGTTGTTCATCCCCAACGCCCAGCCGGGCGATGCGCGCTCCTGGGTGTATGACGTTCAGGTGCTGGCCAACATGCTCGGCGTGCAGCGCGTGCAAAACGGGGACAAGAGCGAAGTGCAACTGACGCTCAACTCCGACGCCTTGCGGCAGATTCTGGAAGGGATTCAAACGCAGGTGGACCGGCCGGCGGCCAATGCACGCTTTCACTTCGATGAGAACAGTGGGCAACTGGTGCTCTTGTCCCCCTCTCTCAGCGGCCGCAGTCTGGATATCTCCGCCAGCCTCCAGGCCATCCAGGAGGCCCTCCTGCGCGGCGAACATGCCATCCCCCTGGTCGTGCGGGAGACTCAGCCCGCTGTGACGGATACGGCCACGGCCCAACAACTGGGCATTACACAGTTGCTCCCCAACGGCGTGCAGACCACGTACTTCTGGGGTTCGAGTGCGGAGCGCATTCAGAACATCCAGACCGCCGCGGCGCGCTTCGATGGACTGCTGGTGGCACCGGGCGAGACGTTTTCGATGGGTCAGGCGCTGGGCGATGTGAGTCTCGATAACGGCTTCACAGAAGCGCTCATCATTTATGGAGGCCGCACCATCAAGGGCGTGGGGGGCGGTGTGTGCCAGGTGAGCACCACCCTGTTCCGCACCGTGTTCTTCGCCGGCTTTCCAATCGTCGAGCGCGTGCCCCACGCTTACCGCGTCTCGTATTACGAGGAAACCTCCAGCGGCGCAAGTGACCCGAGACTGGCCGGGCTGGATGCCACAGTGTACTTCCCCTTGGTGGATTTCAAGTTCAAGAACGACACGCCATACTGGCTCCTGATGGAGACGAACGTGGACGTCAGCTCGCGCGCCCTGACCTGGAGGCTGTACTCCACCTACGACGGGCGCACGGTCACCTGGCAGACCAGCGGCCCGCAGAACATCGTGCCGGCCCCCGAGCCGCTGTTCAAGGAGAACCCCGACCTGAGGCCGGGTCAGATCAAGCAGGTGGACTGGGCCGCCAATGGCGCCGACGTGATCGTAAATCGCACGGTGTGGAAGAACGGCGCGGTCTACCTCCAGGATGAAGTCCGCACGCATTATCAGCCCTGGCAGGCCGTCTGTGAATACGCGCCGGGAATGGAAGAGCCAAGGAAAGTGGCCAAGCGCAAGGGTTTATGCATCGCCCCTTCCACTTGAGATGGTAAAATTGCCCCCGATTGGAGCGAACATGGTCAGTCAGGAATTGCTGGAGATTCTGCGTTGCCCCCATTGTGTTCGAGAGAAAGAGGGATTGATCAGGCTCTATAAAGAGGCCTGGTTGATCTGTCAGGATTGCGGCCGTAAGTATCCGATTGTGGACGATATCCCGGTGATGTTGATCGAGGAGGGAGATAAGTGGATGGCCACAGCTGAGGAAAGCCTGCCCGTCCCGCCTCCGGCCAGGTGAAGATGGACGATTTGCTCGCGGAACTGCTCAGCGGGGATGAGGCGCGCGCCGAGACGGCAGCCTTGCAACTGGCCGGCCTGGGCGATTCCACCATTCCGATCCTGAAGGCCCTGCTGACCTCGGACGATGCCGAGCGCCGCTGGTGGGCCGTGCGCGTCCTGGCGGAGATGACGCATCCGCCGCCGGCCCTGTTGCTGCGGGCGCTGGAGGACCCGTGCGGGGAGGTTCGCCAGGCGGCGGCGCTGGCCCTGTGTATGCATCCCTGTGAGAGCGCCGTGCCGGCCCTGACGCATGCCTTGAACGATGCGGATGGCCTGGTAGGAACGCTCGCCTCCCACGCCTTGAGAGCGATTGGCCCCTCCGTTGTGCCAGGCCTGCTGGAGGCTTTTGAAGACGCCGCGCCCCGAACGCGCATCCACATCCTGCGCACCCTGGCCGGAGTGGATGATCCTCGCGCCGCGCCGCTGATGATGCGGGCCATGGACGGGGACTCGGCGCTCCTGCGCTACTGGGCCAGTGCAGGCCTCGAACGACTTGGATTGAATATGGTATACGTTAACCCAACCGGCCTATGAAAAAGATATTTGATCTCGCACGAAGATTCAAAGCCCCCTCCCTCAAAGCGATTGTGTTCTGGGGTGCCGCCCTGATCCTGAGCCTGGGGTTGTTTGCCGCTGTGCGCTCCTTTGTGGCCTGCTGGCGCCTGACCTCGCTGCCGGGCATCCCGCTGCCGGGTTGCCCCGGGCCGGCGGTGAATCCGCTGGGCACGCCCGTTCTGAATCCGCAAGGCACGCCTGTCGCCGCCTCCGCCCCGACCCCGGCCCGCCCGCCGGAAATAACCTACCCTCAATGGGATGGGGGCAGCCGCGTCAACGTTCTGTTCATCGGCCTGGATTACCGTGACTGGCTCGCGAACGAGGGCCCGCCGCGTTCCGACACCATGATCCTGTTCACGATCGATCCCATCACCAAATCGGCCGGGATGCTTTCGATCCCGCGCGATCTGTGGGTCAACATCCCCGGCTTCAACTATGGCCCGATCAACACCGCCTATGCCCTGGGAGAGGCCAACAAATTGCCGGGCGGCGGACCGGGCCTGGCCATGAAGACCGTTTCGCAATTCATCGGCGTCCCGCTGCAGTATTACGCCCAGGTGGACTTCAACACCTTCGTGGCCTTTATCAACACGATCGACGGCATTGATGTTTATGTGGAGGAGGACCTGGTGCTCGACCCGCTGGGCACCGGGCTGGATCACGTCAAGGTCACCTGTTGTGGGATTCGCCACCTGGACGGCGCGCGGGCGCTGGCCTATGCCCGCACGCGCAAGACGCAAGGCGGCGATGTGGATCGCGCCAGGCGGCAGCAGCAGGTGATCTTTGCCATTCGCGATAAGGTGTTGAGCCCGGAGTACTTCCCCGATTTGTTTGCCAAAGCGCCCCAACTGTATGGGATGTTCTCCGCCGGCATTCACACGAACATGTCGCTGGAGGATGCGATCAAACTGGCGGTGCTGGCGCGGGATATTCCACCCCAGCGCATCAAGAGCGGCGTGATCGATTACAGCATGGGCATTCTGGGCAATGTTCTCCTGAATGGCCAGAACAAGAGCATCCTCAAACCTATTCCCGATAAGATACGCGTCCTGCGCGATGAAATCTTCACGAGCGGCGGGCCCACCAGCCCCATTGCCCGTGGTCAGCCGGCCGAACTGATGAAGAGCGAGGGGGCGCGCCTGCGCGTCACGAACAACACTTATACCCCACAGTTGGAGGCGCGCACCGGCAACTACCTGCTCTCGCAAGGCTTCAACGTGACTGAACTGGGCCGGCCCACCGGCCTGGCGAACCAGACTGTCCTTGTTCTGTATTCCCCCAAGTTGTACACCCTGCGCTATTTGATCAGCCTGTTTGGGATTTCGAGCAGCAGCCAGATCATCATCAAGCCCGATCCGGCTTCCACCGTGGAGGTGGAGGTGCGGCTTGGAAACGATTGGGTGAGCAAACTGCCGGCCGGGTATTGATCGGCACGGCCGCCTCAGGGTTGCTGAAAGACCAGTTTGAGCCCGCCCAGATAGGCCTGTCCACTGCTATCTGTGCAGGTGGGGGCAACCAGGTTCTGGATCGGCGTTCCATTGGCTGCGACGCGCACCGTGTAGGAAACGCCGGGCTGCATGATGTAGTCGGCATAACCGCCGGCAATCTCGGGCTTGAAGCCGGTGAAGAAGTGCTCCTCGCCGCCATTCCAGGTGAGGATGATCTCCGCGCCGGCCACCTGACGGCGACGCGCATCGATCACCGAGATCTGCATCAGCCCCTCGGTCAGATTGGGATTGCACACGGGTTCCTGTTTGATGAGCACGAAGGGCTCGCCCGGCGTCGGGAGCGGCGTGCGCGTCGGGCGCGGCGTGGGCGTATCAGGAATCGGGGTGGGGGGCTCCGCTGTTTCGGTTGGGCCGGGCGTCTGCTCCGCAGAGGCCTG
>JBBIKK010000089.1:0-5283 GCA_037445475.1 Chloroflexota bacterium
TTGATAGGGGTCGGGCATGGGAGGGTCACCGTCAACGAATGAGGAAACGAATAAACGAATGAGGGTGCGGCGTGGCGTAAGTCTTTGGCTTGCGCAGGAACAGGTTGGAAACCTGTTTTACGGTGGCGAACAGGTTGGAAACCTGTTCTACGGCGGCGAACAGGTTGGAAACCTGTTTTACGGCGGCGAACAGGTTGGAAACCTGTTCTACGGCGGCGCGGAGGCGGGCGAGGGCAGTTGGAGGGAGTTGGGCATAGGAGGCTCCGGGGAGGGGGCTCGGCTTTGCAGGCAATTATACCCATGCCATCTTTGCAACTTTCCCCCTCTTTCCTCGGGCATCCATTTCTGCCTCGCGCCATCCTCCACGCCCTGGAAGAGGAAACACAGCCCGCAGCCAAATAGCCTTCGTCCTTGCAGTCATTGGAAGGGGGCGTTTTGCGGCTTTCCTCGGTTATAATCTCTTTAGTTCGCAGGAGAAAGTCCATGCTTGCAGAAACCCGTTACGAACATATCCTTCTCACAAAGGATCGCGTGCCTGTGATTGCAAGAACGACCATGAAGGTCGTTGAACTTGTATTGGCGCAGGCGGCTTATGGCTGGAGCGCGGAGGAATTGGGCGGACAGTTCCCGTATTTGACGCTTGGACAGATCCATTCGGCGCTGGCTTATTATTGGGATCACCGTGAAGAGTTGGACGCGGATATCGAAGCGCGTGTCCGCAAAGTGGATCGTATTAGAAGTTCCCTGCCCGTCTCGCCTTTGGTGGAGCGCTTGAAGGGCAAGGGGCTGATCTGATGGCGGTTTCGCTGTACATGGATCACCATGTTCCAAAAGCCATTACGACAGCGTTGCGTTTGCGGGGCGTGGATGTGCTGACGGCGTACGAAGACGGCGCGGATCAGTTGGACGACGCCAGCCTGCTTCAACGGGCACATCACTTGAAACGCGTTCTGTTTACACAGGATGATGACTTGCTGGAAGAAGCCGCAAAATGTCACCGTGCAGGCAGGCCATTTTCTGGGGTCATTTATGCGCATCAATTGCGTGTGACCATCGGCGTCTGCGTTCAGGACTTGGAAATTATTGCTAAAAGCGCCGATGAAGCGGAGATGGAGAGCCAAGTGATATTTCTCCCGTTGTAAAGCGCAACGACATACAGCGTGAACGCCTGGAAATCCTGGGGATTGCCTCGGCGCGCATTTTGGAGCCTATCCAGGCACAAGGCTTTACTCCGGCGGAAATCAGCCAGAACCAGATCATGCCCTTTTGGGCGCATGTGCTCAAAGAGCAGGCTGTTGCAATCTGACCGATAACGCCTGGAGGATGGCGCTTTTTGCCTCGCTATCCGTCTTCTCGGCCTGGGAAAAGTGCGGGCTTCGCCAAATCCAGGCTTGAGCCAGGTATAATAGCCGCACAGAATTGGGCAGAACATGCTGAAAAACATTTCCTCACCCTGGGACGCCATCCATGCTGAAGAGACCCGCCTGCTGCGCGCCATCTCCGCGCAGGAAGGCTTGCGGCAATTCTTCGCATTGCTGGCAGAATTCCAGCCCTGGCTGCAGGAAACCGAGTCTGTGTTTCGGAGCGAACGCAATCAGGCGCTGATTGAACTCCAGGCGCGGCTGGCAAGCCTGAATGCCCAGAAACGCGATGAATGAAAACTATGCCCTCCACCTTCCAACAAATCATCCTCACCCTCCAAAACTTCTGGGCCTCGCACGGCTGCCTCATCGCCCAGCCCTACTACACCCAGGTCGGCGCCGGGACGATGAACCCGGCCACCTTCCTGCGCGTCCTCGGCCCGGAGCCCTGGAACGTTGCCTACGTCGAACCCTCCGTCCGCCCCGACGACGGACGCTACGGCGAAAACCCCAACCGCTTCCAGGTGCATTACCAGTACCAGGTCATCCTCAAGCCCGACCCCGGCAACCCGCAGGAACTCTACCTCGACTCGCTCAAAGCCCTCGGCATTGACCCGCGCCAGCACGACATCCGCTTCGTGGAAGACAACTGGGAGCAGCCCGCCATCTCCGCCTGGGGCCTGGGCTGGGAGGTCTGGCTCGACGGACAGGAGATCACGCAGTTCACCTACTTCCAGCAAGTTGGCGGCCTCCCCCTCGACCCGGTGGCCGTGGAAATCACCTACGGCCTGGAACGCATCCTCATCGCCCTGAACAACGCCAAAGCCATCTGGGACGAACCCTGGAACGAGCGCGTCGCCTACGGCGAGATTCGTCGCCCCGAAGAGTACCAGCACAGCAAATACTACTTCGAAATCGCCGACGTCCCCCGCCTGCGCCAGATGTACGACCTCTTCGATGCCGAAGCCCGCGCCTGCCTTGAGCGTGGCCTCGTCCTGCCGGCCTACGACTACCTCCTCAAATGCTCACACACCTTCAACATCCTGGACACGCGCGGCGCGGTCAGCGTGGCCGAACGGCAGGCTTTCTTCCGCCGCATGCGCGAACTCGCCCGCCGCGTCGCCGAGGGATACGAGGAACAGCGCAAGCAAGCTGGATATCCATTACTAAAGACCGTAGACGATAGACCGCAGACCATAGACAAACCATCGTCCACCGTCCACGGTCCATCGTCCGTTCTCCTCGAAATTGGCGTCGAAGAACTCCCCGCCTCGGATGTGGACGCGGCCCGCGAGCAACTCCAGACCCGCCTCCCGTCCCTGCTCGACGAACTTCACCTCGCCCATGGCGGCGTCCGCGTCTTTTCGACCCCGCGCCGCATCGCCGTTCTCGTGGCCGATCTCAGCCCCCGGCAGCCCGACCGCGAAACCCTCGTCAAGGGGCCGCCGGCCGATAAAGCCTATGTGGCACAGGCTTCCAGCCTGTCGCCCACCCCCGCCGCGCAGGGCTTTGCCAAAAAGAACAACGTCCGCGTCGAAGACCTCATCGTCCGCGAGGAGAACGGCGGCAAATACGTCTTCGCGGTGGTCAGGCAGAAGGGGCGATCCACGCCCGAAGTCCTGGCTGAAGCGCTGCCCAAACTGATTGCCGAGATCAAATTCGAGAAGTCCATGCGCTGGAACGAGAGCGGCGTGTCCTTCTCGCGCCCCATCCGCTGGCTGGTGGCGCTCTTCGGCGAAACGGTCATCCCCTTCGAGTACGCCGGCGTGAGCAGCGGCAACGTCAGCCGCGGCTTGCGCCCCTACGGCTCACCCGAAATCGTCATCCCCTCCGCCGAAAAATACCTCGACCTGATGCGCGCAGCGGGAATCATGCTCGATAAAGAAGAGCGCAAAGCCTCCATCGCGGAGCAAGTGCGCGCCGCGGCCGCCTCCGTCGGCGGTGAAGCCCTCATCGAAGAGGACCTGCTCGAAGAAGTGGCGAATCTGGTCGAAATGCCGACCGCTGTCATGGGCGGCTTCGACCCCGAATTTCTCGCCCTGCCGCGCGACGTGCTGATTTCGGTGATGAAAAAACATCAGCGGTATTTTCCTCTCACCCCAACCCCTCTCCCTGGGGGAGAGAGGCAGGGGGTGAGGGAAGGTGAGGGCCTCCTCCCCCACTTCATCGCCATCCGCAACGGCGACGACCTGCACCTCGACCTCGTCCGCCAGGGCAACGAACACGTCCTCGGCGCCCGCTTTGCCGATGCCGCCTACTTCGTCCGCGAAGACCTGAAGCACAAATTAGAAGACTTCCGCCCCAAACTGGACGGCCTCACCTTCCACACCAAACTCGGCTCGATGTTGGATAAGTCTGAACGCCTCGTCAAATTGGTGAAAGCGATTGCGCCCAACCTCGGAATTCCCAGCTCCCAATCTCCAATGATCGCACGCGCCGCGTTCCTCGCCAAAGCAGACCTCGCCACCCAGATGGTGACCGAGATGACCTCCCTGCAGGGCCTCATCGGGCGCGAATACGCCCTGCGCAGCGGCGAGAAGCCCGAAGTGGCCGAAGCCATCGGCGAGCAATACCAGACCGTCCCACGGACGAAGATCGGGCTGGCGCTGGCCCTTGCCGACCGCCTCGACTCGCTGGTCGGCCTCTTTGCCGCCGGCCTGGCCCCCACCGGCGCCAAAGACCCCTTCGGTCTGCGCCGCGCCGCCATCGGCACCGTCCAGCCGCTCATCGAGCATGACGCCGACTTCGACCTGGCCGAGGCGGTGAGGAAAGCCGCCGCCCTGCAGCCCATCGAGGTCAGCGCCGAAGCGCAGCAGCAAATCCTGGACTTCCTCGCCGGGCGTTTATCGGCGGCGCTCAAAGAGAAGGGCTACCGTTACGACGTGGTGGATGCTGTCCTGGCGGAGCAATCCAACAACCCGGCCGCGGCGGCCCGCGCCGTAAAGCAACTCCAGGCCTGGGTGGAGCGCGAAGACTGGCGCGAGATTCTGCCGGCCTTCGCGCGCTGCGTGCGGATTATCCGCTCCGCGTCCGTGTCCAGTGAACAGTTATCAGTGATCAGTGAGCAGTTGTTGGCGGAGGCGGAAGAGAAGCAGTTATACAGTGCGCTGCAAAACGTCAACCGCCAGCCGTCCACCGTCAACGAATTTTTGGAGACGGTGGTCAAACTCATCCCTGCCATCAACGCCTTCTTCGATGAAGTGCTGGTGATGGCCGAAGACGAGACCCTGCGGCAAAACCGCCTGGCGCTGGTGGGGCAAATTGCGAATTTATCCCGCGGGCTCGCCGATTTGAGCAAATTGGAAGGGTTTTAGGGGCGTTCATCCCGCGTTCTCGATCGCCTCACGCGAGGGTCTTTGAGGATTCGCAAATTACTGTTTCCAAAACTTTGGCGCGGCAGTGAAACTTTATTCTGCAATCGGCCTCCCGCATGGGAGGTTGATTGTTTTATTAACTGATGTTACGCACCGTCCCGAAGGTTTAGCGCGAAAGCAAGCCTGATTCACGAGAACCTTCGGGACGTTCTGCGTAAGGTGAGTTATTAAACCGCCTTTGCCCGGCGAGGCGGAATTATCCGGCTGCTGAAAACATTAATCCAACCCTAATCCCCTCCTACGAAAATTTAACAAACGCGTTTTATGAATTTGCACTTGATCAACGATCAATTTTTTTCAAACCCAACTTCCAAATAATTTCATATTCCCATACCCGCCGGGCCTGAACGTCTGCCCGTTCCAAGAAAGTGTTTGAAGTATGGTTTCACCACAGGTAAACGCGGATAAATACTGATTCTTGCTGATACCCTTACACTTTGCCAATTTGGGCTAATGGAGAAAGGACGGGTCGCAAGTTAAGATTGGACAAGTGCGCCTTGAAATCGGGCAATAAGTGGATTGCCACAGCCAAAGCCCGTTTCAACCAA
>JBBIKK010000090.1:0-5272 GCA_037445475.1 Chloroflexota bacterium
ATCCGTAGAGTTGTCGCTTTACCATCGGGCGGACTTTGCGGACCCGATCCTTTACGGGCACCTCGCCGACACCATGAACGGACAGATTCACGTCCTGCTGTATGTTTTGAACGACCCCGACTCCCCCCGCTTCGATGTCGACCGCATGCCGGACGGCCGGCCGACGAAATTCGGCACGCTCGTCCGGAACCTCGAAGCAGAGCAGGCTGCCCTGGAGGCCGGGCTGGCTCCGGGTCAGGTGCGACGCGGTTTGAGATTGTTGCGTCCCGCCATCCTCGCCTTCGAGAAGTTCGTCGAGCGCCTCGGCCACGAACTCTACTTTGTCGAGCCGTTGTACTATCACAACGCCGTCATCTTCGAGCGCTACGGCTTTGCCTATCAGCAGGGACGCAAACTCGTGGAACGCATCCAGGCCGGCTTCTCGGAGGGGGGCGATCTCCTCCAACATCTCGATGGGTCTGTCTTCCGTCCCCGGCAGGCTCAGCACAGCATTCGCCTGCGTTCGTGGGCGATTCACGATGGCATCCTGGGCGAGCCGTTCACCCACGTCACCATGTACAAGCGCGTTGGTAAATCAGCTGACATCCACACGACGGCAGATGTGCCCTGGTGAATCAAAAAGCCGCTCATGCGGCCTGGCAGCCTTTAGAACATCCCGCCAGAGTCATTGCCAGCAACGGAATGAGAAGGATTTGCATTTTCGATTTTTTTGAACAGGCTTACGGCGGGTGAGCATCGTCATTAAAACCAAAGGATCAACAATTGCACCCTGGGATTCCACTTCCCATTGATTTCCATCGGCTTGCCCCAGGGGTCGTAGCGCACCGCGAGGGTCGTCTTCCCGTCCACGTCCGTCAACTGGCGCGGGATGTTCAGGCCATCGCTCAGGACGTAGTTCCAGGCGTTCGTCTTCTCGGCCACAGGCCCCAGGCCATACAGAACCGTGGTCGTCTTATCGCCCGCACGGATCTCTAACGGCATTTGCCCGTCCGGGGCATATTGCGTGGTAATGCCCAAGGCGCTCGTCTTCATGCGCGTGCCCAGACATTGTAACTCATCTCGGCCTGCACGCTCCAGCCCAGGCCGTCGCTGAGAGTGGTGCGTCTTGCTGTAGCACAGCCGCTTGCCGGCCGTGTGCCTGCTCAGTACCCGAAAGCCGGCTAAAGCATTGCTCTTGAGAATCCATCACAACCGTGAAGATTCTTCGCGAGGGTGTCATGGCGAGCGAAGCGTGTGGGGAAGCAATCTCCGGGCGGGAGAGGAAACCGCCCGGTCGCGGAGTCTACGCTGAGCCTGGCGAAGCGCTCCTCGCCGTGACATTTGGTTGCGGCTGGAGGCCGTGCTATGCTCTCATTTTCAGTATATAATCCCATGGCCCGTCGCTTGCCCCATCTTCCCTGATAGCGAGGAAAAACATCATGAGAAAAACTCGCAGAAATGCCACCCTGGCCTTTGCCCTGGCCATCTTCACGCTCCTGCTCATTCGTGAACTGGTGAGAACCCCTCCCGCCCCTGCTCCGCTCACTGCCTCTGGAATTTCCTCGCCGGCGGCCGCGGGCCCGACGGAGATGCCTCTCGTTTTGAGCCCCATCCCCTTGCCGGTCGGCTACGGCGTGCGGGGCTCCTGGTTCGAATTGTATTTTACCGATCCCACCAGCCCCCGCTCCAAGCAGAGAAGCGGCGGGCCAGACGGGCCACTGGTAGCGGCCATTGATGCCGCGCGCCTCTCGGTGGATGCCGCCATGTACAGCCTGAGCCTGGACAGCGTGCGCGACGCCCTGCTGCGAGCCCACCGCCGCGGCGTGCAGGTGCGCATCGTCATGGAAAGCGACAACATGGATCGCGCTGACCCGCAGGTCCTGAAAGAGGCCGGCATCCCCATGTTGGGCGACCGGCGCGAAGGCCTGATGCACAACAAATTCCTCGTCATCGACCGCTCCGAGGTGTGGAGCGGCTCGATGAACTTCACCGACTCGGGCGTCTACAGCGACAACAACAACCTGCTGCGGATTCGCTCAACAAAGGTGGCGGAGGACTACGAGACCGAATTCAACGAAATGTTCGTGGACGACAAATTCGGCAAGGACGACGTGGCGGCCACCCCGAATCCGCAGCTGACCCTCGACGGAACGCGCCTCGAGATTTATTTCTCGCCCGACGATCACGTGCAGGCCGTGTTGCGAGAACTGCTCGACCATGCTCAATCCAGCATCTACTTCCTGGCCTACTCATTCACGGCGGATTCGCTGGGCGAGGCCATTCGCCAACGCGCCGCGGCCGGCCTCCAAGTGGCGGGCGTGATGGACGCCGACCAGATGAAGTCCAATATCGGCTCCGAGTACGACGCCTTCCGCGCCGCCGGCCTGGATGTGCGCCTGGACGGCAATGCGGGCCTGATGCACCACAAAGTCATGATCATTGACGGGCAAATCGTGGTAACAGGCTCCTACAACTTCACGGCCAGTTCCGAGACCACCAATGACGAAAACCTGCTCATCCTCCACAGCCCGGAGATAGCCGCCCAGTACCTGGAAGAATTTCGACGCGTGTACGCGGCTGCCCAGCCATAACCTTTCCCCACCTCCAGCGACTGATAAGATGAAACCCATTCTGTTTTGGAGGTGTGTAATGAAAAGATTCATCTTCCTCTGGCTGCGGCTCGTCGTGGTGCTGACCGCGCTGGCCCTGAATGCCTGTAGCGGCGTCCAGGGGGAGCGTAACCCTGGCCGCGACGACCCGGCCGCCCAGGCTGTTCAGGCGGTCTCCGCCGCTTCCGGCGAGCGTTCTCAGAGCGAAACGACGCGTGAGGTGAAGGGGGTCGTGACGGCCATCGATGCCAACAGCATCACCGTGGACGGCGTGGTTTATTACAACGTTGCCAACCTCAGCGAGTTAATGAGCACGTTGCAAGTCGGCGACACTATCAAACTGGAGTTCACCACCAACCCCGATGGCACCTTGAGCATCCGCGCCGAGATCGCCTCCCCCGATGTAGAGGGCACCCCGCAAGCCAGCGAGACGCCCGAGGCGAGTGAAACTCCGGAAGCCAGCGAGACGCCCGAGGCGAGTGAAACTCCGGAAGCCAGCGAGACGCCCCACCCCCAGGACGATACCAAAGTGGTTGGCGTAGTGACTGCCATCGATGCCACTACCATCACGGTGGATGGCGTGGTCTACAATCTCGCCGATTTCACCAAGATCGAAGGCGCGATTCAGGTTGGCGACACCGTCAAGCTGGAATTCATCATCAACCCCGATGGCACGCTGACCGTGCGCGAAGTCAAGGTCGCCGATCACAGCCAGGATGATAGTGGCAACCAGGGCTCTGACGATAGCCACGATAATGACAGCCAGGGCTCTAACGATAGCCACGATAACGGCCATGACTCGAATGACGGCCACGATGATAATCAAAACAACGATGATCATTCCGGCGACGATTAGCCGTCCTTGTTCCGCGCCGCCTCCCACGATGGGCCCCACACTCTCCCCACCCATCGTGGGAGGCGATGGTATACTTGGGTGTGCACATTGGATTGGAGTCTGAGCCCCACATCGTCACACCCATGCAAAATCTGGATGAAGGCCAGGCGCTGGACGGGTTGCGAGCACTGGATGCTCACGCCGTAGGCGCCATCTATGATCGATATTTTCCTGATGTGTACCGCTATGTGCGTTATCGCCTCAACGACGAGCATCTGGCGGAGGACATTGTCAGTGAGGTATTCGTGCGCCTGCTGGAGGCCTCGCAGAACGGGCGCAGCCCGAGGAGCAATCTCAAAGGTTGGCTGCTATCCACGGCCTCCCACATCGTGACCGATCACCTGCGCCGCGCCTACCGGCATCCGGAACAGAGTCTATCCGAGGACCTGCTGGATGCGAATCCGGCTCCCCACAGCGAGTTCGAACGCCGCGAAAGAAGCCGCGATTTCCAAAAGGCATACGCTCAACTCACCCCCGAACAACAACACGTTCTGGCCCTGCGTTTTGGGGAGGGGTGCTCGCTGGAGGAGACGGCTTCGATCTTGAAGAAAAACACCAACGCAGTAAAAGCCCTCCAGTTTCGAGCGCTGGCTGCGCTGCAGCGCAAGATGAAGGAGGTTGGCCATGACTGACCTCTATAACGCTCTCGAAGTATGCCTGCAAGCCCTCGAGCAGGGACAAACTCTGGATTCGGCTCTGGCGCGCTACCCGGAATTCGCTGCACAACTCCGCCCCTTGCTGGAGGTCTCGCTTCGGGCCCGGACTTCGAGCGGGCACCCCATCCCGGATGAAATCCGGCGCCGCGGGCGGGCGCGCCTGCTCCAGCACGCCGCCCAACTGGCGGCCCGCCGCGCCCCCCGCCGTCTGATCCCCCCCTGGCCGCGCCTGGCCCTGGCCTTCGGATTGGCAGCCGTCCTCCTCCTCAGCAGCACAGGTCTGGTCAATGCTTCCTCGGGCGCCCTGCCCGGTGACCGTCTCTATCCCGTCAAGAGGACCTGGGAAAGCCTGCGCCTCCTGCTCGTCTTTCATCCGGAAGAGCGCGAGCTCCTGGAAAGCCATTTTGAACAGGAGCGGCTCGATGAAATCGACGAGTTGCTGATCAGAGGACGCACAGCGCCGATCGCATTCTCTGGCCTGGTAACCCAGATGCAGGGTGAACAATGGCGGGTTTCGGGCATCCCGTTGCTGATCACCACCTCCACGCGGCTGCCGCAAGCTCCGCTCTCGGAGGGCTCGCCGATCGCCGTCCAGGGCGTGACACGGCCCGATGGCATCGTCGAGGCACTTGAAATTCGTCTCCTCCCGCCAGGCACACTCCTGCCTCCATTGGAACCCTCCGAAGAGGAACACGAGGGAGAGGAAAGCCGGGGCGCGGCCTCCCCGTCCCCTGTGCCCCTGTCCACTCCCCCCACAACGGAGCAGGAACGCAAAACGCATCAGTTCACCGGCGTGCTCCAGGCTATCCAGGGAAACGTATGGACCATCAATGGCCAGAGCGTTTATGTAGACCAGGCCAGGATCAAGGGCAAAATCACCATTGGCGCGCTGGTCGAGTTCGAGGGCTACTACGACGCCAGCGGGAAGTTCATTGTGACGAAGATGGAGGTCAAATCCCCGGCAACCGACAAACCCAGGGACAAAAACGAATCCGAGGCGGGAGGAAAGAACGAGGGCAACCACAACGACGAGGAAGACGACCACGAACAAAAGGACGAGTAGTCGGAACCTGCAGGACGAGATTCATCACGTCATTTTTTTCCTTGTTCGTAACTACCTACCGGCAGCCAAA
>JBBIKK010000091.1:0-5155 GCA_037445475.1 Chloroflexota bacterium
ATCGCCCTCTGCCAAGTCAATGAAGATGAGGTACCAGCCGATGCACGGCGTCAGTTTGTAAAGCACCATGCCCGCCCACAGGTCGGGATAGTTGCGCAGAAAGAGCCAGCCCAGGAACCAGGCGAAGAACGGGGTGAAGACAAAGTTGGTCAGCAGCGCCAGCGTCGTCGGTTTGACCTTCGTGAAGGCTTTGCCCACTTCCTTGACCTCGACGAAGAGCATGATGGCAAAGATGACCAGGAACAACCCGATGTTGACCAGCCCATACAGGCTTTGCGCCACGCCGCCGACGAAGCGGTTCAGGACGATGCCGACCAGGATGGCGGCAATCAGGATGAACGGTTTTTGCTTGTCCTCGACGGAAAGCGCAGCGGTCCTGGCGGCGCTAGCCATGCTGAACTCCATCGAGCGCGGCTTTGACTTCTTCCAGCGTCGGATACGCGCCGACTTTGATGACCTTGCCGCGTACGACGGTAATCGGCAAAGCCTCTAGTTGTTTCTCGCGCACCAGCTTCATCACTTCGGGGTTGCTCAAAAAGGCGTTGGGGTTACTCGCCATCTGGTAGCGCTCCACGCGCAGATTTTCGCGCTGGAGCGACAGCACCATCTCGTTCACGTCTAGCAAGGTTTGGTCGAGAGTCGGACCGCACAGTCCCGTCGGGCAGCACATCGGCGGGTCGAAGAGTTCCACGTCCGCAGGGGCGATGGAAGTCGGCAGGGTGTTCAGCAGGGGGATAACTTCATTCATGATAGTTCAATCTCCATTGAAAGGTTGGAATAAAAATTTTTACTTTTCAGAAACACGAATATCAGGCGCGCAAACGATTGCCTGCGGTCCACATGTGAGTTGGCGCGGCTGAATGCGGTTGGGATCGAAGAAGGCGCCAAAGGCGGCGATGAGCTCCTCTAACGCAGCGCGGTTGACCGAGTAGTACACCCAGCGCGAGTCGACCGCGTCGCGTTCCACATCAACCAGTCCGGCTTCCCGCAGTTTGCCCAAATGGTGCGAAATCAGGTTGGGGGCCATTTGCAGGGCGTCGCTCAATTCGCAATTGCATTGCACACCTTCCATTAACAGATTGAAGATGAGCAGGCGCTTCGGCTCGGCAAGTACCTTCAAGCGTTCTGCCAGAGTTTCCAGGTTGACAGGGGAAGCGGCAGGGGGCGCTGAAAAATGGTTCAACATGCGTTGAATTATATGCACTAAAAAAACAGCCGTCAAGGGTGAAAGTCACTTGCCTGAAATGATAGTCGGCTACGCGTCTGTGACCTGGGCGATGGGAATGCTAGGCAAGGTTTTGAGCAGCGTGATGTCGAGACCTGGCTCCATGCAATGCCTGCTACATGCGATCCAGCGCGACCGGGATCTTGTCCATCCAGATGCCAGTGGCGTTGTGAATGGCGGCAAGATCTGGAAGTTTTCCATCAACGCGTAGCCCTACGCCTGGGCAATCGCGCCTTCGATTTGTCCCTCCACCGCTTGTGGGTTGATGGCTTGTCCAACGTCATCGGCGGAGACGACGCGGGTCAGGCGCACGATGCCTGTCTCGGTGTCCACCTCCACATGTTGCCTGTGTCGCGCCGCCACTGATAAAGCTGCCCAGTTTTCACACAGGGCGACACCTGCCGGCGCACATCGTCGGGGTCGGTCTCTCCGGCCAGCAAGAAACCGGTCTCGAAAACGGGTTCATCGCCTACGAATTCTCGCTCCGCCGCGCCAGGGTGCGCACGGCCAACATGAACAGAACCACACTGAACGCCGCCAACACGCCCACGTCGAGCGCGGCGGACCACGAACCGCCCGCAAGCGCGGCGCGCAGGGCTTCGACCGAGTAGGTCAGCGGCAGGCCGCGCGCCACCACCTGCAGCCAGACGGGCAGCGATTCAACCGGCACGAACACCCCACCCAGGAACATCATCGGGAAGCGGATGAAGTTCGCCAGCGTCTGTGCCTCGAAGACCTCACGCACCGCCACCGAGACGAACGCGCCCAGGGCGGAAAAAGCCGTCGCCGAGAGCAAAAGTGCCAGGAACAGGAGCAGCCAGTTCGTCCCGCCTGAGCCGAAGATCACCAGCGCAATCACCAGCACCACGAGCGTCACTGTCAGCCCGAAGGTCATCCCGCCGAGCAGTTTTCCCGCCAGCAGCGCCGGCAGACGGATGGGCGCCAGGAACAGCCGTTCCAGCGAGCCGATCCGCCGCTCGAAGACGATGACAATCGCCTCCATCGAACTCGTGCCGAAGAGCACCGTCAGCGCCAGCAGGCCTGGCACCAGGGCGCGCAGGTCGCCGGGGTTGCGAATGGCAAAAGCCAGGATGAAGGCAAACGGGAACAGAATGCCCCAACTGATGTTGGGCGGCTTGAAGTAGTAGGCCTTCAGGTCTTTCAGGGCAATGTAGAACATGCCGCGCAGGTCATCCACCAGCATTGCCGCCTCCCTTTCCGCCTTTTTCGGCAAGCATCACCTCGGCGCTCAGGCCGGTCAGTTCGACGAAGACCTCCTCCAGCGAGGGACGCAGGGTATCCACGGCCAGGACGCGCCGCCCGCCGGCTTCATCCAGCAGACGCCGCACAGCCGCCTCGATGCCGTCCTCGCATGCGAG
This sequence comes from Chloroflexota bacterium, assembly GCA_037445475.1. GTDB lineage: Bacteria > Chloroflexota > Anaerolineae > Anaerolineales > Villigracilaceae > Fen-1038. Next base: position 2,605 of record JBBIKK010000091.1, read on the forward strand.
CCGCCGCTTTTCAGGCTGACCGTCGGCCCCTTCCAGCGTCACCTCTACGATGGTCTTGCGCTTCGCGCCGGACCTGAGGCCGGCTACCGTGTCCAGAGCGACGATCCGCCCCCGGATGATGATGGCGGCGCGGTCGCACAGGCGTTCGGCTTCCTCCGGCTAGTGCGTGGTCAGGAAGACGATCACGCCCTCGTCGCGCAGCCCGGCGATCGTCTATCGCAGGCTGCGGGCGCTCAATCAAGGCCGGTGCCGGTTTCGCCGAGGAAGACCAGGAACGGACGGTGCGCCAGCGCGGCAGCGATGATCAGGGCGCGCTTCGTATCGCGCGAGGGTTTGGCAAAGGGCACATCGCGCTTTTCGTCAGCGGAAACGCTCCAGCAGGGCTTCGGCGCGTGGCTTGCGCTCACGGCGCGGCACACCGTCCAACTACCGCATTGCCTTTCTGGGTTTGTTCGCTCTCTTCCCAGGCTCATTAAACCAACAAGGTGTAGAGTTTATAGGCAGTCATCACCACGATCAACAAGCCGAAAAGTTGCTTCAGGCGGGCACCGGGCAGGTACAGGCTGGTTAAACGGGCGCCGAGAAAGGCTCCGCCTGCTCCGGCGACGAGTAGGGCTGCGGTCAGAGCTGGATCCCAGATTGCGGTGCTCAGATGTGGCAACAAAGCAGAAAAGGAAGGCGGCGTGACGGCAAACGCATTGATGCCGGCGGCTCGCTTGGGCTCGAATCCAACCAGGATAAGGGTGGGCATGAGTAGAAAGCCAGGCCCAACACCCAGAAAACCGGCCAGGATGGAAATGGGCACGGCCAGCGCTAAAGCAAGTACAAAATTCTCTTTTCCATCGGCGTGTGCCTTTGCCGGCCGAAACAGGCTATAGGCCAGGTAGCTCACTGCGATGAAGTACACTGCCAGAATGACCGCCTGAGGGAGAAAGCGGGTTAACCAGGCACCGATCGGAGCAGAGAGCGTGGTGACAACCGAGAGCGTCAGCGCCTTGCGCCAGTCCACCAGACCACTGCGGGCAAAGCCCAAGGTGGCAAAGAGCGCTGTCAGACCGTTGAGCAACAGGGTGAGCGGCTGGACCTGATGTACCAGGTCCACCATAAAAAGGGAGAGGAAGGGCACGGCCGCAAAGGCGACTCCCAGGCCCAACATTCCCGAAAGCACGGCCAACAAGGCCAGACCGATCAACATGATCCAGAAAGTGTTCATCTCGCCCTCCTCAATGCTTCTTCGATCTCTTGTGGTCTGGGGGGATTGGATGAAGCGATCAGGCGTTCATCGATATATAGGCACGGCAAGCTGAGCGGGTTGATCCTGGAAAGGCTTTCTGCATCACCGATTTCGATGAGATCGATCTGGATACCCAGCCGTTGTGCCTGTTCCAGGATCAACTCCCGCATGCGCCGGTAACGACGACAAGTTGGAGAACCGTACAGCTTGACCTGGATCACGATGCGGCCTCCAGTGCGTTGACCACCCAGGTGGTAACTTCGGCCGGCGTGGGAATGCGCCCGGAGCAAACAACGCGCTCATTGATCACCAGACCGGGGGTCGAAAGGATGGGATATTCCACGATCTGGTTGTAATCGGTGACCTTGAGAACGTTGGCTTCGATGCCCAGATCGGCGATCACCCTGCGGACAATTTGCTCCACGCGCTTGCAATTGGCGCAGCCGGGACCGAGGACTTTGATGTTGAGCATACGTTTCTCCTTGTTATGGGATTTTCGGCCATTCGAGCGGGGTTTCAATCGCGGGAACTTCGCGCTGGCTGACCAATCGCCCGTCGATCACCAGGCCGGGAATAGCATCGGGCGGAATGTAGTGGCGAATCGCCTTCTCATGACCATAGTCGAGATGCCAGAATTTGGCCGATGTTGCCTGCTCCGATGATTCCATAGGTTAGAGCTTGCATGGCACCTCCTTCCTGTACTTTGGTGAGAGATCATTTCCCTGCCCGCAGGCAGCGCACTCGAACTGGATGGTGGTGTGCTCGATGCCGAATTTCTTCAGCCGCGCTTTGAGTTCGGCCATGATGCCATCACCATCGGTGAGTTTCTGGTCGGCGGTGATGACGTGCGCGCTGAGGGCGACATGCCCGGAGCAGATGCTCCAAACGTGCAGGTCATGCACATCCAGCACGCCATCCACGCCTGCCATGCTTGCGCCGATTTTTTCAATGGAGAGATGTTCGGGGACACCTTCAACGAGAATATGTAGGGAACTCTTCAGCACCCGCCAGGAACTAATCACGATGAGAACCCCGATGAAAACCGACATCAGCGGGTCGAGCCGGGTCCAGCTCGTGAGCCAGATCAGCCATGCAGCCACGATGACGCCCACGGAGGAGATGGCATCGCCCAGCACGTGCAGATAGGCGCTGCGGACGTTGAGGTCTTCGGCTTCTTCGTGTTCTTCTTCGCCTTCTTCGTGTTCGTGTTCATGGTCGTGTTCGTGGGCGTGTCCGCCGAGGACGAAAGCCACCACCAGATTGACCACCAAACCGATGACGGCGATGACCAGCATTTCCACGCTTTTGATGGGTTCG
>JBBIKK010000092.1:0-5056 GCA_037445475.1 Chloroflexota bacterium
TATCGCGGGCGTGGCTTTACGCTGGACCCGAACTCGTGGGAGGAGTATTTTGCCGCTCTGGAGCATGTCCTGAGCGACGTGCGCGCCCAACGCTTGAACGAGGAGCAGATCGCCCGCGCCTGGAATTATGCCTATCGCTACTTCTTCGAGTACCCGCGTCCCTTCCCCTGGCGCCTGATGAACTTCTGGGATGACCTGCAGGTCTGGCCGTTCGAAAAAGTCTTGAGCGCCGAGGGCCGCGCCCAATTTGAGGCGACGTTCCGAATTCTGGTTGGAGAACCCTTTACCTGGCAATAGGCTTCTGCCCACTGCAGAGCCGTCTTGCGCAGGCACGCCGGCTCGCTGAGGCACAGAGGCACTGAAACATTGAAAGCCGTGTCCGAAAACACCAGACAACAAGTGCGCGAATTCTATGACCGCATCGGCTGGTCGCAGATCGGCGAGGGCCTCTATCAAAATGCCCGCTACGAAGACCTGCGGCCGGTTTCGCGCGAGTACATCCACAAGTGTCACCTGCGCCTCAAGCGACATCTTGCCTCCCACGGCCGCTTTTTGTTGGATGCCGGCTCCGGGCCGGTTCAGTATCCAGAGTATCTGACGTACTCCGAGGGCTATCGCTACCGCGTCTGCCTCGACCTCTCGCTGACGGCTCTGCGGGAGGCCCGCCGGCGCCTGGGGGCACACGGCTTGTGCGTGGTAGGTGACATCAGCCGCCTGCCCTTCGCCTCGGAGGCCTTCGATGGCGTTGTTTCGTTGCACGCCATTCATCATCTGCCGCTCTCGGAGCACCGCCGCGCCTATCTCGAACTTCAGCGTGTGCTCCGGCCCGGACGGACGGCCGCGGTGGTCAACGGATGGTATCGCCCATGGATCTCGCGGCTGGCCGAGCCGTTCATTCAGTTGGCTCGCCTGCTGAGCGGACGCTCGCTCAAACGCAAGAAGCATTGGGCGGCTGAAAACGACCCCGAGGGCACCTTCGTCGAGAAGATGACCCCGCATTGGCTGAAGCGCGAACTGAAGGGGCAGATCGCGTTTGAGATCCGTCCCTGGCGCAGTTTGAGCACCCGCGCTTTAAAATGGTTCATTCGCCCGGCCCTGGGTGGGAAGGTCATCCTGCGCTTCGTCTTCTGGCTCGAAGAGCGCTTCCCGCGTTTCTTCGGCGAGAATGGGCAATATCCGTTGATTGTGATACACAAATGAGAAAATCGAGGGGAAACTCTAGGTTAGGATTTGTCTGCTTTAGGAATATCCGGGGTTGCCTGGAACAAGATTATTATCGTGGGATAAAGCCCGTTACGGTGTGTCTATGACCCAGACAGCAAGGAACGACCTGGAGATCAATCGGGATGTGGTAACCAACTGGTTCGCCATCGAAGACATCCCGTCAAAAGAAGAAGTGCGCGAAGAGGTTTTCGAACTCCTGAGCATCTGAAAGGTCAATCATGAATTGGAAAGATCAAATCGTCCTCGTCACCGGCGGCACCGGCTCCTTCGGCAGGAAGTTCACCGAGGTCATGCTGAAGGAGTTCCACCCCCGCAAACTCATCATCTACAGCCGCGATGAACTCAAACAGCATGAGATGCGCATGGCTGGCTTCGACCATCCCTCCCTGCGCTACTTCATCGGCGATGTGCGCGACCGCGAGCGCCTGGTGCGCGCTCTGCACGGCGTGGACATCGTCGTCCATGCCGCCGCCCTCAAGCAAGTGCCGGCCTGCGAGTACAACCCGATGGAAGCCGTCAAGACCAACATCATGGGCACCAGCAACGTGATCGAAGCCGCGTTGGATGCAGGCGTTAAGAAAGTGATGACCATCAGCACCGACAAGGCCGTCAACCCCGTCAACCTTTACGGTGCCACCAAGCTCGCCGCCGAAAAACTCACCATCCAGAGCAATGCCTACGCCGCCGGCACGGCCACCCGCTATTCGTGCGTTCGCTATGGAAATGTGGTCGGCTCGCGCGGCTCGGTCGTGCCGGTCTTCATCAAACAACGCCAGAACGGCACGGTCACCATCACCGATGAGCGCATGACGCGCTTCTGGCTCTCGCTCGAACAGGGCGTACGCTTTGTCATCTCTTGCGTCGAGCAAATGGAAGGCGGCGAAGTCTTCGTCCCGAAAATCCCCAGCATGAGGGTCCTCGATCTGGCACGCGCCATCGCCCCTCAGGCCGAGATCGAAATCATCGGCATTCGTCCCGGCGAGAAACTGCACGAAGTGCTGATCTCCGAGGACGAGGCCCGCCATACTGTGGAACTGGAAAGAATGTTCGTCGTCCAGCCGGCCGAGGCGTTCTGGTTCGGCTACTCGTGGCGAGAGCGCGGCCGTGCGCTCCCGGATGGCTTCCGCTATGCGAGCGACAGCAATTCGGAGTGGCTGGATGTCGAGAGCCTCCGCAAGTTGATCGAGCCCCTGGAGGCCTTGTACACGGCAGGCAGGCTGGACGAATGAGACACCCCCTCTCGCGTGCGGAGGAGAGGCGCGGATGAGATTGTTGATCACCGGCGTCAGCGGATTGCTGGGCTTCAACCTGGCCTGGGACGCGCAACGCTCGCATCTGGTGGTGGGCGTGCATCGCGGCCGACTGAGGGAGGCCCCTTTTCCGCTCATCGAAGCCGACCTTCTGACCCCGGGCCTGTTGCCACGCATTCTGGATCAGACCCGGCCCGAGGCGGTGATCCACTGCGCGGCGCTGGCGGACCTCGAGGCGTGTGAGGCCGACCCGCACCTGGCGCGACGCACGAACGTCGATCTGCCGGCCCAACTGGCCGATGCCTGCGCCCGCCGCAAAATCCGCCTGGTTCACGTTTCGACCGACGCCGTCTTCGATGGAGAGAAGGATGGCTGCTACACCGAACGGGACGCGCCCCACCCGTTGAGCGTCTATGCCCGCACAAAGTACGAGGCCGAACAGGCTGTTTTGCGCCTCAACTCGAACGCCATCGTGGCGCGCGTCAATTTTTATGGCTGGTCGCTCAGCGGCCGGCGCAGCCTGGCAGAATTCTTCGTTTACAACCTGATGCACGGGAGGAGCGTCAATGGATTTACCGATGTCATCTTCTGCCCGATGTGGGTGAATCATCTTGGCCAGATTCTGTTGAAGATGCTCGAGCGCGGCCTGCGCGGGCTGTATCACGTCGTCGGGCCTCAGGCCATGAGCAAGTACCAGTTTGGGGTGGAGATAGCCCGCACCTTCGGGCTGGATGAGAGCCTGATTTCCCCGCAGTCCGTTCGGGGGTCCGGCCTGACCGCCCGCCGTTCGCCCAATTTGTGGCTCTCTACCCACAGGCTTTCCACAGACCTGGGCCTGTCCCTCCCGTCCTTCTCCACAGGCCTGGCCGAGTTTTATGCACAATACCGACAGGGTTATCCACAGAAAATCCGCAGTTATGCACAGGTTGGCCTGAAATGAGAGTGCAAGGTTCACTTCCCCTGGGCTCGCGGCGCGGGCAGAACATGCTGGGCCTGGCGCTGATTGCCTTCTTCCTGATTCTCGAGGTGTTGAGCGTCCAAAGGGTCTCGCTCACGGCAGATGAGCCGCAGCACTATCGCTATGGGATGAACATTTTGAACTTGGACTCGACACGCTTCGATGATAGCAAGATGCCATTCTCTGCTCTCAATGCATTACCGAAGAAGGTGGCTTCCTGGCTTCCGCCGGGCAGGGCGCGAGATTTTCTCAGCGATTTCTTCATGGCCAGGTTTATGACCATGATGTTCTCGGCCCTGAGTGCCTGTGTGGTCTTCTTGTGGGGACGTGAACTCTATGGGGATGTGGCGGGGCTGGTTGCTCTGGTGCTGTATGTCTTCGACCCCAATCTGATTGCTCATTCCCAACTGGTCACGACGGATGTCTATGCCGCCGGGACGCTGCTGCTTGCATGTTACGGAATCTGGAAGTTTGCCAACACGCGTCGCTGGCGCGATGGAATCGGGGGTGCTTTTGCGCTTGGCCTCAGTCAGATTGCCAAGTACACTTCCATTGCCCTGGTTCCGCTGTTGCTCCTGGCTCTCGTTCTGCACGATCTGCCGGCCTTGCTCGTGGCATACAGGCAACGGGGTTTGGCCATAGCCGCTCGATACATTGGACGCTGGTTGTCCTATATCTTGCTGGGCGGAGCGATTGTCGCTTTGGTGATCAACATCGGCTTCGTGTGGAATCGCCCGTTCTTGCCGCTTCGTCAGTATGCATTCCGCACCCCGCTCTTCAAAAATTTGCAAAACATGGAGATCATGCGTGATCTGCCTGTGCCCTTTCCTTACCCATTTCTCGAGGGGTTGGACAGGGTGATGTTCAACGAACAGAATGGAAAGAGTTTTGGAAACATCTACCTTCTGGGACAGATTCGAAGCGGTCGGGGCTTTGCCGGATACTATTTTGTGGCCTCTGCATTGAAAGTGCCCATTGCCACTCAGTTGATCATCCTTCTTGCTCTGATCACGTGCTTTGTTGACAGACAACGCAGGCAACGCCTCTTGCAGAACGAAGTCTTTCTTCTGTTGCCAGTGACGTTTTACAGCTTGTATTTCAACTTCTTTTATAATGCTCAGATCGGATTTCGCTTCTATATAGTGATCTTCCCGCTGCTTTATGTCTTGGCGGGAGGTTTGTTCGCGAATTGGGCCGGTTTCTCTGCTAAGCAGAAATGGACAGGCATGGCCTTGATGGCATATTTGATGATCTCGGTTCTTTCTTATTATCCTCACTACCTGGCCTATTTCAATGAATTGGTTTGGGACCGGAAGTATGCCTATAAATACCTGGCCGACTCGAATCTGGATTGGGGACAGGGGAGGTATTATTTGGAGGAATATCTATCTGCTCACCCGGAGGCTGTCTATGCGCCCGCGGGTGTCATGAGTGGGCAACTCGTGGTCTCTGCCAGCGATCTGGTGGGTGCCACGACGTGGGAAAATCCAGACCAGTATAAATGGCTCAGGGATAACTTTCAGCCCACTCGGGCAATTGCCTATCAATATCTGGTGTTCGACATTTCGCCGCAGGATTTGCAGCGACTCTGTTCGCAGACAAGTTACTGCCGATGAGTAAAGGA
>JBBIKK010000093.1:0-3593 GCA_037445475.1 Chloroflexota bacterium
TTTGACAACTATTTTATACAAGGTAGTTACCAGACAACAGGTAATATCTCGCGCGGGATTTATCCCGCATCCCAACGCGACCTCCGCCTCGCGTCACAGAATCTTCACGGTGGTCATAGATCTCAGGAGCAATCCTATGGAGAAGCCCTCCACCCCCCCGCCCTCAGAAATCACGCCGCGATCGCTGTATCTCCAGCGGCGCGACTTTCTCAAAACCGCAGGCCTGCTGGCTGGCTCGGCGCTCCTGGCTGCCTGTGCCCCACAGGACAAGGGCCCGTCCGCTGAGGAATCGCGCCGCGCCGCGGCCTATGCGGGTCGAAGGGATGAGTTCGGAGCGCCCCTCAACACCTATGCAGACATCACCCACTACAACAATTTCTATGAATTCAATTCCGATAAGCAGGCTGTTGCCCGCCTCTCGGCTGACTTTCAACCCCGGCCGTGGACGGTGGAGGTCTACGGCCTGGTGCGGCGTCCCCAAACCTTTGGGATAGAGGACCTGATCAGGATGTTTCCGCAGGAAGATCGCATCTATCGTTTGCGGTGCGTCGAGGCCTGGAGCATGGTCATTCCCTGGCAGGGCTTTCCGCTGGCCCGTCTGCTCCACTTCGTGGAGCCGCTCTCGGGGGCCCGCTATGTGCGCTTTGAGACTCTAATGGATCCGGCCCGGTTTCCGGGACAGCGGAGTGTTTTCTACCCATGGCCATATCAGGAGGGGCTGCGCCTGGATGAAGCCATGCACGATCTCACCCTTCTGGCTACGGGTCTGTATGGGGAGCCACTGCCGCCGCAGGATGGGGCGCCGATTCGGCTGGTGGTGCCGTGGAAATATGGATTCAAGTCCATCAAGTCGATCGTCCGGATCGAACTGACGGCGCAGCAGCCGGCCACGTTCTGGTCCACGATTGCCCCGCATGAGTATGGCTTTTACGCCAACGTCAACCCCGACGTGCCGCATCCGCGCTGGTCGCAAGCCAGCGAGCGGCGCATTGGCGAGTTGGGTCGCCGCCCGACTCTGGCTTTCAACGGCTACGGAGACCAGGTGGCGCATCTCTACCAGGGCATGGATCTGCGAGTGAACTATTGACCCCGTCCATCCCCACACTTCAAACCATGAGACGGCCGCCCATTGAAAAATTCGCCCGCCTCCTGCCGTGGCTGGTGCACGGATATGCCTGGTCTGCGCTGGCGGCAATGGCCTATGGGTTTCTGGCCGGGCTACTCGGCCCCAACCCCATTCAAGCGCTGGAACAGCGCAGCGGCCGTCAGGCCCTCACATTGCTCCTGCTCTCGCTGGCCTGCACTCCGCTCAACACCCTGTTGGGCTGGCCGGGCGTGCTCCGCTATCGCCGCACGCTGGGCCTGTACGCGGCTCTGTACGCCGCCATCCATGCCCTGATCTTTGTCGATCTGGATTACGGACTGGCCTGGGATGCATTCGCTCAGACGGTGATTGAGAAATCGTACCTCCTCTACGGCATGGCTGCCTTTCTGATGTTGATGCCGCTGGCCATCACCTCCTTCGACCTCTGGAAAGTACGCCTCGGCCAGAATTGGAAGCGCCTGCATCGCCTCGTTTACCTGGCTGCCCTCATCGCCGTTCTGCATTCGGCCCTCTCAAAAAAGGGCGACCTTTTCCGGCTGCAAGGGGACATCCTGCGGCCGCTGGTGTACGGCCTCTTGCTCATGCTTCTGCTTGTCCTGCGGCTACCCTGGGTGCAACCTCTCCTTGCCTCCCTGCGGAGGCGTGCCCGGCTCCTGTTCAGGGGGCGGCTTCGCGCCTGAGGCCATCTTCGAGCCATGGTGAGAGCGAGAGGTGGCCCTCAGTCTCTGTCTTCGAATGGCCGAGCGGAAGATGCGGTCGAAGAAGCCGTAGTAGCCGTCTTTATCGTACAGGATCATGTAATCGGCAGGGCCATACTCTTCCGGTCGATATAAGATTCCCCCATTGGGGTTGATTTCCAGGATGAACAATTCACCCTTCTCGTTCATGCGCACATCGCAGCGGCCATAGCCGGTGCATCCCATCGCCAGGTACATCGCCCGGCCAATCTCCTGCAGGCGGGGAATCAGGGCCTGGTCTTTCACCTCACGGAACTCAAAGGGGACGGAGTAATCCCATTTGATATCCGTATGCCAGAACTCCTCGCCCGGCGGGAAGATCAACTCGGTGGGAGGGTAAACAAAGGGAGCGGAGAGGTCTTCCGGGTTGTCCACGATGAAGACATTGAATTCGCGCCCGACGATGAATTCCTCCACCCGCGCCGCGCCAAACTCGGAAGCCATGCGCTGAAATTGTTTGAGCAATTGCTCGGGGGTATCGCAGCGCGATTCGCGCGTCATGGCAATGCTGCTGTAACTTTGTGGGTGTTTCACCATCAATGGGTAGCGCAGATCTCGAGTTTTCCTCAGTACATCTTCACCGGCATATACGCGATACCCTCTGGCAAAACCAAGGCCGTGTGCCTCGGCAACGGCCTGCATCTCCTCGCGCGAGGGATCGTAGCAATTGCTGCTGGCGCCGGTGAAGGGCAGGTTGAACTCTTCCAGGGCTTCGATCACATCCAGGCCCGGGTACGCCTCATCGCTGGCGCCATCACATAAGTTGAAGTACACATCATAACCATTTTGTTGTGCGAGTTGACGAATCTTCTCGCGCACCGGGCGCCGCAACGTGACCATTTTCCATTCACATGGATAATGCTTCAAGAACTCATCTGGAGTGAAGCCGTAGGTTTCTTCGTCATAAAGGACGCATACTCGCATCGTTCACCTCGATCTTTGAGATGAATACTATTTATCATAAAAACGCGCAATGCACAAGAGTTTTTCGATCCCATCTCAGGGCTTTTCAAAGATTCGATCTTTGAGTTCACGGCATCCCCATTCACCATCCGACCACCTCCCCATCCAATCTACCGCCTGTACAGCTATCTGACTATGTGACTATCTGACTCCGCAGGAAGATTGTGACAACAATTTGGAGAAGTACAAAAACCTCAAAAAACCCCAACCAGGAAGCATGGCTTTCTCAAAGTCCGGGAAATGTCACTGCGAGCCGCTCTTTGGCGAAGCAGTCTTCCACAGAATGGGCAAAACCGACCTTTTGGAGATTGCTTCGGGCAAAAAAACACTGCCCTCGCAATGACATCATTCTTTTGTCGAGCGACCTTGAGAAAACCATACGACCAGGAAGAAAGGGGGGTTGTGCGTTCGCCGCTTTGGAAATACAATTTCAATTGCCTTTATACATCCCTCAGAATTTCTTGTTGGAGGAGTCGTGCGCACGTTTCCGTATCTATCAGCTGCCCTAGCCCTCATGGTGGCGATCCTGGCCTGCAATTTCCCATCGAGTCAGCAGCCCCAGCAGGGCGCTTCCGCCATCCTGACCGCCGCCGCCCTGACGGTCCAGGCACAGTTGCCGAGCGCCACGCCTGCGCTCGCGCCCACCTCAACGTTTACGCCGATCCCCTCGTCCTTGCCAACCCTGCCGCCGCCCACACTCCCGCCGCCCACCCTGCCCCCGCCCACGGCTACCCAGGCCTGTGACCTGGCGCAATTCATCGCCGATGTGACCGTTCCGGATGGGACCA
>JBBIKK010000094.1:0-3229 GCA_037445475.1 Chloroflexota bacterium
ATGGGGTCGGGCCGGGGGTAGTGCTTGCCGTGGGAGGGGCCGGCACCTCGAGGCTCGGGGTGGGCAGGGGCGTTTCTGTAGCCGCCGGCGTGGGGGTGGGGGTGAGGGTGACCAGCGTCAGGGTCTGGGGGGAGAGGGTGAGAGGGGGAATTTCCGTAGGGGTCATGGTGGGTGTTGGTGTACCGTTCGGGAAATAACCGTAGGAGGCCTGAATGGCCCGATCCACCTCCTCCCGGCTGGCGGTGATGTGGCGCCGCGCCGCTTCCTGGCGGATCAACTCCTCGTTGATCATCTGGTCGAGCACGCTCTGGCCGAGCGTGGTGGGCGAATTCAACTGAAAGGAAAACTGCTGAATCTGCGCGCTCAAGTCAATGCCCCAGTTCTGGCTGATCTGCTGGTATTGAAGCATTTGATTGATCAGACTGCTGCGCTGCAAGCGGACACGTGCCTGCCACTCTCCCACGCGGATACTCGCCTCGCCGACCCTGGCCACCGGTCGGCGCGCCTGGAGGTATTTCACGTCCACATAACCATACACCAGCAGGCCGAAGACGGCCACCATGATGCCGATGAAGGAGAACAAAATCAGGCGTGTTTGTTGTCGCTCGCGTTCCAGGCGAGCCAAATGCTTCCTGGTGTGCAACGTGGGCTTGGGCTTTCCGGGTTTGGCCATAATCTGCTCCTGGAACGCGGGGCCTGGGGGTTCCCCCTATGCCCCGCCGGGTGAGTTCTAGTGAAAGCCTTCTTCCCAGACGGTGCCGGTGAAGGGAAGCAGGGCAATGTGGCGGGCGCGGCGGATGGCACTGGCCACGGCGCGCTGATGGCGGGCACAGGTGCCCGTCTGGCGTCGGGGGCGGATCTTGCCGTCATCGCTGATGAAGCGCCTCAGCAAATCCACTTTTTTATAATCAATGAGCAGACTCTTGTCGGCACAGAACTGACAGGTCTTGGGCTGGGGAGCGAAGCGCCGTGTCGGGGCGCTGCTCTCTGTAGTTGTTCCGTTGGCTCTTTCTTCAACCATGTTTCACTCCGCATTTCTCAAAAAGGGAATTCATCCTCATCCACAGAGGGCGAGCTCTCTGTAGACGATTCCTCGGCGGCCTGGGAGACCTCGCGGCGTTCGCCCAGCATCATCATTTCACTGGCAATGATCTCGACGCTGAGATGCTTCTGCCCTTCTTTGTCGTCCCAGCGGCGGGTCTTCAAACGGCCCTCGATGTAAACCTGTTGCCCTTTGGTCAGATATTGCTTGCAGATCTCCGCCAGGTTGCCCCAGGCCACAACGTTGAACCATTCTGTTTCGCTTTGGCGCTCGCGGCTGGCCGTGTTCCACGAGCGACTGACCGCCACCGTGAACGTGGTCACCGGCTTGCCGGAGGGGGTGTAACGCATTTCGGGGTCTCGGCCAAGGTGGCCGATGATCATCACTTTGTTCAGGCCTCGGCTCATATCATCTCCTCGGTTCGACAGACACAGATCAAGCGTGAGATGCTATCCAACCCGTGTGAGCATGTGTCGCATCACGGCCTCGGTGTAACGCAAATTCTGCTCGAGAGCAGAAGTAAGGGATGGCTGAAGGCTGAGGTTGAACAGGGCATACAGGCCCTCGCGCTGCTTGCGGATTTCGTACGCCAGCCTGCGCTTGCCCCACATTTCCACCCTGTCCACGCTGCCTCCTGCTTCCGTGACCCAACCTTTGATGCGGTCGAAGAGGCCATTCAATGTGGCCTCGTCCACATCGGGCTGGATCACGCACACCAACTCGTATTTGCGCATGAGGAGAACCTCCTTTCCATGGGTTTGCTCCCGTTCAACGCCGTGGGCGAGCCGGGAGCGGAAGGATACACAGAAACTGTCTCTGGATGGCTCAAAGTGTATCACAAAGAGGACGATCCGGGGAAGGGCTGTGCAAGGCTTCCCGATGGCTTTCTCAAACCTGCCTGCCGGGAACTTCGTTCTGCTGATCTTGGCCGGGAAGGCCTGCTCCAGGGGAAGCGCGACTCGTGATGTGGGTCTGGATTCCAGCGTGGAGTGCGAAGAGGCTCAACGAACGTAAATCGGATTGCTGAAGATCCAGCCGCGTTTGAATCCGAGATACCTTCGATAGGCCTCGATGCGATAGACGCCGGCTTCGGTAGTAATATGAGTCAGGGAAGATCTATTGTTCGCCCGTTGGACGACATGGCCATCTCTGATCAGCCGAATATCCGCCGCGCCGGGCAGACGCGCCTGCAATGTCACCCCGCCGCGGGCCGCGATCTCGTCGCCCATGATGGCCTCGCCCTGCCGTCCCTGGGCCGAGAAGCGAAAGCCGCGCGTGGGAGCCGGCAAATCGTACCCTACGAAGCAATGCCCGGCAGCCAGGGCCTGGTAAATTTGGTTGCGATCATGCTGCACCTCCCCGCTGAGAGGCGTGGGGATCAGAACATGCGTGTTCACGGCGCGGAAGTGGAAGTCGTAGGGGAAAACGATCCGTCTCAGCCAGCCGAGTCGGTAGCGGGCCGCGTGGGCGTCCGAGCCGCCGATGGCCACCACGCGGCGACGGGCAAGCAATTCGTCCCAGCGCCGCAGCGTAGCGGTCAGGGGCCCGCGCGCAATCCAGGCCGGAAAGCAGGCATAGAACAAGCCGTGGAGCTTCGTGCGCAAGAGGCTCTTGAACTCGCTCAGGCCATTCCACAGTTCAAGCCCGGTGAAGTTCTGGACCGACCACTCCACCCAGGAGAGGTCGCTCTCGTGGAAGGCCGGGGCGGCAGGATCATAAGGATGAGCCAGGAACGAGAGCCCGCCCGCGGCGCGTACCGCCTGGATGAGCATCTGTGGATCATCTGCCAGCGTCGCCAATTCCTGTTGCGCGCCCAGCGCCAGCAAATGATTCTTCTGGGGCTGACGATCCTGATCGTGAATCTCTTCCCCAACCAGCACCAATACTCTCCGCGTCCCATCGCTGACATAGGTCTCAACACCGTTGACCAGCACGTTGTGGTCGGTGACAATGACGGCATCCAGGTTGCAACGCAGAGCCGCCTCGGCGATCTCACGGTGGCTACCACTGCCATCGGAGTAGCGGGTGTGCATGTGAATGTTGATGACGATTTCGTACATGCTGTATGTGTGGGGCGGGCGGCAGGAGCGCATCTCAGCGGACGGCTTCTGGCCCATCCAAGAGCAGCAGGCCCGCGCGCCAACGCCAGGCAATGGCTTTCTCGAAATCGATCGACAAATTCAGTTT
>JBBIKK010000095.1:0-2503 GCA_037445475.1 Chloroflexota bacterium
CACGCTGCCCTGCGTGTGTCCGGGCGTGTGCAGCACGTGCATCACCGTACCGCCGAGAGTGAGCGTGTCTCCCTCCTTCGGACGGACGTCAACCTCGGTGCGCGGCGGGGCGGGCATGCCAAGCCATTGCGCCTGGAGGCCGATGTGATCGTACTGGTCCTGATCGTCGGCATGCATGAACACGGGCGCCCCCGTGGGATGCTTCAGTTTCGCTGCGCCGCCAATATGATCAATGTGCGCGTGCGTGATAAAGATCGCCTTGACCTTGTAATGGCGTTCCCGGAGAAGCGAGAGCAGGCGGTCGAGGTCCGTGCCATCCCCGGGGTCCACCACGATGGCGTCTCCGCTCGCCTCGTCGCCGAAGACCGAGCAGTTGCACTGCAACATCCCCATGGGAAGAATCTCGTGGGTCATTTCCACATCAGTATAAGCTTGAAAGGCTGTTTTGTCCCCCATGAATGACGCACTGCTTTACCTTCACCTGGCGCTTGCCCTGCTGCTGTTCGCGCTCCTGCTGGCCAACCGCGTGCGCCAGTGGCGCGGACTGGCTGTCACAGCCGCTCTGCTGCTGGCTGTCACAGGAGCGCACAACTTCATGACTAGGATGAAGTCGCCTCCGGCGGGCTGGCACGCGCTGGTCGGCATCAAGGTCCTTCTGGCGCTCCATGTCATCGCCATGGTGTTCCTGCTGGCGCGCGGCGCGGCGCCCGAAAAGGAGCGCCGCTGGCGGATTGGCGCGCTGGCGACCGGCGCGATTACGATGGTGATCGGGCTCTACTACAGCAACTTCGCCCGCTGATCGCAATGACCGGATACGAAGCGCTGCGGCACGGCGCTGCCTGGATCGATCTGTCCGCACGCGGGCGCATCCGCGCCCTCGGCGAGGACCGCAAACGGCTCCTTCACGCCATGACCACGAACCACGTCGAGCAGATGCAGCCCGGCGATGCAGTCTATGCGTTCTTCCTGAACGCGCAGGGCCGCATCCTCGCCGATGCGTGGATCTATTGCGCCTCGGACCATCTGCTGCTCGACGTCGAGCCGGAGACGCGGCTCAAGGTCTACCAGCACCTGGACCGCTACATCATCGCCGACGACGTCACGCTCGACGACGTCACGGAAACCACGGCGGAGCTGGCGGTGGAAGGCCCCGGTTCGTCCACCGCCCCGCGCAGCGGCATCGTGATCCCGGCTTCCGTCACCGGCCAGCCGGGCTTCCGCATGATCCTGCCTGCGGAACACAAGCCGGCCATAATTGAACAGCTCAAATCCGCCGGAATCGCCGAGGCCTCGCCGGAGGAGGCGCGCACGGTCCGCATCGAAAATGGCGTGCCCCGCTACGGCGAAGACATCACGGAGTCGCACCTGGTGCACGAGACGCGGCAGCTCCACGCCGTGCACTTCAACAAGGGCTGCTACCTCGGCCAGGAAATCGTGGAACGGGTGCGCGCGCGCGGGCAAGTGCACAAGATGCTGTATCCGATCCGCATTGAAACCTCGCAGCCGCCCGCTCCCGGCGAGAAAGTTCTTTCCGGCGGCGAAGAGTGCGGGGTGGTGACTTCCGCCGTCTGGTCGCCCGCGCAGGGCTGCGTGCGCGCCCTGGCGTATTTGCGCAAAGTGAACGATCTCTCAGTGGCCGGCGCGCCGGCGCAGCTCGTCCAGAACTGACATCCGGACGCGCGCGCCGCCCGCGTCGCCGAGCCGCAGATCCGGCGTTCGCGAGCCGTGGTAGTCCGATCCGCCCGTGGCCGCAAGACCGAATTTGCGCGCCACTTGGATGTAGCGCGAAACTGCGCGCTCATCATGATCCGGATGCCAGACCTCGACCGCCTGCAGCCCTGCGTCCGCAAGGGAGCGCAGCAGCGCCTCCTGCGCGCCGGGATCACCGTTGCAGATGCGGCAGGGGTGTGCGAGCGACGCCACGCCGCCGGCCTCGCGAATCCGCCGGATGCACTCCGCGGGCGAAGGGTCCTCCTTCTCGACATACGCCGGACAGCCTTCCGCCAGCAGCGCGTCGATGGCCGCGCGCACGGTCGGAAAGTATCCCTTGCGCACCAGCACCTCGGCGAAATGCGGGCGCGCGGTGATGCGGCGCGCCAGCGCTTCCGCCTCTTCCAGCTTCACGTCGTAGCCGAGCCGCTGCAGCCGCTCCGCCATCGACTCGTTGCGCCGGCGGCGCTTGGCAGCCAGCGTGGCCAGCCATCCGGCGAAGCCGGCCTTCGGTGGCGAAAAGAAATAGCCGAGGATGTGCAGCGTCCGCCGCAGCTCGTCCGGCTCGTCCTCGCGGCGGGCGCTGAGTTCGACGCCCCGCAGGAAAAACAGGCCTTGCCGCGCGCCCTCCGCAGCCGCCTCCTCCACGCCTTCCATCGTGTCGTGGTCGGTCAGCGCCAGCCCTTCCAGGGACAGCGCCGCCGCCTTGCGCACCAGTTCGGCGGGAGAGTCCGTTCCATCGCTGAAGGAGGAATGCGTGTGCAGGTCGACCAATGAAACATGATAGCGGCCC
>JBBIKK010000095.1:2549-3518 GCA_037445475.1 Chloroflexota bacterium
GATCAGGCTTCCGGGATGTTCCAGACCGCCCAGCTTGAACACGAAAGTGTCCTGCCCGATGGCAGCGATCAGGCGCCCCTCGCCCAGCTTCCGCTCGGGCACCTCGAAGAAGATCGCCCCGTCGGTGGATTGCCCAGGCTCGAGCTTCACGGGCACGAACACGATGGCGGACGCCGAAGCGGCTGCCTTCAGCCGCGGGTTGGCCACTTCGGCCAAAGCCTGCTGCCGGCGCTGCTCGTACCCGCTGGTCGACCGGAACCGTTCCATCCCGTACAACCCCATCTCGTAGAGCGTCACCATGCGAATCACGTCGTTGCGTCCGGCGCGGTCGAGGAACCCCTGCACCACCTGCCGCGGCGGCACGGGGCGCAGCTCGTGCCCGTCCTCGCGCACGAATCGGAAATCCTCCGGCCGCACCATGCGCGTCGCGCCGGAGCCGTTGGCGATGGCCACCTGCAGGATGACGTAGTTCCGCACCTGGTGCGGCAGCGGCGCGAACATCACGGTGAGCCCTTCGCGCGTGAGCGTCTGGTAGCGCAGCCCGCCCGACTCGAATTCGATCACCTGGCCCCGCGCCAGCGGCGCCGCCGCAAGCAGCAAGGCCCACAAGGCGTAGCCGCGCCGTCTCATCCCAATTTCATGATAATCGCGGCGGCGCGGTCTGACGCGTGTTCAGTAAAACAGGTACTTCTGCCAGCGCTCGTCGCTCTTGCCGAGCAGCCGCAAGAGATGCCTTCCGGTGTGAAGTGTATACGGGCGCGGCGGGTGCAGCAGCTTCATGCCCGCCTCTTCCGGCGTGCGGTTGCCCTTGCGGTTGTTGCACGCGTGGCAGCAGGCGACAAGGTTTTCCCAGGTGGTTTCGCCGTTGCGGGAGCGGGGAATCACGTGGTCCAGCGTCAGTTCGGCGGCGGGAAAGACCTTGTGACAGTACTGGCACGTGTAACGGTCCCGCATCAGGATGTTCTTGCG
>JBBIKK010000096.1:0-3969 GCA_037445475.1 Chloroflexota bacterium
GCCTTTCGATTCCGGCCGCCGAGGCCCGTGGCCCGGGCGACTTCCTCGGTGACCGCGTGCAGGTCTTCCTTGAGCTTCTGCGCTCTCCCAAGGTCGTTGTTCCTCTCGGCCTCCTGGATCTCCTCCTGGAGGTCGTTCATTTGTTCCCGGTATCGCTTGAGGTCGTGAGTCTCGAGGACGGGGCCCGCGGAGCCCAGCAGCGGGACGCTCCCGTCGCCGGAGACGGAACTTCGCAGGGCGGCCGCGTGGATGTCCGTTCCGGGCGTCTGGAGCAGCCGCGCGATGTAGGCCATGCCGACGGAGTGCTCCACGCTCTTCGGCATGCCGTCGTAGACGGCGAGCCACGTCTTCCCCTGGTTCTTGAAGATCCGCGTGTCCTTCGGATACACCTCCGCCGGGCCGATGAACGACTCCCCGGCGGGCTCGGGCGGAAGCTCCGGCCACTTGTCGCCACGACGGTAGGTGATAATGGCGCGGACCCTTCCATCGTTCCAGAGCCTGTGGCAGCTTGTGCAGCGATACTCACCCTCCTCCTCGAGCATCTGCTCGTAGTCCGACCGAAGGACCGCCATCCCGCAGTCAGGATCGGGACACTCGACCATCTCCTCCGGCCGGAGAAGTCCTACCTCGGCGAGGCCCTCCAGTACGGCATGGGCCTGGTTTTGGTCCAGTCTGAGGAAGCTCGCCAAGTCGCCCACTCTGATCACCTCGGCGGTGCGCATCCGCCGTAGCTGCGCGTCGATCTTCTCGACGGCTGGGGCGAGGTTGGGGTGCCGCTCAGCTAAGCGAGCGCACTCTGTGAAGAACATATCTCACCACGTCTTCGGAGTTGGGCGTCGGGAAGGTCACGCGAGACTTCGCGCCCACGATGATCACGTGGACGTCGCCCTTCAGGGGGTTAGGGACTGGCCCCGGTTTGATCCCAGGGAGCCAGTAGAAGTTCCCCAGATGCCCCACGCCGTTCTTCCGAACGTGGTCCATCGCGTCGTCGATGAACGCCTCACCGCGCACCGAGTCTCGCGGACTCGGGCTATGCGCGGAGACTCGCCTTCCTCGCAGGGACCCGTAGGTGAATCCGTGGGAACGAGCCTCGGCCTGTCCGTTCGCTTCAAGCTCATGGAGCTTCCCGATCACGGGGCGGAGGTCAATCGAGCCGAATTGCTTCATGTTCATCCAGGGGCTGACGAGCTGGAAGAACTCCTCCGCGACCTCCTCGTAGTCACCGTCCTTCTGGAGCTGCGTCACCTGAAGCATGGCGACGTTCGCGTTCAGGTCCCATTCGAAGACCGTGAGCGTCCGCGTCAGGTGGTGGACGTAGGCCTTGAGGGTGATCCTCTCGCCGTCCGCCGACTCCTTCTCCTCGTCGTGGTCAGGCGTCCGCTCGGCGTACTCCCGCTTCTGGACGGCCATGACCCGCAGCCTCCCATCGGAATGCGTCACCGAGGAGAGCGTCAGCTTGTCGGGAAGGATGAGTGGCAGGCGGGCGTTGTAGAGCTTCCCGAGGCGGTGCTGTTTCAGAAGGCCCAGCACATGGTCGGGGGTCTTCCACTCCTTCAGATCGCCCCGCGGTCCGTTGAAAAGGAAGACGTGCTGCTTTCCCCACGGAGCCACGGAGTCGAGAAAAGCCACCAACCGCTCGTAGGAAAGACCATTCTTCTTGAGCGCCTCTTCGAGTCTGTCGCGCAGGTCGGGCTTCGTGCCGGACACCGGCAGCTCGATCCCCTTCAGCAGATCCTTGATGTGCGACTTCCTGAGGGCCAGCACGAAGTCGATCAGAGCCTCGCGCTCCTCCGAGGTGTACTCCGGGGGCTTGAGCAATCTGATCGGTTCCATGCGTCTGTTGCCCTCCTCTTGCTTCTTTCTACTCTACCTTCGCCGACTTCCCGACGGCGGCGCCGATGAGGCCGCCGATAAGCGCCCCCGCCGGGCCGAAGAACCGCCCCCCGAGGATCGCACCAGCAGCTCCTCCTGCCAGGGCGTTGCGCGTCTTCGCGGCCCCACGTCTCTCCCGAGACAGCGGCGCGCGCGTGCGACCGTTGTGCGCCCGGGCGGTCCGCGTTGAGCCGTCGCGCTTCTCTCGGTTGCATGGGATGCACGCGGCGTAGAGGTTGTTGAGCCGGTCCGTCCCGCCGTTGGCCCGAGCCACGGAATGCTCCACCTCCCACGCGCCTCGGGCTCCCGGCTTCCCGTAGTTCGTGAACGCGAGCTTCTTCCCGCAGATGTGGCAGTACCCCGACGTGCGGTCGTAGATGGCCGAGAGCGTCTCGTCTGTGTACGCCATCAGATGTCCTCCACTAGAAACCCAGCATCATCTGCCCCGAGGCAGCATCTCTCGACTCGTAGAGCTTCCCGTGCTCGTCGACGTACAGGAGACCCAGCTGCTCAAGCCGAACGCGGAGCGCGGAGATCGTGACTTCGTACTTCTCAGCCAGCCGGTACAGGTTCGGCCACTTCGTGCGGTCGATTTTCACCGCGTCGGCCCGGATCATGTCCGCCGGCATCGAGAGGGCCGCCGCGTAGCGGTTGACGGCTCTCGCCTCATCGGGCTCGTCGGCGCGCGACTGGATCTTCCGCAGGAGCTCGTGGCCTTCCGCGTCTCGGTCGAGCGCCTTGATGATGGCGACGTCGCCGACCGGGGAGCTTCGAAAGGCGAAGGGGCCGTCGCCCTCGACGTCGAACAGCGTGGGGTGGTCGAGGGAGCCCTTGTCGATGAACAGGTCCCAATGGCCCATCTCGTGGCCCTTCGTCGAGCGCTCGACCCCGGGCTTCCCCGTGAGGAGGCCCTTGCGATTCTCGTTGAGGACGATCAGGCGTTTCTTGGCGACCAGCCCGCCGAGGATCTGCTCGCCGGGCAGCTCGTCGATGGGTTCCCACAGGAAGTCCAGACCGAGGACTTTCTCGGCGACGATATCGATGGGGATCGGGGGCGACAGCGGTTGGCCGAGCTTCCGTTCGAGCTCGGCGAGCCGCGACGCCGCGATCTCTTCAATTTCCTGATTTCGGAGGATTCTCACGGGCCTTCGTCCTGCGTTTCAGTTCCTGCGAGAGTTTCTTCCAGTCTTCTTCGGTCAAGTCTGCATCGAAGGCCGAGCGGAAGAACGTGCGCGCCGACTCGCTCTCCTTCAGCGTCTTTCCCAAGGTCGGCGGCGCCTTCCCCGCCAGCGTAATGAGCTCGTTCGCGTCCGCTTCGAGCACCTCGGCCAGCTGGGTGATCGCCGCGACGGATGGCGGCGGCGTCTTGTCGTTCTCGATTTTGCTCAGGTAGGTGAAGTCGAACCCGCGACGGTCCTCCGCCCTCAGACGCGCGGATACCTTCGCGGCCAAGTCGCGCTGGGTGAGGTTCCTGGCCTTGCGGAGTTGCCGGAGCCTCTGCCCGAATGTGGTCGGCTGGGACATAGGCGATAGGGTAGCCGATGTTGAGTTGAAAGTCAACTCAAAAAGCGCGCTCCCCGACTGGTCCCCCTGGGCACTCCGTAGCGGCCTTTTCCCCGTAGAGGACCCTCGCCGTAAGGCCCTGGAAGCGAACCCCGAGGTAGGGGTGTCAGGTGGGAGACGCGCGTAACACGAGCGAATCCAACAGGTTACGGAAGAGGCCGACCCGCGAGCCTCAGGCCAAGACGGACGCGGTCTACGCCCGGACGGCGGCCGACGACGAAACCGGAACGGCCTGCCGGACCCAGGTTCGGGAGACCATCCGCCTCGTCGGGGACGGCACGGGCGCGGCTGTCTACGCCGATCCCGGGAAGTCCGGCCTGGACGCCGGCCGGCCCGGGCTCCGGCGGCTGCTCGCCGACGTCCGTCGGGGCAGCCTGCGGCGCGTGGTCGTCCGCGACCTCGCCCGTCTGGCCCGGAGCACCACGCACCTGGAGGAGATCCTCGGCGTGCTCCGCGCCTCCGGCGTCGACCTGTTGACCTTGGAAGGGGCCGAACGCCATGCGTGACGAGAAGCGCGAGCCGCCGCGGGTCGCC